>CALADF010000018.1 GCA_937890835.1 uncultured bacterium
CCGTTCTGCATAACGCGCTCAAAAGAATCGAATCGCTATGCGACGAACTCGGGATTGTCATCAACCGGAAGAAGACGAGGATCGTGAAGCTGTCTCGCGGCTTCGTCTTCCTCAAGAAGAGGTTCTATTTCGGCGACGGCGGCAAGGTGGTCGTGAGGCCATGCCGAAGCTCCATCACGAGGCAGCGCAGGAAGCTCAAGAAGCAGGCGGCGCTCGTCGGTCGCGGCATGATGACCAAGGAGCAGGTAAACCAATCCTATCAATCGTGGCGCGGCGGCATGAAGCGGCTCCATGCGCACGACACGGTCCTGCGCATGGACGCGCTATACAAGGAGCTTTTCGGATGATGGAAAGCGCATAGACGGGCATCCAGCCCCCGCAATTCATCGCGGGGGCTTTTGTTTTCAAGGAAAGGAGAAAGTATGGCACTGACCGAACAAGAGGAGGCGAAGGTTCGCGCGATCATCGCCATCTTTGACGGCATGGCTCCGTCGCTGTCGAGTGACGTGGCATCCAAGAGCACCGCGCTCTTCGCCGCGTGGGACGGCAACGGCCACGCCTACGTCGAGGGCGAGCGCGTGAGCTGTGAGGGCGAGCTTTACGTTTGCCTTCAGGCGCACACGTCGCAGACCGATTGGGCGCCTACGGCAGTGCCGAGCCTTTGGGCGAAGGTGCTTGAAGCGGGCACGCCCGACACGCCGACAGAGGAAGTGCCCGAATGGGTGCAGCCCGATTCTACGAATCCCTACCAGCTCGGTGCCCGCGTGAAGCATAACGGCAAGGTCTGGGAGTCCCTCGTTGCTAACAACGTCTGGGAGCCGGGGGCTGTCGGAACCGAAACCGTCTGGCGAGAGGTGACGAAGGGCTGATTATGGGAGAGAGCGTCATAGACCATGCGGCGGCTTTCGGCCCCGAATGGTTCCTCATGACTGTCGTGACCGTCGGATTGGGAATCTTCGCCAAACTGCTTCTTGATGAGTTCAGGCGAAACAACGAGCGAAAGGCGGAGCTTGAATCGAAGCGCGACGAGCGGCAGGCCGAGCTTGAATCACAGCGCGAGGCGCGCAAGCGCGACGAGCTTAACGAAAGGGCCAAGCGTGACCGCGAGAGATCCGTCATGGAGGGCCGCATCGCCGCGCAGATGGAGCGCAGCAACAACATCTCAGAAAGCCTTCAGGCTACCGTCGAATCGCTGAGGGCTTCAAACGACGCCCTTCACAGCGAGATCAAGGAGTCCCGCGCCCATTCGCACGACATGGCAAGCAAGGTCAATCACATATACGACAGGGTTGACCTGATTTACGAAAAGGAGAATCGAAATGATTAACATAACCGCGCGAATCAAGAACAAGACCTTTTGGTTGACGCTCATCCCCGCCGTGCTGCTGCTCGTGCAGGTATGCGCGGCACCATTTGGCTACCAATGGGATTTCGGCGTGCTCAATGAGCAGCTTGCCGCGATCATAAACGCGCTTTTCGCCGTGCTCGCGATTCTCGGCGTGGTCAACGACCCGACGACCGCCGGAATCAGCGACTCGAAGCAGGCAATGACATATGACAAGCCCAAGGCAGATAATTAGGTTAAGGGTTCTTGCGGCGTTCCTCGCTGGAATTGCATCCGGTCTTTCTATCACGGTGGCCATGGTTGCGACCGCGCCAAATCCAGCGATTGAAACACAGTCCACTGCCAATCAAGGCACAGCAACCGTTGAAGACGCGCCCGCCCAAAACGTTCCGATCTACATGCAGACCGATGAGCGTTGGGGCGGGCTTCCGTACGCCAATGCCACTCTCGCCGATTCGGGTTGCGGCCTCACGTGCGCCGCGATGGCATGGAGTTATTTCAGTGAAGAGGACTGGACGCCCATCGACATGCTGAACGCCGTCGGCAATGTCTACGTGCAAGAAGGCCAGAACTACATGCCGGGGTTCTGCTCATGGATGCATGAGCAGGATGCCACTATCGCAAGCTCGGTCATTTACGAGGATATGGCGCGCGCCCTTGATGATCTTGAAGGCGGCTCACTCATCTTCGCTGAGATGCAGGGGCAGCTTGAAGATGGTGGGCGAAGTTATGGCGGGCATATCGTCTTGCTGACGGGATTTGACGAAGAGAACGTAATTGTCCACGACCCTTGCAGCCCATACGCCGTCACGCTCAGCTTGGAGCAGATGACGTGCGTTGACTGGGGTTATTTCATTTCTGTTTGGAGGTCTTAACATGGCGTTAAACGGCATCGACATTTCCGATTTCCAGCGCGGTCTTGATCTTACAAAAGTTCCTTGTGACTTCGTTATATGCAAGGCCACGGAAGGAACGAGCATCGTGCATGACACGTGCGACGGATTCATCCAGACCGCAAAGAAGCTGGGGAAGAAGTGGGGTTTTTACCATTTCATGAACGCGTCTGACCCGGTTGCTCAGGCAAACTATTTCGTAGCGAACTGCAAGAACTATTTCACTGAGGGTTTCCCGGCGCTCGACTATGAGATGTACGGTCGGATCGGAACCGATAAGGCAAAGCTGTTTCTCGACCGGGTTTTCGAACTTACGGGGGTACGCTGCGCCGTATATATGTCCCGATCGGTCTGCACCGAGGAAGATTGGAGCGCGATCGCTCCCAATCACGCCCTCTGGGTTGCGCAATATGCGAACACCGAGCGAACCGGATATCAAAGATCGCCTTGGTTGCCATCAGGTGGCTTCGGCGCGTGGAACACGTGCGCATTGCATCAATACACGTCTAACGGCAGACCGGGCGGCTATGACGGCCCGCTCGATCTCGACATCGCGCATATGACGCGTGCCGCTTGGGACAAGTTCTGCAACCCGTCCGAGGCTGTCAAGCCGGAGGTTGACGCGCCCGACACCCCCGCGCAGACGATTGATGGCACCGCACTCGAACTTGCTGCCCGCGTCATGCGCGGTGAGTTCGGTGCAGACGATGAGCGCAAGGCAAAGCTTGGCAATCGTTACGACGAAGTGCAAGACCTCATCAACTACATCGATCGCACGAGCTGCGAACAGCTTGCCGACGATGTTGAACGCGGCATGTTCGGCGTCAATCCAATTCGTGCCGAAGTTCTTGGCGGCAAGGCGAAGGCGGTGCAAGCGATCGTCAACAAGCGTGCCGGAATCGGATCCGAATCCGTCTACATCGTCAAGAGCGGCGACACGCTGAGTGGCATTGGCGCGAAGCTCGGTGTTGACTGGCATGCGATCGCGAACAAGAACGGAATTGTTGAACCTTACACAATCTACCCCGGCCAGAAACTCGTCTATTAGTAAAAAGCGGGCTACCCTACTAGGGTAGCCCGCTTTAATGCGTTAAATGCCATTCTTGCAAGTCGCCTATCTGTGGTTTTGCATGTCTTCTGAAATAAGCTTCTTGATGTAGTCGGTTGTGTTCTCTTGCGATTTCAGCCACGCGTACATCTCTTCATCGCTGTCGCTGTTCGGGTAGAACCGGATGGTCAACTGCTTGACGTTCTTGCGGTAATTGCTGGTTGCGCGGCGTTGTGCTTCCGTCTGCATCATTTACCCCCTGCGGTTACGGGCGATGCGCCACATCCTGAACGCGACGAACGACACGATGAACGACACTGCTAGTGTTTTCATTGCGCACCTCCTGCGCTAAAATCGTGAGTGGCGGGGCACCGCCTAAGCGATGCCCCTTGTGCTAAGACCTCTTTGTGTGCTTACCGGGCTTGCGAGGGGTCTTTTTCTTTAGACGCTCAACTGTTTCGTCGGTCACCTTTGCGAGCACCACGCCAAGGACCACAAGAAACACGTCCCAAACTCTGTCTTCCAACTGAATCACCTCCCTTCTGACAGTTATTATTATAGGGTAGACCCCATAAAAGTGCAAGGGTTATTTCGCCTTAATCAGATTTTTTTCCAGCAATCCAACTATCACAAACCAATTATTTGTTGCCTGGACAATGCAAGTATCAAGTTGTATTGAATGATTGCCCTGCTCAGAGAAGTCGCGTGAGTTCGCCGTTTTTCTCATTAGCTCCACCA
>CALADF010000019.1 GCA_937890835.1 uncultured bacterium
AATTACCCTGAATACCGTCCCTAGGGGTCTTGACTACTCATAGCTGGTCTCCTTAGGAACCGTTGATAACCTTTGTCACCCTCTCAAAGGTCGCGCTTCTCTAAGGGCTGGCAGCCGCATCGATCGCGACGACCGGTCCGTGCCAATACCGATAGTTCGGTTATGGGAAAACACAAAGCTTATGCACAAACAAGCGAGTCGACCAAACAAAGTACCTCAAAACCCGCTTCGCCGAAGGTCCGCTTAAGACTGCTTACTCTTTGCAAGCTTCTTCATAAACAGATGCCCACCGATTGCCGCCGCGAGACCGAGCACCGCAAAACCGATGATAAACGGATCGGCAGCTCCCCAAACACCGCCAGCATTTTCAATAAGAATGGTGGGAATGTTGAGAGAAAGCGCACCGCCCAAGTTGGCTCCAATCATGAGAACACCGAGGGACATGTTGAGAGTCTCGGGGCGCTTGAGGATATCAGGCAACCACGCAAAAGCGAGAGGCATGTTGAGATTCGATACCGCAGCAAAGAAGATGCCGAACGCAGTGAGAATGCCGATGTTGGCGGGAAGATGGTACTGCATTGCGAAACAGATGATGGAAATAATGGCTATGACAATTGCGAGAATACCGCGATTCCTCGGTGCAACCAAGTTGATGATAAAACCTGTAACCAAACAAGCAACGATGCCGCCAATGTTTGCAATAGAAACAATGTTGTTCGCTGTCGCCATATCGAAGCCAACGGCGGGAGACTGCAGGAACGAGGGGAACAAACCGGTGAAGCAACCGCAACCGATAGCAAGACCAAGCGTAAACAGCGAGATGCACCACACGCCAGGCTCTTTGAGGCCATCAAAGATCGAGCCTTTCTCTTCCTTGTTTTCAGGCTCTACCGCAGCAGGCTCTTTAACGACAAGCGCAAAGATAACCAGCATGACAATCTGAGCGACACCGATCACCAGCCACACGCCCTGGAATCCCATAGAAGGAGAAACTAGCGTCGTGATCTGGGGGACGATCATGTTGGCGAGTGAGACCCAAAGCACCCAAACGCCATTGGGGAGACCACGCTTTTCCGGAGAGAAGCCTCCTGCGATAATCGCGGCGGACACCATAGAAATGCAGCCGTAAGAAATGGCCTCGAGGAAACGCGTTGCAAGAAGAACATTGAAATCTGTAGCAAAATAGCCAACCACGTTTTCGATAATAGCTGCAGCCATGCAGACATAGGCAAATTTTTTCACGCCGAATTTCTGCATGATAGCTCCTGCAGGAATGGCCGTGACAATGCAAGCCAATCCCACAACGGACATGAGCCACACAGCCGTAGACATCTCGACCCCAAAGAAAGAGCAGATATTGGGGAAGTTAGTCGGCACTTTGAACATGCCCATGGCAACCGTAATGCCCATAACAAACGTGACGAGAAACTGAAGCCAGCTTCTCCCGCCATTTAGCTTTACCTCAGAGTTTGATCCCATTTTCCCTCCTCGAATTGAATCACTACTCAACCAGGCGGAGCGCCGCGATAACGCTCCGCCGTGCATCTAAAGGCTATTTCGCAAGCGGAAAGTCTCCGATATTGAGGCTCTTTTCGAGCTCAACGACCTTGCCTTCGATCCCCTTGAATCCCTCAGCCTCGATATCGATCGTGTACGTGCCCGGCTTCAAATGCTTGAACCAGAAATCACCGTAACAATCGGTCTTTGCCTGCTGCTTCTCTCCAGCAGCGTCAGTAAGCGTAACGAGGGCTCCTTGGATAATTTCATCCTCCGACGGGTCCCATACCTCTCCGGAAATGAACAAGCGCATAGGATTGATGTACTTGACACGAGGATTGGTTCCCTCGATATCAAAGTCATCGACCGCATTCGCGATCTTTTCTGCGAAATCTTCTTCTTCGCCAAAGAACAAAGCATTTGTGGCACAAGCGTCGACGCAGTGAGGAAGCTTTCCTTCATCGACCAAATGCGCACATCCCGTGCATTTTTGAGCAATTGCGAGCTCTTCGTTCCAGTACACTGCGTGATACGGGCACGCCTCGACCAAAGCTTTATCGGTCGCTTTTTCGGGATCGAGAATTACAAGGCCGTCTTCCCTGCGATACGCGGCGCCCATGTCAGCCAACGAGCAATTTTCGCAATGATTGCAAAACGTAGGGCGATACTCGACACGAACCTTGGGCACTTGACCATGATCCTTTTGCACGACCTTTGCCCAAAATTGGCCCGTATCAGGCTGAGGCATCGAATACGGGAGCCATTCGTTTCCCACTGTTTCGTCTTTGCAGGCAATCTGACAACCGTAGCAACCGTTGCATTTTTCCAGATCAACAACAAATACCTTCATTATTACGCCTCCTGAATCCACGTGGAGATGTCGACACCAACCGCCGGATCGTAGGCACGTCCGAACTGCTCCGGATATTCAGCCGCCAGCGCAAACGGATCAACCTTTTCAATCGCAACGAGATATCCGGAAGTAACCTCGCCCGGAGCATTCTGCGATGTTGTTTTCGTGGGAGCAATGAGATTGTTCGCACCCCCGCGATCAGACACGCCACCCTCGATGGGATCAAGACGAGCACCGTGATCCTGCAGGACAACCTTTGGACGTATTCTCTCGGTAATATATGCGCCGCCCAACGTCCAGCCACGGTCGTTGTAAATCTTGACCACATCGCCGTTCTTGATGCCATACTCTTCAGCATCCACGGGATTGATCCAAACAGGTTCGTACAAATACCCGTCAGGACCCTCGACCTTGCACGTCTCGATTTCCCTTATCCATGAAATATCATCAAGGTTTGCATGGATGCGCCAACGCGGATGATTGGAAACAATCAAGAACGGGAATTCTTCGGAACGAGGATGCAAGAAGGATTCCTGATGGCGTTCACCATAGGGAATGAAATGAGGAACGACGGGACGCTCTTTGTCATCCGGGAAATACTGAGCAAGACCGGTGGAGTAAAACTCAACCTTGCCAGTTGGCGTAGAAAGCGGATGTCCTTCGGGGTCTTTGCAGAACAATTCGAAGCCGCGCGGAAGATCCTCCCAACCATCCATCGTAGGTGCAATGAAATAGCCTTTCTCCTTGAACTCCTCGAAGGAAATATCCGTAGGCTTGTCGGCGCCCTCGAAGCCGACGCGCACCCATTCTTCATCCGTCTTACCCTCGGTAACCTCATCGTACACACCGAGCTTTTTTGCGATTTCGCAAACGGTCTCCCAGTCGGATTTCGATTCACCGATAGGCTCAATCGCCTGTTCTTCCAGATAAATCAAACCAAAGGGAGCTGCGCCGTTGTCCTGACCAATGTCGTACTCTTCGTACTTAGTGTTGATCGGAAGGAGCATATCGGCAAATAAGCAATCGTTCTCCATCCAAGGATGTTGCGCAAGCACAAATTCGATTTTCGGACTACGCAAAGCAGCGATCATGGAGTTGCCGCCATTCCAGCACGTCGTCCAGCAAGGGGTATCCGTCCAAATCATATGAATGCCTTTTGCGCCTGGAATCGGATACTGGTACGTATTGAATTGGTCCTCGCGTGGCCAACCTGCAACCGTATAGCATTTCCAAGTAAGCGGCTTCTCGTCGGTGTAATCTCCCAAAATTGCCTCGGGAACAAGCGTCTTGGTAATGGAAGACTTTGTCTGCACGAAGTCCCATCCGCGATACGCCGCTCCTACGGTCATGTTGGAGGAATAGCACGGAGCAGGCTGCTGGGACGGAAGACCGTACATATACCATTCGATAAACTTAACAACATTACGACCGGGTTTGCCGAGACCCTGCATAGTCATCAGAGCAACCTCGAAACGTGCTGGCTCATGAGAATAGCAAGAACGGATGAACGAACCGCCATTACCGTGAGCAATAGACGTCGGATGCTTGGCCCATTCGCGCGCAAGGGCCTTAATTTGACGCGACGGAATGCCAGTAATCGGCGCGGCCCATTCGGGAGTCTTCGGAACGCCATCTTCGCTACCGTCAATATAGTATTCGAACCACTCGATACCAACGGAGTGAGTAGAAACGTATTCCTTATCGTACGTCCCTTCCTTAAACCACACATAGGCTATCGCCGCCATAAGCGCAGCGTCGGTATTCGGAAGAACGGGGAACCACTTATCAGCATGAACAGCAGAGCCATAATTGACGTCAGGGCAGATATAGACTTGCTTTACGCCGATCTCGCTCAACCAGAAACAGTATTGCGACGGAATTTGGCCTTGCCATCCCCATGTCGTGGTCTCCATATCGCAGCCCATAAAGATAAGTTGGCTGGAATTTTCGGCAATATCCAGAAGAAGGTTGCCCATATCGAACTGGCCCAGGGGATCCTGGCCCCACATGTGCTTCGCGCCCCAATACCAGCCCTCCCAACTGTCGGGTTGACGCGCCTGATACGTCCAATCGTCTCCAAGCACATTCATCAGACGCGTAGCAGCACCGTGCGAAGCATGGACGACTTTCGTCTCTCCGTGCCCATCGCCCTGAATCAAAATTGAGGGAAGTCCGTAGGTATCGATGACACGATTGATTTCGTTTGCAATAATATCCGTCGCTTCATCCCAGGTAATACGCTCGAACTTGCTCTTGCCGCGGTTCTCAGGATTCCTCTCTCCATTCGGATCCCAATCAACGCGCTTCAGCGGATACGGGATGCGGTTTTTTGAATACACGCGCTTCTTGTAAGCATACGCGTACGGAGGCAACAGCGACTTCATTGTGGAATGAAACTCACTACCCCTCGCTTTGATCGTCCAGGGCTTGAGATATTCGGCTGAATAATGCTTGTCGTAGCGCATCGGTCGCGTGCGAAGAATCTTGCCGTCCTTGACGTCGACTTCGGCAACGTTTGCACCAATCCCGAAAGCATTCATGCCCGTCGACTTATATACGGTCTTCTCTGCCATGAAAACCCCCTTCTTCTCTCGTCTGATATGCCCGAAACGAAGAGAGATCTGAAAACCCGGGATCGAGATCCGTCATCGCACAAGGCACTATCTTCAGTTCACATGGTACGAACGGCCTCATTTGACGGGTAGGCGATGATTCTTCATGGATCATATGCCTAATCGGAATACCATTCTGCCGTACGCCGACTTGACAAAATGCTCATATGAGTGTTTAAGAAGAGGTCGCCCGCCGGCCGAAGAACTGCTCCAGAAGGGGAAGAGGGAGCGTCAACACAATATTGCTTGCCGATTTAATCATGATGATTGTTCCGCAATTGAATAAAATAGATTACATCTCGCTATCGCATCGTCGAAACAACAGGAGGGGGCCGTGCACATTGATCACATGCGTGAGTTTCTCATCGTTGCAGACGAAAAGAGCATGACGCTTGCCGCGCAACGGCTTCAATCCACTCAACCGGTCGTAAGCAAGCACGTTCGCGCACTCGAAGATACCCTGGGAAATCAACTCCTTATCCGCTCAACAAAAGGGATCGCTCTAACCCCACAAGGAGTGAAAGCTTATCGCGCATTCAAAGACATCGTCGCACGTTACGATGACCTTGTCGGTCAGATGATGCCAAGAAATGCAGAGCTGTGCGGGCAAATCAAAATCGGCATTCTCAGCACAGGGTTCGACAGATACATGATGCCGATCATCAATCGATTCCACCAAGACAACCCCAATATCTCCTTTTCCTACGCAATGCGTCGCCCTCACGCCATTATCAACGGAGTTTTGGATGGGACTATCGACATCGGGTTCCTCGGAGCCATTTCGACAGAAAAGCAGTCACAGCTTTCATTTCGCTACATAGGATCTGACGAAATTCACTTCGTTCTTGCGAAATCAGACCCACTTGCCCAAAACGATAATCTATCCCCCACCGACCTCGAAGGACGTCCGCTTATCTGCCTCGACACAAAGGAAACGACAGACGCAATCAATGAACTGCTTTTCTCGGCAGGTTACCGCCCTTCTAAAATAATATACACAAGCGAAGTCGAGGTCGCCCCCATGGAAGTAATCTTGTCCGATGGGGGCTATTTTGCCATTCCAGAATTTATGCGTGGAACCTTTTCCTCATACGACAGCATTGTAGTACGTGATGCATCTGCCCCTTTGTTTCTGCCCATCCATTTCGTTTACAAGGCGAAATCGCATAACCCCATCGTTGCGGCGTTCCTCGACTGGGTCGAACTTCATTGGAATGCGAAAAACTGACCTTTGTAAACACGGTTTCTGCAAAGAGTCTCGATTTCAGGACACCACGGAAAGCCAGTGCCCTCCTCATTCCCCCTCATTAGTTCAACTGGCTAAACCCGAAAGCGACAAGCCTCCGTCCACCGTCTCACTAGGGCAGAGGCCTCCATCCAACCAACGCGACGTAAGAAACAAGAATTGTTGCTTCTTCAGTATTTTTAAAAGAGGCCCTTTCTTTTTCGACGTAATCCAAACATCCGATTGCCGCAACTTACAACCTGCGTATTTTCGCATCACCTTCGTCAAGCAACTCAAGCCCTAAAGACAAAACAACAACATCTGAAAGCGTTTCTCGACTTATTCTAAAACTCGCGCGTGGCGTAAAAACGCATCGACACAACCGCGCTTATGGCGCACAGCGCAAGCGATGCCGCGAACGCCGCGACAACCGCCAGAACAAGCGACTCGGCACCGAGCGCGTCAATCCAGCCGAACAACGCTTCCCCCACGTTCGACAGCGGACCGTCCTCGCCGAAGACGAAGCCTCCGCCGACGAAGATGAGCACCATCACAACGGGAAGGAAGCGCGCCGCACGCGTCATGCCCGAGCGCATGATGAGAGGCAGGCTCAGCGACGCCAGCACGATCACGAACGCAGCGGCCATGAGCACCGACCCGAAGACCATCGTAAGGTCGACGCCTCCCGACGCGATCGTCTTCGCAATCTCGAAAGAGGGCGCCAGCGCGTTTGCGCAGGCCAAAAGCAAGCACATCAGAACGCCGCCGACCACCATGCTGACCGCCACCATGAGCAGGAAGCTGGCGTAGCGGCCCATCACCACGCCGTTGCGCGAAACCGGCAGAACAAGGCGAAACGACTCCCAGCTGTTCATCTCGTCATACGCGACGATGGAGAACAGAAACATCATGGGAATCATCGCCGCCAGGCACGCACCCACCGGCACGGCAGATTGCGTGACGATGGCGATGAACACCGCGATAAACGCGCACGTACCGAACAACTGCGCCAGGTAGCGGCGCATGACGATCAAATCGGCGAAAAAAACTGCCTTCATCGGACCTCCCCTTTCAGCATCAGCATCATGTAGTCGT
This sequence comes from uncultured bacterium, assembly GCA_937890835.1. Taxonomy (GTDB): domain Bacteria; phylum Actinomycetota; class Coriobacteriia; order Coriobacteriales; family Eggerthellaceae; genus CALADF01. Next base: position 7,283 of record CALADF010000019.1, read on the forward strand.
CGATAGACGCGCGCTCGCACGCGACGTCGGGGAACGCGCGTTTAAGTTCGGCTCGGTCGGGCACGAGCAGCGTCGTGGCATAATCACCGCGCAGCGCACGCAGGCTGCCGCGCTCGAACACGCCCGACTCGACGATGCGCTCGCTATCGGCAGCGCGCACCTGCGCAATACCCGCCGCATCGGTGATGTCGGCGGTCTCGCACGAGAACACCTCGCGACCCGCGTCGATGCACACCACGTAATCGGCGATGCGCTCCAAATCGGATGTGATATGACTCGACATGAGGATGCCGCGGCGGGCGCCTGCCGCCTCGTCGCACATGAACGCGCGCAGGATGTCGAGCACCTCGCCGCGTGCGATGGGGTCGAGCCCCGCCGTCACCTCGTCCAAGATAAGCAGGTCGGGGTCGTGGGCAAGTGCGAACGCCAGTTGCAGCTTCATGCCCATGCCGCGCGAGAGCTTCCTCACCTGCTTTTTCGCATCCAATCCGAAATCGCGCGTGAGCTGGGCGAACTTCAGCGCGTCCCATGCGGGGAAAGCGAACGCGCCGATTTTCGCCACATCAGCCACGCGCGCTTCCCAAGAGAAGGGACACGTGTCGAACACCACGCCGATGCGCGCCTTCGCGCGCGCCAGCTCGGCGTCGCGGCGCGCATCCACCGGCTTCCCGAGCAGCTCGATCTTGCCGGCGTCGGGCATGACGATGCCGAGAACCGACTTGATGGTAGTGGTCTTGCCCGCGCCGTTTCCGCCGATAAAACCCGTCACGCACCCTGCGGGCACGCGCAAGCTCACGCCGTCGAGGACGAACTCCCCGTATCGTTTCACAAGGCCTTCGACCTTGAGCACGTCATCCATAGCCTTATCCTTCCATAACTTCAGTCGCAAGCTGCAAGCAATGCGCTACTCAACCGCGCCGAGCACGTCGAGCATGTCATGCAACTCGTCAAGCGTGATATTCGCCGAACGTGCGGCGGAAAGCGCCTGCTCGAGAAGCCCTTCCACATGGCGCAGGCGCTCCTCGCGCAAAAGCTCGAGGTTGCCGCCCGCCACGAAGCTGCCCTTGCCCTGCACGGTCTCGATGAAGCCGAGCGACTCGAGATCCGAGTAGGCGCGCTTGGTGGTGATGACGCTGACGTGCAGGTCGTTCGCCAGCGCGCGGATGGAGGGCAGCGCGTCGCCTGCGGAAAGCTCGCCCGCCAGCACGGCGTCTTTGATCTGCGAGGCGATCTGCTCGTAGATGGGCTTGTCGCTTGCGTTCGAGATGATGATTTCCACGTAATGCTCCTAACGAACGGCTGCGCGCGCTCGAGCGCCGACAAGCGAGCCGGCCGACCCGCCCGCTCAACGCCTTCGCGCCCGCAACCGCCTCTCCGGAGCGCCCCGACGTCAGCGCGCTCCGTCGTCGGAAGATTCCGAAGTCGCGATCTCCTTCATCTTCCAACTGTGTATATCATGACATATACAGTATATACGGAATATACACAGTCGTTCAAGAGGTCGTTATGAAAAAAAGGCGGCGCAACCCGAAACCAGGTCGCGCCGCCCCAAAGGATGACAGGTTGTGAAACAGCTACTTCTCCCGATAGTAAACGAGGTGGCACACGTCATCGCCGCGCGCGATGGTCTTAGGAAGGTCGAGCTTGCAGCCGTAAGCCTCGCCGATGCCTCGATCGCCGCACATGGCCCAATCGCACAGATCGGAGATCTCCTCGTCGGTACAGCCCTGCTTCTGCCACGCCTTCACCAGCGGGCAGTAATGAAACTCCAGCTCGAAACGATCATCCTGCACGTCTTTGACGTCCATCTCGAAAACCATCTGAGCAGGCTTTCCGAAAAGCCCCTTCTTCAAGCTTTTAAGGCTGTGCGTGCCGCCGCCTTTCGCCACCAGCTCGGCGCCCTGGAACAACCCGCAGCGTTTCACCGCCGCAGGCGCGAACACGCTCGGGTCGGCGCCGGCGCGCTTCGCCTCGTCGGTGAGCAGATACAGCCACAACGCGCGATGCTCGAGCAGCTCGCGAATAGCCCTGATGAGCGGGTTTTTGATGCGCGGCTCGTTCACCACGCGACTTGCCCCCTGCAGCTCATCCGAACCCGTCCCCGCAGCCGCACGGTCTTTCCCAGCTTGCTCCATGGTAAACCTCCCCTTGTCAATGCCCGCGAACGGCACGCCGCGCGCATCGGTTCCCGAACGGGCGATACCGCCTGTCGCACCGGCCCGCCTCATAACGCGAAACGTCCTTCTTCTCAAGTGTACGACACCCGAGAAGAAGGACGCACGGGGAAACGACGGCTCGATGAAGCCGTTTTCGCAACGCCCGCGACGCGGGCGCCTTCGGCGTAAGACCTACGCCGTCGAACCGCCTCAACTGCTGCCGGCCCCGGCGCAGCACGCGTAGCAATGGTTGGCGAACGCGATGTCACGCGCTAAAGGCAGCGACGGATCGCGCGCCAAATCGGCTATGGTCAACCCGTTGAGGCACGACAGCTCGACCGCCTGGTTGAAATCGCAATCGTAGAGCGCCCCATCCCAACGAACCGAGAGCTGGCTTCGGCACATCATGCCTTCGAGCGTGTCGGGGTTGAACGCGCCGATGAGCTTGTTCATGTACTTCGTCATGTTGTTCGTCTGCAGAAGGCGCCGACCGAAGCGGCCGCCGGGCGCGTTGGTTATCACGAACAGATTGTCGAAGACGATGCCGAAATCGTCCGCGAGCTTTTGCTTGTACTCACGCTCGAGCGCCTCCTGATCGGGAGGCAGCACGGCGCCGTTGGGGTTGAACACCAAATCGAGCTCGAGGGTCGTGCCGCCCGGGCCGGCGCCTTCCCCCTTGCCGTAGCCGAGCTCGCATAAGCGCTGCAACTGCGCTATCGCGGGATCGAACACGCCTGCCCCGCGCTGCTTCTCAACCGTCTTCTTCACGTAATGCGGAAGCGATGCGATGACCACGATGCCGAGCTCCGCCCACAACTCGGGCAAGTGGGCGTACCCGGGTTCGTCGTACACGACCAGGTTCGAACGCGTCATCACACGCGCTCCCGCTCGAACGGCCTCGCGCAGGAACCACTCGTAATGCGGGTTCATCTCCGGCGCCCCGCCCGTGATGTCGATGGTCGAGAAACCCCGATCGCGATACACCTTCAGGCACTGCTCGAGCGTCTCGCGCGACATCTCCTCTACTCGTGTCGGACTTGACTCCACATGACAGTGCTTGCAGGCGAGGTTGCATTTCAAGCCTATGTTGATCTGCAGCGTGTCGAGCTTCTCCTCCGTGCGGCCGTAAGCGCCCACGCGCTCCCGAAACGGGGGAAACGCGGCGAGCGCATCGCGCACGTCCTCCAACCGAGGCATGACGCCCTACATCTCCAGGTTCTTCACGATGTTCTTCATCTGCACGCCGTGCACCAAAGCCGCGCCGCCGCGAATGGCGTTCGCCACGTGGAACGCCTCGGTCATCTGCTCTTCGGTGACGCCTTTCTCCATGCACGAGTTCGTGTACGCGTCGATGCAGTACGGGCACTGCACCGCAGCGGCGACGGCAAGTGCGATGAGCGCCTTCTCGCGTGCGGTCAACGCACCTTCGGCGAAGACCCTGCCGTAGTAGGCCATGTACAGATCCCACAGCTCGGGAGCGCCCTCCCCCACGCCGTCAGCGGAGAACTGTCCCAGGTCATCGGGGTTGTAATACGTTTCCATCGCACGATCCTTTCTCGAACGGCGGTGCGCAGCCGCCGGACCCAACCTGCCCGAAACACGAACACGCCGCCTGACGGGGATCAGGCGGCGTGTTCGCTGTGTTTCAGACCGATAGCAATATATGACGTAATCCAATATAGGTCAAGCGCTAGCTTTACATCTCGTCGAATTCGTTTCGGGATCGCTCTCGCGCGCAGGTGAGGGCCGACGGGCCACGCGGACGGCGCCGACGGGGCGAAGGGGGAGTCGCCCTCGCGCGCAGGTGAGGGCCGACGGCGCATGGGAGGACGCGCGTAGCCGACGGCGCCAGGGCGACGTGAGGGATTCGAATGTCGGCAACACAGGCGTAAGAGAGGACACGAGGGCGGACGTAGCCGGCAGCGTCGGGACAGCGCAGGGAACGCGCGCAGCAAGCAGCGCCAAGCCGCGGTAAGCGTCATCGAGCGCCGTGAAGCCGCCCAAGACGAAAAAAACGCCGGCGCAAAGCCGGCGTTCGCTAGACAGGTCAAGCGGGCTCTTCCGAGCCCACTCCCCTTATGCTGCGCGGAAAATGCTCTTCAGCAGATGGGGACGACGCATGATCTGAGCCTTGAGCTTCAGATCGCACCCTGCGCCACGGCCGAGCGCGTCGACTTCATACTCGGGCTGATTAGCCACGATTGCATGTCCCACATGCTGATCGACTTCCCATGCATTCGCCTTAGCGGCGATCAAGTACGCGTTCATGAGAATGCTCCTTTCCTGAGACGTCCGACCGACCCTCATCGAACGATCAGCCGAACCGCCTTTTTCGTTCGCGCAAGCCTATCATAGGGCCCGCGTGTTGAGAACGGGTTAAAGATACATCAACAAACGTACAAACTTGCGTTACTTTTTCGTCAAATTTGAAACGAATGGGAATAATCCTTGGAAACCGTCGGGAGCTCCGAGAGAGTCTTCGAAAGGGTCGCCAAATAGGCCCTCGGGAGGCCGCCGGAAGTGACGAAGCCCGCCGAAGGCAGACGCCTTGCGAGCGGAATCAGTAAAGCGGCGCGCAAACGGCAAGGAGCACGACGAAGAACACCAGGTTCGCCCCCATGAAAACGGCGAGGAACCGCCCCGTTCCCACGCCCTGAGCATCGCGCGCCGAGGGCAACCGCCTCATCGAGAGGAAGTGCTGCAAGGTTATCAGGCTCGCAAGGGAGCCCACGACGGTCCCCGCGCCGCCGATGTTCACCCCGACGAGAAGCGGCTGCCACGCATCCGTGAAATGCGAGAGCAATACCGCCGCCGGCACGTTGGAGACGACCTGGCTCAGCCCCGCCGAGACGACAAGGCCACACGAGTCCATCAGCGAGACGAGCGCCGAGCTGACCTCGGGCACGCGCGCCAAATTCCCCGAGAACACGAAGAAGCAGCAGAACGTGAGCAGCAAGGCGTAATCGACCCTGCGCAGCGCCGATCGATCGGCCAGCGCGAGCACCGCCGCCACAACCGCCAACACGGCAAGCGGGGGCACGGCGCCGAACACGGCGGCGACAACCAGCCCGAGCAACGCCAGGTAAGCGGCCACCTTGCCCCGCGCGATGTTCGCAGAGTCGACGGGGGCGGGCGAGCCCGGACGCGCTTCAAGCCCGTGAAGAGGAGCCAGCGACGCGACGGCGAACACGAGCGCCATCGAGACGGCGAACGGCAGCGCCATGACGCGGACGAACTCGCCGACGCCCAAAGAGTAATACGAGAACAGGTACAGGTTCTGCGGATTGCCGAAGGGGACGATCATGCCGCCGAGGTTCGCGCCGAGGCTTTGCAACGTGAAAACAAGGGGGACAAGCCTCGTCCAGCCCGCCCTCGCAAGCGTCGCCGTCGCGAGCGGCAGCATCATGACGAGCGCCATATCGTTGGTGGCGACCATCGACAGGCAGACCGTTGCGCCGACGAGGGCGAGAACCGCCGCGCGCGGGGTGCGAAACCGCGTCACGAGCGCACGCGCCGCCCCGTCGAGCGCGCCCGCGCCCCGCAGCGCCTGAACCACGGCGAGGATGCAGAACAGGCAGGCAAGGGTTCGCACGTCGAAGTAGCCGATATACGCCGCATCAGGCGGAACCGCCGCCATGCTCGCCAGCGCGCAGAGAGCGGAAACGCACAGCACGACGCGGCCGCGCGCGAAGCGCCGCAACACGCCCGCAGCGGAAACGACGAGTCGAAACACGCGCATGCATCCTCCCTCCCGGCCAAAAGAACATCGGCCGTTCATTCTCCCGGAGTTCGCCCGACGACGGTAGAATGAATGGCCGAAACCGACGCGGAAGGAAGAACATGCCCCTTATCGAGATCAGCCACCTCGACGACCCCCGCCTGCTCGCGTTCTCGCGCATGACCGACGCGGAGCTGCGCGATCCCAAGCAGATGGTCGGCCTCGCGCGCGCCCTCGGCGACGACCCCGAATCCCTTTCGGAAGGCCTGCTCATCGGCGAGTCGAGAAACGTGATCGAACGCGCCCTCGGCGCGGGCATCGAGCCGTTCGCGGTCCTGGTGGAGCAACGCTGGCTCACGCAGACCGAGCCGCTGATCGAGCGCCTGATCGAAGCGGATGCGACGCTGCCCGTCTTCGTCGCCACGCGCGAGCAGATGCGCGCGCTCACCGGGTTCGAGCGAACGCGCGGCGCGCTCGCGGCCTTCAGACGTCCCGCGCTGCCCCCGCCGGGCAGCTTGCTGGAAAGCGCGACGCGCGTCGCCGTGCTCGAGAACGTGACGAACCACACCAACATCGGCGCGATCTTCCGCTCCGCCGCCGCGCTCGGCATCGACGCGGTGCTCGTCACCCCGTCATGCCACGACCCCTACTACCGCCGCGCAGCGCGCGTGTCGATGGGCACGGTGTTCCAAGTTCCGTGGACGCGCATCGGCAGCGGCGCCGACTGGGCTTGCGACGGCATGCCGCTTTTGCACGAGCACGGCTTCACCACCTGCGCCCTGGCCCTTTCCGACGATTCCATCCGCCTGCAGGACGATCGCCTGAAAAAATGCGACAAGCTCGCGCTCGTGCTGGGAACCGAAGGCGACGGGCTGGCGGCGCGAACCATCGCGGCGTGCGACTACACCGTGCGCATCCCCATGTCGCACGACGTGGACTCGCTCAACGTGGCCGCCGCGAGCGCCGTGGCGTTTTGGGAGCTGAGGGCGGAGCGCTAAGCCGGACCGCAGACGCCCGACGCCGAACGTCGGCGCCCGATAGCAAGCGAGGTCGGATGGCATGCCATCCGACCTCGTCGAAACGCCCGACCCGGTTCCGCTCCCGCATTCGAGGGCGTTACCCGATGCCGCCGTAGAAAATCCCCAGCACGATGACCGCCGCGGTAATGCCCACGAACACGTACTTGGGCAGGAAATCGAACCATTTTCCCAGCGGCTTGTCGTGACCAAGCTCGACCTGCTCGCGCGCGAAGCCCTTCGGGCACACCCAGAAGAACATGATGGCGGCCAAAAGCGCGCCGACGGGAATCACGTAAATGGAAATGACGTCCATCCACGTCGAAACCGCGTTACCTTCCTCGAGGAACAACCCGACGACGATGGCGATGGCGCCGATGATGGCAACCGAGGCGCCGCGCGAGAGCCCCGCTTGGGTCTGCAGCGCCTCGACAGGCGCCTCGAACAGGTTCATCAAGCTGGTCACCGCGGCGAACACCACCGCGATGAAGAAGATGACCATGAAAATCTGCCCGAAGGGCATGTCGAGGAACACGCTGGGCAGCGTGATGAACATCAGCGGCGGGCCGCTCGAGACGTCAAGCCCGAAGGCGAACACGGCGGGAACCACCACGCAGGCGGCCACGAGCGCGGCGAGCGTGTCGAAGATGGCCACGTTGCGCGCCGACGTGACAACGTTGACGTCCTTCTTCAGATAACTTCCGTACACAAGCGTGCCGCAACCGGCGATGGACAAGCTGAAGAACGCCTGGCCGAGCGCGTACACCCAGGTCTTAGGATTAGCCAAGGCCTCCCAATGAGGGACGAAGAGGTACTCGTAGCCCTCGAAGGCGCCCGGCAACGTGGCGACCCTGATGCCGACGATGACGAACAGCACGAAAAACGCCGGCATGAGAACCTTGTTGATGCGCTCGATGCCGCGCGACACGCCGAAGATCATGATGACGAACGTCACAACCAAGCCGAGCAGGTGGAATCCCGTGTTGCCGAAGCTCGACGCGATGGACCCGAAGAACGCCCCGACGTCGGCCTGGGCGGCCAGCTGCCCGTCGAAGGAGGCGACCAGGTAGTTGAACGCCCAGCCGAGCACGACGGCGTAGCCGATGGCGATGGCAAGCGACCCGAGCGTCGGCACAAGGCCGATGACCTTTCCCCAAATGCGTCCCTTTTTGATTCCGCGTTTCTCCATGGCGAACGCGAACGCCCCCATCGGACCCGTACCCGCCGCGCGCCCGAAGGCCATCTCGCCGATGACGCCCGTGAATCCGAGCAACGCCACGAAAATGAAGTACGGGATGAGAAACGCCGCGCCGCCCAATTCGGCGACACGGTACGGAAACAGCCAGATGTTGGCCATGCCCACCGCGCTGCCCACGCACGCCATGATGAAGCCGGTACGCGTCGCGAAGCTATCGCGCTTGCGCGCGGGCTGCCCCGTCTGTCCTGATTGATCTGCCATATCATCCCCTCTCAAACAGTGGGAAACATGATAAGCCAACTTTCGAGCGACAAGCACCGCGTAAACGGCCAAGGGCACAAGACGGCCGTCGCATCTTCAAGCGCGCCTCCGCTTGCAAACACCAAGCGCCCGGGTTGTCGCTATACTACGCTTCATACGTTTCGCCAACATTCACCCGCGGCACCGCCGCGAGAAGGGACGGCCATGAGCACCATCGCCAACAATCGCAAGGTCGCCATCATCGGATGCGGGTTCGTCGGATCCGCAAGCGCGTTCGCCCTCATGGAGTCGGGCCTGTTCTCGGAGATGGTCCTCATCGACGTCGACGCCGACCGCGCGGAGGGCGAGGCACTCGACATTTCGCACGGCACCGCGTTCGCGAGCCCCATCGACATCTACGCGGGCACCTACGACGACATCGCCGACGCCGGGATCGTCATCATCACGGCGGGCGTGGGTCAAAAGCCAGGGGAAACGCGCATCGACCTGGTCAACAAAAACGTCGCCATCTTCAAGGACATCCTCGGCGAGATCCGCGCACGGGATTTCTCGGGAATCCTGCTCGTCGTATCGAACCCGGTCGACATCCTCACCTACGTGTCGGTCAAGCTCTCGGGGCTCCCCGAGTGCCGCGTGATCGGCTCGGGCACCGTGCTCGACACAGGACGGCTCAAGCACATCATCGGCGAGCACCTCGGGGTCGACCCGCGCAACGTGCACGCGCGCATCCTCGGCGAGCACGGCGACAGCGAGCTCATCGCCTGGTCGAGCGCGCATGTGGCGGGCATCCCGCTCGAGGACTTCTACAACATGCGCATCGAGGACGGGTTCTACGATAAATTCCGCCGCGAGACGACCGAGCTCGTGCGCAACTCCGCCTACGAGATCATCAAGAAAAAGCACGCCACCTACTACGGCATCGCCATGGCCGTGCGCCGCATCTGCAGCGCCATCGTGCGCGACGAGAAGTCGGTGCTGTCGGTTTCGAACTACATGCAGGGCGAGTACGGCATCAGCGACATCGCGCTGTCGACGCCGTGCGTGGTCGGCGCCGACGGCATCGAGGTGCGCATGCCCCCGTCTTTGAACTACCGCGAGCAGGAGCAGATGAAGGCATCGGCCCAAACGCTGCAGGATGTGGCAGCGGGGCTCGACCTGGGCTAGCCGCAAGGAAACGCGGGCGCGTGGATCGAGCGTGCCCGACGCCTGCGCCCGCGCCCAAGTCCGAGCGCGACGCCCGCATCCGCGCTCCGCTACAGACTGCGCATGCGAGCGCGCAACCTGCTCATGGATTCCTCGTTCATGCAGGCGATGCGACTGTCCAGATACGCCGTCATCTTCTCCCGATCACGCGGGAGAACGCCGTCGAACTTCACCATATTCGTATCGTGCCCCGCTTCGACAAGCGACGTGCAGCCCTCGAGTCCCGCGATGAAGTCCCGAAGCTCGGCGAGTATCTCGTGCTCGGAGGCGGGCGTGAAATCACCTGCGGCGACGTCGGCGGCGAGGTCCGCGTCGTCGAACACCGTCATGGTCATGATGTTGATGCGCTTAGGGTTGATGCGGCGAAACACCTCGGCGGACGCCGCGGCTGCCTGAGAGCACGCGCCCGCACCCGCCATGCCCGCAAGATAGAACAAGGTATAGCCGATCCCCGCCGCATCGAGGCGGGCGCACTGCCGCTCGAGGTCGGCGGCGGTGTTGGGCTTCCTCATGTACCTGAGCGCCGGATCGAAGCCCGATTCCGCGCCGATGCTGACGTCGTCGACGCCGAGGCGCGCCCACGTCCGCAGCTCCTCGTCGCTGCGAGCGGCGATGTCGGCGACGCGCGCGAATCCGCCGATCGAACGCACTTCGGGCAGCTTTTCGTGTATGAGCTCGAGCACCTCGACGAGCTCAGCCGGATCGATGCCGAAGGGGTTGCCGCCGTAGAGGTAGATCCGCGGGCGCCTGAACGTGTAGGAGGCCAGCTCGGAGAGGTCCTCCTCTATCTCGGAACGCGGGCTGACGCGGAATTCCTTCCCCGGCTTTCTGCACAACGAGCAGAAGCGGCACCTGTTGTACGTGCAGCCGACGCTCACCTGAAGGATGGACGAACCCGCCTCGTAAGGCAGCCGATGCGGAGATTCGACATAGTGCATGCAAGCCCCTTTCTCGCGATGCGGAACCCGAGCGCCCCGCATGCCCATGGTACTCCCGAAAACACGACGCCCGCACGTCTTTTCCAAGACATGCGGGCGTGTCGGAAATCGCCTCGGGTGCGCTCTCGAACAGGCGGCAAGCGAGGCGGCGGGAAGACCGCGCCCGCTTAGGGGCCGGGAAAGCCGCAGCGCGTACGGCGCGCGAGCGGGCGCTTACAGCATATGCGCGCGCAAAGACTCGCCGGATTCGGGGCTGAGGTAAGCGGGCGCGATGTCGAAAATGGTCTTGCAGCCGACGGAGCCCTCGCAGCTCAGGCGATACGCCGCACGGGCGAAGGCCACCAAAACGCTGCCGGTGAACTCGGGGTTCGAGTCGAGCGTGAGCGAGTACTCGATGACGTGCTTGTTCTCGCCCGCAACGCCGGTTGCACCGGTGCGGATGACCGAGCCGCCGTGCGGAATGCCCGCATGATCACGCTGAAGCTCCTCCTCGGTGATGAACGTCACGGTGGTGTCGTAGTCGGCGAAGTAGTTGGGCATGGTGACGATGGCCTGCTCGATGGCGGCCTTGTCCGCGCCCTCCTCAGCGACGACGAAGCACTCGCGCGTGTGCTTCTCGCGCGTGCTCAGCTCGGGCATCTCGCCCGCACGCACGGCATCGAGCGCGGCGGGAACGGGAACCGTGTACTGACGCGCGTCCACGACGCCCGGTATGCGGCGGATGGCGTCGGAGTGACCCTGGCTGACGCCGCGTCCCCAGAACGTGTAGTCCGCCCCGTTCGGGAGGATGGCGTTGGCGTACAGGCGCGACACCGAGAACATGCCGGGATCCCAGCCGACGGAGATGACGGCGACCTTGCCTCCCTCGTGCGCCGCCGCGTCGACCGCCGCGAAGTGCGCGGGGATGTTGGCGTGCGTGTCGAAGGAATCCACCACGTTGAACAAACGCGCTGCCGCAGGCGTCTGCTCGGGAAGATCGGTCGCGCTGCCGCCCGCGAGCACCAGCACATCGACGTCATCGACGTGCTCCGCCAGATCAGCTGCGGGGTAAACCGTCGCACCCGGTGTGCGAATCTCCAGTGCGGAGGGGTCTCGGCGGGTGAACACCGCGACGAGCTCGGTGTCGGGGTTCGCCGCGCACGCAAGCTCGACGCCGCGGCCGAGGTTTCCGTATCCCAGCAAGCCGATGCGAATCGATGACATAGTCGGTCTCCTTACCTCGGGCGCGACCTCGCGGGAGGGACAAGCCCGAAATCGTGTTTCCAGCTAAACGAATTTGACGGCGGTTCCGTAGGCGAGCATCTCGGTAGCACCGTCCATGACCGCCTCCGAGGCGAAGCGCATGGCGACGATGGCATCGGCGCCCATGGCCTGAGCCTGGGCGATCATGCGCTGCTCGGCGATACCTCGCGCCTCGTTGGTCATGTCGGTGTAGGTCTTGATCTCGCCGCCGGCCATGGCTTTGAAACCCGCCATGAGATCACGACCGACGTTTTTCGACGTGACGATGTTGCCGCGCACGAGCCCAAGAAGCTGAACGTTGACGCCGGGCACGATATCTGCAGTGGTGACGAGCATGACGAACCTTTCTCGCGATGCACCCGCGACGAAGCGGATGCGCGTGCATGACGCGACGAGTATAGCCTGTGCGCGTCGCCGTTGAGAACCACATCGAGCATTTTGAATCGCGCTGGGCGCTATCGCAAGGAAATCACGCATTGAGCGCGCAATAGTAACCGACAGGAAACAAAGAAGGCCCCTCCGGGAGCAGCGCGCGAGGCGCGGCTGACGGAGGGGCCCGATATTGCAACGCAGCCAATGAGGAGACGCGCTTACTCGCCCGGCGCCTTCGGCGTGCTCGGCATGCCGGGGGCGCCGGGCGCGGAGGGAGCTCCGGGAGCGGAGGGGACGCCGGGGGCGCCGGGAGCCGCAGGAGCGCCGGGAGCGCCGGCGTATTGGCTGAAATCGGCTTTGCAGAACGGGCACGCTTTCAAGGCGACGCCGCCCATCGCCTGGATGAGCTTACCGCACTCGGGACATTTGATCGGGCCTGTGGCCGCAGAGGCATCTGCCGGTCTGAAACACATGGTTTTCTCCTATCCGGGGAGCGATGCATCCCTCCCCCTCGTATCGTCGAAGCGCTCGTCCGGGCTCGCGTCGCGACGTGATCGCACGGCGACGACAGCCACGGCCGGCGTCGAGAAAAAGCATATCCGTCTCGCGAGATCGCGCATCCACCGAATGGTCTGGAACCACGCGGACGGCATCACACGATTCGCCTTGAAACACGTTCGCCGGGCATCAGACGAATCGACTGAAAAGCCCCGTCACACACCCGATCCGCCCGAAAACAGATCGCGCCGGGTTCTTCGAAACGAGAACCCGGCGCGCTGAGAAAGAAAACGCCCGGTGCGGTTAACTAGGGATGCCGCACCAGCGTCTTATGGCGAGGAAGCCGCTCGGCCGAAGATGCGCCCGATGGACGAGATCAGCGCGTCTCCGCTTGTCCTGCCTACGCTGCTTCCATTCGGCAGAGCCGTTGGGGATGATGCCCTGCCTTCGACGTTCGGAGGGGGTACACCTTGCGTCGATGAGTTCATATTACTCCCTCGGCGCGGTCAATGTATCCCATAAAACATGTTATTCCGGCATACGGGCGTCACCGGTTTGTAGCACGCAGGGTACTAATTCGAATGCGAGACCCCCTCCGACCGGGAAAGACGACGCCGACGGTCTCGACCGGCAGCCTACTGCGAAGCGCTTCACCGTTAAGACGGAAAACCTCGGAGCGCGGGCGAACCCCGACGACCAGCCGCGCGATCGCGTGCGCCGTCACGCCTCGAACAAAACGGCGCCTGCGCACAACCCGCCGCCGAATCCGACGAGCACGACCTTGTCGCCGGGCGCGACGCGCCCCGCCAGCCAAGCATCGCAGAGCGCCATGAGCACGCTCGAGGCGCTCGTGTTCCCCACCTCGGCGATGGAGACCTGAAACAGATCGAGGGGCCTGCCGATCTTCTTCGCCGCGTAGCGGATGATGCGCTCGTTGGCCTGATGGGCCACGATGAGGCTCACGTCGTCGAGGACGACACCCGCGCGCGCGACGACCTCCTCGATAGCCGACGCCATGGACGCCGAGGCGAATTTGAACACGCGCTGCCCCTGCATCCTGATGTACGGATCGACGGGCTTCGGCTTTTCACCGCCCGGGCCGGAGAACGGGGACCCCGACGCGGCATGCAGATTGCCGCACGACAGCAGCAGATCCTCGTCGTCGGTGTTCTCCAGTACGCTCGCCATGACGCCCGGCGCATCGTCGTCCCATTCGAGCACCACCGCGCCCGCGCCGTCGCCGAACAGCACGCAGGTCGCCCTGTCCGACCAATCCACGATGCGGCTGAGCACGTCGACGCCGACGACGAGGGCGCGGCGCATGCGGTTGCGCGTCGTACGCCCCGCGCGGCGTGACGCCCGCGCCGCGTCGGCGGCAGAAGCCTCCAGCATGCTCGAAGCCACCTCGATGCCGTAGATGCAACCCGTGCACGCCGCGTTCAGATCGAACGCCACCGCGCGCGATAAGCCCAGGCGCGCCTTCACCAAGCACGCTTGGGAGGGAATGACCGCATCGGGCGTGATGGTCATGCACACGATGAGGTCGATTTCATCCGCGCCGATTCCCGCATGGGAAAGCGCACGCGCGCCCGCGCTCGCCGCGAGGTCCGTCGCGCTCTCCCCTACGGCGACATGGCGCGTCCTGATGCCCGTGCGCGTGCGGATCCACTCGTCGTCGGTGTCGACGATCGTCGATAGCTCGTCGTTGGTCACCGCGCGCCGAGGGAGGGCCTTGCCGCATCCGACGATCCTGCAACCCAAATGACTCCCCGTCCTTTCCTCCCACCGCCAAAATGCGAAGAGGGCGAATTTGTGAATTACTTTGATTCTCTAATTAATTTATTGCATAAGCGCTCCCCTTCTGTAAAGATTCAAATAGTTTGATACTCAAAGTATTTACGAAAGGATCATCCCATGCAGACCATCGACATCGTCCGCGACGTGCTCTCCTGCAACCTCGACATCGACGGCGCGACCGTGACCGCCGACGCGACACTCGACTCGCTCGGCATCGATTCTCTCGACATGGTCGAGCTCACCTGCGACATCGAAGAGCGCTGCGAGATCGAGTTCGGACAGCCCGAGGGCATCGTCACCGTCGCCGACCTCGTCGCCCACATCGACTCGTTGAAGTAGCGCGCCATGAGAACCCGCATCACCGAGCTTCTCGGCGTCGAGGCGCCCGTCATCCAAGGGGGCATGGCTCACATCGCCGACGCGCGCCTCGCCGCAGCGGTCAGCGAAGCCGGGGGCCTCGGCCTCATCGCCTGCGGAGGCGCGAACCCCGCCTGGGTCGCCGATCAAGTGCGCATCGCGCGCGAGCTCACCGACAAGCCCATCGGCGTCAACGTCATGCTGATGGACCCGCGCGCGCCCGAAATCGCCGAGCAGCTGGTCTCGCTCGGCGTCGACGTCGTCACCACCGGCGCGGGAAGCCCCGCCGCCTACATCGACCGATGGAAGAAGGCGGGCATCAAGGTGATCCCCGTGGTCGCCTCCGCCGCGCTGGCCAAGCGCATGGAGCGCTTGGGGGCCGACGCCGTCATCGCAGAGGGGACGGAGGCCGGCGGCCACATCGGCGAGCTCGCCACCATGGCGCTCATCCCCTCGGTCGCACGCGCCGTGTCCATTCCCGTTATCGCGGCAGGCGGCATCGCCGACGGACGAGGACTGCTCGCCGCCTTGGCGCTCGGCGCCGAGGGCGTGCAATGCGGGACGCGCTTCCTCACCGTCGAGGAATGCTCGGTGTGCGACGCGTGGAAGCGGAAGGTCATCGACGCGAAGGACTCCGACACCATCGTCACCGGACGCGCATCGGGCCATCCCGTCCGAGGCCTGAAGAACCGCTTCTCGCGCGAGTGCCGCAAGCTCGAGGCGCAGGCGGCGGCAGGCGGCGATGTGAAGCCGTCCTTCTCGGGTTCCCTCAAACGCGCGGTCGAAGGAGACGTGGAAGGCGGCGCCGTCATGGCGGGCCAAATAGCCGCCATCGTCGACGAGCGCAAGCGCGCGGCCGACGTCGTTGCGGAGATGATCGCCGAGGCGGAGGCGTTCGGCGCGATGACGGCGCAGGAGCTGGCGCAGGCCAACGCCGCGAGGGAAGGACTCGCCTCATGACGCAAGCTCGAACCACGACGGACGGGCAAGGAGCCGGCGGCACGGTCTTTCTCTGCCCCGGCCAAGGGTCGCAGAAACCAGGCATGGGCGCCGACTTGCTCGGCGACCCGACGATCGCGCGCACGGTCGATTGCGCCTCTGCGGTGTTCGCGCGCGACATGGGCGCGCTGCTGGCAGACGCCGACCCGCACGCGCTCGACGACCCGCGCGCGGCTCAGGCGGCCATCGTCACGCTGACGGTCGCCATCGGACGCGCCCTCATCGAACGCGGCGTCGAGCCATGCGTCATCGCCGGGTTCTCGCTCGGGCAGATGAGCGCGCTGGCGCTCGCGGACATGATCTCGGACGAGGACGCCTTCGCGCTCGTCGATGTCCGCGCGCGCATCATCTGCGACACGGCGGCGGAAAACCCCGGGGCCATGAGCGCCCTGCTGAAAGCTAGCGAGGATGAAGCGCGAGCGCTCTGCGCCCGATGCGCCGACGGCGAGGTGCTCGTTCCGGCCAACTTCAACTGCCCCGGCCAGATCGTCATCTCGGGCTCCCTTCGCGCCGTCGAACGAGCCGAAGAATCGTGGCGTGCGAACGGCGGCAGGTCCGCACGGCTCGCGACGGCGGGCGGCTTCCACTCCCCTTTGATGGAGCCCGCACGCGCACCGTTTTCCGCGTACCTGGAAACCGTCCGTTTCTCCGAGCCGCGCGTTCCCGTGATCTGCAACACCGACGCCACGCCCCTCGATGCGTCAAGCGTCCGCGCGCGCCTGGTCGACCATCTCACCGGGCCCGTGCTGTTCGACCGCGGCATCGAACGCATCCTCGAAGCTCATCCGGGCTGCCGGTTCATCGAGACGGGCTTCGGCGGCGTACTCACGGGCCTCGTCAAAAGAATCGCCGAGGACGCCCCGCGCCTGTGCGTCCAGGATGAGAAAAGTCTGAGGGAATGCCTTGAAAGGCGAAACGGATAACCGCCATGACGGCGACGAAAAAGAGAGGAGCTGAAACCTTGCCCCCGACAAACCCCACGAGCAACGCCCCCGACGGCGCGCGCAGCGCCATCGTCACCGGGTCGAGCCGCGGTATCGGCCGCGCGATCGCACTTGAGCTCGCCGAAGCCGGCTGCAACGTCTGCGTCAACTGCGCGAGCCCGCGTTCGCTCGATGCGGCGCGCGAGCTCGCCGAAGCGATAACCGAGCAGGAAGGCGTGCGCGCCATCGCCGTCGCCGCCGACGTCTCGCGCATGGAGGAGGCCGCCCGCCTCGTCGACGCGACGCTTGAGACGTTCGGGCGCATCGACGTGCTGGTGAACAACGCGGGCATCACGCGCGACGGACTCATCGCGAAGATGGACGAGGCCTCGTTCGACGAGGTGATCGACGTGAACCTGAAAGGCACGTTCAACTGCTGCAAGGCCGTGACGCGCACCATGATGAAGCAGCGCGGCGGCCGCATCGTCAACCTAAGCAGCGTCGTGGGCGTCAAGGGGAACGCGGGCCAGGCGAACTACGCCGCCTCGAAGGCGGGCGTGATCGGGCTGACGCTCGCCCTCGCCAAGGAGCTCGCCCCGCGCGACATCACCGTCAACGCCATCGCGCCCGGGTTCATCGAAACCGACATGACGCACGTCCTCGGGGAGAAGGCGCGCGCGTCAATCGCCGACCGCATCGGCCTGCGCAGGCTCGGGAAACCCGCCGACGTCGCGCATCTCGCGGCGTTTCTCGCAAGCCCCGAGGCAGCCTACATCACCGGCCAGGTGATCTGCGTGGACGGAGGGCTGACGCTATGAGATCGCGCATCACCGAGAAAAGCGCTGCGGTAAAGAACGCCTCCACGCGACGCGGCGACGGCACGCACCGCGTCGTCATAACCGGCGCCGGAGCCGTCAGCCCGGCAGGCGTCGGCGTCCCGGCGCTTTGGGAGGCCGTCACGCAGGCGCGTGTGCGCATCGCGCCCATCGAGCGCTTCGACGCGGACGCCTTCGACGTCAAGCTCGCTGCGGAAGTGCGCGGATTCGACCCCTGCGATCACGGGCTGAGCAAGAAGGAGGCGCGTCGGTTCGAGCGATTCGTCCAATACGCCATCGTCGCCGCCGACGAGGCCATCGCGCAGGCGGGACTGACCATGACCGACGAGGATCCCGCCCGCATCGGCATCTCCTTCGGTTCGGGCATCGGCGGCATCGACGAGCTCCAACGCGGCTTCGACGCGCTGTTCGCGAAGGGACCGAAACGGGTGAGCCCGCTGTTCGTCCCGACGATGATCTCCAACATGGCGGCGGGCAACCTCGCCATCCGCTACGGCATGCAGGGCAGCTGCCACAACGTGGTCACCGCCTGCGCGACCGGGGCGCACAACATCGGCTGCGCCGTGCGCGACATCAGGCACGGATACGCCGACGTGGTCTTGGCGGGGGGATCCGAGGAGTCGGTGTCGCCCATCTGCATCGCGGGCTTCTCCAACCTCGGCGCGCTGTCCCGCGCCGAGGACCCCCTCGCGGCGTCCCTGCCCTTCGACGCGCGACGCGCGGGGTTCGTGGCGGGAGAGGGCGCGGGCGCGCTCGTCATCGAATCACTCGAGCACGCGCTCGCCCGCGGGGCTCGCCCCCTAGCCGAGATAACGGGGTTCGGATCCACCTGCGACGCCCACCACATGACCGCGCCCGACCCGCAAGGCGCAGGCATCGCGCGCGCCATGCGCGACGCGCTCGCCGAGGGCGGATTCACGCCCGCCGACCTGGGGCATCTCAACGCACACGGGACCGGCACCCACGCCAACGACGAAACCGAGTCGCGCGCGCTGCGCGAGCTGTGCGGAGACGCCGCCGAGCACGTGCCCGTCACCTCGGTCAAGGGGGCCATCGGGCACACGCTCGGGGCCGCGGGCGCGCTCGAGGCCATCGTGTGCGCGCTGTCGGTGGCAACCTCCGTCGTCCCGCCCACCGCAGGGTTCGCCGAGCCCGACGAGGGCTGCCCGGTCTCGGTCGTGCGATCCCCGCTGACGACGACGCCGCAGAAAGTCGCACTGTCCAATTCCCTCGGCTTCGGCGGGCACAACGCCAGCCTGGCCTTCAGCCCCCTCGAAACCACCTGCTAGGAGACAACATGGAAAGCACTTTCCCCTGCGGAAAAGAGGCCATCGAGGCGGTCCTGCCCCATCGCGACCCCTTCGTCTGGCTCACGCGCATCATCGATTGCGAGCCGGGCGTCTCCTGCACGGCCGAACTCGACGTCGAACGCGACCTCTCCCTGTTCGCCGGGCACTTCCCGACGCATCCCGTCCTCCCAGGAGTCATCTTGATGGAGGCGCTCGCTCAAGCGGCGTCGTTTTGCCTGCTCGCAGGACGCGGCGAGGAAGGAGCGCTGGGATACCTGGTTGGAATCGACAAGGCGCGCTTTCGCCGCCAGGTGCGTCCGGGGGACACCGTCGCGCTCAAAGCGCGCATCGTGAAAAGCTCGAGCAGGCTGTGCGTGGCCGAAGTGGAGGCCCTCGTCGACGAGGCCGTTTGCGCAACGGCCGTGCAACGCTACGTGATCGCAGGCGCCGAGGCGGCGCCGACGCGGGAAACGCGAGGATAAGCACCATGCCCAAAAGCTACACGACCATCGAGCGGTTCTTCCCGGACGAGGCGCATGCGCACGCGCCCGCAGCCCAATACGCCCGGAACGCCCATGCAGTCGAGGAGGCTTCGGTTCGACCCGCGGCGCGCACGAACCCCGCTGCGCACGCGAGCGGAAGCGCTCCGGGCCACGGCATCCCCACCGCGCAGGAAAAACCCGTCCGCTGCGAGCGAGAAGAGGGCTCCCCCGCAGGCCGCGTCTTGTCGGACGACGCGTGCGCGGTCGTCTACCGCCCCACGCAAATCGCCGACGAGCTGAGACGCGAGAACGCAGACGACACGTTGCCGCGCGTCCTGGTCGTCGCGACGGGCAAGACGTTCAAGCGCGTGCGCGCAGACGTTGCCGACTGCGGCCTCACCGTCGTCGTGCCGCACGTCGGGGACCGCAGACTCGACGCGCACGCGAAGACCGCCGACGCCGTCGCGCCCCTCGAGGCGACGCCGCACATCGACGCGTTCTCCAACGCCTACGCCGTGCTCGCCTGCGCCCGGGCGTGCGACGCACGCGCCGTCCTGCTCTGCGCGGAGTCCGCACCGCTTGCCGGCGACCGGGTTTTCCTCGCCCAGGCAGCGGCATGCGGCATGAGCGTGTTCACCGCGGGAGACCCGAGCCGCCTCTCGCTCGGGTGGGCAAAGGTGCGCGCGCCCAAAGCAGGCGAGGACGCGGCGCCGGAAGATCCCGCTTGGACACGCTGTCACAGCTGCTCGTTCACCTTCCCCCGAAAAGCGTTCGCCGAAGCCGGGCACGCCTGCCCGCGATGCGGCACGCTCCTTCGCCTCAACGCTGCGGAGCGCATCGACCTCATCTGCGACGAGGGCACGTTCGAAGAATGGGACGCCGACATGCCCGATGCCGACCCGCTCTCGTTTGCGGGCTATCGGGAGAAGATCGCGTCGGTACGGCGAAAAACGGGCGCCGCGGAAGCGGTCCGCACCGGAACGGGGGCGATCGAGGGCGTGCGGTGCGCGTTCGGGTTCATGGACTCGAGCTTTCTCATGGGATCGATGGGCGCCACGGTCGGCGAGAAGATCGCGCGGCTCTTCGATCGCGCATGCGAGAAGAGGCTGCCGGTCGTCATCTTCTGCGCGTCGGGCGGCGCGCGCATGCAGGAGGGGCTCGCATCGCTCATGCAGATGGCGAAGACCTCCTGCGCCCGCGCGCGCCACGACGCGGCGGGGCTTTTATACGTGTCCGTGCTGACCGATCCGACCACCGGCGGCGTGACCGCGTCGTTCGCCATGCAGGGGGATGTCATCCTCGCGGAGCCTGGCGCCCTCATCGGCTTCGCAGGGCAGCGCGTCATCCGCGACACCATCAAGCAAGAGCTGCCGCCGGGCTTCCAAACCGCCGAGTTCGCGCTCGATCACGGCTTGATCGACGCCATCGTGAAGCGCGACCGCATGCGCGACGCGCTCGCGGACGTTCTCGCCCTGCACGTCTGCGACGGGCCTGTGCCCGGTCGCGCGCGCAACACAGCAGCACGCGTGACCGTAAGCAACGCGGCGCGCAGGGACGAGCGGGCGCTGTCGCTCCTCTCGCGCATCCCAGGATTGAGAAAACTCGCGAAGCCCTCGCCACGCGAGAGCGCCCCCTCGCGGGCATCGCGCGACGAGACGGGGTGCACGGAGACGAACGGCGCCTGGGAGAGCGTCCTGCTCGCTCGCAACGTGCACCGTCCGACCGCGTTGTTTTACCTCGACCGCATGGTCGAGGGCTTCGTGGAGCTGCACGGGGACCGTGCGTTCGCCGACGACGCCGCCATCGTCGGCGGCGTCGGATGGATGGGAGGACGCGCGGTCACCGTCATCGCCCAGGAGAAAGGCTCCGATCTGAAAGAGCGCATCAAACGCAACTTCGGCTGCCCGCAGCCCGAAGGGTACCGAAAGTCGCTGCGTCTGATGAAGCAGGCGGAGAAGTTCGGCCGGCCCGTCGTGTGCATCGTCGACACGCAGGGCGCGTTCTGCGGAACGGAAGCCGAGGAGCGCGGCCAGGGAAACGCCATCGCCGACAACCTCGCGTGCATGGCGGCGCTGCGCACGCCCATAGCGAGCGTCCTTATCGGCGAAGGGGGATCGGGCGGGGCGCTCGCGTTGGCCGTGGCGAACCACGTGGCCATGCAGGAGCACGCCGTGTACTCGGTGCTCTCCCCCGAAGGGTTCGCCTCCATCCTGTGGAAGGACCGTTCACGCGCGCCCGAGGCCGCAGCGGCCATGCGCATGAGCGCACGCGAGGCGCACGAGATCGGCGTGGTCGACGCCGTGCTGTCCGAAGGGCGAGCCCCGGCTCATGAAAACCCCGAGCAGGCGGCGCTCGTCATGAAGAACCACCTCGCCTGCGTGCTCGACGAGCTGAGCGCGCTCGACGGCGCACAGGCCGTCGCGGAAAGGCAGCGCCGCTTCGCCCGGTTTTAGACACGGCTCGTCGGGGCTCCGAGACACCGGCGAGCTGTGTCTTCCCTCAAATAAATTAACCATGCTTTACTTTTTGCATCCATGCGCATAAAATAGCGAAAGTTCGTAATGGCTAACATGTTACGCTCCATCCCGAAATGCGCACGCGGAGGTAATCTATGGAAAAAGGCAGGGTGAGCACGACGGCATGGGCCGTCGCCGGATTCGCAAGCTTCGGACTCGGAGCCGTCGGCACCGTCATCCCCATCTTGCCTACAACGCCGTTTCTGCTCGTCGCGGCGTTCTGCTTCGCGCGCAGCTCGCACAAGCTCAACAACTGGTTTCGCGGCACGAGGCTCTACCGCGAGGTTCTCGAGGGCTACGTTTCCAAACGCGCCATGACGCCCGCGGCGAAGCTCAAGGTCATCATCCCCGTCACCATCGTGCTCGGGATCTCGTTCGCCCTCATGGCGTCCGCGCCCGTCGGCCGCGCCATCGTCGGCGCCGTATGGCTAGCCCACCTGGTCTATTTCGGCTTGATTGTCAAAACCGACCGGGACTCGCTGGCAAACGCCGCGTAGAGAAAAAGATCTCGCTCTACGCTTCGCCCCACTCCGCCCGGTGCATCGTCCCCGCCTCGTCCAGCGCCCCCGCCCCGACCGGCGCCTACGAGTTTTTGTTTCCCCTGCTTTACTTTTTCCGCGCATGCCCTACAATGCATAAAGTTATCTATTTTTAACTTTATGCGCTCGGCATCGAACGGGCGCGATGCCGAAGGAGCAACCCGCCCATGTTCGACAAACGCCTCCTCGCCATGGTCCCGCAAGCCCGTCGCTTCATCATCGCCGACGTGGCGCTTCAGTGGATCGGCCTTCTGGCGAACATCATCCTGCTCTTCCTCATCGGAGCGTTCCTCCAAAGCTCGCTTGCAGGCGAAGCCGACGCGCAAGGCGCTCTCGCCCTCATCGGCGCTGCCGCGGCGGCCATCGTCGTGCGCATGGCGTGCCAATCCGGCGCCCAGATCATGGGGCAGAAGGCTGCGACCGCCGCCAAGCAGACCGTTCGCTCCGAGGTCTACGGCAAGCTCGTGAAGCTCGGGCCGGCTTACAGCGAATCGGTCGCCACCGCCGAGGCCGTCCAGGTCTGCGTCGAGGGCACCGAGCAGCTCGAGAGCTACTTCGGCTCCTACCTGCCCCAACTGCTCTACGCCGTCGCCGCGCCGCTCACGCTGTTCGCCTGCCTCGCGCCCGTGAGCCTTCCCGCCGCTCTCGCCCTGCTCGTATGCGTTCCGTTCATCCCCGTTTCCATCATGGCGGTGCAGAAGATCGCCAAGCGGACCATGAGGACCTACTGGGGCTCTTACACCGATCTCGGCGCGCTGTTCCTCGAGAGCATCCAGGGTCTGACCACCCTCAAGATCTACCAAGCCGACGAGCAGCGCCACCGCATCATGAACGACGAGGCGGAAAGCTTCCGCCGCGCCACCATGAACCTGCTCAAGATGCAGCTTAACTCCATCACCATCATGGATTTGTTCGCTTTCGGCGGAGCGGCCGTCGGCATCATCGTGGTGCTCATGCAGTTCGCCGCAGGCTCGGTCGGCTTCGCAGGCGCCTTCACCATCGTCTTCCTCTCGGCCGAGTTCTTCATCCCGCTGCGCACGCTCGGATCGTTTTTCCACACGGCCATGAACGGCATGGCCGCCGCCGAGAAGATGTTCGCCATCCTCGACGCGCCCGAGCGAACCGCGGGCACGCGCACGATCGACCCGCACGATACCGGCATCGAGGCGGCGGGCGTGGGGTACTCCTACGACGGAGAGCGCGTGGTCCTCGAGAACGTTCGCTTCCGCGCGCCGCGCGGCTCCTTCATCGGCATCGCCGGCGAAAGCGGGTCGGGCAAGTCGACCTTCGCGGGCATCTTGTCGGGCGCGCACGCGCGCTACACCGGCTCCGTGCAAATCGGCGGCGTCGAATTGCACGACGTCGACGCGTCCTCGCTTCACGAAGCCATCGTCACGGTCACGCACGACAGCTACCTTTTCAAGGGAACGCTGAGGTCGAACCTCCTGCTCGCGAAGCCCGACGCAAGCGACGAGGAGATGACGCGCGCCCTCGAACGCGCGCGCGTGCTCGATTTCGTCCGCGAATCAGGCGGGCTCGACATGCCCATCACCGCGCAAGGCGGCAACCTCTCGGGCGGGCAGCGCCAGCGCATCGCCATGGCGCGCGCCCTCCTTCATGACGCGCCGGTGTACGTGTTCGACGAGGCCACATCCAACATCGACGCCGACAGCGAGAACGCCATCATCAGGCTCATCGAGGAGCTTTCGCGCACGCGCACCGTCATCATGGTGTCGCATCGTCTCAGCGCGCTCGCGAAAGCCGACCGCATCTACGTGTTCGAGAACGGGCGCGTGGTGGAGGCGGCGTCCCATGCCGAGCTCGTCGAAGCCGGCGGCGCCTACGCGCGCATGTGGGAGAAGCAGGCGCACCTGGAGCGCCGGCTCATCGGCGAGAAAGCTGATGCATCGGAAGGCGCGATCGCCGATGCCGGCGCGCAGGACGCACCCGACGCGCCCTCCCTCGACACGACGGCCCCTTCGCCCGCGACCGCGCGCACGCGTTCCGCTTTCTCCATCATGGCGCGCCTCGTCAAACTCACGCGCCCGTTGCTTCCCGTGATGGCGCTCGCCATCGTCCTCGGCATCGTGGGCTTTCTCGCCGCCATCTTCCTGACCGTGTTCGCCTCATGGGGGCTTCTCGCCCT
Source organism: uncultured bacterium (assembly GCA_937890835.1). Taxonomy (GTDB): domain Bacteria; phylum Actinomycetota; class Coriobacteriia; order Coriobacteriales; family Eggerthellaceae; genus CALADF01. Next base: position 31,769 of record CALADF010000019.1, read on the forward strand.
CGTCGGCGCCCCGACGCCCTTCACGCTGACCGCGATCTGCATCCTCGTCGCCATCTGCGGGATCGTGCGCGGTCCTCTGCGTTACGGCGAGCAGCTGTGCAACCATTACCTGGCGTTTCGCATCCTCGCGCTCGTGCGCGACAAGGTGTTCGCCGTGCTGCGCAAGCTCGCGCCCGCCAAGCTGGAAGGCAAGGACAAGGGAAACCTCGTCTCCTTGGCCACCTCCGACATCGAGCTGCTCGAGGTCTTCTACGCCCATACGCTCTCCCCCGCCGCCATCGCGCTGGTCGTCTCTCTCATCATGACGGCGTTCATCGCGGCGCAATCCCCGCTGCTCGGGCTTTTGGCCCTTGCCGCCTACCTCACGATCGGCGTCGCGGTTCCCGCCGTCGCCTCGCGCGCAAGCGGCGGCGCAGGTCGCGCGATGCGCGATGAGATCGGGGGGATGAACACCTTCGTGCTCGACTCGCTGCGCGGCCTGCGCGAAACGCTCCAGTTCGGGCGTGCGTCCGATCGGGCACGCGAGCTGAGCGAATCCATGAAGCGCTTGGCGGGCATCGAGGAGAGCCTCAAGGGGAAGACGGCCCTGTTCATGGCGGCGACGGGTGCTGCGGTCATGGTCTTCGACATCGCCATGGTGACCGCCTCGACCCATCTCGTCGCCGCAGGGTCGATCAGCTTCTCCCAGGCACTGCTGGCAACCGCCGCGCTCATGTCATCGTTTGGCCCGGTCATCGCCGTGGCCAACCTGGGGTCAACCCTCCAGCAAACGCTCGCATCGGGCGCACGCGTGCTCGACCTGATCGACGAGACGCCCCAAACCGAGGAAATCGTCGACGGAGCGGACATCGACCGCTTCACCGGGGTATCCGCCCGCGACGTCGACTTCTCCTACGGCAACGCGAGCATCCTCGAAAATGTGAACCTGACGGTGGAGCCGGGCGAGATCGTGCAGATCGCGGGAAGGAGCGGCGCGGGGAAGTCCACGCTGCTGAAGCTGATCATGCGCTTCTGGGATCCCGACCGCGGCGTGGTGTCGGTATCGGGCAAAGACGTCAGGCGCGTCAACACCGCGAGCCTGCGCGCGACCGAGGGCTTCATGACCCAGGACACGCACCTGTTCACGGGCACCATCCGCGACAACCTGCTCATCGCGCGTCCCGACGCGACCGATGCCGAGCTCGAGGAAGCGCTGGATAAGGCAGCGCTCACCGCGCTCATGACCCGTCTGCTCCACGGCATCGACACGCCCGTCGGCGAGCTGGGGGACTTCCTCTCGGGAGGCGAACGACAGCGCATCGGCCTCGCACGCGTCTTCCTGCACGACGCGCCGCTCGTGCTGCTCGACGAGCCCACGTCCAACCTCGACTCGCTCTCGGAAGCGGCCGTGCTCGACGCGCTCGCGGACAATCGGGAAGGCAAGACCATCGTCATCGTGAGCCACAGGCCCAGCGCTTCGCGCATCGCCGACCGCGCCTACTCGGTCGAGCACGGGCGCGTCTCTTAACGCGGCGGCGCTTTACCCGGATTGCTTCGGGCTTTCGCAACGGAGGAGCATTTGCTCGCTTACGTTTTCCCGGTTCGCGGGTTCAAGTCGATGACGATCCGCCCGCTTGCGAGCTCCCGTTGATGCGAATCGTTGGAAAAGGGGATCCGGCGCCCGAAATCGGACGCGAGTTCCCAACACGCAACCGCGAAAGACGGCGAAAAACCCTAGCCGGAGAAGAACACCAGGTAAATGATGACGGCGATCAGCACCACGATGATCGGCACGGCGATCTTCACGAACAACGGCACGCCGGCAAGGCCCGTCTTCGGAGCCGTGTAATTGGCGCGGCCGCTCATCACACCGCCCGAGAAGCCCACCTCGCTGCGACGCTGGGGCCGTGCGGGGGCGTGACGGGCGGCGCCGGAGTCGGGAACATCGGAAAAGCCCTGCCCGGCGCGCGAATGCCAGCGCGTCTTCGAGAAACTCGCATCGACTGCGGCCTTGGGACGATCGCGGTCGTCGATCGAGTAACCGACCAGCTCGTGCGTCTCGTTGAACGCACGCGAGTCGATGCTGCCCCGGCCGTCGATGACCTCGCGGTTCGGCGTGCGGGTCCGCCGCGTTTCAGACAAGGCGTCGCGCGACGCGCGGGCGCGCTCGTAGTTTTCCATGGAAGACCGCGTACGGTCGTAGCTCTCCTGCGAGGAAAGAGGCGGCACCACGCGCGTACGCGGGCGCGGCTGACGGGAGCGATCCGCCGAAGACCCGCCCTGTTGCGCGGGCTGCTGTCCCGAAGCACGGCGCGCGGCGGCTTGCGCGGCCTCGAACTCACGGCGACGAGCCTCGAGCTCCGCCCTCTGCGCGGCACGATCGTTGGCACGCGACGCGCTTTCCTGATAGACCTGGGACACGGCCTGGGAGTACATGCGGGCGTTGCGCGCGCGCTCAGCATCTTGAGCTGCGTACGATTGGAGAATGCTCTCGCGCGAAGGGCGCGAGGTCACCTTGCCGCGCGAACCGGTTTTCGGGCGCGAACCCTGAGCGTCGGAATCAGCACGACGCTCGTCACCTTGTCCGAAGTAATCGTCCGAATGAGTACCCATGAAAGCCAACCTTTGTCCATGTCGAGTGCGATTCCTGCTTGGTTTGAGTCATAGACAAGCCAGATGAAGATGAACACATTATATGCATTGAGTCACGCGCGTTTCGCGAAGGTGTCAGATTCGCATATTCCCCCCAAAGGTTTGCGCAAGCGAACACCGCGAGCGCCCCGGTCCCGACCCAGCCGCCCCGCGCCGCCTCGTTCCCCCGACGCCTGCCGCCGCGCGCCTCTGACCGCCCCCGACATCTCCCAAACCGCGACTCCCGCGACCAGGCCCGGGGCGTTCAGTATAATGGCGCCATGACATGCGATACGGCCCACATAACGCAGCGAGGGGACAGCGCCCGGGAAACCGACGAGGCGTTTCTGTCCTGCTTGCTCGACATCGGCGAGGCGATGCTTTTCGCAGGCGGCGACGTCAACCTGGTCGAGCGCAGCATCTGCCGCATGGGCGCCGCGCACGGAGCCGTCGGCATGAACGTCTTCGCCATCACGTCGTTCATGGTCGCAACCATGACCATGCCCGACGGAAGCGAAATAACCCAGGCGCGACGCATCGACAGCACGGGCTGCACGAACTTCGACCAGGTCGAGAAACTCGACAAGCTGTGCACGACGGTCTGCGAGAACCGCCTTGGCGCCGAGGAGACGCGCGCGCGGTTCGAGGCAATCGTAAAGCAGCCCTTCCCTCCTTCCGCGCTCTACCTCGGAGGCATCATCTCCGCCGGCAGCTTCGCGGTGTTCTTCGGAGGAAGCGCGCTCGACGGCGTCGTCTCCGCCCTCGTCGCCACCCTCGTCTGCCTGTTCATGGACAAGCTCAAGCGCTTCTCCCCGAACAACATCGTCTTCAACTTCGCAACAGCGCTCGTCGCGGGGCTCCTCATCGGAGCCATCGCGCATCTCGTTCCCGGCGTGTCCACCGACATGGTCATCATCGGCGACATCATGCTGCTCATCCCCGGCGTCGCCATGACCAACGCCGCGCGCGACATGCTCGCGGGGGAAACGGTCACGGGCGTCATGCGCTTCGTCGAGAGCCTGCTGTGGGCGACCGCGCTGGCAAGCGGCTTCATGGTGGCCATGTGGGCGACCGACGCGGGAAGCCTCATCATCTCCCACCCGCGCACCCCCGTCGAAGATGCCGCCATCGAGCTGGTCATGGCCGCTTTCGCAGCCCTCGGATTCGGCCTGCTCTTCAACCTTCGCGCCTCGCTTATCCCGGCAGCATGCGTCGGCGGCGTGCTCAGCTGGGGCATCTACCTTGCAGGAGGCGTCTTCGTCGAGGGAATCTTCATCCCCTGCCTGATAGCCTCGGCCTTCTCCGCCCTCTACGCCGAGGCGCTCGCGCGGCGCTATCACGCGCCGACCGCCATCTTCTTCATCATCATCATGATCCCGCTCATCCCGGGACGCGGTCTTTACCTCACGATGGAGAACGTGGTGCGGGGCGACTGGCCCATGACCTGCGAGTTCGCGATGCTCACCCTGCAGTTCGCGGCGGGCATCGCCCTCGGCCTGGCCGCCGTATGGGCCGTCACCGAGATAATGCGGAAGGTGGGCGCGCATCGCGCGGCGCAATCCTGAACCGTTTGCGCGACACGATCTCGAGCCGTTTGCGTGGTACAATCCTGAACCGTTTGGCAACATCGATCTACCTTGAAGAACGGATTCATGAACTCTCTTGCACTGAAAAGCGCGCTCGCCGTTTTCATCGGCGGCGCGAGTTACGGCATCGTGGCGCCCGCCACCAAACTGGCGTTCGCCCACGGCTTCACCTGGCAGCAGACCACCGCCGGTCAATCGACGTTCGGCGCGATCATCTTCGGCATCGTCCTGCTCGTTCAGATGCTGCGCGGAACCAAGCTCGCGCACGTAGACGGCAAAACGCTCGTCAAGCTGCTCGGCACCGGCGCCACCACCTGCTGCACCTGCATCTTCTATTCGATCTCTCTGTCGTATCTGCCGGTGGCGGCGGCCATCACGCTGCTGTTCCAGTTCACGTGGATCGGCATCGTCATCCAGATGATCGTCACGCGCAGGCCGCCTAACGCCGCCGAGGTCGCCGCCGCGCTCATCGTCATGGCAGGCACGGTGCTCGCCAGCGGCATGTTCTCCCACGAGATCGCGAACATGAACCCCGTCGGTATCGCCTGCGGACTCATCTCGGCGCTCAGCTGCGCCCTGTTCATGTTCTTCTCGGGGAAGGTGGCCAACGACATGCCGCCCATCCAGCGCGGACTCATCATCTGCGTGGGGTCGGCCGTGCTCGCCAACATCGTATGCCCGTCGTTTCTACCGACGGGCACGCTGATCCCCATCGCGCCCTACAGCTTGCTGCAGGGCTTCTTCTCGCTGTTCCTCCCCGTCATCCTGTTCGGCATCGGAGCGGCCAACCTGCCCACCGGCGTGTCGACCATCCTCGCGTCGGCGGAGCTGCCCTGCTCCATCCTGCTCACCTATCTGATCCTCGGAGAAGGAGCCGACGCGCTGCAGATCGCGGGCGTCGTCGCCATCTTGCTCGGCGTGGTGGTCTCGCAGCTGCCCACGCTCGCGCCGCGGCTTTACCGCCCGCGGACCTAACCGAAGAACGTCTGGTTGAGCCAAGGGCCGTACTCGCCCGTCCACATATCGCCGAGCTGGGCGAACACCACGCCCCAGTCGATCGTCGTCCCGAAAAGGACCTCCAGGTAATGAAGGTTCTCCACCGCCCGGTCGGGCGCGGCAAGGCAAGCCTGCGCCACCGTGTAGGTGCAGGTCGGGCACATGGTCACGAGCGTGTCGGCCCCCGTGTCTCGCGCCTCCTCGATGATGCGCCACACACGACGGTCGGTGATGGCGGGATCGTAGGATCCGACCGCGCCGCCCGCGCCGCAGCACAACGTGCCGCGCTTGCTGTGCAAGAACTCGCGCTGCTCGGCCTGCGGGAGGTACGTGGCCATAAGCTCGCGGATGGCATCGGCATGGCGATGATCGAAGCGGTCGTGGCACGAGTCGAAGAAGGTGAGCGATGCCTTCGGCAGCGGATCGAACCCCGCGCCCTTACCCTCGCGCGTACGCTCCGCGGCGTATTGAAGCAAGATCTCGGGAAGCGGCACGATCTCGATGTCCTCGGGCATGTCGTCCTCGAACTCCTCGCCGCAACCCGGGCAGATGGTGATCATGCGCTTGATGCCCGCAGCGCGCATCTTCTCGATGAGTCCCGCACGCAACGCCTCGGCGCGGTCGAACAAGCCGGCGCTCATAAGGGGGCTGCCGCAGCACGCGTCGGACAAAGCCCAGGAGATGCCGCTGTCGGTGAGCCAGGCGCCCACCGCGCGCGTTACCTCGGGAGCGTAGCTGACCAGCGAGCACCCCGGGAAGAACAGCGTGTCGACCCAACCGGGCCCGTGCTCGGCGGCGGCGTCGAGCGAGACGTACTCCGGGTAACCGATGCCGTAGATGGCGCGGTACGCGGAGAAGATGTGCCACTCGTTGTCCACCATCACGAGCTTGGAGTCGTCAGGCGGCATATAGCCCGCCTCCATGAAGAGCTTCCGCCAGTCGCGCATGCGCTCGGCGCCGAGGACATGATGTTCGCACGCCGCCGTGCAGAACCCGCAGAAGCAGCATTGGCGAAGCGCGATGAACACCTCGGGACGCTCGGACACCAAGGCGATGACCGCAGCCGAGCGCTCTTGCTCGGGCACCGCCATGATCTTGGCGTACTCCTCCTCGACCATGCCCATGTCGAGCCCGGGGCCCTCCAGGACCTCGCAGCGGCGCGTGCACTTGCCGCAATGCGAGCACTCGAGGTGCTTGTTCGCCCATTCGGCGAGCATGACCAGCTGGGGATCTCCGAGCTTTTGAATCTCCTCGAGCTCTGCAGCACTCAGTTTCCGCGGCTTCATACGACGCACCCGCCCTTCCCGCGAAAGGACCCGATACGCCGATCGTCCCCCGCAACGATTGAATCATCTGCTCCTCAGTGTAGCGCATCCCACCATGCCCCGGCCGGACAACAGGCCTCCCGGATGAAGGGCTAGCGCAATCGGAAGGCGAAGCGCGCACGACGGTCTTCGGCGAGCACGCCCCGGCCGGACGCACGGCCGGGGCGTGCCGGCGCAGCGCGCCCCGCTGCAGGCCCCGGCGGGCGTCGCCGCAAGGATAGCTACAACCTCCGCGCCCCCTTCAATTCGCGCGCGAGCTCGGCAAGCTCGTCGACCATGCTGTCGAACAACCCGAGCGCCTCCTCGATCGGCTCGGGGCTCGCCATGTCGACGCCCGCGCCGCGCAGAAGCTCGATGGGCGGCTTCGAGCATCCGCCGCTCAAGAACTCCTTGTACGCGCGCACGGCAGGCTCGCCCTCGTCGAGGATGCGGCGCGACAGGGCGGTCGCCGCCGAGAAGCCCGTCGCGTACTGGTACACGTAATAGTCGTAGTAGAAATGCGGAATGCGCGCCCACTCGAGCGCGATGTCGTCATCGACGCAAGCTGCCGGCCCGAAGTACCGCTCGTTGAGCGCACGGTAGCGCTCGCAGAGAACCTCGGCGGTGATAGGCTCGCCTGCTGCGGCAAGTTCCCCCACCGCAAGCTCGAACTCGGCGAACATGGTCTGGCGGTACAGCGTGCTCTTGAACTGGTCGAGATAATGGTTGAGCAGATAAGCCCGCATGGCGGGGTCGGAGGTCTTGCTCAGGAGATGATGCATGAGAAGCGCCTCGTTGCACGTCGACGCCACCTCCGCGACGAAGATGACGTAATCCGCGTAGCGCGAAGGCTGCGCCGCCTGGGACAGGTACGTGTGCACCGAATGCCCCACTTCGTGCACGAGCGTGAACACATCGTCGAGCGTTCCCTGGAAGTTGAGCAGCATGACCGGATGCGTGCCGAACGAACGCGCGGAGTAAGCGCCCGAGCGCTTCCCCGGGTTCTCGTAGACGTCGATCCAACGCTCGCCGACGGCGCGGCGGACGATGGCCAGATAATCCTCCCCCAGAGGGGCAAGCGCCTCGAGCATGAGATCGCACGCCTCCTCGTAGGTGAACTTCATGTCGATGTCCGAGAAAAGCGGGACGTGCAGATCCCAAAAATGCAGCTCGTCGACGCCGAGCAGATCACGGCGCAGCTCGACATAACGATGCATCGGGTCCATGTTGCGGTGAACCGTGTCGATGAGGTTGCCGTACACCTCGATGGGCACCTCGGTTTCATCGAGAGATGCGGCGAGCGCGGAGGGGTACGAACGCGCATCGGCGAAGAACTTGAGCTGCTTCGCCTGCGCCGCGAGCACCGCGGCGCACGTGTTGCGGAACCGACCGTAACGTGCGTAGAGGGATTTGAACGCGGACTCGCGCAAAACGCGATCACTCGACATGAGCAGCGGGACGAACGTACCATGCGTCACCGGGCGAGGCGCGCCTTCGGAGTCGACGGCATCGTCGAAGGTGAGGTCGGCGTCGTTGAACAGCGAGAAGATGTTGTCGGGAGACGCCGCCATCTCCCCGGCACGCGCGAGGAGCTCCTCCTCGGCGGGCGGGAGAACATGGGCGCGCTTGCGAAACACCGTGTCGAGGAAGCGGCGGTACACGACCAGGTCGGGCTCTTGGGCGTAAAACCTCTCCATCGTCTCGTCGTCAAGCGAGAGGATCTCCGATGCGAAAAACGACGACGCCCCGCGCACATCCACGGCAATCGAGAGCGCCTGCGCGCAAAACCCCTGATAGCGGGAGACGCGCGTGTCTTCATCGCTTCTTCGCTGCGCGTACTCGACCATACGGCCCACGGCTACGCCGACCTCGTCGTCAAACTTCAAGAACTCGAGAAGGCGAGCGGGGCTGCTCGCAAGCGTCCCCTTGAAGGCGGCGTAGCGCGCGGGGTAGGCGCGAGCGGCCTCGCAGGCGGAAAGAAACGCCTCGTCGTCGGCGAACAGCTCCGTTAAGTCCCAACGGTAGCGCTCGGGAATCTCGGTTCGGTCGGCAAACATCACATCAGGCATGGCGAACTCCTCGTTAATCGAGGCGCCGCGCGCTTCAAGCATCCCGGGACACGCCGCCCCATCGCATCGAGCCGAACAACCCGCGACGGCAAGACGACGAGACGCAAGACCGCGCGCATGCGCCGATAATTCCTCGCGCTCACCATATCACGAAGATACCGCGCAGCAGCGTGCAGCCATAATGGCTTCGGTCAATCCTTTCCAACCCTCATCGAAGGAGCTCACCATGAACGTCGTATGCCTCGACCTCGAAGGCGTGTTGGTACCGGAAATCTGGATCGCGTTCGCAGAGGAGGCGGGCATCCCGGAGCTCAAGCGAACCACGCGCGACGAGCCCGACTACGACAAGCTGATGAACTACCGCCTCGCCATTCTCGACGAGCACGGTCTCGGCCTGCCCGAGATCCAGGCGACCATCGCCAAGATCGAGCCCATGGAGGGCGCCGCCGCGTTCCTCGAAGCGCTCAAGCCGCTCGCCCAGGTGATCATCATCTCCGACACCTTCAGCCAATTCGCAGCTCCTCTCATGGAGAAGCTCGGATGGCCGACGCTGTTCTGCAACGAGCTTATCGTCGCCGACGACGGTCGCATCACCGGCTACAAGATGCGCTGCGAGCAGACGAAGCTGACCACCGTGCGCGCCTTGCAGCAAGCGGGCCTCGACACCATCGCGGCGGGCGACTCGCACAACGACCTCGGCATGATAAAGAACTCGAAAGCCGGTTTCCTGTTCAAGAGCCCCGAGAGCATCAAGGCGGAAAACCCCGACGTGCCCGCTTACGACGCTTACGAAGATCTGCTCGAGGCCATCAAGTCGGCACTGTAGACGCGCGAGCACAAGCCTCCCGCGAAACAAGAGGGCCGCTTCCCTGAACCGCCTCCCGTTTCTCGTGTCCAAGAAATGGGAGGCGGTTCATATCGGGAAGCGGCCCTCTTCTCATGCACGCAAGGCGATCTGCCCTACGAGCGCGAACTCACGTGCCCCTCGCAACGGCCACGACGCGCAAAAGAGCTCATCCGCACGCCCCTCGCAACGTTTGCGGTGCACACGAGCACGCGTTCGCACGTCCTTCGAAACTACGGCTACGATGCGTGCGAGCGCGTGCGGTTCATCAGGTCGTGCTCGATGTCTTGGATGTTCGGCGGCGTCCACGACACGGCATCGGCGCCCGAGGCGACAGTCGCGGCGATGGTGGCGTCGGTGTGCCCGCCGCTGGCCATGATGCGCAGATGCGGATAAGCTTCGCGCACCTGGGAGACGACCTGCGGGGTCATCTTTCCGGCGGCGACGTTCACAATGCCGGCTCCGGCTTCGATCTTCTCACGCATCACGTCGCTCAGCTCGTAGATGGTGAGAACGAGCGGGATGTCGACTTCGGCGGAAATAGCGCGCACAGCCGAGATGTCCACCAGGGAGTTCACCACCACACCCGCCATGCCGATGGCCTTCGCGGCCTTGGCAAGCTCGAGCGAGCGCGCAGGCGGCGTGGCGCTTCCGCCGACGCCGGTGAAAACCGGGCAGGGCGCCGCGGCGAGCAGCGCGCGCATGATCTTCGGGTGACCCGTGAACGGGTATACCGCAAGCACCGCATCCGCATCGCAGTGGCAGATGACGGCCACATCGGTGGAGAACAGGAACGAACGCACGATGCGATCGCCCACGGGAATGCCCGGGCACTCGGCCATGCGCGCGGGAACGTGCAGCGAGGGCTCGGGGTGAACGAGGTCCGCAGGCGAGAAGATAGCGGCAACATCGCAGCTGCTCAGGGTCATGGGCACATCTCCTGACTAAAGATTCCAAGCGTTTCCAAGGTGCGCGAACGCGCGTTTTCGCTTGAAATCCCATCGTTTCGCAGACGTGGCACGAACGATTCTCACATCAAGCGTCCGTATTGTACGCAAGAGATTTCCTCTGGTAAAGACCGTTATCGTCAAATCCGAGCCCGCGATAGTAAATTCTCGTCCCCACCGAGCTGATGACGTTGATCGCGGAATACCCCGCCTCTCTCGCCTGAGCGCACGCCTCCTCCACCAGGCGCTTGCCAAGCCCCGCATGCTGGGCGCCCTCGCCCGCTTCGTGCAAGCGCGCGACTTTTCCGTACACGTGCACCTCGCGGATCATCGCCTCGCCCGCCCGTACGGGAACGCCCTCTTCAAGCGATTCCGCGTGCGGCAGCGACAAGCGCAGAAACCCCGCGATGCTTCCTGCGGGAGTGACCCATTGCAGGAAACGCTCCTCGCCCACCGCAGTCTCGTAAGCGACGCAGTCAAGCGACAGCTCATCAAGCGCGACCTCGGTGCCGGCAATTTCGCGATGGCGAATCTCACGCACCGGCGCGCCCTTCCGCTCGAGGGATCCCTCGACCATCTGACGCAGGTTGGTCTTCTTGTTCCCCGCGACGATGTCACCCGAGGAAATGTCGCGAATCATGCGCGATATGCGAGCATACGGTGGCGTTGCCAGCGTATCGGCCTCGAGCACATCGACGAGAACATCTTCGGCATACGGCCGCCACGATCCGTCTTCGAAGCGATCTTTGAGATGCGCGCTCTCCACCAGGCAGCACGGGTAGAGCTTCACCTCATCGGGAAGGAAGGCGGGGTCGTTCACCAAACGCGCGTAGTCGCGCTTGTCCCCTTCGGGGGTCGCGCCGAGCAGGTTCACCATGAAGTGAACGTGAATTTTGAAGCCGAACAACCGCAGCAGGGAGAACGCGCGGGAAATCTGATCGACCGAGACGTTGCGCCTGTTCGCCGCAAGCACCCGCTCGTCAAGACTCTGCACGCCCATCTGCACCTTCGTACAGCCCAAGCGGCGCATGAGCGTCAAGCTCTCAGACGTGATGAGGTCGGGGCGCGTTTCGATGACCAGCCCCACCACACGATGCGCTGCGCCCTCGTTCGCACGATGCTGCACGTCGAGGTCATCGAGCGTCGCCCTCTGAAACGACGAGGCGTCACGCCATGCCTCGCCCTTGTAGAAGTCGGAGATGGCCTGGTTGTAGGTGAGCACGCCCTCGTTCACACCCGCCTGCAGACACCCCGTGCGAGCCTCCAGCTCCTCGCGCGAACAGGAGATGCCGCATGCACGGTAGCGTCGCTCGCGCGCAAGCGGGTCGTCTTCGCAGGCAGGGCGATCCGCGTCGATCACGTCCGCACGCCCGGCTTCTGCGCGCACTCCTTCCGCAGACGGATCTGAACGGGTATCGGACGCAAGGCCTCCATCGTGCGCGCTCGCAAGCGGAAACAGGCCGCGGGCCGCCGCATCGAGACTCGAGCCCGTGCCCTGGGGCATCGCCACAACCCCGTCGCAAGCCGAACCGGCATCGTTGAGGGCGCGAAACAGCTCGGAGATGAACCAGATCTGGTATTCCTCGGAGTAGTCGCTCCACGTTCCGCCGAGCACGATGAGCTCCACTTTATCGGTCACATGCCCCATGGAATCAAGCGCTCGCAAACGCGAGACCACCTGAAGGTACGGATCGAAGAAGTTACGCTCGGCGCGCTGGCACGCGGGCTCGTCCGCAAGATAGCTTTTCGGCATGCGCACATCGTTGGGACAATACAAGCAATCGCTCGAGCACGGCCAAGGCTTCGTGATGACGGTGATGGTCGCCACGCCCGACGCGGTGCGACGGGGCTTGGTCTTCAGCAGTCGAACGAGTTGCTCTTCGCAGGCGGCGTCGACCCCCCAGCTCGCCCAACGATCAGGATCGTTCGCCTTCACGCTTCGGTAATACGGCAAAAGCCGTTTTTTCGCCACCCGCCGGGTCGCGTCATGCGATGCGCGGTTGCGGCTGCGCACCAACTTGTCGAGCCAAGCAGCGTCAAGATCGACGTCATTCGCCTTGATGGCGTCTATGATGGTTTTGATTGCGGTTTCCATGGTTGACGATTATAGCGTCCGGCGAAGCCGACCTGCCGATGATTGAAGTGAGCCCCGATAGTTGGACTGGAAACAAAAGTTTCCAGTCCAACTTCT
>CALADF010000020.1 GCA_937890835.1 uncultured bacterium
GCTGAAGCCCGCACCTCGAAGAGCGGGTTCTTACACCAACAATCGGGACGCGATCTATTATGCCAATGCGTTGAATGTTGCTGTTCCATTTGTTATAGTACATATAGAACAAAAAAGAGATGCGGTAACTAAGCTAAAAGAGATGCGGTAACTAAGGTAGGAGCCGCTTTGGATGATGCGTCGGGTTGAAGTCGCGGCGAATCGGGAAGGGGAGTGGCGAAGATGATCATCCGAATCAGCCAGACGGCAGACGTGCCTCTCTATATGCAGATTCGAGACCAGCTGGTGGAGGCCATAGCTCGCGGGGAGCTGCGGCCGGGTGACGGCCTTCCGAGCGTGCGCCGGCTGGCGAACGACCTCGGCATTAACCTGCATACGGTGAACAAGGCGTACGCGGTGCTGCGAGATGAGGGGTATTTGGTGATGCGTGGACGCAGCGGCGCGTTCGTCGCGGACGTCGAGCGGGCGGCATCGCGAGAGCGCCTTGAGAACACAGAGCTTCATCTTGCCGATGATCTGCGGAAACTCGCGCTCGAGCACAAAGCGCGGGGAGGCGGGGAGGCCGCGTTCGTGAAGCTTGCCGTCGATGCGGCCCGTGAGGTGTACGGGGATCCCGGCGTCGTCGGCGCTCGTCGAAACGTGGGCGTGCTGGGTTTGGACGACAAGGGAAACCGCCTGAAGGGTGAGAGCGCGGCGAACTTTACCGGCGCGAGCGCCGTTTCGGCCGAGAAGGAAAGAGGGTGATGGTCGTGGATGCGGCTCTGACGATGCTGGTTCTCGTTTTGGTGGTTCCGATAAGCGGAGGCTTGATGGCGGTGACGCCCTACCTCATGCCCAAGCGCGAATGCTTCGCCGTGACCGTCCCCGAGACCGCCTGGCAAGACGAGCAGCTGCGCGGCTTCAAGCGGAAGTTCACGTCGTGGTGCGCTGTCCTCACCGTGGTGTGCACCGCCGTCATGGCGTGCGCCACCGCTCCGGTTATGGGCACGCCCGCCGACTCGTCCTCGTACGGTGCTCTCGTCGGGGCGCTTATCGGGTCGACGCTGGCGGTCACGCTCATCCCGTTTTGCTTCATGCTTCACTTCCGTAAGAAGGTGATGGCGCTTAAACGCGAGCGCGGTTGGTTCGCGCCGCGTCAGGAAGCGACGGCGCTGGTGGCGGAAGAGGACGTGCCCCACGCCATTTCGCTGGCGTGGAACTTGCTCTACGTTCCCGTTCTGCTGATCATCGTGGCCATCGGCGTGGTGGCGTATCCCGACATGCCCGACATGATTCCCATGCACGCCGATTTCGCGGGGAACGTGAACGATTACGAGCCGAAAAGCATCGGCGTGGTGTTCGGCTTTCCCGTGCTGACGGTGCTGTTCCTGATGGTGTGCTTCATCTTCAGCCATTGGATGATGATTCGCTCGAAGCGCCCGACCAATCCGGGTGCGCCTGTCACCTCGGCGCTCGCCTATGGCATGTTCGCTCGCGCGCAGAGCATATTCCTGCTGGTGACAGGCTTGCTTTTGTCGGCCGGCATCGGCATCGGGTTCATGTTGTCTTCGGCGGGCGTTTTCGGGCTGGGGGAGATGGCGCTTGTCATCGTCTTGCTGAGCATGTTCATCGTGGTAGGCGCCGTCGCGCTTTCGGTGGGCTATGGGCAGGCGGGATCGCGGCTGTTCAGCCGCATGGAGGCTGCAGGTGGGGAAACGTGCCTGACCATGCCTGCCGACGATGACGAGCATTGGAAGCTCGGCGTGTTCTACTTCAATCCCGATGATTCCAGCTTGTGGGTGTGCGAACGCTTCGGCGTGGGTTGGACGATGAATTTCGCGCGCCCCGCCGCATGGGCGTTCGCCGTGGGGTTTGCGCTGGTCACGGTGGTGTTCATCGTGGCGATAACCTCGCTGGTGGGATAGGCGGGCGACGTTGCCGAGGGCGTTGCGGATGATGCGGTTGAAAAGCGGTGAGAAATTGCGGGTCGGCGGCCTCGTATGGGGCGATGACGCGCCCTCGGCGTTGCGAGATGCGGAGAAGCCTTCCGAAGCAAAAGGCCCCGGCAGGGCGAGATCGAACCTGCCGGGGCGCTGTCGTGTCAGGGTTCGCGTCGGGCCGCTGAGCCCGTCGCGCCTGCGATGCGCGTTACGCCACGTCGTCGGTGGTGAGACCTGCGTTGGCCGCAAGCTGCTCGTAGTCGCGCGGGGACGCGCCGTTGGTTGCAGCGCCGAGCGACTCGTTTTGGGCCTGTTCATCGGGAATGACGGCGCTCGTGTCGTTGGGGTCGAGGCCTGCGTCGACGCGCTGCATCATCTCGCGCCATTCGGCGTACTCGGTCCCCACGTAGCTGATGCCATCGACGTTCAGGCTGTAGCTGGGGCAAGCCGCCGAGTACATGGTGAGCCCGTTTTGCTGGAACTGAATGGCCAGATGAACAAGGTCGCTCACCGAGTAGTCGGTGGAAATGCATTGGGCGAGGTCCCCCACCAGGCCGGGAAGCGCCGCCGGGGACGAGGCGAGCACCTCGTTGACGATGCCCATGATGATGAGGCGCTGGGCCTGCGCACGTCCGAAGTCGCCGCCTGAGACGTTGTAGCGTTCGCGGGCGAAAGCGAGCGCTTGCTCGCCGTTGAGTCGTTGGGTGCCTTCGGTGAAGCTCATGCCGCCGTTGCCCGCGCTGAAGCTCTCGGGGATGTCAACCCAGATGCCGCCGAGCTTGTCCACAACGGTTTCAAGCTCGTCGAAATGAACCTCGACGTAGTGGTTGATGGGAACGCCGGCGAATTCCGAAATGCAGCTAACCGCGCCTGACGCTCCGCCGAACGAATAGGCGGCGTTGATCTTCTGCGTGCCCTGCCCCTCGATGTTCACCATGGTGTCGCGCGGGATGGAGATGAGGTCCACCACGCCGGCGGTCTCGTCGATGCGCACGAGGGTGACCACGTCGCTTCGGCTGACGGTGTCGCCCGAGCGCGCGTCGCTTCCCAAAATGGCGACGTAGACGGCGTTGTCTTCGTCATCGGCCGTGTCCGCGGGAGCCAGCGCGTCCAGCAGCTCGGTGCGTTCGCGCTCATCTGCGATGCCGATGGACGAGTTGAGCGAATTCACCCAGGCGATGAGCGCGCCCGCGCTGCCGACCACCAGCACCAGAACCACCACCAAAACGCCCAGGCAGATTTTGAGCGCGCGTCCCTGCTTCTTGCGCTTTTTCTTCACCCGCACGAGGTTGTCGTGCGGATCGCGGGGGTCGTGGGAACCCGGCCCGTCTGCGCCGGCAACGCGAGGGCCCCGAGGGTCGCGGCCGTCCGCGGCGCCGTGGGAGCCGTGCGAAGCGTGCGAACCCGCCTGCGGCATGGAGAACGGGCGAGGAGCGACGGCGCGGTTTTGCCGGCTGTTCGAGGGAAGGGTGACGGGGCGGAAGTTCCGGCTCGCCTGATTGTTTGAATCGCGTTTTTGCGAACCGTCGAAATCGCGTTCGTCGTTCGTCATGAGTAACATCCCCCTCGTATGCCTCTGCGCGTTTCCCCAGCGTATCTAGCTGTTTTGCAACGAGCTGCGAAGCCTGCCGGATAATGGCCGATTGTCTGGAAACAGCGCGCTATTACGGCTAGAATGTGATATTTATACAACATATCCCCTAATTCATGAAGGAAAAAACCGTGACATTACTCGAACTGATGCGCCTTTTGCGCAAGCACTTGAAGCTCGTCATCGCGCTTCCTGTGCTCTGCGCGGTGGCCGCCGCAGCGGTCAGCTGGGCGCTTCTTCCGAACACCTACACCGCCAGCGTGTCCATGTACGTTCTGACGAAATCGTCGAGCGACTCGTCGAACATAACCAACTCCGACCTCTCGGCGAGCCAGATGCTCACCAACGATGTCGTCAGCTTGGTGAAAAGCGATCGTGTTCTCGCCGACACGGCCAAGGCGCTGAAGATGGAGAACCTGTCCGACTACGAGATTTCCGTGGAAAGCGCCACTACCACGCGTGTGCTGACGGTTTCGGTGACGGGCGAGTCGGCGCAGACGGTCGCCATCGTGGCGAACGAGCTTGCGGAGACCGCGGACTCGGTCGCCAAGGAGGTCATGGACGTCAAGAGCGTCAACGTGATCGATCAGGCGGCCGAGCCCTCGTCGCCTTCGGGGCCGCCTCGAGCCATGTACACAGCCGTGGCGTTTCTCGCCGGGTTGTTTCTTGCCGTCGCCATCGTGGTGGTGCTCGACATCGTGAACACGCGCGTGCGCAATGCGGAAGAAGTCGAAGAGTTGCTGGGAGTGCCGGTGATCGGGCGCATTCCGGTTATCAAGAGTTAGGAAGGCGCTCATGGGAAAGAAGAAAAAGAGCGCTTCGAATTCCCTCGAAGTGCAAAACGCCGCGAAGACCCTCTTCGCGAACATCCGATTCATGTCGCCTGACGAGCCCATCCGCTCCATCGTGATGACCAGCTCGGTTCCCAACGAGGGGAAATCGACTACGTCGGTGGAACTTGCGCGTGCCATCGCCACTTCAGGCGCGTCCGTCGTGCTGGTGGAGGCCGATATGCGCCGCCGTTCGCTGGCGAACATGCTGAACGTGCGCGGACGCGCGGGCGCTTACGCCGTGCTGACCGAGCAGGTGACGCTTGACCAGGCCGTTTCGTCGACCGGTACGCCGAATTTGTACTTCCTCGACGTGGAGCCGAACATCCCCAACCCTGCGGACATCGTTTCCTCGCGCCGCTATGCCAAACTCGTCGACATGCTCGAGCGGGAATACGATTACGTGGTGTTTGACACGCCGCCCGTCGGCACCTTCATCGATGCGGCCATCCTGTCCACGCTGGTCGACGGCACCATCATCGTGGTGAAGCCCGGCTCCACGAAACGCGACGAGCTGCTGGGTGCTTACGAGCAGCTGCAGAAGGCGGATGCGCACGTGATCGGCGTGTGCGCGACGTTCTGCGAAGGGACGGGCAGCGAGTACTATTACGCGTACTACACCGAGGATGGAAAGCGCACGAAACCCGATAAGGGTTCGAAGAGGGCTTACGAGCTTTCCGAGCCGAAGTACCCGGCCGCCACGCAGCCTTCAGGGCGCAGATCGTCTCAGAGCGCGGCTAAGCATGACGCACCTCGGAGGGATCATGCCTCTGTGCGCGGGGGTTCGAACAATCCGAGGTTGAAGTAGGGGTTCGCGTATGCGCGATATACACTGTCACATTCTGCCGGGAGTCGACGATGGCGCGCGCGATCTGGACGAGTCTTTGGCGATGCTGGAGGCGGCGAAGCGAGCCGGAGTGACGCGTATCGTGTGCACGCCTCATGTGCGGGATCCGTACTTCGACTACGATGCCATGTGGGATGCTTATGATTCCCTGGTGGAGCACGCGGGCGGCTTTCCGCTGCAAATGGGCTGGGAGGTGAACCATTCCAAGCTCATGAACTTGGGGATGGAGTGGGCGGACAGGCTCCACTTCGACGGCTCGCGAGAATTCTTGCTCGAGCTGTCGAGCCATTGTCGACCTCATCATTTTCAGGAATACGAGCGCACTATCTTCGAGCTTCAGGCACGTGGCTACGAGGTGATCATCGCGCATCCCGAGCGCTATCGCGCCATCCAGGAGAATCCCGACCTAGCGGAAGGGCTGGTGAAGATGGGGTGCAAGCTTCAGGCGTCGGCCGACTTCGTGGAAGGGGGCAGGCTCGGGCGCGAGCTGGCCCCCGCCAAGGCGCTTTTCGAGCGTAATCTCTACACCTACATCGCAAGCGACGCGCACCAGCCGAGACACTATGACATGCTTGCGAAGGCGAAAACGACCTATCGGACGAGGGGAAGGCACGCCGCTGTTTAAGCGCGTTCGCTGTTCGTTACATTATTCTTACCGTTTGATACATTCGCTCGTCTTATGCTAGAGAACAGCTAAAACATTGGCGGAATTTGAGGTTATTTCTCAGGACAAAGGCGTTGAATTGTTGTATAAATATCACATTGTTTCGTTTGAATCGATGCGAGAGGAGCGCTGCGAGGGGTTAACAGTCAGGTGCTTGGGATGATGGGATCGAGCTGGGCTTAGCGATGGGGCGAGTCTCGATTTTCGCTTGAGGCTGCGGAATGCCCTCGAAAAACTCGGAGAGGGACATGTCGAAGCCGGTGGCGATTTTCGCAAGGTTTTGCAGCGTCACGTTACGCCGGCCTGATTCGATGGAGGCGAGGTACGTTCGGTCCATGCCGATTTTGAGAGCGAAACGCTCTTGGCTGGAACCGTTCTTGGCTCGCAGTTCTTTGATTCTCAGTCCCACCTGTATTTGGAGAAGATTCTGCATTCCCGAAGATTATTTTGATGTTGTGTATATAACAACGGACTATATACAACATTTCAAATTAATCGAAACAGACGAATCGGGGTGCTTCTATCTCGCGTTGTGCCAAACGAAACATGAAGGGTCTTTGGCTGAAAGATGTCTCGATGCCAAACGACCTTTTGTTTTGCGGTTGATGTGATATTTATACAACATAAATCGCATGGGAAACCAAAGCGTTAGCTGCGCGTTTCCGAACCGACATAGCTTCCGATGACGGTATCGTCGCTAAGCGCGTATCGCACATTTTGAAGAGGATGAATAGCTGTTTGAGCCCCCGCAATGGCGGGGGGGGGGTGCCCTCATGGCGCCCTCGTCGCGGCTGTTCGTCCTCTTCTTTTTGTTGCGCAACCTTTTCGGAGCATGTCGGTTGAAACGTCTCGGGTGCGCCCGGCCTCGAACGGCGGGCTCGCGACCAAGGCGTTAGGCGAGGAATCGGGACATGCGCGATGGCACATCGTGGAAGAAAGGGGGGACGCATGGCTGCTCAGTGGTACGTGGCTCAGGTTGTATCGGGCAAGGAGGCATTCACTGCCCGGCTGTGCGAGCGCTTCGTGGGAACTCCTGCTTGCGAGGCGTGCTTCGCTCCCGAATGCGAGGTCATGTGGAAGACGGGCGGACAGTGGGAGCTCAAACGCAAGCTCTTGTTCCCCGGGTATCTGTTCTTCGTGACCGAAGACGTCGACGCGTTGAACGACGAGCTGCGCAAGATTCCCGCGATGGCCCGCCTGCTGGGGTCGTCGTGCGAGGGTGTGGCGTCCGATGCTGCGTCCTCGGCCGTCACCGACAACGGCACGGTGGTGCGCGGTTGGCGTGAGCGCTCGGCCTTCATGCCCCTTACCGCCGATGAGCGCGATTGGTTTTTGGCCTTCAGCGACGCGGCGCATGTGGTGCGCATGAGCGAGGGCGTGATAGAGGGCGACACGGTGAAGGTGACGCGCGGACCTCTCATGGGCCGCGAGGGCCTTATTCGCAAGATCGATCGGCATAAGCGCCGCGCGTATCTGGAAGTGACCATGTTCGGCAGAACCATCCCCGCCAGCGTCGGCTTGGAAATAGTGAGGAAGACGGC
>CALADF010000021.1 GCA_937890835.1 uncultured bacterium
CTGAAGCCCGCACCTCGAAGAGCGGGTTCTTACACCAACAATCGGGACGCGATCATCGTTCGGCGGAGATGACCGCGCAGCGTGCGGCCCGCGACATGGGCATCGATGCGACGTTCGTGTACGGAGACCCCGACCAGGGGTGGAAGATCTCGCATTTCATTCCCGAGTGCACGACACTTGACCCTCATGACGCCGAGCAGGGCGCACGCGCCATGCACATCGCGCGCTCTCTTCACGAATCCGGCGTCGAGGTGGAGCGACGGTTCGACTTCTTCGAGGAAGGCAAACGCTACGAAGCCATGTTGCGCGAGCAAGGCCGGATCGAGATCCCCGGCTATGACGAGCTTGCGTCGAAGGCGGCTCAGTTGAAACGTTACGTCGAGGGCGATAACGCGCCCGTGTGCCTGACGCACAACGATTTCTTCGATCTGAACTTCCTCGTCGACCGCGATGGTGACTTCAGCTTGATCGACTGGGAATATGCCGGCATGTCGGATTATGCGAGCGATTTCGGCACTTACGTGGTGTGCTGCAAGCTCTCCGAGGACGAGGCCGTCTGCGCGCTCGAGAGCTATTTCGGTCGCGAGCCGAGCTACGCCGAGCTTCGGCACAACTTCGCCTACGTGGGACTTGCGGGTTGGTGCTGGTACGTGTGGTCGCTCGCCAAGGAGGCGCAAGGCGATTTCGTCGGGGAGTGGCTTTACGTTTACTACGACTACGCTGTTCGCTTCATCGAGAAAGCGCTCGCCATGTACTCGGCTGATTTCAAGACGCCGACGGGAGCGCGCGAGCGCAGGGTGCCTGCAAGAAGGGGGGCGCCTGCGGCGTCGACGCACGGTGGTTCGCTTGTCGGCTCCCGTCGTCGCGATGTTGCAGTCGGCGCCCGCAAGGCTGATTCTCGGGCGCGTAAGCGGGGATGCGGGGAGGCGCGCTAGACCTATGGGCTACGGTCTTCTCGGAGGTTTGCTCTGGGGGCTCGACACGGTCGTGCTCGGCATAGGGCTGGCCATGGCCCCTTACGTGGGAACGGCCGAAGCGCTCGCTTTCGCATCCATCGTGGGCGCTTTCCTCCATGATGCGTTCTGCGCCGCATGGCTTTTCGCCTTCATGGGCGCTCGCGGTCGTCTGCGCGATACGCTGCGGGCTTTGAGGACGCGCAGCGGAAAGGTGGTCATGCTCGGCGCTTTGCTGGGCGGGCCTGTCGGTATGACGGGTTACGTGCTGGCCATCAGCAACATAGGCCCTGCCTACACCGCCGTCATCTCGGCGTTCTATCCTGCGTTCGGAACGCTTATGGCGGTGTTGTTCTTGAGGGAGCGCATGCAGTTGAAGCAGATCGTCGCGCTTGCGGTAGCGTTGGCGGGCGTCATCGGCATGGGCTACATGTCGTCGGCGGGTGTGGGCGCGACGGGAAACGCCGTCGTCGGCCTGCTCGGCGCGGCGGCGTGCGTTATCGGTTGGGGATCCGAGGCGGTGCTGTGCGCGTGGGGTATGCGCGATGACGCGGTCGATAACGAGACCGCGCTGCAGATTCGCGAGACCACCTCGGCGCTGGCGTACGGCATCGTGGTGGTGCCCCTTTTCGGCGCATGGGGCTTCGCCGTGCAGGCGTTTCCGAGCATGGGAACGGCGGTTGTGGCGGCATCGGCGCTTGCGGGCGCGGCGTCGTATCTGTTCTATTACAAGGGGATCTCCGTCATCGGCGCAGCTCGCGGCATGGCCCTCAACATCACGTACTCGGCATGGGCCGTCGTTTTCGGCGTGTTCTTGCTGGGGGCGATGCCGACGGTTCTCGATGTGGTGTGCTGTGTTGCCATCATGTGCGGCACTGTGTTGGCGGCGACGGATTGGCGCGAGCTCTTCGGCCGTTGTGGCGAGGTTGTTGCCTGATTCGCGCGGGGCTTGTGTTAGGCTTGCGTCTGGAATGTGCTAGGGTTTCGTTCGGTTTGCGCTTGGGTGGGGTTTGAGCGGCGTTTGAACGGAGCCGGCTTTATGTGCGACTGGAGGGATGGAGATATGCGGCGAGGGCATGACGGCGGCGACGTCCCCGATAGGCGGCGGCCGGAGGTCGAGGGGCGCGCTTGTTCGAAGGCCTCGAGGTGCCGTGTTCCTGCGGGATCGGCTCGGCCTCGTCGTGCGGAGGATTCGTCCGTCCTCGCGGGTTCTCGGCGTCCGGATTCCTCCGCAAGCCATCAGGCGACCCGACGGCAGGATCGTTTTGCGAACGGGGTGAGCGCTCAACGACGGGATTGCCCGGCGGTTCATCCTGCGTCTCGGCGTACGGATCGTCCACCGCGTCGTTCGGCGTCCCGGCCGTCTTCGCAGCGTTTGCGCGCAGCCGATTCCGTCGGCTATGACGAACTCACTCAGTATCGCGCTTCCAACTACACGTCCCGACGCAAAAAGCGCGGGCTTCCGTGGATTGCTTTCGTCGTTTTGGCGGTGGCGGCAGTTGCGGCGGTTATCGGGTTGTCGGGGGTTTTGGCGCCCTCCGGCAGCGCTCCTTCGTCCTCTCAAGACCCCGAGTCCCTTTTGTCCGCAGGGTCGGATTCGGTTGCCGAGTGCAAAACAGCCGACGACGTGGTCATGACCCTCGGAGGCAGCGCCGACACCTACGTGCTTCGAGGGGAGGATTACCTCGAAGCGGGATGTCATGCGATAGATCCCGAGGAAGGCGACATCACTTCTACGGTCGTCGTGGAGGGGAGACCCGATACGTCCACGCCGGGCGATTACTCCGTCGTCTACACCGCCACCACCGCTGACGGCTCCGTCGCTCAGGCGACGCGCACCGTGCACGTGGTCGAATCCTTCGAGGAGAACGCGACGAGCCTTCCCGTGCTCATGTACCACTACGTTTACACGGATTCGGACCAACCCGCCGAGCTCAACGGCAACTATCTGCTCGATACCAAGCTCGAGGAGCAGCTGCGCTATCTCTCCGAAAACAATTACTACTATCCGTCGTTTCAAGAGGTGAAGGCGTTTGCCGAGGGAACCCATACCTTGCCCGCCCGTAGCGTGGTTCTGACGTTCGACGACTGCGAAACGGGGTTTTTGGAGTACGGTGTCCCGCTGCTCAACGAGTACAAGGTGCCCGCCACGTCGTTCGTCATCTGCTCGGATAATGACGCTGCGCAAAAGATTCACGATAACGCGACGCCTTACGTGCAGTTTCAGTCGCACTCGTACGCCATGCACCAGGCCGGGTCGAACGTCGGACGCGGTGGCCGCATCCACGCGATGACGCAGCAGGAGATCCTCGACGACCTGAAGCAGGCGCAGGCGATCCTCGGGACGACCGAGGCGTTCGCGTATCCTTTCGGCGATAACAACGCCACGGCTCAGGCGGCCCTGCGCGATGCGGGCGTGTTGTGCGCGTTCACCATCGACAACGACCGCGTTTACCCGGGTGACGACCCTACGGTTTTGTCGCGCGTGCGCATTTCGGGCGAGTACACGCTCGAAAGCTTCGAGTATCTTGTTGCGCCGAACGCATAGGCGCGGCGGCGGGCTCGCGCTCCTTCGCGTGGTTGCGCGGGATGTGCGCGCGTAGGGCGCAGCCGCACGTCGGGTCTCAGATGACCTCGGCGCGGCGTGCGGCTGCGCATGCGCATGCGCTTTTTCGTGCCGGGGCCGTGCTAGATAGTGCCGGCTTCGAGCTTTCCAAGCGCCTCGACGATGCGCTCATGGGCGGCTTCGGCATCGGGTAGATAGGACTCGGCTGCGACGTATTCCCCTTCACGCAGATTGCTCGCGATTTCCGCTGCGATGTTGTAGAGCTTGGTGAACGAGAGGTTGCCGGCAACGCCTTTCAGGCTGTGCGCCTGTCGGTACGCTTCGTCGAAATCGTGCATCTCCATAGCCGAGACGAGGCGTGCGTAGTTGTCCCCGTCGAGGTATTTCCTTGCAAGGCGAAAGAACAGCTCGGTGTTTCCGCCGAACCGATCCATGGCGTCGCCGTAGTCGATGCCGTAGGACGAGAGCGCGGCGCGGAGGTTTGCGGTCATGGTGAACTCCTTCTCGGTTGAACTCTCGTCGATTGTACAGCCGTCCCGCACCCGTCGACGAAGGTGCCGTCTTTCCCGTTACCTGTTCGTGGAAAAGTCAGCATATGCGCGTCGCGCAGCGATTCGGCACGTCCCAGCTCACGCAGGCCCAGCGGTCGACGCGCGGGCGATCGAGCTCGTATTGCCCCGACTCCTCGTTGCGGATGACGTGCTCGGCGAGGTAGCGCTCGAGCGCTTCCTCCTCATGCGGCGTTCGCGGGGCGTGCGAGCTTTTCACGGCATCGACGAGCGCCTCGCGCGTGTCGCGTCCCCAGACGCGGGTGAAGCTGATGTAGGAGATGCGCGGAAGGCGCCCGAGGGAGAACAGGTAGTTGACGAGGCAGATGAGCTCCGTCGGATCCATGGCGACCTCATCTGATCTTCCCATGACGGAGAGGATGGCATGGTCGCGATATGGGAGGCTGCCCGCGCCCACCGTTATGAAGGCGCGCTTGCGGGCGTGCTCCTCGAGCTTGCGCACCGAGTCCGCGAGATCCTCGGTGATGAGGGAGCGCGACGACACGGCGATGTCGGCGATGGGGATATCCGCCCAGCTTTGCTGCCAGGAGCGCTCGAGCGTGACGATAGATCCCCCGGCGGGAAGACGGACGTGTCCGTCGGCCGTATCGCCCGGGTGAATTCTTTTCGCGCCGATGCTCTCTTCCGAGGCGGATTGCTCGAGTTCGTTGAGCATCACGGGTGAGAAGTCGAGCGCGACGACGGCGTGGCCGAGTGCCGCTAGGGGAATGGCGAGCGTTCCCGACCCGCAGCCGACGTCGAGCACGGAGTCGGATCTCTCGAGCTCCAGAAGCCCGATGAGCTGGTTGATGTAATCCGAGCGCGAAGGTTTGCGGGCGAAGGACGGGGCTTTCTCGTTCCAAAGGGCGCGCGCCTCCTCGCTTCCCGCCTTCGCCTTGTCGGGTCTGTCCTTCAGCTCGCAGAACGCCTGGGCCCAGTTGATATCGCGGTGGTTCATGACTCCTCGTTTCGTCGCGCTCGGGAATGCTTGTTTCTACTTGCCCGCGGGCGCTTTGAGAGAGCAGGTCTGCAGGGCTGCGCCGAAAAGCTTGCCCGCGCCGCTTTTCACGGCGAAACGTGTCTTGTCGGGGTCGGCCACCACGCTGCCCGCCATCATCTCCACGCCCCAGTCGAACAGGCGCGGCGACATGACGACGCTCGGCCCTACCATGACGGTGCGCGCGTTGCGCGCGAGGTCGAGCAAGCGGGGCGCGGTTTTGTTGATGATGGTCACGCCGGTGTAGAACGCGAAATCGGCTTCGGGCAAAACGTACTCGCACGCGGGATCGGGGGTGTCCCATTCGTCGCGGCAGGAACGCTCGAGGACGGTGAGGTTGCAGTACTCCGCCATCTCCTCGACGTGGGGGAAGTGTCCTACCACCACGACGCGCGCGTTGCCAACCGCTTCGATGCTCGGACGGTAGAGCCCGAACGCGTCCATCTTCATGTTCGTGCGCCCGTTGATCTTCGGCTTGTCCTCGGCGTCGTCGTAGGTCGCTCCGAGCCGGTCGAGCAGTTCGTGGCGGGCGTGCCATGCGTTCAGCGCGGCGACGCCAAGGGTCGCCTCGGAGAAGTTCCACGATTTGGAGAGCTCCGCCACCTGGCGCAGCGGCAGTCCGCGTAAGTCCATCTTATGCGTGCGGGGCAGGCCCCCTTCGGATGTGAACGACACGCCCATGCCGCATTCCGCCTCCACATAGGACCATTTGGTTCCCAAGCAGTAGTCGGTCACCAGGATATCCTCGGGAATGTCGTCGATCAGGCTGTTGTAGAAGCGCCAGGGCGTGTTCTCGCCGAAGGTCCCGGGGAGTTGGATTATCGCTTCGTCTTCCGGGGCGTTCGCCGCTTCGCGCTCGTTGCTCGGAGAGGTCATGTTGGGCTCCAATCGTCGTTTCGGCAGGTGGTCGCTTCGCCTGTACGCGCTTGACGGCCGGATGCGCCGACGTTTCGCGTTCTGGCAGATGAAGCGCGCACCCGTTTTGAATACGCTGCAATCAAGTATAATTAACCGCGTTTTCTTCTCAATTCTCTTGTTACGAGGATAATTATTGCGGAAAGGGACGCCTATGCTGTTCGTTTTGACGGGGGACGTGCAAACGGGGAAGACGCGCTGGCTCCACGACCTCGTAGAGGACATCGCCGCGCGTGGCGTTTTGTGCGAGGGCGTGCTCGCGCCCGGTGTGTGGCGCAAGCGGACCGAGGACGAGATGGCGAAGCTCGCCGCAGGCGCGGCGACGGGCGCCGACGCGGCGGCTGGTTTGGGCGGAGCGTCTGCCTACGAGAAGCTCGGCATCGAGAACCGCCTCCTTCCCGATGGGCCGACGATCGTCTTCGGTCGGCGTCGCGACCTTGTCGAGGGGGGCGGCGCACCTGCGGGGAGCCAGAGCGAGAAAGCACGGTTGGGCTGGGCTATCTCGGACGAGGCCATCTGCCGTGTGAACGTCCATCTCGAAGGGCTCGCCGCGTGTTCGGACGCGCCCGTGAGCGCTGAGGAGCGGCATCGCCTCCCGTTCGCCGACGAGGGGCCTGCTGCGGGCTTTCCGTCGCCTTCTGCGTTTTTGGTCGTCGATGAGCTGGGCATCCTCGAGCTGAAGCGCGGTGGCGGGTTGACAGGTGCGCTTCAGCTTCTCGAGACGGGGCCGACTGCGCGGCACCCCCATGCTCTCGCGGTGGTCAGATCGCATCTCGTCGAGGATGCGCGCGCGAAGCTCGAGCCCGCTTGGGGCCCGCTTTCCGCGATCGGGCCGGATGACGAAGGCCGTGCCGCCGTGTTCGCCGCGCTCGGGTTGTAGCGAGGCCGACCGCCTCGTTGAACCTCTAGCTGCGGCCTGCGGTGTCCCAGGACAGGAAGGCCCATCTGACCATGCGCGGGCGGAGCAGCTTGAACGCGCCGCGTGGTTTTCCGTCTTCGTCGGGCATCCCGGCGCGTTCGTCGGCCACCAGGTTGTCGGCGAGCCACGTCCGCAAGTCTTCGAGCGCGCGTGATACGCGCGCCGTGTCCGCCGCGGTCTTCGCGGTGTCGCGCACCATCTTCGCCAGGCTGTCGTACGCCTCTTGCTCGTTCGCGTACGAGTCGTCGCGCACGCCCTCGATGTAGGATACCTCGGGGTGCAGGCCCATCTGCGCGAGGATGGCGAACGCGTAGAGGTAGTCGCGGCCGAGCTCGTCGAGCAGGCCGAGCTCTTCGAGGATGCGCTCGTCGCTGCGCGGCGAGGGGCCTGTCGGCAGCGTGATGCACGCGCGTCGTCTCGCGACGCGCGTGAGGCGCTCGAACGAGTCGTGCATGTCGAAGGTGCCGATGGAGCGCGACGCCGCCGCGACGTCGACGCAATCGGTGGTGACGCCGCGTGCATCCCAGTCCTCGGTCCAGCTCATCACATCGGCGTCGATGCCGACGACCCCCGCCTCGGCTGCCTGCTTTTCAAGTTCGTCGAGCATGGCGCGGCTGAAATCGCGCGCGACGACGCGGTGCCCCGCCTCGGCCACGGGAAGCGCTATAGCCCCGGTGCCGCAGCCCATGTCGAGCAGCGTTTCGCCGGGGCGAAGATCCATCAGCTCGATGAAGCGCGCGGCGTAGGCGGAGTGCCGGCGCTTCCCTCCGTACGACTGCGCTCGCGCGTCCCAGCGCGCAGGGTCGTCTGCGGCGTTGCGCGCTGCTTGGAGCCGCTTCCACTCCTCGCTCCAGCTCGTCGTGCACAGGGTGGGGGAGAGGGCGATCGTCTCTGGCATGGTTTCCTCCATGGGGCTCTCGTGTTCGTCCGGCGTGCATCGGCGCGGCGCCCGGCGCGGGCGGGGCGCCGCGCCTATCGCTCATGGAATCCGCGTGCCGCCCGCGCGTCGCTTGCCTGTTTCGCCGATGCGTCACACTATACTAGCCCAAAGAGATCGTCACCGCGCCGTTCCCGAAGGTCGTGCAGGGCATCGCCCCCGCCTGCGGAGCGCGCGCTTTTTCACGAGGAGGACGTCGATGCAAGTAGAGCTTCTCTACCACACCCCCGATCCCGAACGCGCCATCGCCACGGCGGCGCGTCTGTGCTACGCGCCCGTCGGCGCGGCCGAGCTGATGGAGACCATGCCCGAGGAGCGGGTGAGGTCGGTTCTCGGAACCATCATGCGCTCGGGTCATTTCTCCACGCTCGAGCACGTCAGCTACACGTTCGCCGTCGACGGCGTGTCCCGTGCGCTCACCCATCAGCTCGTTCGCCATCGCTTGGCCAGCTTCAACCAACAGTCCCAGCGCTACGTTAAGTTCACGGACGGGCTCGAGACCATCAAGCCGGCGTCGGTTGCCGGCGATGCCGAGGCGAACCGCGTGTTCGATGAGGCTATCGAGCAGGCTAAAGATGCCTACGCACGCTTGGTTGAGCTGGGGGTTCCCGCCGAAGATGCGCGCTATCTTCTGCCCAACGCCGCCGAGACCAAGATAGTCGTCACGATGAACGTGCGCGAGCTTCTGCATTTCTTCGAGCTGCGTTGCTGCAACCGGGCGCAATGGGAGATTCGCGATCTCGCCCATCGCATGCTCGAGTTGGTCCGTCCGACGGCGCCGTTCGTTTTCCTCGATGCCGGCGCGCCGTGCGTTCACGGGGACTGCCCCGAGGGCAAGATGTGCTGCGGTAACCCCTACCCGCGTGTGAGCAGGAGCTAAACGTGGCGAAGGGTACCGAGGAAAGGCCGAGCGATCTGTCGCGCGCATTCTCCGAGGATGGCGCGCGCAAGACCCATATCGGCGGTCAGGCGCTCATCGAGGGCATTATGATGCGCGGCACCTACAACTGGGCGGTTGCCGTGCGCGAACCCGATGGCGGCATGCACCTGGAAGAGCACGACCTCGCGTCGGGTCGCAAGAAGAACGGCTGGCTTCGCTGGCCCCTCGTCCGCGGCTGCACGGCATTGGTCGAGTCGCTCATGCTCGGCTTCAAAGCGCTCGAGATAGCCGCAGCGCA
Organism: uncultured bacterium; assembly: GCA_937890835.1. GTDB lineage: Bacteria > Actinomycetota > Coriobacteriia > Coriobacteriales > Eggerthellaceae > CALADF01. Next base: position 9,014 of record CALADF010000021.1, read on the forward strand.
CGCTTTCGACGATGAAGAGGAGGATCCGCGATTGTCGTCGGCGGACGGTTCCGATCGCGCTGACGCGCCCGCGTCCGCCGCAGCCGCCGGCGGGCCTTCGTCCTGCTCGACTGCCGCCGGGCGCCTGGACTCGTCCGAGGCCGCCCCTTTCGAGGGTTCGCCTGCGGGAGAGCCCGATGCGCCCTTCTCGTGGAAAGATGATTTCGGCAACCCCGACACCATGATCGATGCGCTCGGCGCCCAGCGCACGCTCGAACCCGTCGCGCCCCCGGCGCAGCACGCGCGCACTTATGCGGGCGGGCGCGTGCCGGCTGAAGAGCCGGGTGACTCTGCGCATGCTCATGCGGCGAAGGCGGAGCGCGCATCCGCCGCCGACGACGGGAAGGGTGAAGGCGCGCTCAGCAAGGCGGAGACGACGTTGTCGATGATCGCGGGCGTGGTTCTCGGCGTGGTGCTGTTCATCGCCGCCCCCGCCTTCATCACCAACCTCGTCATCGGCGAGTACGATCAGAACACCGTTTTGTGGAACATCGTCGACGGTGTTTTGCGCGTCGCCGTGTTCGTCTTTTACTTGTGGTTGATCGGACGCATGGAGGACATCAAGCGCATGTTCATGTACCACGGCGCCGAGCACAAGACCATCCACTGCTTCGAGCACGGCCTCGAGCTGACGCCCGAGAACGCGCGGTCGTTCCCCCGACTTCATGTGAGGTGCGGCACGGCGTTTCTCATCATGGTCATGATCATCGCCATCCTCGTGTACACGGCCATCCCGTTGAACGCGCTCATCTCCGCATGGGGTGTGCCCGACGGCGCTCCGAAGCTTCTGCTCGTCATCGTGGTGCGCATACTGTTCCTGCCGGTGATCGCGGGCATATCTTACGAGATCACGGTGAAGTGGGCGGGGTCTCATCCCGACAACCCGCTGGTGAAGGTTGTTCTGTGGCCGGGTATGCAGATGCAGTACCTCACCACCCGCGAGCCCGATGACGATCAGATCGAGTGCGCTATCGCGGCGATGAAGCTCGTGCTCGCCCGCGAGGAGGCGGAGAGCGCGAAGGCGGAGGACGGATGCTGCCAAGGTTGATGTTGGGATGCTGTCAAGCCGGCGTGAGGCGACCGGTGGCCTCTTGGCTCGAAATGGCTGATCGGCCACGGTTTTTCGCGTTGGGTTCGACGGCGGGGGCTTTCTTTTCGCCACCCGCTCTTCAAAGACCGTAGACGAAAGATCCACCCAAATCGCACTTCGATGCCCGTTTGCTTTCCGCGCAAATCGTGTATGCTATCGACTGCTTGCCTAAGGCGGGCTCGCCTGCGTCGGGAATGCGCGCGGGTGGTTGATCCCCGCACACGTTAATAAACAGATGGGGCTTCGTGTGACGATGGACGTGCGCTGCATTCGCCGAGGGTGCGGCGTGCGGCGAAGAGGAGAAGGAGGACCCGCGTGAAGCTGGTGGTAACCGAGAAGAACGACGCGGCTCAAAAGATCGCCGATCTGCTCAGCGTGAAGAAGCCGAAGGCTGACAAGGTGTTCTCGACGCCGGTGTACCGCTTCGAGGTCGACGGCGAGGAGTGGGTGACCATCGGTCTGCGCGGCCATATCCTCGAGCCCGATTTCACGCCCTCGCTCGTGTATAAAAAACGCGGGGGTTGGCAAGGCGTCACGGCGGCGGGTGAGTCCGTGTCCGCGAACGTGCCTTCGTCTTTGGCCCGTCCTCCGTTCAAGAAGAAGAAGCCCTTTACCGAGGACGGCGTGGATTTGAAGGGGTGGAAGATGGAGGCGCTGCCGTATCTGGTTTACGCGCCCATCGAGAAGCTTCCCAAGGAAAAGGACATCATCCGATCGCTCAAGAACCTGGCGAAGAAGGCCGACTCCATCGTCATCGCCACCGACTTCGATCGCGAGGGCGAGCTCATCGGCGCTGACGCGCTGTCGTGCTGTCGCGAGGTCAACAAGACCGCGCCCGTTTCCCGCGCCCGCTATTCCGCGTTCACCAAGCCCGAGATCACGGCGGCGTTTTCGCACCTGGTCGATATGGACGACAACCTCGCCTCGGCGGGTGCTTCGCGCCAGGACATCGACCTCATCTGGGGCGCGGCGCTGACGCGTTATCTCACGCTCGTCAAGTTCGCGGGTTACGGCAACGTGCGCTCGTCGGGTCGCGTGCAGACGCCCACGCTTGCGCTCATCGTGGCGCGCGAGCGTGAGCGCATGGCGTTCGTCCCTGAAGATTACTGGGTTATCAAAGGCGCCTTCGATGCCGATGCTCAAGCAGGCCCCACCGATGGTGCGGGAGAAGGCGCGTTCGAGGCGGGTCATGCGACGACTCGTTTCAAGGTGGAGGGCGAGGCCGTCGCCGCCATGGCGGCGGTCGAGCACGCCTCGAGCGCTCGCGTCGCGAGCGTCGACAAGCGTCGTCGCACCGTCGCGCCTCCCGTCCCGTTCAACACCACATCCCTCATGGCGGCGGCATCCGCCGAGGGCCTTTCGCCGGCGCGCACCATGCGCCTCGCCGAGTCGCTCTACATGGACGGCTACATTTCGTACCCGCGTGTCGACAACACCGTCTATCCCGACTCGCTCGATCTGCGCGAGGTCGTCGAGGCCATCGCGGGCAATCCCGCATACGCGCCGTTTTGCCGCGAACTGCTCGCGAAGGACACGATCACGGCGACGCGCGGCAAGAAGGAGACGACCGATCATCCGCCGATCTATCCGACGGCGAAGGCGACGCCCGACGACTTGCCGCCTGCGGAATACAAGCTGTACAACCTGGTGGCCCGTCGTTTTCTCGCGACGCTTTCCGAAGGCGCCGTCGTCGAGGGGACCAAGGTCACGCTCGATGTGGCGGGCGAGCCCTTCGCCGCGAAGGGCGATGTGCTCGTGAAGCCGGGCTTTCGCGCCATATACCCTTACGGCTTGAAGAAGGACGAGACTCTTCCCGCTGTGGAGACGGGCGATGTCATCGCCTTCAACGGAGCCACGTGCACGAAGAAGCAGACCGAGCCGCCGGCGCGATACAGCCAGGGCAAGCTCATCCAGGAGATGGAAAAGCTCGGGCTGGGCACCAAATCCACGCGTCATTCCATCATCGAGCGCCTTTACGCGGTGAAGTACGTGCAGAACGACCCCATCGAGCCCTCGCAGCTTGGCATCGCGGTCGTCGACGCGCTTGACAAGTTCGCGCCCCATATCACCCATTCGGAGATGACGGCGGAGCTCGAGCAGGAGATGGATCAGATCGCCGAGGGCAAGACGTCCAAAGACGAGGTCGTCACCAACTCGCGCAACCTGCTCGCGCAGCAGCTGGCCGACCTCATGCCCCACTCGGAGGAGGTTCGCGACGCGCTTGCCGACGCGGTTGCCGCCGACGCCTACGTGGGCCCGTGCCCCAAGTGCGGGAAGGACCTGCAGCTGCGCGCCAGCCAGAAGACGAAGTCGATGTTCATCGGCTGCGCGGGGTGGCCCGATTGCGACGTCACCTACCCGCTGCCGAAGGGCAGGGTGGAAGCCGTTCCCGAGAAATGCCCGACCTGCGGCATGCCGCAGGTGAAGGTCACGGCGTTTCGCAGCAAGCCGCGCACGGTGTGCATCGATCCGAACTGCGCGACCAATCAGGAGCCCGAGGTGGTGGTGGGCGTTTGCCCGACGTGCGCCGAGAAGGGCGTCGAGGCCAAGCTTGTGGCACGTCGAAACCCGCGCACGCTCAAGCGCTCCGTCACCTGCGAGAACTTCGATGAGTGCCAGACGCGTTACCCGCTTCCGCAATACGGCGCCCTCTCGGCAACCGACGAAGTGTGCGAGAGCTGCGGTGCGCCGATGGTGGTGGTGACCACCAACCGCGGCCCGTGGAAGCTCTGCCCGAACTTCGATTGCCCGGCGCGAGCGGAAGAAGAAGCGCGCAAGGCCGAGGCGGCTGCGGCTAAGGCCGCGGCATCGGAAGAGAAGAAGCCTGCTAAGAAGCCCGCCGCTAAGAAATCGACGTCGAGGAAAACGTCCGCGAAGTAAGGCTTCGGCGAAGCGGAGGGTCTCTTCGACGTCGATGGGGCAAATCGCGATGTTTGTTGTGGCGAGGGGCGCATTTTGCGCCCCTCGCTTTCTTCGCCCGGGCTATCCCGCGCGGAGGCGATTGTTGCCGCGGCGCCCGTCGCTAAGCCTGAGTTGTCGCCCCTGCTTCGATTTCGCGGTACAGATCGCCGCCTTGCGTGTCAACGGCGACGAAGCAGGGGAGATCG
>CALADF010000022.1 GCA_937890835.1 uncultured bacterium
CTTTCCCATGCTGTTTCACTCCTTAAAAACAAGAAACCGCCCGGTGGCGGTCTGCCGACGTATGGTCGGGGCGGCGGGATTCGAACCCGCACGGGCGATGCCCACGGCGTTCTGAGCGCCGCGCGTCTGCCTTTCCGCCACGCCCCGGGTATGGTATGATTCCATTGTCCGAGAAAGCCTGGGTGAAGAGCCGGGGCAATCCTCGGACGTTTTTATTTCACGAACATGGTTGCATTGCCCGACTTTATCAAGATGATTTTTTGGACTCCGGGGTCTTCGAGAATCCATGCTATGGCGACCTCAGCATCTTCTCGCCGTATTTCACTTGTCGATAAATCAACTACGAAATTCGGCCCTTGACGGGGGATTTTCTCGGTTACCCTCCTTTTTAACTTCGACACGCTGTTTGACGACACCCTCTTGACATCGAACAACATTCCGTCGAGAAGGACATCGCTCGTGTTACCGTCAGTTAGCTTATGCGCATCCGCATTTCTAAAAACGATTTTGCATCCAGCGTTCGCCAGCCATAAACCGACTTGGATTTCCTTACCTTCGAGCACCGTAAAGTCCTCTATTTCGACACCTCCTCTTTTTGCTTGACCATTGATGAATGAGGCGTAATGTTTCCGGTAAGAATTTTCATTCGACCCTGATTTTTTATGAGCTGAACGCCGGACCGGTTTGCGACCGGCGTTCAGCTGCGGTGGAAGCGCAGTGTCCAATGCGGTAGAATTCAACCTGATAAGAGAGCTGTTCCCGCAAACAGCAGCGGGGTTGTACGAGCTGATCGAAGTGATGGCGAATGGCGTTTAGCGAGCGAGACGAGCTCAGAAACGAGCTCTTCCTCGAGTACCTGGACCGTTTCGGGAAATGCTTCGGCGTGCCGTTCCACGCGTTCGACTTCGGAACCGAGGACTTCATCGAGGAGCTTCAGTACAGCCTCGAAACCGGCGTGCCGTTCGACCCTGACAGCCCGCGATGGAGATGGGAGCCGCTCGATCTTCCCGAAGGCGTTTTGATATAACGAGCAAGCCCTGCGTCTCGCGGGGCTTTTCATGCCCTGGTTGACCGTTGGGCCGGTTTGCGACCACTGCTCAACGAAACGGATCTGACGAAGATGGTGTTGGAAGAATGTTGAGAGAAGCCTAGGAGCATCGGCGTAGATGAGAATTACCGACTGCCCGACTATCGATAACACTACCGTTCTCGTTCTCGACGAAGACCTCCCCCTCGCGAAATGGCACGCCGTGGTCATCGATGGCAAGCGTTACGTGCCGAGGATGATCATGGATGTCGAAAGCAACGTCACCGGCGTAGAGGGGAAGCACGACCTCGTAGGGAAAAACGTCTTCTTCGAATAGAGGCTGAGCCGAATCCGGCCGACCACCCGCCCATCCTGCCATTCTGTACTTGCGGTGGGGAAACCGATACAATGAATGATTCGTGAAACAAGCGTTACGGCGGGCTCTCGCGTTGCGGCCTCACGGTTCGAGCGTCGTGCGAGTGCGCTCCCCCTGGTTTTTGAAAGAGAATTCGAACTCCCATGATTTTGCAAACCGAGCATATTTCTAAGTCTTACGGCGGACGTCAGCTGTTCCATGACGTCACGTTTCGTCTCGAAGAGTACGACCGCCTTGCGCTGGTCGGCCCTAACGGCGCGGGCAAGACCACGCTTCTCAACATCATCTCCGGGCAAGACGATCCCGACGAGGGGCGCATTCTGTTCGCGAAGGGCGCGCGCGTGGGCTATCTCGAGCAGGAGGCTATCGAGATGGGTGAAAGCCCCATCTTCGAGGAGGTCATGGGCTCCCAGGTGGAGGTGCTCGAGGCGGAGCGACGCCTGCACAAGCTGGAGGCGGAGCTTGGCGAGAGTCCCACGGAGGCGCAGCTTGCCGCCGCAGGGCGTGCGCGCGATGCGTTCGAGATGCTCGGCGGCTACACCATCGAGGCGAAGGTTCGCGGGGTCTTGTTCGGCCTCGGCTTCGCCGAATCCGATATGACGCGCCTGACCAGCGAGTTCTCCGGTGGTTGGCAGATGCGCATCGCGTTGGCGAAGCTGCTTATCAGAAACCCCGAGGTGTTGCTGCTCGACGAGCCCACCAACCACCTCGACCTCGAGTCCGTCCGCTGGCTCGAGGGCTTTCTGCGTTCGTACGCCGGCACCGTCATCGTGGTCAGCCACGACCGTGCCTTCATGGACAACATGGTCGATCGCGTCGCTGAGATCGACAACGGCGAGGTCAACCTGTACAAGGGCAACTACACCGCTTACCTGAAGGCGCGCGAGGAGCGCATCGAGCGTTTGCGCGCCGAGAAGGCGAAACAGGACGAGGAGCTGGCGCATCTTCAGGCGTTCGTCGATAAGTTCCGCTACAAGGCCACCAAGGCGAAACAGGCGCAAGACCGTGCCCGCCGTATCGAGAAGATCATGGCCGAGCGCATCGTCATCCCCGAGGAGAAGAAGTCGGTTCACTTCAACTTCCAGCAGCCCCCGCGCACCGGCGACATGGTGGTGCAGGCGCGCGGCCTGACCAAGCGCTACGGCGACAAGACCGTCTACGACGGCGCCGATTTCACCATGTACCGCGGCGACAAGATCGCGCTGGTGGGGCCTAACGGCGCGGGCAAGTCGACGCTGCTCAAAATGATCGCGGGCGTCATCGCGCCCGATGCGGGCAGCATCGAGTACGGCGTGCGCACCTCGCTGACCTACTACGCGCAGCACCAACTCGAGGAGCTCGACTCGGGCAATACCGTGTTCGAGGAGCTCGATCGCGTGGCGCCGGGTTGGTCCATATCGCAGGTTCGCACGCTTCTGGGCGCGTTCCTGTTCACCGGCGACGACGTCGAGAAGCGCGTGAGCGTGCTGTCGGGCGGGGAGAAGAGCCGTCTGGCTTTGGCGAAGATGCTCGTGGCGCCGCGGCCTTTGCTGTGCCTGGACGAGCCCACCAACCACCTCGACATCGCCAGCGCCGACATCCTGGAGCAGGCGCTGCAGCAGTTCGAGGGCACCATCTTGTTCATCACGCACGACCGCCATCTCATCCGCAGTGTGGCGAACCGCATCGTTGAGGTGAAACCTGGTAAGATCACCGATTATGCGGGCGATTACGATTACTACCTGTTCAAGTCCGGTCAGCTGGACGGGCCCGCGCCCGACGAGCGTTCGCTGGTCGACGAGGTGTTCGAGCACGCGGACCCGACGGGGAAGAAGGCGAAGGATCAGGGCTCGTCCGCGCAGGCGGCCCCCGACGTCGAGGTTCCTGCTGGCAAGTCGAGCGCCCCGAAGAGCAAGGAGCAGAAGCGCCGTGAAGCCGAGGCTCGCAACCGCGCCTACGCCGCGCTGAAGAATCACCGCAAGCGCATTGCCGAGCTCGACAAGCAGCTCGAGCGTGACAACGCGCGCATGGAGGAGCTGCTCGCGTTGATGGCCGATCCCGATTTCTACATCAACGAGAGCGCGTCGTCTGACGCCATCGCCGAGCACGCCATGTTGAAGGCGCGTATCGCCGAGGCCGAGGACGAGTGGTTTGTGCTCAACGAAGAGGTGGAAGAGGAGATGGCGCGCCAGGGGCTTGCGTAACGGTCGCGCCTTCGAGGGACATCGACGGGGCGATGCTGCCGGGACGGAGCGGGCGATACGCCCGGAAACCGATAATTGCGTTTTGAGTTGCAGACGAAATCGCAGGTAGTTTGCTATTCTTCGCCTAGACTATCGGTTGGCCCGAAGGAGGTTTCGGTGAAGATCTTGGGCATGGGCATCCCCGAGTTGCTGATCGTGCGTGCTCTGCGCGTCGGCTCCGATTCGACGCTCGCGCGTATCGTGCGCGTCGCGTGTCGACCGAGCCTGTATCATGTTGCGAGCGCGGCGCTTGTCGAGCGCCGATCTAACGGTCGAAGGGATCTTTGCATGCTCAACATCGTTTTGGTGGAACCCGAGATTCCGCAGAACACCGGGAACATCGCGCGAACCTGCGCGTGCATCGGCGCGCGCTTGCACCTCGTCGAGCCGATGGGCTTTCGGCCGACCGAGCGCAACCTTAAGCGCGCGGGCTGCGATTACTGGGACGATGTGGAGATCGTGCGTTGGTCGTGCGTGGGCGCGTTTTTCGAAGCCCACGGTGAAGATGACCTGCACTTGTTCACGGGCGCAGTCGAACGTGGCTTTGCCGACGTGGCTTACGCCGATGAGTGCTTTCTCGTGTTCGGTCGCGAGAGCCGCGGTCTTGCCCGCGAGGTGATCGAGGCGCATCGCGATCGCTGCGTGCGCATCCCCATGCTCGCCGAACGGCGAAGCCTCAACTTGTCCAACGCGGTGGCCATCGCTTCCTACGAGGCGCTTCGGCAGCTTGGGTATCCGCATCTGGTCTGATTCGCGCATCCTTCTTGAAGAATGGTGCGCGCGGTCGATGCCCGCCCCCGTGCACGGTAGAGTAAGGGCGTGTCGGTCTCGCCGATCTCAATGAGCTCGGCAGGCGGGAGGCCGACGATCGTCAAATCAACCTAACCGATAGGGAGCGTATGGAAGCCCTCGAACTCATCCTCTTCCTCCTCGTGGCGGTTCTCGCCTCGAGTTTGCTCGACCGATTCCTGCACGGCGTCTCGCTTCCGCTCGTGCAGATCCTGCTCGGCGCCATCATCGCCGTCTTCGTGACGACGCCGGTGTCGTCGGGCATAGACGCCGAGCTGCTGCTCATTTTGTTCATAGCCCCCTTGCACTTCAACGAGTCGCGTCATGTCGATTCGGGGGAGATGTGGCGCAACCGCTGGGGGATCGCGTCTCTGGTCACGGGTTTGGTGCTCGCTATCATCGTTTCGGTCGGTTTCACGCTGCATGCCCTCGTGCCCGCCATTCCCCTGGCCGCCGCGCTCGCCGTCGGCGCGGCGATGGGTTCTACCGACGCCACGGCGGTCACCTCGCTCACCAAAGACGTGCGGTTCGGCAAACGTCACGAGGCGCTGCTTGCGGGTGAGGCGCTGTTCAACGACGTCACCGGCACGGTGGGTTTCCAGTGCGCCATCGCCGTGGTGGTCGCAGGCGCGTTCTCCCTCACGCACGCCGGCGAGGAGTTCGCGCTCGAGCTGTTCGGCGGCATCTTCGTCGGAGCGGCGTTGGGCTTTGCGTTCTGGGGGCTTTTGAATCTTCTTCGGAAAACGGGGCTGGAGAACCCGACGGTGTTCGTCGTGCTCGAGCTGCTCATCCCGTTTTTGATCTACCTGGCCTGCGAGCAGATTCACGTCGGCGGCGTCATCGCCGTGGTTGCCGGCGGTATGGTCATCTCCCTCATGCCGCAGAAGAAGAGCCTGCAGACCGCGCGGCTCCGCCTCCAGTCGCGCAGCGTGTGGCAGACGCTCGAGTTCGTGCTCAACGGCGTGATCTTCGTCATGCTCGGCATGCAGCTTCCTCGCGTGCTCTCGCCTGTTCTCGACGGAGGGACCCTCGACGCGGCGTATCTCGTCATGTGCATGGTCGTGGTGACCATCGTGCTCGAGGGCGTGCGTTTTCTGTGGGTGCTCGGCATGGACATGTTCGACGCGCGCTCGCGCGGGCTCGAGCTTCGGACGTGCTTCACGAAGGCGAGATTGAAAGAGACGCTCGCGATGGCGTTCGCAGGTCCCAAGGGAGGCGTGACGCTTTCGCTTCTGCTGACGATGCCCGTGGTCATCACGTCGGGCGAGATCTTCCCGATGCGCGAGGAGATCCTCTCCCTCGCGTCGGGCGTGATCCTGTGCACGTTGCTGCTGGCGAATTTCGCCGTGCCGCGCCTTGTCCCCCATAAGATCCACGAGAAGCGTACGCGCGATATCGTCGACGCCGAGATCGCGCTGTTCATGCGCGTGATCGCGTCCATCCAAGACGACGCCCACTTCACGGGGGCCGTTACAGGGGAGCCTTTCGCGCGCACGGTCGCAGCCCATGCGGCCCAGGGCGCCGATCGCGTGCCTGCGGGGGAGGTGCCTGCGGAAGCGGCGTTTGCGGATGCGGCGGCGGATGCCTCGGTTACGCTTGAGCCGGAGAGGGGGTCCGAGCGGGCTTGCGGCGCCGATCGCAAGATCGGCGCGCGTTCGAGGCTTCTTCTGGAAGATCTCGGGCTCGATGACGTGGACGAGCCTGCGACCGCTATCGTGTTGAAGCGCTACGCCGACCGTATCGCCGAGCTGGCTCCCTTCGCGAGTGGGGACATGGCGCGTGCGGCACGCGACGTCGTCGCCCGCTGCGAGGAGATTTACGACCGCGCCGACGAGATCGCCGTCGCGGTGGCGGATGCGGAAAACGACGAGGTCGATGGCATTCTCGACCTCAGCGCCCGCATGGCGGTCTTGCGCGCGGTGGGCGAGGCCATCGACGATGTCGCCGACCAGGCTCTTGCCCGGGAGCTCGAGTTCATCAAGGAGATGAGGCGCGCGGGCGAGCTTTCCGCCGCTCGGGCGCGTGAGCTGCGCAACGACGTCTACGTCCAGCAGATGATGATCGACTGACGAAGCTCCCGAGCGCATCGTGCGTCTCTCGTAAGCGCGCTGGGGGCGCGGCGGTCGGGCGCGGGGACGATTGCTTGCTTGGCGGGTGTCGAGCGCCGAGCGTCGGCCGTTTCCGCATGTTGTCCTCAACATGTCAGCTTCGGCGAGTCGGCTTTCTCGATTGTGGACGTTTTGCACCCGCGACGGCGCGGGTGCGTCCTTCGGATAAACTGGGAAGACTATGAACGATACCTACCTCATCTACATCGCCTGTTCCATTCTGAGCTTCGTGCCCGCGCTCGTGCTCCACGAGGTTGCTCACGGATTCGCCGCTTACAAGCTCGGCGACCCCACGGCCAAACGCGCGGGGCGTCTGTCGCTGAATCCGATGAAGCACATCGACCCGTTCGGCACGGTCATCCTGCCGCTTCTGCTCATGCTGATGGGCTGGCCCATCTTCGGCTACGCGAAGCCGGTTCCGTACAATCCCACGTACTTCAAGGATCCTCGCAAGGGCGACTTCATCGTGGGGATCGCAGGTCCGCTGGCCAACCTTGCCATGGCGGGTGTCGCGGGTCTGCTCGCGCATCTGCTGCTCGGCCCGTACCTCGCTTCCGGCGCAAGTGTGTTCTTCGATTATTTCTACACGATGTTTCTGCCCATGTTCGCGTTGGTCAACCTGTACTTGATGTTCTTCAACCTGCTGCCCATCCCGCCGCTTGACGGCTCCTCTGTCTTCGCTCTTCTCATCCCGCGTCGTTATCTGGGGAAATACTACTCGGTTCAGCGCTATGCGTTCCCTGTTTTCATGATCGTCATCGTGGTGTTTCCCTACGTTTTCGGGTTCAGTCCCTTCTCGTGGTACCTCGATGTGACGGCCGGCAACCTCGCCAACCTCCTATTCCCGTTCAGGATAGCGTAGCTGCGGGGGACCCATGTCTTACAAAGTTCGCATCGATAGCTTCGAAGGTCCTTTCGACCTGCTCCTTTATCTTGTGAGCCGCCAAAAGGTCGACATCGGCGCCATCTCCATCACCGAGATCGCCGATCAGTACCTCGCGGAGGTCTCTCGCATGGGCGAGCTCGACCTCGACGTCGCCTCGGACTTTCTCCTGGTTGCCTCGACGCTTCTTCAGATTAAAGCGGAAAGCCTTATCCCGCGCGATCGCGCCGATGTCGACGAGGAGATCGCCGAGCTTGCGCCGAGCGAGGCGCGCGATATCCTCGTGGAGAGGCTGGTCGAGTACAAGAAGTACAAAAACGCGGCGGCGGCTTTGCATGCGCGGTTCGTGGGCGAAGGACGCATGCACACGCGCCCGTTCGGGCCCGATGCGGATTTTCTGCGCCTCGTCCCCGATTTTCTCGCGGGTGTGACGGTCGATTCCCTCGCGCTTCTCGCCGCGTCCGCCATGGCTCGTCGCGAGGTGTTCCTGCTCGAGTCGGAGCACATCGCGGCGAAGCCGATACCGGTCGAGGTGCACGTGCGCGCCATCCATCGGCGTATCGCGTCGCGCGGGCATTTGAAGTTCTCCGATTTGGTGAACGATGCGACACCAGTCGAGGTGGTCGTGGTGACGTTTTTGGCTGTTCTCGAGCTTTACAAGCGCCGGATGGTGCGTCTTGAGCAGCCCGAGGCGTTCGGGGACATCGCCATCGACTACATCGAGGGATCGGGCGAGCTGAACTTGGCGGGCGAAGACGCGCTGACGTCGATCGGCGAAGAGTAGGGAAGGGCGAGGATGTTTCAAGGCTTATCGGAATCGCAGGTCAAAGGCGCCGTGGAGGCGATGCTGTTCGTCACTGACGAGCCCGTCGGCGCGCTCACGCTTGCGAAGATGCTCGATTGCGACCCTGCGTTGGTGGAAGATGCGCTCTCCACGTTGCGCGACGAGCTCGCAGGATCCGATCGCGGCATTCAGCTGCGCGAGGTCGCGGGTGGTTGGAGGCTGTTCACCCATCCGGCTTATCACGAGCTCATCGAGCAGTATGTGCTGTCGTGGGATACGCGCAAATTGTCGGCTGCGGCGATGGAGACGCTGGCGGTTGTGGCGTACGCGCAGCCCGTTACGCGCGCCGGTGTCGCGTCGGTGCGCGGCGTGAACTCCGACAGCTCCATAAACTCGCTGGTGGAGAAGGGTCTGGTGCGCGAGGCGGGCGTGGCCGACACGCCCGGCAACCCCGTGCTCTACGCGACGACGCGCGCTTTTCTCGAGAAATTCGGCTTGCGTTCGACTGCGGACCTGCCCCCGCTTGACGATTTCGCGCCCGATGACGAGACGCGCCGCTTGATCACCGAGCGTTTGAGCGCCACGCGCGACGAGGCGGCGATCACCGATGAGCAGGCGCGCCTGATGGCCGAGGGCCTCATGTACGGTGACGACGCGGAGGATGAGGCGCAAGGCGGCCTCGAAGGAACCTCTGCGCTCGGGGATCGACCCACCTCGCCCGACGACGTGCGCGCGGACGTTTCCTCGGCTGCGAACGCGCAGGCGGCTGATTCGCGTTCCGTTTCGCCGCGCGAGGCGATGTTCGCCGAGGCCATCGCCTCGACGCTCGGCGTAGTCGACAAGATAGACTTCGATTCGCTCGTGTTCGAGACGGAGGATGAGTAGGCCGCCATGAACGAGATGAGGTTGCAGAAGTTCCTCGCCCGCGCCGGCGTCGCGTCGCGCCGCGGCTCGGAGGAGGTCATCTTGTCCGGCAGGGTGCGCGTCAACGGCGAGCCGGTAGTTGAGCTCGGGGTGAAGGTGGACGCCGATGCCGACGTCGTGACCGTCGACGGGAAACGCGTCTCCCTCGAGGCGTCGACGAAAACCATCATGCTCCACAAGCCGGCCGGGTTCGTCACCACGATGAGCGACCCGCAGGGCAGGCGCACGGTGGCCGAGCTCGTGGACGTCGACGCGTACCCGGGGTTGTTCCCGGTGGGGCGCCTCGATGCGGATACGACGGGGCTTCTTTTGTTCTCGACCGACGGGGAGCTCGGGCACGCGCTTCTCCATCCGAGGAAGCACGTGATGAAGCGCTACGTCGCCTTGGTGGAGGGCGTCTTGTCGCAAGAGGACGCCGCGCGTCTTCGCGCGGGCGTGCGGTTGAGCGACGGCATGACGCTTCCTGCGCAGATTGAGCTTTTGACCGGTGACGAGGCTCGTCGCGCGGCGAAGATGATCGGGCGCGGCGCTTCCTCGAGCGGTAACGCGCGCCGACACGGCGGCAAGCGGTCGCGCGCGGCGCTCGAGGGCGCGGGCAGCTACGTGCTCGTCGGTTTGCGCGAAGGTCGCAAGCGGCAGGTGAGGCGCATGCTCGAGGCGGTGGGGCATCCCGTCATCGCGCTTCATCGTGCGACGTTCGGTCCTTTGGATCTGGGCGACCTCCCGCGTGGTGCGTGGCGCGAGCTCAGCGAAGAAGAGGTGCGTATGTTGCGCGACGCGGCGGGCGTCGGGATGCATGAGGATGAAGCGAAGGGAAGAGGTTGATGGTGGACGTTGCAAGCGGCTTTGAAGCCGAATCTTTCGAGGGGGACGGCGCGTCGGGCGTGAGCTCGGGCGCGGGCCGCGTCGCGGCGTTTTCCTCAATCGCCGTGATCGGACTCGGGCTCATCGGCGCCTCGATGGCTGCTGCCGTGAAGGCCGCCTACCCCGAGACGATCGTGATCGGCGTGGACGTCGACGATCGCACGCGGTTGCGCGCCATGGAGCTGGGCTGGGTCGATCACGCGCTGCGTCCCGATGACGAGCGGTTCTCGACGTTTCTCGCGGATTCGTGCGAGCTGGTGGTGGTCGCGACGCCGGTGGCGGCGGTCGACGAGTATTTCGGCCTTCTGCGCGATGTCGGGTACACGGGCGTGGTGACCGACACCATCTCGACGAAGTCTCACATTCTCGAGGCCGCCGAGGCGCTGCTGCCCGAGCCGCGCAACTTCGTTCCTGGGCATCCTATGGCCGGATCCGAGCGTAACGGCATCGACGGCGCGCGTCCCGATTTGTTCAAAGGGGCGAACTGGATCCTTTGCCCCGACGAGCAGACGGTGCCCGAGCACTTTCAGATGCTGCACGAGCTCATCATCGGGATCGGCGCCCGCGTCGTCTCGTTGCGCCGCGAGGAGCATGACAGCTCGGTTGCGGTCGTCAGCCACGTACCGCACGTGGTGGCCTCCTCGCTTGTTCACCTCGCGATGCATCACGCCGACGAATCTCGGGCGCTTATGAGGCTTGCCGCAGGCGGCTTCAAGGACACCACGCGCATCGCGGCGGGATCTTCGAAGCTGTGGTGCGGCATCGCGTTCGATAACGCGCAGGCGCTCTCCGCCGGTCTCGACGAGATGGCGGGCATCATCGGGTCGTTCTCCGACGCGCTCGCGGCGGGGGATCGCGACGCGTTCACGGCGCTGCTCGAAGAAGCGGCTTCGGCCCGCCGCGCGCTGCCTGCGGCGTGGGTTCCCTCGACCGATCGTTTGCTCGAGGTACGCATACCCATGGTTGACCGCACCGGCGTGGTCGCTGAAGTCACCACCATCGCGAGCTCGGTTGGCTGTAATATACAGTCTATCGAGATCGATCACATCTCCGAGAGCAACGCCGTGCTCTCCCTGGTCCTTACCGACGAGGGGGATATCGGAAAGCTCTCCTGCCAGCTCATCAACGCTGGGTTCTCGGTATCGTTTTGTCCTCTGGGGCCGAAGGAGCACGCTCATGTCGAATGATTCAGCCGTCGTCGTCAAACCCTTGCCCGCACCGTTGTCCGGATCGGCGCATGTGCCGGGGGATAAGTCCATCTCGCACCGCGCGGTGCTTTTCTCCGCCATGGCCGAGGGCACTTCGAACGTTTCGGGCGTGCTTGATTCAGAGGACGTGCGGTCCTCGATCGGCGCCGTCACGGCGCTCGGCGCTCAGGTGGACTTGAACGTTGGAGAAGACGGCTCCCTTTCGGGATCGATCACCGGATGGGGAGCGGCCGGGCCCTCGCAACCCGCAGGTCCCATCGACTGCGGCAACTCGGGCACGACCGCGCGCTTGCTCATGGGCGTTCTCGCGCCGTGGGACATCACCGTCGAGCTCACCGGCGACGATTCGCTCAGGCGCCGTCCTATGCGCCGCATAACCGCGCCGCTTATGAAGATGGGCGTTCACTTCGAGCCCGCGGGCAAAGAGACGCTGCCCATCGTCGAGACGGGAACGCGCGTCCTGCGCGCCGTCGATTACGAGGCTCCCATGGCGTCTGCGCAGCTCAAGACCGCGGTGCTGCTCGCGGGCGTGTTCGCGCAGGGCGTCACCACGCTCACGGAGCCCGCGCCCTCGCGCAACCACACCGAGCTGATGCTGCCCGAGTACGGCGTTCCCACCACGGCGGGGACGCGCGTGGCCGCCGTGGAGGGACCCGCGAGCATGCACGCGAGCGATGTCGTGGTGCCGGGTGATCCGTCGTCTGCGGCGTTTCTCGTGTGCGCCTCCCTTCTGAAACCGGGAAGCGAGATCACGGTCGAGAACGTCTCGCTCAACCCCGCGCGCATCGGGTTCGTCCGCACGCTTGAGCGCATGGGGGCGGAGGTGTCTGTGGAGCACCACGGGCAGGAGGGCAAGGAGCCCAACGGAAGCATTCGCGTGCGCTACACCGAGGTCCTGCGCGGTTGCGAGGTTCCTTCCCAGCACATCGCGTCCATCGTCGATGAGATCCCCGTGCTTTCGCTGGTTGCCGCGCATGCGCGCGGCGTGACGGTGTTTCGCGAGGTCGGCGAGCTGCGCGTGAAGGAGACCGATCGTCTCGCCGCCATCATCGACGGGCTCGCGCAGCTCGGCGTCGACGCCTGGGAGGAGGGGGATTGCCTGTTCGTCGAGGGCAATCCGAACCTGGAGGTTCCCGACGGGCTCGTGTTCGACTCGCGCGGCGACCACCGCCTCGCCATGACGTGGTCGCTCGTGGGGTTGTGCGGCAGCAAGTCGGTCACGGTTCGCAACTTCGACAGCGTCGCTGTCAGCTATCCTGGTTTCCTCAACGATATGAAAAGGTTAGGTTCTCTATGATCATTGCAATTGACGGCCCCTCGGGCGCGGGTAAATCGACGGTTGCCAAGGCGGTCGCCAAACGCCTCGGATTCTCGTGCCTGGACACCGGCGCCATGTATCGCGCCATCGCCTGGCGCGCCCTCGAGGACGGAGTTGCCCTAGATGACGAGGACGGCCTCGGCCGCATCGCCCGTACCTGCGAGATTTCCTTCGGGCACGTCGAGGGCGACCCGCTGCCCAAGCGCGTGTTCATCGACGGCGTCGAGGTGACCGACGCCATTCGCACCGCGCGTATCGACAAAGCGGTCAGCCCCACCTCCGCTGCCCCCTCCGTGCGCACAGCGCTCGTCGACCAGCAGCGGCGCATCGGCGCCGGGGGCGATTTCGTGGTCGAAGGCCGCGACATCGGAACCGTCGTGTTCCCCGATGCGGCGGTGAAGGTGTTTCTGACGGCGTCCGATGAGGAGCGCGCGCATCGCCGCGTGCGCCAAAACGTCGACCGCGGCATCGGCTCGATCGACTACGAGGAGGTGCTCGCCGATCTGCGTCGTCGTGACGAGGCCGACTCGAGCCGCGCCACCTCGCCGCTCGTCGCGGCCGAAGACGCCGTTCGCATCGATTCGACGAGCCACTACATCGAAGAGGTCATCGACGAGATCTGCGCCCTCGCCGACGTCGCGCGTGACGAAGGTCGCGCCGACGCCGGGGCACGGGCCGAGTAGCGAAGGAAGACGAGAGTGTTTCTCAAGTACGCTGACATGTGGGACATGCCGATCGACGGCGCGTCCGACGAGAAGAAGATTCCCCATTGGTTCGGCAACCTGGCCTGGGTCGTCATCGGCGGCGTGTTCAAGCTGTTGTTCCGCTACCGGGTCGACGGTCGTGAGAACCTGCGCGCCTTCAAGGGCGTATCGGGCGTTCTGCTCGTCGCGAACCACACCTCGTTTCTCGACGTCGTCTTCATGTACCTGGCTTGCAGGCCCTCGCAGTGGGTGCGTTTCATGGGGCGCGACACGCTCTTCGATAACGCCGGCGGCCTGATCGGCCAGGGGCTTTCTCGTGTGGGGGCGTTTCCCGTGAAGCGCGACAGCGCCGATCGCACGTCAATCAAGCGCGCGGCCCGCATGCTCAAGGGCAAGGAGGTCGTTGGCATCCTGCCCGAGGGGACGCGCCGCGGGAAGGGGACGAAGACCCCCGAGATCCACGCGGGCGCCGCGTTCGTGGCGCGCATGGGGCATGCCCCCATCATTCCGATGACCGTGCGCAACGCCGAGTTGGTCAAGCAGAAGGGCAAGATGATCCGCTTCCCCAAGATCACCGTCGAGTTCGGCGAGCCTTTGCTCGTGGGTGATTTCGACTTCCTTCCCAAGGAGGATCGCCTCGAAGGCTGCACCTGGTATGCCATGCGTGAGTGCTTCGCACTGTCCCGGCGCGTGCCCGCGTCCGAGGTCGACATGAGGGAGTTGTTCCCCCAGGGCAGGGATTTCACGGAGGAGTTCGCCGCGCACGCGGTGCCCCGTCATCGCTCTGACGAGCTGGTCGCGCAAATCGAGGACAAGAGGAAGGACGCTTAACGTGGAGGTAATGCTCGCGCGTCACGCAGGCGCCTGCTACGGGGTTCAGAGAGCCTTAGACCTCGCCGTCGCCGTAATCGACGAGGGGCGCGAGGTGCGCACTCTCGGACCGCTCATTCATAACCCGCTGGTCGTGAGCGACCTCGAACGCCGCGGCGCACGCGTTGCGGCCTCGGTGGCCGATATCGACGGCGGGACGGTCATCATTCGCAGCCACGGGGTGACTCCCGGCGTTCGTTCCTCCCTCTCCGCGCGCGGGCTCGACGTGGTCGACGCGACGTGCCCGCATGTCGCGCGCGCTCAGGACGCCGCCGCGCAGCTTGCGGAGAGCGGTTGCCGTGTGCTCGTGGTCGGGGAGGAAGGGCATCCCGAGGTGGAGGGTCTGACCGAATACGCCAAGGAAGCGGGCGGTAAGGTCGATGTGGTATCGTGCGTCGATGACATCCCCGAGGGTCTCTACGAGCCTGTGGGGGTGGTGGTTCAGACGACGCAGATGAGGGAGAACCTCGACGCGATCGTCGACGCGCTGCGCGCGCGGGGTTTGAACCCCATCGTTCGCAACACCATATGCTCGGCTACGCGGCAGCGGCAGAAAACCGCCGCCCAGGTTGCCGAGCAGGTCGACGCCATGGTCGTCATCGGCGGGCGCAATTCCTCGAACACGACGCGCCTGGCGGAAATCTGCGCCGAGCATTGCCCTCGCACGCACCACATCGAATCGGTGGACGAGCTGCGCGCCGACCTTTTCGAGGGCTGCGCCTGCGTGGGCGTGACCGCCGGCGCCTCGACGCCGGAGGACCAGATTCAGGCGGTCGTCGCCTTTCTCGGCAAGCTGTGAGGTCCTGAAGCCCCCTGTTCTCATTTGCGCCTCGCCGCGCCGCAGTCATGCAAAGGAGCCCGTTCAATGGCAACGTATCCGTCGTCTGACATAATCGCGCAGGCCGAGACGGTCGCCTCATGCGACCATCTCGAGGCCGGTCCTCGGGCGCGTATCGTGGAGGTGGCGGCCGCGTCTCCTGCCGACGATGCGGGGTTCGAGCCCGGCTGCTATCTGACGAGCGTCGACGGGCGCCCCCTGCGCGACATCATCGATTGGCGGTGGCTGACCGATGGCGACGTCATCGAGGTGGGCTACATCGACCTTGACGGAGAGCGCGGCGTGGTCGAGCTCGAGCGCGAGGAGGGGGAGGACTGGGGCTTCGCCTTCGAGGGCGTGCTGTTCGACCGCGTGAAGCTTTGCCGCAACGCCTGCACGTTCTGCTTCATGAGGCAGCTGCCTGCGCACATGCGCCCCTCGCTCTCGCTGCGCGACGACGATTTCCGCCTGAGTTTTCTGTCGGGCACGTTCGTCACCTTGACGAACCTCTCGGTGGAAGACGAGGCGCGCATCGTCGAGCAACGCATCTCCCCGCTGCGCGTATCGCTGCATGCGAGCGATCCGGCGGCTCGCCGCGCGCTTATCGGCAAGCACGCGGCGCACGGCATCGCCGCGCTCGACCGCCTTCTCGAGGCGGGCATCGAGGTGCACGCGCAGATCGTTCTCGTGCCCGAGGTCAACGACGGGGCGGTTTTGCGCGATACGCTCGAGTGGGCGTATGCGCGGGAGCACATCGTCAACATCGGCGTCGTGCCGCTCGGCTTCACGAGGCACCAAAGCGTTTTCGACCACAGCTTCAACGACGAGCGCGCCGCGCGTGCGGTGCTCGCCGACATCGAGGCGTTTCAGCGGCGCGCTCAGCGTGAGCGCGGGAGCGCGTGGGTGTACGCGGCGGATGAGTTCTACCGCAACGCGTACGGGGCCGACACGGCCCTGCGCATCCCGGCCGCCGAGCACTACGGCGATTTCTCTTTGTTCGAAGACGGCATCGGCATCATCCGCAGTTACGTCGACGAGTTTGAACGGGTGTGCGCCGAAGGGCTCGCTTCGCGGGCTGCGGCGGCCATCGACGAGGCCGGCGTGCGCGTGCGCTTCATCGTCGGCGCCGCCATGCAGCCCTTCCTCGACCGGATGATCGCCGAAAGCCCGCTTGCGGGACGCGTCGTCCCCCTCACGGTCGACAACGTTTTCTTCGGCGGCAACGTCGACGTGACGGGTCTTCTGTGCGCGTGCGACATCGCGCGCGCGGTGCGAGTCGCGAGCGAGGAGCAGGGGACCCCGAGCCTTTTCGTGGTTCCGCGCATCGTGTTCAACGACGATGGCGTGACGCTTGACGGCTCCGACGTGGAGGATATGGAGAAGAGGGCGGGCGTGCGTATACGCGTGGTATCCTGTAACCCGTTGGATTATCTCAACGAGATCATAACGTTCGTTTAAACAGGGCGGTCCGCGCTTCGACGATGTTCGGAGGCGCGCGGGGCTTCCCGTCCGATCGATCATAGAAGGAAAAGCCATGGCCTTACCAATCGTTGCCATCGTGGGACGTCCGAACGTGGGCAAGTCCACGTTGGTGAACCGCATCGCGCAGACCAGCGAGGCGATCGTCCACGAGATGCGCGGCGTCACGCGCGATCGCTCTTATCACAAAGCGGACTGGAACGGAATCGACTTCACACTCATCGACACGGGCGGCATCGAGATGGGCGGCGACGACGCGTTCCAGGGCTCCATCCGCAGCCAGGCGTTCGAGGCCACCAACGAGGCCGACGTCATCATCTTCGTCGTCGACGGCAAAACCGGCATCAACGCCGACGATGAGGAGGTCGCGCGCATCTTGCGCAAGTCGAGTAAGCCGGTGTTTCTCGTGGTGAACAAACTCGACACGCCCAACAGAACCGATGAGATCTGGGAGTTCTACCAGCTTGGCCTCGGCGATCCGTGGCCTGTGTCTGCAGTGCATGGACACGGCACGGGAGATCTTCTCGACGAGGTGGCCTCCGAGCTCGCCAAGCTTAACTACGACGGCAAGGAGGAGACCGCCGCGATCAACGTCGCCATCATCGGGCGTCCGAACGCCGGCAAGTCCTCGCTCACCAACAGGCTCACCGACAACGATCGTTCCATCGTCAGCGATGTCGCGGGCACCACGCGCGATGCCATCGACACGCTCGTCGAGCACGACGGCGAGATCTACCGCATCGTCGACACGGCGGGCCTTCGCCGTAAAAGCCAGATCGACGAAGATGTGGAGTACTACGGGTTCGTGCGCGCCATGCGCGCCATCGACCGCGCGGACGTTGCGCTCCTCGTCATCGACGGCACGCTTGGCCTCACCAACGAAGATCAGCGCGTGGCGGGCTACGCCGCCGAGCGCGGGTGCGCCATGGCCATCATCCTGAACAAGTGGGATATCGTCGAGGGCCCCGAGGAGAAGGAGAAGATCCGCGAGCGCATCGAGGATCGTATGACGTTCGTCGGTTACGCCCCCGTCATCGCCGTCTCGGCCCTCACGGGCAAGAAGGTCGACCGCGTGTGGGAGGTCATCGATCGCGCGTACGAGGGCTACTCGCGCGTTATCCCGACCAGCCAGCTCAACGCGTGGCTCGCTGAGATTCGCGAGACGGGCCATACCGTCACGAAGGGCAAGACCATCCTGCGCATGAAATACATCACCCAAACCTCCACGTGCCCGCCGCATTTCACGGTGTTCTGCAACCGTCCGGACGTGGTCGACGACAACTACGAGCGCTTCCTCGAGAACCGCCTGCGCGCGACGTTCGACCTTACGGGCACGCCCATCCGCCTCAAGTTCAAGAAGAAGGACTAGCCGATGGCGGACGGCACTTCCGCTCGAGGCGCGAAGATCAAAGGCGTTTACGCGATAGGCCTGTTGTGCCTGTGGCTGTTCGCGATATTCGCCTTTGTCGGCGCGGCTTCGACGCATCCTGCCTGCGCGGCAGGCGCCGTGCTCCTTGCGAGCGCGCTGCTCGGTTCCATTCCCTGGGGCGTCATCATCTCGCGTGCGTTCTTTCATACCGACATCCGCGAGCACGGCAGCGGCAACATCGGCACCACGAACGCCATGCGCACCATGGGGAAGAAGGGCGGCGTCGCGGTGTTCGTCCTTGATTTCGGGAAGGGCGTCGCGTCGGGGCTGCTCGCGCTCGAGGCCTTGTGGCTGCTCGTACCCGGCGCGGGGCTTTTACCCGAGGCGGCGTTTCCCACCTACGATCAGACGCTGTCGGTGGCGTTTCTCGGATGCGTGCTGGGGCATATCTTCAGCCCGTGGCTCGATTTCAAGGGAGGGAAGGGCATTGCCGTCGCCATCGGCTGCCTGTTCGTCACCTTCGGCGTCGTTCCCTCGCTGCTCGAGATCGCCATCTTCGCCGTCTTGGTGCTCGCGACGCGTTACGTATCGCTCGGGTCGGTGGCGGCTGCGCTAGCGTGCCCGTTTTTCGCCCTGTACTGCTTTTGGGGCGATATCCCCTCGATTGCGATGTGCACGATTGCGGGCCTTGCCGTGGTGTGGGCTCATCGCGGCAACGTCAAACGCTTGATCGCGGGCAACGAGAGGCGCATCGGCGATAAGAAGAAGGAATCGTAGCCCGAAATCGATCTGGGAGGTTGTCTAGCATGATGGTCGCTGTCATCGGCGCGGGATCGTGGGGAACGGCGCTGTCGGAGGTTCTCGCCTCAAACGGGCACGACGTGAGGCTTTGGGCGCGCAAGCCCGAGGTGGTCGCCGGCGTGAACGAGCAGCATCGCAACCCTCGCTACCTGGTCGACGTCACGCTATCCGAGCGCATCGTCGCGACCACCTCGTTCGACGAGCTGCTCGAGGGAGCCGGCGCCATCGTGGTGGTGACGCCGTCTCATCTGCTGCGCTCTATCGCCGAGACGATCGCGCCTCGCCTCGGCGGGGATCTGCCGGTGCTCATTTGCTCCAAAGGCGTCGAGGAGGGGACGGGCATGCTGCCCGTCGAGGTGTTTCGTTCGGTTCTCGGCTCAGCGACGCGCACGGCGGTTCTCTCCGGCCCCAACCATGCCGAGGAGGTCGTGCGCGCCCAACCTTCCGCCACGGTCATCGCGTGCGACGACGAGCCGACGGCGGTGTTCTTCCGCGACCTGCTCGCCTCCGAGACGTTTCGCACGTACACATCCGACGACCCCGTCGGCGTGGAGTTGTGCGCTGCGTTTAAAAACGTCATCGCCATCGCCGTCGGCGTGTCTTACGGCCTGGGTTTCGGCGACAACACCGCCTCTCTTCTCATCACGCGCGGTCTCGCCGAGATGAGCCGTATGACGGTCGCCTGCGGCGGCCAGGCGCTGACCTGCATGGGGCTTGCGGGCGCGGGCGATATGGTTGCGACGTGCATGTCGCGGCATTCGCGCAACCGCCGCTTCGGCCAGGACTTCGTCGCACTCGGCAAGTCCCTCGACGATTTCGAGCGCGAGTTCCACATGGTGGTCGAGGGTGCGCTCGCCTGTAAGACGCTCGCCTGCCTCGCCGATCGAACGGGCGTCGAACTGCCGCTCACCGACACGGTGCGCTCCATCGTGTGGGAGGGCGCGGACGCGCGCGAGGCGGCGAAGGCCCTTGCGTATCGTCCTCTGAAATCGGAGTTCTACGGTATTTAGCGTCCTCTGGTTGCGTCTGCGGGTATG
>CALADF010000023.1 GCA_937890835.1 uncultured bacterium
TTCGCGGTACAGATCGCCGCCTTGCGTGTCAACGGCGACGAAGCAGGGGAGATCGTGCAGTTCGAGCTTGCGCAGGGCTTCGGTTCCGAGGTCCCCCCAGGCGATGAGCTCGCTTTCCTCCACGTGGGTTGCGAGCAAGGCGGCGATGCCGCCGACGGCGGCGAAGTACACGCTGCCCGTATCCTTGCATGCCTTCACCACTTCGGCGGAGCGTTTTCCCTTGCCGATGCACGCAACGATTCCCGCCTTCATGAGCGCAGGGGTGGCGAAGTCCATGCGGCTTGCGGTGGGCGGTCCCACCGAGCCGAGCGGACGACCCGCCGCAGCGGGAGTGGGGCCTGCGTAGAACAGCGTCGCCCCTTCGAGACCGCAGGGCAGCTTGCCCGTCGCGTGCAGCGCGTCGAGCGCGCGCTGGTGCCCGGCGTCGCGCATGGTGTATACGCATCCCGAGAGAAGCACTTCGTCGCCGATGCGGAGCTCGGCGAGCTCCTCGCGCGATGCGGGCAGGGTTAGTTTCGTCGGTTCGCTCATATGGAGGCTCTCCTTCTTCATGTCGCGGAGTTTCACGCCGCAGGTCCACAAGATCTTTCCTCGGTAGATGAAGTGCGTGTGGTAGGTGCAGCAGGGCGTGCACTGAATGCAGCGGAAGCGCTCGAAGTCGAGTTCGGCGAACTCCTCCTCGCTCAGCTCTCGCGGCGCGACGCGCGTTGCTTTGCCTTCCGCTGTCATGACGGGCTCTTCCCCAGAAGGTCGATCGAGACC
This sequence comes from uncultured bacterium, assembly GCA_937890835.1. Lineage (GTDB taxonomy): Bacteria > Actinomycetota > Coriobacteriia > Coriobacteriales > Eggerthellaceae > CALADF01. The sequence continues at coordinate 763 of CALADF010000023.1, forward strand.
GATCTCATGGCGCAGCACCCCATGTTCACCGCGACCGGCAATGCCGCGATGTGACACGGAGCGGTCTCGACGTGAACGCCGAGCGCGGTGGGCGTTCCGCCGAGCGCGGCGGGTCCGATGCCCAGCGCGTTCACGGCGTCGAGCAGCTCCGCCTCCAGGGCGGCGTGCTCCTCGCTTGCGGCGGGGGAACCCACGGGACGCAAGAGCGCGTGCTTCGCCAGCCCCGCCACCTTGTCGAATGTGGCGCCGATGCCGACGCCGACGAGCAGGGGCGGGCATGCGTTGGCGGCTTTCTCGCGGACGCATTCGAGCACGACATCGCGAACGCCGGCGAGCCCTGCACCCGGGGCGAGCATCACGACGCGCGATGCGTTGTCCGACCCGCCGCCTTTCAACAGGACGTGAAGGGTTGCGCCCGCGCCCTCGACCAGTTTGATTTCGCAGAACGCCGGCGCGTTCGTCTTCGTGTTGACGCGGTTGAACGCCGCGTCGGCGAGCACGCTCATGCGCAGCTTGCCGTCGGCGTAGGCGCGCGCGACCGCGTCGTCGACGCGTGAGAAGACATTGCCCGGGATGCAGAGTTCCTCGCCGACCTCGAGGCAGACCCAGACGGTACCGGTATCCTGGCAGATGGGCGCGCCGTCGCGCTCGCCGATGCGCGCGTTCTCGAGGATTTGGCCGATGATGTGCGCGTCGCGCGCCTTATCGCAGGCGGCTGCGCGCGCGGCGCCCGCTGATTCGAGCGCGGTTTTGAAGTCGGGTCGCAGCGTGGTCGCGCATTCCCTGACGGCGCGATAGACGGCTTCGCCGATACGCGCGGGGTCGAGGGCTTCTGCGCTGTTCCGATCGTTTGCGGTTTCCATGGGCTCCTCTTCGTTCGAGTTACGCGGGCCGTGCTTATCGTGCCTCCCGCCTAAGCGGATAGTGTAATCCATCCGGTCGTGTGCGGGCGCGGGCGGGCCTCGGTATACAATAGATTGGTTATAGAAATTCACGGGTGGCGTGAGCCGCCTTTTCGAGATGGAGACATGTCATGGACACAGCGCAGGAATCCCTCGAGCTTCACAGGACTTGGAGGGGAAAGATCGAGACGACGCCGAAGATGGCGATCGAATCGCGTCATGATCTTGCATGCGCCTACACGCCGGGTGTCGCCGAGCCGTGCAAGGTGATTGCGAAAGACCCCGGCGCCGCCTTCGATTACACCATCAAGGCGAGTACCGTCGCGGTCGTCACCGACGGAAGCGCCGTGCTCGGCCTGGGCAACATCGGCCCGCGCGCCGCTCTTCCCGTTATGGAGGGCAAGGCGGCCCTGTTCAAGCGCTTCGGCGGCATCGACGCGTTCCCCATCTGCCTCGACACGCAAGACGTCGACGAGATCGTCGAGACCTGCATTCGCATCGCGCCCGCGTTCGGCGGCATCAACCTCGAGGACATCTCCGCTCCCCGTTGCTTCGAGGTCGAGCGTCGGCTCAATGACGCGCTCGACATCCCGGTGTTTCATGACGATCAGCATGGAACCGCCATCGTTGTTCTCTCGGGCGTCATCAACGCGCTGCGCCTGACGGGCAAGAGCAAAGAGACGTCTCGCGTCGTGATCAACGGGGCGGGTTCGGCAGGCATCGCCATTGCGAAGCTTCTGCTTTCCTACGGTTTCGAGCATTTGACGCTCGTCGATCGTTTCGGCATCATCTCGTCTCGATACGAGCAGGCCAACGACGCGCAGCGCGCGATGCTCTCGTGCACCAACCTCGACGACGTGGACGGCACGCTCGCCGACGCCATGAAGGGCGCCGACATCGTCATCGGCGTCTCGGCGCCGGGTGTCATCACGAAGGAGATGGTCGCGTCCATGGCCGACGACGCCATCGTGTTCGCCATGGCCAACCCCACGCCCGAGATCTATCCCGACGAGGCTCTCGAGGCGGGCGCGCGTGTCGTGGGCACGGGCCGCTCCGACTTCCCGAACCAGGTGAACAACGTCATCGCGTTCCCCGGCATTTTCAAAGGGGCGCTCGAGGCGCGCGCCGAGCGCATCACGGAGGCCATGAAGCTCGCCGCCGCCGAGGCTCTCGCGGACCTTGTTTCCGATGAGGAGCTCACCGAGGAGTTCATCATGCCCGATCCCTTCGATGATCGCGTGGCCGGTTGCGTGGCGAAGGCGGTGCGCGACTGCGCGCTGTCCTCCCGCGGGGCTTAAGGCGGGGTTCGCTTGACCATGACGGCAGCGCAGAGCCCTCGCGGCGTCTTCATCACCTTCGAGGGAGGTGACGGCGCGGGAAAGACGACGCATATCCGTTTTCTCGAACGGTCGTTACGCGAGCACGGCCTCGAGGTCGTGTGCCTGCGCGAGCCCGGCGGCACCGAGGTCGGCGAGGCGCTTCGCCGCGTGGTTCTCGATCCGGCTCATGAGTCGCTTTCCGACGAAGCGGAGCTCCTCATCTACGAGGCGGCTCGCGCGCAAATAGTCGCTGAAGTCATTCGCCCAGCGCTCGACCGCGGCGCAGTGGTGTTGTGCGATCGGTTCTTCGATTCGACCATCGCCTATCAGGTGTTCGGACGCGGGCTCGACCGCGATTTCGTCGAACGGGCGAATAGATTCGCCACGGGCGGCCTTGTGCCTGACCGCACGCTTCTCATGGTTTGCGGCGGTGCGCGGCGTGGTCTCGGGCGCGTGGCGAGCCGCCGTAGAGCCGATCGTCTCGAGCTCGCCGGAGCCGATTTCCACGAGCGTGTGGGCGAGGGGTTCTCCTCCATCGCCGAGCAGGAGCCGGAGCGCGTGCGCGTCATCGATTCGAGCGGCGCACGTTCGCTCACCTCGGCTTTGATCTTCCAGGCGTTGAGCGATCTGTTCCCCTGGATGTCCGACGCGAGCGAATGCAGCGAGGACTTCTTCGCCTCGCTCGATCGCCCTGCGTCGCGCGGAGGAGGGCGTCATGCCTGATGCGTTCGAGAACATACTCGGGCAGCCACGCGTGCGCGACTTCCTTCGAACGAGCGTCAAAGGGGGGCGTGTCACGCACGCCTACCTGTTCGTCGGTCCCTCCGGTTCCAACAAGACCATGGCGGCGTACGCTCTCGCTCAGGCCCTCATGTGCCCGAAAGGCCCTGACGGTCCGCGCGGAGGGCAGTGCGGCGCGTGCGATGCATGCGGGCGCATCATGCGCAAGAAGCACCCCGACGTGCATTATTATGCTCCGGCGGGCGTGAGCGGCTACCTTGTCGAGCAGGTTCGCGAGATCGTCGCCGACACGGCGCTCGCGCCCATCATGGCGAGCAAGAAGGTCTACATCCTCGATCGCGTCGACCTGCTCGGAACCTCGGCGGCCAACGCCTTCCTCAAGACTCTCGAGGAGCCTCCTGCCGACGTGGTTCTCATCCTGCTCGGCAGGACGCGCGAGTCGGTGCTCCCCACCATCTTGTCGCGTTGCCAGGTCGTTCCCTTCAGGCACATTCCCGCCTCGGAAGCGGCGGGAATTATCCGTCAGAACACGGGCGCGCCCATCGAGCAGGCGCGCATGGCCATCGAAGCGTGCGGGGGCTCGATCACGCGCGCCATCGAGTTCCTTCGTTCGTCGGGAAACGAGAGGCTCGCGTTTCGCAGCTTCGTGCTGCAGGTCATGGCATCGCTTGCGCGGGCTGACGATTGGGACGTTCTGCGTTGGGCGCGAGAGCTTGTCGAGAAGGCGAAGGCGCCGCTTGACGACGTGGTCGCCGAGCAGGAGGCCGAGCTCGCCGAGAACGCTGACTTCCTCCAAAAGTCGGCGATCAGACAGATCGAGGCGCGCAACAAGCGTCAGATCGGCGCTAAGACGACGGAGTTTCTGCGTCAGACGCACGCGATCATGGGCTCGTGGCTGCGCGATGTGCTCATGGTGCGTGCAGGCGCTCCTGAGTTGGTCGTCAACGTCGACGCCCGCCAGGCCATCGAGGCTGCGGCCGCCTGTGCAGACGAGGCTCGATTATACGAGGGTCTGAGGGCCGTCGATCGCGCTGATCAGGCGATTGCCTATAATATATCTCCGGAAACGTGCATGGACGCGTTGCTGTTTGAAGTAAGAGAGGTTTTACATGGCTCGGGTAGCACCCATTAATCTGGCCTACAACCCCCGAACGCTTTGGTTTCATCCGGGCGATTTCGAAATCAAGAAGGGCGATCACGTCGTGGTCGAGACGGCGCGGGGCGCGGAGTTCGGTACCGCCGCCTCCGACATCATCGAGGTTACGCAAAAGGAGATAAAGAGTCTCAAAAGCCCGCTGAAGCCGGTGGTTCGCCTTGCCACCGACGAGGACGTCGCGCACGCTGCTGAGATGGAGCGGCGTAGCCGCGAAGCGCTTCCTGCTTTCAAGAAGCTCGTCGCCGAGTCGGGCGTCGACATGCATCCCGTCTCCGTCGAGTTCCTTCTCGACGGAGACAAGGCGGTGTTTTACTTCGAAGCGGAGGAACGCGTCGACTTCCGTGATCTCGTGCGCAAGCTCGCCGCGCACTTCCACGTGCGCATCGACATGCGTCAGATCGGCGTGCGCGACGAGGCTCGTATCGTCGGCGGCCTCGGGCATTGCGGACAGGAGCTGTGCTGCAAGCGCATGGGGGGCGACTTCAACCCCGTTTCCATCCGCATGGCCAAGGAGCAGGATCTCTCCCTCAACCCTCAGAAGATCTCGGGTTTGTGCGGCAGGCTCATGTGCTGCCTGCGCTACGAGTACGATGCGTACAAGGACTTCAAGTCGCGTGCGCCGAAGGCCAACGCCACCGTGCAGACGCCGGCGGGTCCGGCGAAGGTGGTCGATCTCGACGTGCCGCGCGAGATCGTCAGCTTGAAAGTCGGCGACGAGAAGCCCGTTCGCGTTCCACTTTCGTCGTTCGACGCCCCCGCCGAAGGGGCTCGTCCCACATCGGTGAGCGCCGATGCGTGGGACGAGGCGTGCCTCGAGTCGACCGATGGAGCGTCGGGGGAGGCCGCGACGTTCCTCACCTCTCAGTTCACCGGTTCGGACAAGCTCGCCGAAGCAGGGGCGGTCCATCGGACGCCTGCGGGAAAGTCGCGTAGGGGCGAGTCTTCGCAGGGTCAGCCTTCGAAGACTCGATCCGGTCGTGGTAAGGGCCGTGGATCTTCGTCTAAGTCGGCGCAGGGCGGTTCGTCTGCGGCGAGCGAGCAGCGAAAGCCCCGTCGCCGTCGTTCGACCAAGATCGCGTCGGGGGAGGCCGTGCGCGTCGAGGAGGGCGCTCCGCGCTCCCAGGCCGCTGCGTCGAGAGAAGAGGGCGAGGCGAAGCCGAGGCGGAGCCGCAATCGCTCGCATTCGGTCGAGGGCACGCGGCAAGCCCCCGCTTCCTCGTCTTCGCAGCGGGGCGGCCAGGGCGCCGGCGACTCGAGTAAAAAGGCGTCGAGCTCGAACGGCGCGGGGTCTTCCAGGCAGGGCAAAGGCAAGGGCAAGGGCGTATCCCAGTCGCGCCGCCAGGGCGCCGAAAAGGGTCCGGCGCGTGAGGGGAAGGGCGCGGGCGACGCGTTGAGGAACTCGCGTCCTCGTCCCGGGCAGAAGTCCTCGGGCCTTGCGCGGCAGGGTTCCTCTGACTCGGCCTCTTCGGCACCCGGCAAAGCGGCGGATGCTTCCGGCAACTCCGCAGCTACTCAGGAGAGGTCGGGGGCGGGCCGTCGGTCGCGCAGGAGGAGTCATAGACCGCAGAGCCAAGACCAAGCCCGAAAGCCCCAAGGAGGCGATGGGCGATGAACGTCGACTACGCTTTGATGACCGATTTGTACCAGCTGACCATGGCGCAGGGCTATTGGAACGCGGGCAAGACCGATGAGCAGGCGTGTTTCCACATGTATTTCCGCGAGTACCCGTTCAAGGGCGGTTACGCGGTGGCGTGCGGCATGGATCAGCTTGCCGAGATGGTCGAGACGTTCCGCTTTTCCCCGGAAGACGTCGCGTATCTCGCGGGTCTTGAGGCCCCGGGCGGCGGTTCGTTGTTCGACGAGCGCTTCCTCGAATACCTTGCCGACTTCAAGCTCACCTGCGATATCGACGCGGTTCGCGAGGGCACCATCGTGTTCCCCCATGAGCCCCTCGTGCGCGTGACCGGCTCCATCATGCAGTGTCAATTGCTCGAGACGGCTCTTTTGAACTGCGTGAACTTTCAAACGCTCATCGCTACGAAGGCGGCTCGCGTCTGCCGTGCCGCCGCGGGCAGGCCCGTCGCCGAGTTCGGGCTGCGTCGCGCTCAAGGGCTCGGCGGTGTTTGGGCGAGCCGCGCGGCGGTCGTCGGCGGCTGCGCGTCGACTTCCGATGTTTTGGCGGGTAAGCTCTTCGACATTCCCGTCTCGGGCACTCATGCTCATTCCTGGGTTATGTCGTTCGATGACGAGCTTACGGCGTTTCGCGAATACGCGCGGGCTTTCCCCAAAAACTGCGTTTTGCTGGTCGATTCCTACGATGTTGTGCAGGGCGTGCGCAACGCCATCACGGTCGGGCTTGAGATGCGCGAACGCGGTGAGCGGCTTGCGGGCATCAGGATCGACTCGGGCGATCTCGCGTGGCTCTCGAAGATGGCGCGCGGCATGCTCGACGAAGCGGGTCTTTTCGACTGCGGCATCGTCTTGTCGAACGATCTTGACGAGCACACCATCAAGTCCATCCTCGACGAGGGTGCTCCTGTGACGTCGTGGGGTGTCGGCACCAAGCTCGCATCTGCTTTCGACCAGCCGACGCTCGGCGGCGTCTACAAGCTGTCCGCCGTACGCGCTTCGAGCGAGGAGGCGTGGACCGACAGGCTCAAGATCTCCGAGTCGGCCGCGAAGCTGACGTTTCCGGGGATTCTCGACGTCCGACGCTATTATCACGAGGACGGCTCTATAGCGGGCGATATGGTGTTCGATGTCAACAACGGCGTTCGCGCCGAGGAGATCATCGTGGATCCCGTTGATGACATGCGGCAGAAAAAGCTTTGCGGGAAGCGTTTCGACACACTGCTTCGTCCGCTTGCGCGAAAGGGCGAGGTCGTCCTCTCGTCGGAGGATCGATCGGCGATGCTCGCACGCGAGCGCGTGCAGCTCGGGCTCGACGCTCTTGACGAGACGCAGCTTCGCATGCTCAACCCCCATACGTATCCTGTGGGGCTCGAGTTCGGCTTAAACGAGCGGAGGCGCGAGCTCGTGGCGCGGCTCCGCGGCATCAGCAGATAGATTGGCGACGACGTGGTCGAAATGCGCGCCGCGTCGGCAACTTTAGGGAGGTAGGGGTTTTGATCAGGATCATCACGGACTCGGTGGCGTCGATTCCCGCCGAAATTGCCAAGGATCGCAATATCGAGGTGGTGTCGCTGTTCGTGCGGCATGACGGCGTCGAGTACGAAGACGCCACGATGGATCTCGACGACTTCTATTCGCGCATCGATCAGATGGTCGACGACCTCCCGACGTCGAGCCAGCCTTCGCAGCTCACGCTTGAGACGCTTTTCGAGAACGCGGCTCAGGCCGGCGATGATGTTCTCGGCGTGTTCATCTCCTCGCGCATGTCGGGAACCTACGAAGGCGCCGTCCGCGCAGCCCGCGCGGTCAAGGAGCGGCACTCCTCCTTTTCCTGCATGCTCGTCGACTCCACGTCCAACAGCTACGATGAGGCGGCTTGCGTCTTCGATGCCGTCGAAGCGCGCGAGGCGGGGTCTGATCTGCTCGCTTGCGCAAACGCGGTCGTGGAAGGCGTGCTGAGCTCGCGTTTCCTCTTCACTCCCGAGACGCTGACGTTTCTCAAGGCGGGAGGCCGCATCGGGACAGCTGCGGCCTTGCTCGGCAACCTCATTCAGCTCGCGCCCGTCCTGACCGTCTCCGAGGGCGAGGCTTCCACGTTCGCGAAGGTGCGAACGCGCAAAAAGGCGCTCGATCGCATCGTTAAGACGTTCGCGGAGGATGTCGAGGCGCACGGTCTCAAGCGCGTGGCGGTTCACTACATCGGCGACAAGACTCCGGCGCTCGATTGGGCACGCAGCGTCATAGAGCCTTTGGTCGGGCATGCGGTTGATGTTTTGCCCGTCAGCCCCGTCATCGGCACGCACGTCGGTCCTGCCGTCGGCATCGCGTATGAATGCAAGGGGCGCATCCTGGGTAAGTTCACGGGTGATAGCTCCGATTTGGTTTATTCCGTATAACAAGTGCCCGGGTGCGACTCGCACCCGGCGAGTCGCCCTTACCGTGAAAGAGGAAACCTGCATGGCGAAATGTAACCTGATCATCGATTCTTGCTGCGATCTTCCCCCGAGCGTCATCGAACGCGAGGGGGTTTCGCTGATCAAGTTCCCCTACATCGTCGGGGGCGAGACGTTCGAGGACGACTTGTTTCAGAGCGTGACGGCGAAGGAGTTCTACGACGGCATGCGCAAAGGCGATGAACCCACGACGTCGCAACCTTCCATTCAAGTGCTCGACGCCGCGTTCACCGAAGCTGCTGAAAAAGGCGTTCCGACGGTGTATCTGTGCTTCACAAGCGGGCTTTCGGGTACGTTCGACACGGTCGAGCTTATTCGCGATAGCGTGCTCGAGCAGCATCCCGACTTCGAGTTGTACGTCGTCGACACGCACCTGGCGTCGATCGCCGAGGGGCTTTTGGTCTACGAGGCTATCGAGCAGCGCGAAGCCGGCTTGTCCGCCAAAGAGCTCGTGGCGTGGGCGGAGGAGGCGCGTTGCTTCGTCAACGAGCAGTTCATGGTCGACGATCTCGATGCTCTGCGTCGTGGCGGCCGCATTCCTAATTCGGTTGCGATGGCAGGGTCGGCGCTCGATGTGAAGCCGCTGCTCAACATCAGCGTGGACGGCAGGCTTTCGCTCGTCGGCGTCGCGCGCGGGCGGAAGAAGGGCGTTAAGCAGCTCGTCGACTTCTACCAGAAGAACGTGTCCGATTCGGGGTCGGGCCGCTATGTTGTCGTCGGTCACTCCGATTGCCCGAAGGATCTCGAGCGTCTCAAGGATCATCTCCTGAAGATCGACGATCACATCATGTTCATCGAATGCAACATCGGTCCCGTTATCGGCAGTCATGTCGGTCCCGGCATGCTCGCCGTCGTCTTCTGGGGTCAAGATAAGAGGGAAAACGTTTCGGTGGCGGATCGCATCGCCCGTAAGGTCAAGGGAGGAAGGTAGCAATGACTCGATCTTTTGCGTACTGCGGAAACGAACGCTTTGTCAAGGAGGTCGAGCCGCGTCTCGTCGAAGCCGGTTTCGCACGTGTCGAGGATCCCGCGTCGGCTGATGTCGTCGTCACGTACTGCTCCTCCCAAACGGCGCTCGAGGACTTGTACTTCGGCGATAACGGCATTGTGGACCAGGCGGCCCCCGGATCGCTCGTCATCGACTTGAGCCCCATGACGCCGAGCTTCGCGCGCGAGGTGAACGCAGTTGCCACGGTGAGCGATCTGGTGATGGTCGAAGCGCCGCTCGTCGTCGCCGATATGGTTGCCGAGCCTGTTTACGCGCGCGAGAATCTCAGCTGCTTCGTCGCCGGCGAGGGGGAGGGCTCCGAAGGCGCTGCTGAGGTTCTCGACGCTTTGGTTTCGTCTGTCCACGAGATGGGTGCTCCCGGCAACGCGCAGATCGCGCGCGCGGCTTATACCATTCAGATTGCCGCGCAGGTGATATCCGTGATCGAAGCTGAGGCTTTGTATCGCGCCGCGCGTCGCTCCGTCACGGGAAGCGGCCTGGGGGAACTCCACGCTGGAGCCATCGGCGGGCAGGCGGCGTCCGTTCTCGAGGCGGTTCTGTCAAATCGTTTCGACGGTGCATATTCGGTCGAACAGCTCATGGCGGAACTGTCGAGCGCCATTATGGCGGCTGACGACGTGGAGCTCATTCTTCCTCAGGCCGAGGCGGCGATGCATCTGCTCGAGCTTCTCGCCGTCATAGGCGGTGCTGATAAGGCCCCTTCGTCGTTGTCCCTTATTTACGGCGAGGAAGCTGATTGCGCTGCACAGGGACTCGACTGGACGCGTGCCGAGGAGGCCTACGGCAACGGTAAATCCGATGATGACCTCGAAGATTTCGATGACTGCGGGTGCGGTCACGATCACGGGCGCGATCACGATGATTTCGACGATTACGAGGGCTACGGATACGACGACCCTTACAACGCGGGATTCGGCTACTCGTCCAACTGACATGCTTCCTTCGTTTTCAGATCTCAATCCCCGGTCGTGCGATCTGTGCCCGCGTCGGTGTGGTGCGAACCGCGCGGCGGGGGAGCGTGGAGCGTGCGGCGCGGCTGGCGATGTTCTCATCGCACGCGCGGCGCTGCATTTTTGGGAAGAGCCTCCCATCAGCGGTTCTGCGGGCAGTGGAACCGTGTTCTTCGCCCATTGCCCGCTCCGCTGCTCGTACTGTCAGAACACGGTGATCGCTCACGGTTCGCTTGGCTACGCGGTGGAATGCGTCGACCTTCGCGATGCGTGCCTCGATCTTGAGCGCCAGGGCGCCCTCAACGTCAATTTCGTCACCCCCACGCATTACGCGCCGCATGTACGCGCTGCCGTTCTCGCTGCTCGGGAGGAGGGTTTTTCGCTTCCTGTGGTATGGAACACGGGCGGGTACGAAACCGTCGAGGCCATCAGGGCGAATACGGACGTGGTCGACGTGTACCTCACCGATTTCAAATACGCTGATCCTGCTTTAGGCGTGAGATATTCCTCTGTTTCGGACTACCCGCAGCGCGCTCTAGAGGCTCTGGCCGCCATGATCGACGAAGTGGGATCCCCCGTTTACGATAAGTATCGGGGGGACGAACGTATGACGCGAGGCGTCATCGTTCGCCATTTGCTGCTCCCCGGGCATGTGGATGATTCCATGCGCGTGGTGAGGATGCTTCATGAGCGCTTCGGAGATGCGTTGCGTTTGTCGTTGATGAATCAATACACGCCGGTGCTCGCAACGGCGGCTCAGCGCGGCGACGCACAGGCGGCTCGCGTCTTGCGCGCGTGCCCCGAGCTTGCCGGGCGCGTCGAACCCGACGATTACGAGCGACTGCTCGATTTCGCCGACGCGATCGGCGTGGAGGACTATTATTGGCAGGAGGGCGGCGCGTGCGAGGAGAGTTTCATACCGGCGTTTAGCTGCGAGCCGCAAGACGCCGATTGACCCGATAGGGGGGATCGGCGCGCGATCTTCGTCACGCAAGAGTGCGCGCGCTCATGCTCTGGGAAGAGCGCTGCGAATCGGCGGGCATGTGTCCGACGCTCTTAAGGAGCGTGCTCGGTTACGAGGGGCTCTGGAAGCTGCGCTGCTGCTAAATTTGATGCGCCCGCGAGTCGCAGGCGGCGAGCGATCCGGCGGGAAGCGCCTGTTGCCTATACGCTCAAGCATATTACCGACTGGCTGGGCGAATAATCCGCCCCTATGAGGGATATAGGCAAAAAAGTGTGTCCGTTTATCCACTCTTTTGCCAGTTCACA
>CALADF010000024.1 GCA_937890835.1 uncultured bacterium
GCAGCCGATGTTGTCGCCAGCCTGAGCCTCGTCGAGGAGCTTACGGAACATCTCGATGCCAGTGCAGACCGTGTTCTGGGTCTCCTTGATGCCGACGATCTCCAGCGGATCGTTGACATGCAGAACGCCACGCTCAACACGACCGGTAGCAACGGTGCCGCGGCCAGTGATGGTCATGGTGTCCTCAACAGCCATCAGGAACGGCTTGTCGACGTCACGCTCCGGAGTCGGGATGTAGGAGTCAACCGCGTCCATGAGCTCCCAGATCTTCTCCTGCCACTCCTTGTCACCCTCAAGAGCCTTGAGAGCGGAGCCGCGGATGATCGGGGTGTCGTCTCCGGGGAACTCGTAGCTGTCGAGCAGCTCGCGAACTTCCATCTCGACGAGCTCGATGAGCTCCTCGTCGTCGACCATGTCGCACTTGTTGAGGAAGACAACGATGTAGGGAACGCCAACCTGACGAGCAAGCAGGATGTGCTCACGAGTCTGAGCCATCGGGCCGTCGGTAGCAGCGATAACGAGGATCGCGCCGTCCATCTGAGCAGCACCGGTGATCATGTTCTTGACGTAGTCGGCGTGGCCGGGGCAGTCAACGTGAGCGTAGTGACGGGTGTCCGTCTCGTACTCGATGTGAGCGATGGAGATGGTAATACCACGCTCGCGCTCCTCGGGAGCCTTGTCGATCATGTCGAAAGCGGTGAAGTCCGCATTTGCGGTGCCATGAGAACCATCGTTGTCAGACAGGGTCTTGGAGATGGCTGCAGTCAGCGTGGTCTTGCCGTGGTCGACGTGACCAATGGTACCGATGTTAACATGCGGCTTCGAGCGCTCGAACTTCTCCTTAGCCATGTTTCATCCTCCTTATAAAAGAGATACATCGCAAAGCGAATATATACAAAACAAACGCGCCCGCAATTGCGGACGCGGTATATCTAATGGTAGCGGTGACTGGATTTGAACCAGTGACGCCACGGGTATGAACCGTGTGCTCTGACCAACTGAGCTACACCGCCATTAAATGGAGCCTGCGACCGGACTTGAACCGGTGACCTCTTCGTTACCAACGAAGTGCTCTACCGACTGAGCTACACAGGCGAAATGGTGGGCGCACTAGGATTCGAACCTAGGTAGACATAGTCAACGGGTTTACAGCCCGTCCCCTTTAACCACTCGGGCACACGCCCATTTCGGCGCTGAATTCATGTGTACTTTTCAAGCTGCCGCTCACCCGTTCGTTTTGTGCCCCGAACAAGTGAGCGAATGAATAATACGCTACGGAAAAAATCGTGTCAACTGCTTACACGCCTCCGGGTGTATCCATACACACTCGCTACACAACACAGCCCTACTAAACCAAACTGCCTGTTCAGAAGCATTCTCAGTTCGGATACATCAGCCAAAGGGCTTTTCGCTCCACGGTATATCAGCTCGGTACGGACAAATTTCTTTTTTCTTTTTTTCGACCGAAACACAGCCGTCCCGGCTGCGCTCAGGCATTCTGCGCTCAGCGACTCCGCAGCACAGGCGAGAATCGGCAGGTACGTTTCCCAGATCGAACGCGAGGGCGCTTCGCTCTGCAACGATGTGCATATATAAGCAGCATCGTCCGCCGGAAGACTTATGTAGGCTTGAACACGCGCTTATATGCCTTTATGGCTAAGTGTTATCATATTCAGCCAGCATGCACGCATTGGTTCATGCTCGAAGACTGTTTCATGCTCAATCTAGGAGGAATTCACTGATGAGTGAGCATTTGAATTCTTTCAGCCGCCGCGCCTTCGTCGGCGGCGCGGCTGTTTTCGGAGCAGCCACCTGTTCTTTGATGTACAACCCGATGATGGCTTTTGCGGACCCTTCCGCTGCCGACAAGCAAGCAGAAGCTGCCGCCGCGCTCGAGAACCTGAACGCCATGCAGACTCAGCTCGACATCGCTTCGAATGATTACACCGCTGCGCTCATGGCGCAGGAAGACGCCCAGAACAAGATGAACGAGGCGCAAGCCCGCATCGACGAGGCGAACGGTCAGATCGCCGACTTGCAAGACCAGCTCGGCACGCGCGCTCGCAGCATGTACCGCACGGGCTCGCTCACCTTCATCGACCTTCTTCTGGGAGCAACTTCCTTCCAGGCTTTCACCACCAACTGGGATCTTCTCAACAGCATGAACGAGAACGATGCCGAAATGGTGCAGGAAACCAAGGATCTGCGCGCCGAGGTGGAGCAGCAGAAGGCGACGTACGCCGAGCAGGAGCGCATCGCCGCCGAGCAAGCCGAAGCCGCTCGTCAAGTACAGGAGCAGGCTCAGGCGGTGGTCGCGGAGATGCAGGCCACCTACGACAGCCTGAGCGCGGAGGCTGCGGCGCTTCTCGAGGCGGAACGCGCCGCCAAGGAAGAGGCGGATCGTCTGGCAGCTCAGCAGGTCGAAGACAACCCGACCCCCATCGAACCCGATCCCGAGCCGAGCAACCCCAGCGGCGGCAGCGGCAGCAGCAGCGGCGACAGCACCCCTCCCTCAGTTTCCGGCAATGTCGTGGTCAATCGCGCTTACGGCGAAATTGGCAAGCCCTATATCTGGGCAGCCTGCGGACCGGAGGGTTTTGACTGCTCCGGCTTGGTGAGCTACTGCCTCAGCGGTTCGTACGGCGTTCGCCTCGGCACCACCTACACGTTCCTAGGGTGGCCGCGTGTGAGCAACCCCCAGCCGGGCGATGTGTGCACGAGCTCCTACCATTGCGGAATCTACGTCGGCGGTGGATCCATGGTGCACGCCCCCACCGAGGGTCAGACCGTATGCGTCGCGCCCGTGCAATCCGACATGGTGTTCGTCCGCTACTAGCGATCACGCAGGGAACACATCGAGCAGCGCGAACCTGATCATTTCCACCCGAAAGACGCCTTCATTCGAGGGCGTCTTTTTCTATGGCGAACGGTCGCGTACGCATCGCTCGGATCCCCCCCCCGTAATAAGCGCGACCCCCCCCCGCGATCCAGCTCCGCACATGAGAACGAAATGCATCTATCGCTTAAACTTGCCCCGAAGATAACCGTTTGAGACCTCGCGAAAGGAAAGCCCATGATCGTCTCAACACCGCTTACGGCCGACGGGTGCCTGCCCGACCTGTACGGTAAGTTCGCCCCCGAGGAGGCGATGACCGACGGACACCCGACCGTATCCTTCCCCATTGATATCTCCGACGTTCCCGCAAGCGCCGCGTCACTCGCGCTTGCGTTCGTCGATTTCGACGCCGTGCCCGTCGGCGGGTTCTGCTGGATACACTGGCTCGCTTGCAACATCGACCCCGCCGTCACGCATATCCCCGAAAACGCCAGCGCCGAGGAGAGCATCGCCATGGTGCAAGGCTCGAACAGCGACTGGTCCCCGCTTGCGGGAAGCTGCGAAAACCCACGCGTCATACATCGCTATGCCGGCCCCTTCCCTCCTGACGCAATGCACGAGTACACCCTCGAACTCTACGCGCTCGATTGTACGCTCGATCTTGAAGAAGGATACTTCCTCAACGATTTCCGCCGCGCGATACGCGGGCACGTTATCGAGAAGGCCACGATGGAGATACCGTCGCGCGCGTTCTAAGCGTCAACGACGGCGGCGAACGTAAAATCGGCGCATGGCACAACCGTCATGCGATTCGCATAGCGCAGACAATGCCCGAGCGCGGACAAAAGGCGTGGGATCGCCCGTCTTCTGCAGTCCTGCGGCGCAAGCGAAAGCGATACCGTCACACGCAAGACGCCTCCGCAGGCGATGGCAATGCTCCTCCCCAAGCAAGACGCCCCCGCATAAGCGAGGGCGTCTTCATCTTCTTATAGCCAATTTCTCGACGGCAAGCCTTGCGAACCGCACGGCCGCAGCGAGACGTTCGGCTTCTACACGTCAAGCTCCATGTAGGTGTCGAAGTCGTCGGTGACTTCCTTCGGCGGCTCTTTGGTAAGCAAAGACACCACGATGATGACAAGCAGCGACACCACGAAGCCGGGCAGAAGCTCGTAGACGCCGAACCAGCCGCCGAGGGGAGCGACGAAGTTGCTCCAGATGATGACGGTAGCAGCACCCGAGAGCATGCCCGCGACCGCGCCTTGAAGCGTGGTGCGACGCCAATAGAGCGACAACAGCATGAGCGGTCCGAAAGAGGCGCCGAATCCGGCCCAAGCGTAGGACACGATGTTGAAGATGGATGAGTTCTGATCCATCGAAATGAAGATGCCGAACAGAAGAACCGCGACGAGGGTAAGGCGTGCGACGATCATAACCTGCTGGTCGGTGGCGTCGCGCTTGATGAGACCTTTGAAAATGTTCGTGGCGACCGCAGATCCCGAGATGAGCAGATAAGACGACGACGAGCTCATGGCTGCCGCGAAGATACCCGACACGACCAAGCCGCAGAAGAACGAGGGCAGGAGCATGCGGGAAAGCACGATGAACACGCTTTCGGCCGACGCCTGCGTAAGGAACTCGGTCGGGATGACCGCACGGCCGATAAGGCCGATGCACACCGCGGAGGAAAGCGAGACAACAAGCCAGATCATCGCGATGATACGCGACTTTTTGATCTCGCTCGAATGACGAACGGACATGAAGCGGATGAGCACCTGGGGCATACCGAAGTAGCCAAGACCCCATGCCAAACCGGACACGATGGTGATCAGGCCGTATGCGCCGGCTTCGCCGAACAGGGGCGCACCGTCCTCGACGACCTGATTGCCCGACGCGTCGAGGACGGGCGTGGCGATCTCGACACCCGAGAGGAAGCCCGGGATGCTCTGCAGGAACGCGACCGTGTTTTCCACGCCGCCCGCAGCGGTCACCGAGCCGATGAAGACCGTACCGAGCGCGAGGAACATCAGGCATCCCTGAATAAGATCAGTCGTGCAGACCGAAAGATAGCCGCCCATGAAAGTGTAGAGGAACACGATGATGGCGCCGATCACCATCATCGTAGCGTAATCCCAGCCGAACAGCGTGGCGAACAACTTACCGCAGGTGACGAAGCACGAACCGGTGTAGATGCTGAAGAACAGCAAGATGATGATGGCAGCGATGGTCATCAGGATGTGTTTGTTGTCATGGAAGCGGTTCGAGAAGAAATCGGGGACCGTGATGGAGTTGTTCGCCTTCTCGGAATACTTGCGCAAACGCTTGGCGACGAACTTCCAGTTGAGATACGTGCCGATGGCGAGGCCGATGGCCGTCCACATGGCATCGGACGCTCCCGTGAAATACGCCACGCCGGGAAGGCCCATGAGCAACCAGCCCGACATGTCCGATGCCTCGGCGGAAAGCGCCGTGAGCCACGGGCCGAGGCCTCTACCGCCGAGGAAGTACTCCTCGCTTGAAGAGTTCGAGCGCTTCGCGTAGATAAAGCCGATGACGACCACCACGACGAAGTAAATGAGCATCGCGAAGACTACCCAGAAATCACTTTTGATCATGTCCCGTACTTCTTTCCCCTCCGAGTCCCGCCGACCGCCGCCGATAGTTTCTGAAAGGAATATACGGAAAGGCGACTCGTTAAAGCGTTACTCTATGATGTAATGAAACGTTGGGATTATACTTTATCCGACTGGAGTATCACAGCTCTATTTCCATCGAGGCGCAAGCGTTACGGTGAAAGGAACCCCCATGACATGCTTCAAGGACATGACGAAGGCTGAGCGGGAAAACCTCCTCGCTCAGCTCGAGAATGAACTTGCGAGTTTCAAGGCTCGCGATCTCAAGCTCAACATGGCGCGGGGCAAGCCCTCTGCCGAACAGCTCGACCTGTCGATGCCGCTGCTGGAGGCTCTTACGTCTTACGAGGACTGCATAAGCGAAGACGGCACGGACTGCCGGAACTACGGGGTGCTCGACGGGCTGCCCGAGGCGAAGCGCCTCATGGCATGCATGCTCGACGACGAACCTGAAAACGTCATCGTGTTCGGTAATTCGAGTCTCACCGTGATGTACGACACGCTCGCCCGCTGCATCGACTTCGGCACCGGCGGCTGCGCTCCTTGGGCGAACTGCGGAGCGATCAAATGGATCTGCCCCACCCCGGGCTACGATCGGCACTTCAGCGTCACCGAAGCGTTCGGCATCGAGATGATCCCCGTTCCCCTCAACGAGAACGGCCCCGATATGGATCTCGTCGAACGCCTCGTCGCCGAAAACGACTCGGTCAAGGGCATCTGGTGCGTTCCCAAATACTCCAATCCGAGCGGCGTCACCTACTCGGACGAGGTGGTACGCCGTCTCGCCGAAATGGAAACGGCTGCGGAGGACTTCCGCATCTTCTGGGACAACGCGTATTGCGTGCATCATCTCTTCGACGACGTAACCGAGCAAGACCAGCTGCTCGACATCGCCGACGCTTGCATCGAAGCGGGGCATCCGGACAGGTATTTCAAATTCGCCTCCACCTCGAAGGTGACCTTCCCGGGCGCGGGCATCTCGGCCATGGCCGCTTCCCCCGAGATCATCGCGGAAACAAAACACCAGATCGGCCCTCAGATGATCGGGCAGGACAAGCTCAACCAGCTGCGCCACGTGAGATTCCTACGCGACGGGGCCGGAATCGCCGAGCACATGGCCAAGCACGCCGCCATCTTGCGCCCGAAGTTCCAGCTGGTGCTCGAGAAGCTCGGGGCAGAACTGGGAGATACGGGCATCGCACGATGGACCAAGCCGCGCGGAGGTTACTTCATCTCGTTCGACGGCATCGAGGGCACCGCGCGCCGAACCGTCGAGCTCGCGCGCGAAGCCGGCGTCACGATGACGGGCGCGGGTGCCACATGGCCGGGCGGCATCGACCCGCACGATGCGAACATCCGCATCGCCCCCACCCTGCCGCCGCTCGACGAGCTGGCCGAGGCGATGGACGTGTTCGTCTGCTGCGTGAAGATAGCCGCACTCGAGAAGCTTCGAGAAGCGCGATAAGGCCCCCTCGCGCCATCTGCCGTATCCGAACGACACCCGGCGCAGCTCTGCGCGAATCGATCCAACCTACGATGTCAAAAACGAAGAATCGTCCCGCAAACCGCTTGAGCAAGCGGAACATGCGGGGCGATTCCTTTAATGAAGCGCCTTCGCGAGAAGGCGAAGCGGGACATGCGGGACGATGGCCGCACAACCAAGACAAGCGCGCTGGACGCGCCGGATTAAACCCCTAGACCGACCGTCATGTGAAGCGTGTAAAAATGAAAGCGCATCACGAACACCGCCGAAAGCGCTAGCAGGCTCGCCAGCACCAACATCGCCACGATTCGGCGACGATGAGCCGGCACGCCATCGACCGATATCCTCGACGAGCGTGCCAGAAACGCCGCATCGCCGCGAAGCGCCGCGAACGCAATCACGGCCGCCAGCAGCGAGAGGACGACGAACACCGGAACCGAGGCCAAAAAGCCCGGCGCCTGCTGGGCCGCCGAGGTAAGGCTGTTCTCCAAACCTCGCAGATCGACGCCCTGAAGCACGTACACCACCGCATTGGCAACGCACGCCAGCGCCGAGAACGCAGGGAGAAACGAGCGAACCAGCGTACCCGGAAACGGATAACGCGCTAGATAAAGCGAAAGCGAGGCGATAATCGGACCTGCGACGAGCGCATTCAGCCACAGCGCGGCGGGCACGTAGGCGGTGCGCCAGGTGAGAATGGTCTCCGCATTATAGGCGAACGCGATAGCGGTGACGAATAGCGCGCCCGTCACCTCAATCAACACGAGCGCTGCACGGCGAAGGTTCAAGTTAGGCTTCTCGGAAAACGCCGTCAGCCAGTAGATGCCGGCGACGCCGAAGAAGACGACGCCCGCGACCACCTCGTTCGACAGGGGACTTCTGCCAACGCCCGCAAGAACGTAAAGGGCATTGGCGGGATTCCCCAGATGGGTCGCGGAGGCGACGAGACCGACGAGCGCGATGACGAGGGGCACGCACGTGTAGCGATCCAGGGCGGCCCGCGCTTCCTCCCGAAGCCCCCCTTTCAGCGCGAACGCGCCCATGATCATGAGCGCGAACGTGCCTGCAGGCGCCATCGTGGTGAACAGCACCAGCGTTATCTCGTTGAGAGCCGTCCCCAGGCCGCTCACCATGCGATACCTCCTGCTTCCTAACGGTAAAAACGAGGGTGAACGACCTCAAGCGACAGCACGTCGCCAATGCCCTCGAGGGTCGCGCGCGTAAGCGACGCGAGCCCGCGGTAAAACGGATGCTCGGCAGCTTCCTCCAGCTGCTCGAGGAAATGCGAGGACCACGTCAGCACGTGATCACGCAAAAACTCGCCGAGCAAGTCGGGGCGATGCTCGGCCGCCCACGTCATCAGCAAAAGCAAGTACCCGATATGGTCCTCGGGATCGGCCGCATCCCCGATGCGCTCGATGCCGTTAGCGCGCATCCACGAGCGCAGCGCCAGCGTGCTCTCACCGAAGACGACGCATTCGCGATCGGTGTACACCGAACCCCACGGCGGAGCGGGCTTTCGGGCAGGCCCGACGAAAAGACGGCGATACTCCCAAAGAAGAGCGTCCATATCCTCCTGAAGCGCGTTGCACGCACCCTCATGCATCTCGCCGAGCGAGCGCGCGGCGCTCTCGCCCGCGAAGGGCCACTCCTGCGCCGCCGCCTCCACATCAAGCGAGGCGAACGCGTTCAGCAGAGGGGCCATGGCCTCGGCGTCGGTTTTCGGGTCGTTCAAGAACAAAGGTCCGAGCATACCTCCCGCAAAGGAGATCTGCTCCCTTGCCAGAGCATCGATATCAGACATCGCTGCACCTCCTGTACGTAAAAACGGTTTCGATGATAGCAAAAGCGGGGCGCGCCCATCGGCACGCCCCGCTTATTCAGAACTTCCGCTTATCCCCTAAGCCTTAGATGTAGAGGCCCACGGAGAGCTCC
Organism: uncultured bacterium; assembly: GCA_937890835.1. Classification (GTDB taxonomy): domain Bacteria; phylum Actinomycetota; class Coriobacteriia; order Coriobacteriales; family Eggerthellaceae; genus CALADF01. Next base: position 8,885 of record CALADF010000024.1, read on the forward strand.
ATCGCGTAGAACGCGAAGCGAGCGCACAGGATGCCGGCGAACGCGCAGACCACAGCGATGACCGACATGACGGTCGCGTTCTTGCCGCGCGTCACGAGAACCACCAGGACGCATGCGACGATGAGCGCGATAGCGGCCACGATGATGAACGGAAGAGCAGCGCTCACCAGATCGGAGCCGGCGAACATCGCGTTGCTCATGCCGGAAACGGAGCCCGCCATGCCAGCGATGCCACCCACACCGGCGACGACGCCGACAGCGGCCACAACCACAAGGGCGGTCTTGATGGTACCCGCGGTGAGCTTCTCAGCAGCACCGGACAGGCTGAAGATCAGGCTGGCGAGCGCCGCGCCGCCGATGAAGCCGAAGCCGACGATCTGAACGGGCACGAGGATGGTGTTCCAAGAAGCGATGGTCTCCATCATGTAGGCCATGCCCGTGAAGACGCACAGCACCAAGGCGAGCACGGCGACAACCGCCGCGAAGCCCTTGCGCGCGCCCTCGCCGAGCTTGCCCAGAACGGCCAGCACGCAGTACACCAGCGCGACGACGACGAACACGATGCCGACGACGACCTCGTTGGAAAGCGGCGAGGTGCCCAGACCCGAGAAGATGCCGAAGCCGTTCATCGGGTTGGTCAGGTGGAACAGCGAGGCGATGAAGCCGACGACGACGAACGCGAACGCGATGAGCGTCATCTTATCGATCTTCTTAAGCTCGGCCTCGTCAAACTTCGTCGTGAAGAACGCAACGGCAAGCGCGATGAAAGCGCCTGCGCCCATCGGCGCGAACGTAGTGAAAAGCGCCAAAGGCATCTCGGAGAAAGCTGCCTCCATGCTACATCACCTCCAGGGGGTTAACGACCTTCGCGGCCGCGTCGCCCACAGGTCGCGCGTCCTCGCAGGGCAGAATGTAAAGGTTCGGGTGGGTGTAGGTGGGCTCGGGCAACGGAGCGATGTTGGCGAGCTCGCCCTTTTTGGCCATCTCCTCGACAGGACCGAAGTCGAGAGCGCGAGCCGGGCAGGACTCGACGCACACGGGCTTGAGTCCCTCGGCGACGCGGGAAGCGCAGCCGTCGCACTTCACCGAGTGGCCGAGCGTGCGGTCGACCTTCGGAGCATTGTAGGGGCACGCCATATGGCAATAGCCGCAGCCGATGCACTTGGTCGCGTCAACGGAAACCAGGCCCGTATCAGCATCCTTGTGCATAGCGCCGGTCGGGCACACGTGAACGCACGCGGGATCGTCGCAGTGGTTGCACGCCATGGAGACCGAGTAGCTCACGCAGGTGGTGTTGATGCAGCCCTGCGCATCCCTGGTGGTCTCGCCGAGAGTGGTCTCGTACACCTTGCGATACGCCACGTTCAGGTCGAGGTCGTTGTAATCCTTGCAGGACATCTCGCAGGTCTTGCAGCCCGAGCAGCGAGTGCCGTCGAAATAGAAAGCGTATTGAGTCATTTCAGTTCCTCTCCTTTCCTCGCTGCGCCTTAAGCCTTGGTCACTTCACAGATGTTGCTGTGCTGGGGGTTGCCCTTGCCCAGCGCAGTCGGACGATGCGTCGTCAGCGTGTTGATGCAGCCGCCCTTGTCCACGCGATCGCCGTACATGTCGGCGTCATGCCATGCGCCCTGGGAGATGCAGATGACGCCGGGAACGACGCGAGGAGTCACCTTGGCGAGAAGCTCGATCTCACCGAACGCGTTCTTGACGCGAATCTTGTCGCCCTGGACGATGCCGCGAGGCTCAGCGTCGACGGGGTTGATCCAAGCCTCCTGCGGGTTCGCTTCCTTGAGCTGCTCGATTCCGCCCCAAGAAGAATGGGTGCGACCACGATAGTGGAAGCCGGAGCAATGCAGCGGGTACTCTTCGGTGGGGATGTCGGTCTCGGTGAAGCCATGCGTGTACACGGGGATCGGGGAAATCAGATCCTCCTCGCCGAGCTCCCAAGTCTCAGCGATCTTCGCGAGGGTCTCAGAGTAGATCTCGACCTTGCCCGTGGGGGTCATCAGCTTGTTGGCCTCGGGGTCCTGACGCCACTTCTCAAGAGCGATGGTCGCGCCCTTGGGGTTCTTGCGCGTGTAGACGCCCATCTCCATGGCCTCTTCGTAGGTCGGCAGCGCCGTGTCCTTAGCGCGAGACTTCTCGTAGAGCTCCTTGATCCACTCTTCCTGAGTCTTGCCCTCGGTGAAGGCTTCCTTGACGCCGAGCTTGTCTGCGATGAGGGTGAGCGAATCGTAGAGGGTCTTGCGCTCGAACTTCGGAGACGTGCAGGGCTGGCCGCTGATCATGTAAGCATGATCGCCGCCGGTGCCGATCTGAGAGACCTGCTCGAAGCGGAACAAGTCGGGAAGCAGAATGTCGGCGTACTTGGCCGAGTCGGTCAGAACCGTCTCCCACACCACGATGAACTCGCACTTGCTCTCGTCGGCGAGGATGTCGTGAGCGCGGTTGATGTTGCCGTGCTGGTTGGTCAGGCAGTTGCCCGCGTAGTTCAGCATGCACTTGATGTTCTGGTTGAGCTTGTCGGCGCCCTTGACGGCGGAGTTCAGCGCGGTCATCTCGGTTCCGTGGTCGATAGCATCGGTAAACAGGAACACGGGGATGGATGCCTTGATGGGGTTCTTGCCCGCCGGAATGGACTGGAGGCTGACCGAATAAGAGCCCTCGCGCGTGCCGGTGCTGGTGCCGGGGAGACCGATCTGACCGGTGAGAAGCGGGAGCATGATGATAGACCAGCAGTTCAACTCGCCGTTGCTACGACGCTGAGGACCCCAGCCCTGAACAACGAACAGCGGCTTAGCGGTGCCGACCTCGTGCGCGAGCTCCTTGATCTTCTCGGCGTTGATGCCCGTGATAGGAGCAGCCCACTCGGGAGTCTTCTCCACATGATCGTAGCCCGTTCCCATGATGTAGTCCTTATAGGACTTGTTCTGGCCCTTGGCGGACTCGGGCATCGTGTCCTCGTCAAAGCCGATGCAGTACTTGTCGAGGAACTCCTTGTCGATCATGTCGTTTTTGATGAGCTCATAGGCGATCGCCGAGCACAACGCGGCATCAGTGCCCGGGTTGATCGGCAGCCACTCGGAAGAGCGGCCCATGTTCGAGTCGTTGAGACGCGGGTCGATGTAGATGATCTTCGCGCCGGTCTTCTCGCGCATGCGCACCCAGTCGCCATGGGACACGGCGCCGCCCTGACGGGTCTCCGTGGGGCTCGTGCCGAATGCGAGGACGAGCTCGGCGTCATCGGCAGCGCTGAGCGTCGAACCGGAGAAAGCACCCATGCCAATGGTGTAGGGAACGATCATCTCCATCTGCATGGCGCTGTAGTCGCCATAGCAGCCCAAAAAGCCACCGAGGCAGTTCATGAAGCGCGGAAGCGTACGAGCCGTGGTAGAGCTTACGCCCGTCGCATAGGGAATGAACACGGACTCGTTTCCATAAGTGTCGATGATGCGCTTGAGCTCGCTGGCGATAGTGTCAACGGCCTCGTCCCAAGTGATCTGCTCGAATTTGCCCTCACCGCGCTTGCCGACTCGCTTCATCGGGTAGTTGATGCGATTCGGGTCGGCTAGCCAACGACGATACGTGCGGCCGCGCAGGCAAGCGCGAGGCTGAACGTCATCGAAGTCGCCGTCCTGCGTGGTGTAGGTGTCAACCCAAACAACCTCGTCGTCTTTCACGTGGAACTTAAGAGCGCAACGACCTGGGCAGTTGATGGCGCAATGGCCCCAGACGGTCTTATCCTTAGCCTCGGCGGCATGCGCCGGAGCCACTCCGGCTCCGAACAGCGAATCAGCTGCGGCTATTCCGCCGCCCGCCGCTGCAAGAGCACCCAAGGCGCCGCTCGTTTTCACGAACGTACGACGGCTCAGGTTCAGATTGCTATCTGACATAGCATTCCCCTCTTTCTCCTCATCGATTCTCTACAGACGGGGGCGGCTCGCGCCGCGTCCCTCCCCGTCCGCTTCGGCGCGATAGATGAAGCCATCCCGCCGAATACGACTCCCCCACTCTAACCGTTCACGCCTTATTCGGGTCACATACTATGTGTGATATTTGCGAAATACCAGTTCAGAGCATATGCGCTTATCACACGTTTCAATATGGTGACGCTTAGCTTCAAAATGTTGACGCCGTCATTCGCTATACTGATTCGCACTGTTTTTAAGCTGCGCAACATCTAAGGGGGGAAGAGATCCGGTGCGGGCTCGGGGCATCATCGAACTATTCAGACCGAACGTCGCGTCACTTGGCTACGCGCTGTTCCTCGCTATCAACGCCGCGGGCGTATGGGGAGGAGTGTTCCCCTTTCTGCCGATCGATTTTCAAACGCACGAGATACTCTTCGCGTTCTTCCTTGCCCAGTCGCTCGTGTTCACGCTGAGCTTTCTCATCAGCGCCGTCGGCGTCTATTTCCTCCCCGGTCCCACGCGCCGCTTTCTCGTCAGGCTCACGAGTGCCCCCTACGCCCTCGGCTGGGTGTGCCTCATCGCCGCCATCTACGTCCCCGATCACGCCCTCGCCCTCGTGGTGTGCGGCGGCGCGTTGCTCGGCTTGGGCTCAGCGGGCTTCTACATGCTGTGGCAGCGCCTCTTCGCCAGCCAGGACCCCGAGTCGGGCAACCGTGATCTCGCCGTGGGCACGGCTTGGGCGGCGCTCATGTACTTCTCGCTTTACCTCATCCCCCAGGCGGTCACGGCGTTTCTGATCCCGCTGGTGTTTCTACCCCTGTTCGGCCTGTGCGTCACCCTGCGCAGCCGCGCCATCAACCTCGATCAGCCCATGTTCGAGGACATCCCCGGCGAACATCCCCAGGTGTACCGTCAGATCGCACGCGATTACTGGCGCAGCGCCTTGTTCGTAGGCGTCCTCGGCTTTTGCACGGGCATCATGCGCGCGCTCGCCGTCGCCGACATGCAGGCGGGGTCCCTCGTCAACATCTTGTCCATGGGATCGATGATGGTCGGCGCCGTCGCGTTGCTTCTCGCGTGGAACCTGCGCAACATCAACCTCAACATCAGCATGATCTACCGCATGGCGTTCCCCTTCGTCATCACCTCGTTTCTGCTGCTCCCCCTGCTACCCGGCGCCTACGGACGCTGGCTCGCCGCCATCCTCTACGCCGTGTACAGCGTCGCCATCGCGCTCATGATGATCCAATGCGCGCAGATCTCCCGGGATCGCGGCGTCAACCCCGTGTTCGTCTACGGCTTTTTCGGCACGATCGTCTACGCGTTGCACGACGTGGGCTTCATCGGGGGAACGTTCGCGGAGAACATGGTCGTCATCGGGTTGTCGCCGCTGGCCATGGTGGCGCTTATCGCCGTGTACCTGCTCGCGCTCATCAACTTCATCGGCTCGGGCGGCTTCGGCGGAGCCCTGAAGGCAACCGACGGCATCGAGCTCATGGCGCTCACGAAGGGAGAGCCCGCACGGCGAAGCGCGATGGCAAAAGACGCGAAGCCGCATGCGGGCAAGCCCAAGGCCGCGGCTACGCCGGATGCCGGCAGCACGGAGGTTCCCGCCGTCTCGCATGCACTCACCGCATCCAAGAGGGCGGACGTCAAGTCACCGAACCCGGCGCCCGCGGAAAGCGCCCCTCAGTTCTCCGACAAGATCGCGGCACAGGCGCAGGTTCTCCGGGAGAGGTACCGCCTGACCGCACGCGAAACCGAAATAGCCGAGCTCATCGCAAGGGGCAACACCGTCGCGCGCATCGCCGAGATGCTCGTCGTCTCGGAGAACACCGTGCGCACGCATTCCAAGCGCATCTACACCAAGCTCGACATTCACAAAAAACAAGAGCTCATCGATCTGCTCGAAGAGGTCGATCTTCGTTAATCGGGAGAAAGCGGCGTCTTGGCGAACAAGATGCCGATCCCGCGCTCCGACCACACCGCTTCGACGCAGAAGCCCCGTTCGCCTCTCGCACCCCGCCGCCGAGCCCTTCGCTGCGTCACGATGTGCAAGCGGGATGCACGCACACGAAAAAGGGAGGGCCCTCAAGGCCCTCCCTTCGCAAGCTCAACGCGTCAAGGCGTGATTTCACACCTCGGCGTAGAGATCCTTCAGCTTCACCAAGTGGTCGTAGCGATCCATCGCCGCGCGCTCGTTGCGCTCGAACAGCTCCTCGGCGCGCTCCGGGAACTCGCGCGTCAAGCGGCTGTAGCGCGCCTCGTTCATGAGGAACTCCTGGTAACCGCCCGCAGGCTCTTTCGAATCGAGCGTGAACTTCTTACCGACGGGCGCTGCGGGATTGTAGCGGAACAGGTTCCAGTAACCGCACTCGACCGCGCGCTTCATTTCCTCCTGGCAGTTCTTCATGCCGCCCTTGATGGAGTGCATCTCGCACGGCGAGTAGCCGATGATGATGGACGGACCGTGATACGCCTCCGCCTCGGCGATGGCCTTGATCGTCTGAGCGGGTTTCGCGCCCATGGCCACCTGCGCCACGTACACGTAGCCGTAGCTCATCGCCAGCTCGGTGAGGCTCTTCTTCTTCACTTCCTTGCCCGCCGCCGCGAACTGAGCGACCTGACCGATGTTGGAGGCCTTCGACGCCTGGCCGCCGGTGTTGGAATAAACCTCGGTATCGAACACGAAGATGTTGACGTCCTCACCCGAAGCGAGCACATGATCGAGTCCGCCGTAGCCGATGTCGTAAGCCCAGCCGTCACCGCCGAAGATCCACACCGATTTCTTGGCGAGGTAATCCTTGTCGGCGAGAACCTGAGGAGCAACCGGGCACCCCGCGTCAGCCGCAGCCTCGAGCGCGGGAACGAGGGCCGCTGCAGCTTTGGCGTTGGCCTCGCCGTCGTCGACCGTCTCGACGTACGTCGCGATGAGCGCCTTGGTCTCCTCAGGCGTCTTGTCGCTTTGCGCCATACCCTCGAGCAGATCGATCAGGCGGCGGCGCACCGCCTCATGACCGAGCAACATGCCCAGGCCGTGCTCGGCGTTGTCCTCGAACAAGGAATTGCTCCAAGCGGGGCCTTGCCCTTGCTTATTGACCGCGTAGGGCGACGTCGCAGCGGGCCCGCCCCAAATGGAGGAGCACCCCGTCGCGTTGGCGATGAACATGCGCTCGCCGAACAACTGGGTGACCAGGCGCGCGTAGGAGGTTTCCGCGCAGCCGGCGCAGGCGCCCGAGAACTCGAGCAACGGCTGCTTGAACTGGCTTCCCTTGATGCTCGCGTCGAAGAGCTCGGGCTTATCCGCGACCTTCTCCACGCAGTAGTCGAACACCTCTTGCTGAGCGAGCTCCGACTCGGTGCCCACCATGGTCAGCGCATCGGTGGGACACTGGCCGACGCAGACCTCGCAGCCCATGCAGTCGAGCGGAGAGATGGCAAGCGTGTAGCCAAGCCCCTTGGCCGCCTTGCCCTTCGCGGGGATCACCTTGGCCGCCTCGGGCGCGCAGGCGGCCTCTTCGTCGGTCAAAGCGAACGGGCGGATGGTGGCGTGCGGGCAGACGAACGCGCAGTTGTTGCACTGGATGCACTTCTCGGCATCCCACGTCGGCACGGTGACGGCCACGCCGCGCTTCTCGTAAGCGGACGCGCCCTGCTCGAACTGGCCGTCGACGTGATCCATGAACACGGAGACGGGCAGGCTGTCGCCGTCCATACGGCCGACGGGCTCCATGATCTCGGTGACCATCTTGACGAGCTCGGGGCGCCCCGCGGGAGCCTCTGCGGGAGCCTCGTCCTCGGCATCGGCCCAGCTTGCGGGAACCTCGACCTCGACGAAGGCGGTGGCGCCCGCGTCGATGGCGCGATGGTTCATGTCCACGACATCCTGACCCTTCTTAAGATAGGACTTCGTGGCCGCGTCCTTCATGTAGCGGATGGCGTCCTCTTGCGGAAGCACGCCGGCGAGAGAGAAGAACGCAGACTGCAAAATGGTGTTGGTGCGCTTGCCCATGCCGATCTCAACGGCCAGATCGATCGCGTTGATGACGTACAGGCGGATGTTGTTACGGGCGATGTAGCGCTTGGACTCCGCGCTCAAATGCTCTTCAAGCTCCTCGGGCGTCCACTGGCAGTTGATCATGAACACGCCGCCCGGCTTCACATCCTTCACGATGGGGAAGCCCTTCGTGATGTAGGAGGGGCTATGGCATGCGACGAAGTCGGCCTTGTTGACGTAGTAGGAGCTGCGAATGGGGGAATCGCCGAAGCGCAGGTGGCTGATGGTCACGCCGCCCGTCTTCTTCGAATCGTACTGGAAGTACGCCTGGACGTATTTATCGGTGTGGTCGCCGATGATCTTGATGGAGTTCTTGTTCGCGCCGACCGTGCCGTCGCCGCCGAGACCCCAGAACTTGCACTCGATGGTGCCGGGGGCGGCGGTGTTCGGACACGCGGGATCCTCGGGAAGCGACAGATGCGTCACGTCGTCGACGATGCCGATGGTGAACTCGCGGCGCGGCTCGTCCTTGGCGAGCTCGGCGTACACGGCGAAGGCGGATGCAGGCGGGGTGTCCTTGCTGCCCAAGCCGTAACGACCGCCGATGACCGTGAGTGCGGAGCGGCCCGCGTGCGCGAGCGCGTTCACGACGTCCATGTAGAGCGGCTCGCCGAGAGAGCCCGGCTCCTTGGTGCGGTCGAGCACGGCGATCTTCTTCACCGTCTCGGGCAGCGCGGCCAAGAACTTCTCGGTGACGAAGGGGCGGTACAGGCGAACCTTCACCAGGCCCACCTTCTCCCCGTGCGCGTTGAGGTAGTCGACGACCTCCTCGATGACGTCGCAGAACGATCCCATGGCCACGATGACGCGGTCGGCGTCAGGCGCCCCGTAGTAGTTGAACAGCTCGTAGTTGGTGCCGAGCTTGACGTTGACCTGGTGCATGTAGTCCTCAACGATGGCGGGAAGCTCGTCGTAGGCGGTGTTGCAGGCCTCGCGGTGCTGGAAGAAGATATCGCCGTTCTCGTGGCTGCCGCGCATAGCGGGGCGCTCGGGGTTCAGAGAGTGAGCGCGGAACTGCGCCACCGCGTCCATATCGCACATCTCGGCGAGGTCGTCGTAATCCCACACGGCGATCTTCTGCACTTCGTGGGAGGTGCGGAATCCGTCGAAGAAGTTGATGAAGGGGATACGACCCTTGATGGCGGAAAGATGCGCCACCGCGGACAGGTCCATGACCTCCTGGACGCTGCCCTCGGCGAGCATCGCGAAGCCGGTTTGACGGCACGCCATGACGTCGGAATGGTCGCCGAAGATGTTGAGCGCGTGCGTGGCAACCGTGCGGGCGCTCACATGGAAGACGCTCGGGAGCCGCTCGGCGGCGATCTTGTACATGTTCGGGATCATGAGGAGCAGACCCTGCGATGCGGTGTAGGTGGTGGTGAGGGCGCCTGCGGCAAGCGAACCGTGGACGGTGCCCGCGGCGCCGCCTTCGGACTGCATCTCGCACACTTTGACGGTGGAGCCGAAGATGTTCTTCTTCCCCTGGGCGGACCACATGTCCACGAAGTCGGCCATAGGGCTCGACGGGGTGATCGGGTAAATGCCCGCCACCTCAGTAAACGCATAGGAGACGTACGCGGCGGCGTTGTTGCCGTCCATCGATTTGAATTCTCTCGTCATAGATCCTCTCCTCACCAAGCCACGCCTGCGCGCGAGCCTCGAGCCGTCAGATGCACGCCGATCATCGTAACAGCCGGGCACCGCCTGTCGCCTGAAGGCACGACCCAACCCGCCGAATTGCTCGGCGAACGTATGCCGAAACGGGAAAGCGCGCAGATCGACAGCGCGTTCGAGCCCGATGCCGGCAGAATCGACGATGCCGCAAGAGTGCTCCGGCAAAGCCTCGTAAGCAGCTCGTTTTTTACAAATACTTTATTTTGATCGCAAATTCGCCGATAATGACGGTAATCGCGTCCGCAATTCCAAGGTACGTTCGCGATAACGGGGCAGGCGCCCCGTCGACACATTGTTGGAGGGAATTATGGAACAGGCTAAACTGACTCGCCGCGGCTTCCTCGCAGGCACGGCGGCAACCGGCGCCCTCGCCGCGCTCACGCTGAGCGGCTGCGGCGGTGGAGACAAACCCGCTAGCTCGGGCGCTGCTGACTCCGGCGAGGCGAAGGTCGCAGACGCCATCACGGCTGCGGCTGCTTACAGCTCCACGAACTGCAACCCCATCGGCAACAGCTCCGCTTTGATGCTCGCCGCAACCTGGCATGTCTTCGAGGGCCTCTACGATCTCGACCTGCATACCTACAAGACCTACAACGGCCTTGCCGCAGGCGAGCCCGTCAAGGTCACCGAGACCGAGTACGAGGTTGCTCTGCGTGACGGCGCCAAGTACTCCGACGGCTCCGACGTCGTCGCCGCCGACGTGGTCAACGCATTCGAGAAGAACATGGCCGACGCCACCTACGGCGCCTTCCTCACCTTCATCGAGTCCGTCTCCGCCAAGGATGACAAGACCGTCACCTTCAAGCTGAAGTACCCCTTCGAGTCCCTGCTGAAGGGCCGTCTGTCCGTGGTCAAGGTCTTCCCCGCCTCTCTCACCGACGAGCAGCTCAAGACCAAGCCCATCGGCTCCGGCCCGTGGATGTACGAGTCCATTAACGGCGACGACGGCGGCACCATCAAGTTCGTCAAGAACGAGAATTACAACGGCAGCATGCCGGCTCCGTGCGCCGAGATGGACTGGAACGTCCTGCTCGACAACACTTCCCGCACCACCGCCATCACCGACGGTTCCGTGCTGGCCATCGAGAACGTGCCGGACACCAACGCCGAGCAGATCGAGGGCGCAGGCGCCACGGTCGAATACGTCGACGGCTTCGCGCTGCCCTTCCTGATGTTCAACTGCAAGAAGGCCCCCTTCGACGACGTGCGCGTGCGTCAGGCCTTCTACTACGCCATCAACTACGACAAGCTCATCTCCAACCAGATGGCAGGCCATGCCAACGCCGCGACGAGCTTCCTTCCGAAGTCCTACGCCAACTACCATGAGGCCTCCACGGTCTACACCTACGATCCCGAGAAGGCTAAGAGCCTGCTCGCCGAGGCGGGTCAGGACGGCCTGGCTCTCGAGCTCATGGTCAACAACAACTGGGTCAAGGACCTCGCGCCCCAGATCAAGGAAGACCTCGCCGCCGTCGGCGTGAACGCCACCATCAACGAGACCAAGATCGACTGGGCTGCTCTGGCCCCCTCCGATGCCGTCCTCCCCTACGACGTCATGCTGACGCCGGGCGATCCGTCTTGCTTCGGCAACGACCCCGACCTGCTGATGACCTGGTGGTACGGCGACAACGTCTGGACCCAGGGCCGTTCTTGCTGGAAGGGCACCGACGCTTGGACCGAGCTGCAGGATCTGCTCCAGCAGGCTCGCGAGGAGGCCGACACCGCCAAGCAGCAGGAGATCTGGAACAAGTGCTTCGATCTCATCGCCGAGAACGTTCCGCTGTACCCGCTCTTCCATCGTCAGGTCGCCACCGCGTGGCAGGCCGACAAGCTCGAGGACTTCGCGCCCATCTCCACGACGGGCCTCGTCTTCCTCGGCGCCACGCCGCTCGCCTAACATCGCAGGGCAGTCGAAAAAGCTGACGTAAAGCTTATCGGGAACCCGCTCTTCGGAGCGGGTTCTTTCTATGTCGGAGCAACTCGCGCCCAGCTCCTCGCCTAAACCCGGCGACCCTCGCCCTTGCGCCGAAAGCCGTTTCGACGCGCACGCAAACCCCCTGTCCGGGCGGATCGCGCTCGCCGCCGGTTGCGCAAAATCGCGCGAGCCAAAGCCCGCGTCCACGCTGCCGTTGCGATTTATTTCCCTAAATCGCTCGGTTAAAGTAGAATAGTAACGCTTGTGCCTGTGCGCCTTCTTACGGGTAACAGTCGGTTTGCACGGGCAAAGGAATTGTTGGGAGGGGGTCAAACCCCCATCGATCGGGGCGATAGACGCCCCACCATGGGAAAGGGGGGTGCGGTGAATAATCTATTGCGCTTGATCGGCAATCGTATCCTATGGCTGCCCGTCATGATCATCGGTGTCACCATCCTCGTCTTCTTTATCATGTCGCTTTCCCCCATCGACCAGGCTTACTCGGTTCTGGGCGAAAACGCAACGGCAGAGCAAGCCCAGGCATACCGCGAAGAGCACGGTCTGAACGATCCTCTCATCGTGCAGTACGGGCGCTTCATGGCAGGGCTCGTCCAGGGAGACCTCGGCACCTACGGCGCATCGAACATGTCGGTGGCCCAGCGCGTGGCGGAGGCTTTGCCCATCACGCTGCAGTTGACCTTCATGGGCCTCATCATCGCGGTCTTCTTCGCCGTCATTTTGGGCGTCATATCCGCGCTGTATCGCGATCGCTGGCCCGACCAGATCATCCGCGTGTTCTCGATCGCCTGCATCGCGACTCCCTCGTTTTGGCTGGCGGTTCTGCTGATCCTGCTGTTCCAGGGCGTTTTGCCCGCATCAGGCAAGCTGCCGAGCTTCGCCGCCGACCCAAGCGGGTGGATGGCGCGCATGGCGCTGCCCGCGATCTCGCTGGGCGTGCCCGTCATCGGCCAGCTCACCCGCGTCGTACGTACCTCGATGGTTGAAGAGCTCGACAAAGACTACGTGCGCACCGCCCTCGGCGCCGGCATTCCGAAGAGCATCGTCGTCGCGCGCAACGTGCTGCGCAACGCGCTCATCACGCCCGTCACCGTGCTGGGCCTGCGCATCGGCTACCTTATCGGCGGCGCAGTCATCATCGAGGTCATCTTCAACCTACCCGGCATGGGCATGGCGATCCTCTCGGGCATTCAATCCAACTACGTCATGCTCGTGCAGGGCGTCGTTTTGTGCGTGTCCGTCGCGTTCATCATCATCAACATCATCGTGGATATGCTCTATATCCTGATTGACCCGAGAATCAGGACGGTGTAACGACATGGTTAAACTCCGTGAGAAAACTACCCAGAAGCTCGAGGGCAAGGTGCGCTTCCGTCGCTGGAAGAACATGACCATCGGCGCACGCATCTCGCTCATCGTGCTCGTCCTCGTGGTGCTCATCGCGATCCTCGCGAACATGATCGCACCGCACAACCCCTACGAGATCTTCACCGCGCGTCAAGCCCCCAACGCCGACTTCCTCTTCGGAACCGACGACAAGGGCCGCGACATCCTCTCGCGCATGATGTACGGCGCGCGCTACTCGCTGGTGATCGGCCTTGGCGCGACGGCGTTCGCCCTCGTGTTCGGCTCCATCATCGGCGCCTTGGCAGCGGTCACGCGCTCCTGGATCTCCAACATCATCATGCGCGTCCTCGACATCATCATGTCGTTCCCCGGCATCGCGCTCGCAGCGACGTTCGTCATCGTGTTCGGCAACTCGCTGCCCTCGATCATCTTCGCCATCGGCTTCCTCTACATTCCGCAGATCGCGCGTATCGTGCGCGCCAACGTCATGAGCGAATACAACCAGGATTACGTCCGCGCCGTCATCGTCTCCGGCGCACGTGCTCCTTGGATCCTCGCCAAACATGTCGTGCGCAACTGCATCGCGCCGGTCATGGTGTTCACCATCGTGCTCGTCGCCGACGCAATCGTGTTCGAGGCTTCGCTGTCGTTCATCTCCGCCGGCATTCCCGAGCCGACGCCGACCTGGGGCAACATCCTCTCCGACGCGCGTGACGGCGTTTTGGCCGGACGTTGGTGGCAGGCCCTGTTCCCGGGTCTTGCCATCATGATCACGGTTTTGTGCCTGAACATCCTCTCGGAGGGCATGACCGACGCGCTGGCCGCCGCGCCGAAGGCTCCCATCGCCGCAGGCGACGACAAGCTCAACTCCGATCGCGAGGCCGACCGCATGGTCGCCGATCCGAAGCTGGCTTACGCCGCCCAGGCCGAGATGCTCGAGAAGCGCCTCGGAGCCCTCAAGGAAATCGAGAAGCAGCGCACCGACCGCTTCCCCGCGCGCACTGACGTGCCGCCCATCCTCGAGGTCAAAGACCTCTGCATCAAGTTCCCGCGCCACGGCGATGTCAACGTCGTCGATCACGTGAGCTTCGTGGTTCGCCCGCGCCAGACCATGGGCCTTGTGGGCGAATCCGGCTGCGGCAAATCGATCACGTCGCTGACCATCATGGGCCTGCTCGACAAGAAGGCTCAGATCTCGGGCGAGATCCTCTACGACGGACGCAACCTGCTCGCCATGAGCGAGCGCGAGATGAACGAGCTGCGCGGCCGCGAGATCGCCATGATCTACCAAGACGCGCTTTCCTCGCTCAACCCCTCCATGCTCATCCGTGCGCAGATGAAACAGCTCACCAAGCGCGGTGGCACCCGCTCCGCCGAGGAACTGCTCGAGCTGGTCGGCCTCGACCCCAAACGCACGCTCGACTCGTATCCGCATGAGCTCTCGGGCGGTCAGCGCCAGCGCGTGCTCATCGCCATGGCGCTCACCCGCGACCCGAAGGTCATCATCGCCGACGAGCCCACGACAGCGCTTGACGTCACGGTGCAAAAGCAGGTCGTCGACCTTCTGAACAAGCTTCAGAAGGAGCTCGGCTTCGCCATGGTGTTCGTCAGCCACGACCTTGCGCTCGTCGCGGAAGTGGCGAACTCCATCACCGTCATGTACGCAGGGCAGGTCGTCGAGCAGGGCCCGGTGAGCGAGATCCTCACCAACCCCATCCACGAGTACACCCGCGGCCTTCTCGGCTCGGTTCTGTCCATCGAGGCGGGCGGCGACCGTCTGCACCAGGTGCCCGGCGCCGTGCCCAGCCCGAAGGACTTCCCCGAAGGCGACCGCTTCACGCCGCGCTCGAGCCATCCGGACAAGGTCTCCCCTATTCGCCCGATGCTCAAACGTCTCGCCAACACGGATCATTACTACGCCGAGCTGCCTGACAGCGAGCTTGCGCGCCTCGGCATCAAGCCTTACGTCTCGGGAGGTGACCGCTAATGGCTGACAAGCTGAAAAACGCCTCCGCTGATCTGGAGGGAACGTCTAACGACAAAGACACGCCCATCATCTTCCTCGACAACGTGAAGGTGACTTTCAAAACGCGTACCGGCTCCATCCTGCACCCTAACAAGGTCCAGGCCGTGAAGGGGCTCACCCTCAAGCTGATGCCCGGCGAGACCATCGGCATCGTCGGCGAATCCGGTTGCGGCAAGTCCACGACCGCCAACGTCATGTGCGGCCTGCAAAAGCCCACGGAAGGCCGCGTGTTCTTCAAGGGCAAAGACGTCACCAACCGTACGGCGGCCGACCGCCGTACCATCGGTCGCGTCATCTCGGTGGTCTTCCAGGATCCGGCGACCGCGCTCAACGCGCGCATGTCCATCCGCGAGCAGCTCATGGACCCCATGATCGTGCACAAGGTGGGCGACAAGGCATCGCGCGAGGCCCGTGTTCACGAGCTCATCGAGATGGTGGGCCTGCCCGAGTCGGTTCTCGACGCGCTGCCCGGCCAAATGTCCGGCGGACAGCGCCAGCGCGTCGCCATCGCCCGCGCTCTGTCGCTTAAGCCCGACGCCATCATAGCCGACGAGCCCACCTCGGCTCTCGACGTTTCGGTTCGCGCGCAGATCTTGAACCTTCTGATGGATCTGAAGAAGGAGCTCGGGCTCGCCATGGTGTTCATCAGCCATGACATCCAGACCGTGCGCTACATCTCCGACCGCATCGTCGTCATGAACGGCGGTCTTGCGGTCGAGGAGGGAACCGCCGAGCAGATCTTCGACAACCCGAAGGACGAGTACACGCGCCTGCTCCTCGGCGCGGCGCCCTCGTTGCTTCACCCCGATCTGGGCAAGTAATCGATCTTTCACAGCGCCCGCGTCGGCAAGCCGTATGCGATCGCCGACGCGGCGTCCTTTTCCACGAAAACCCCCTGCTGCTTCAAGTCTTTCGCGACGCGATCAGCAGGGGGTTTTCGTTTCGGCTTCTTTAAACCTCGCGACTCCGATGCCTCCTGATAATCCGCAGATCTAAGATAACCTGCGCATAATCTACGTTAGGAGGCATCATGCGAACCATTCAAATGAGCAGCTACACCGTCGGCGAGGATTGCTTCGATGCGATTCCCTCCGTCTTGGCACCGCATCGAGCCGAAAGCGTTGTATTGGTAGGGGGAAAACGCGCGCTTGCCGCCGCCGCACCTGGCATTAGAGCAGCGCTTGGGAAAACGCAGGTCAAGATACTCGACGAAATCGTCTACGGCACCGACTCGACGCAATCGACCATCGATGCGCTCGTGGACAACGAGGCCTTTCGCGCCGCAGACATCGCGTTCGCAATCGGCGGCGGAAAGGCAATAGACACCGTGAAGACGGCAGCCCAAAAGCTGTCCAAGATCGTGTTCTCCGTGCCGACCATCTGCTCCAACTGCTCGAGTGCCACCACCATCGCCGTCGTCTACAACGACGACCATTCGTTCAAGGGCTACGTGCACATGGATGCGCCCGCGCACGTCTTCATCAACCCCGCCATCATAGCCGCCGCGCCCGACGAGTATTTCTGGGCGGGAATCGGCGACGCTCTCTCTAAGCAACCCGAAGTCGAGTACGCCACGAGCGAGGCCGAGCTCACGCACACCGGAACGCTCGGACTCAACCTCGCCCATACCTGCACCGAGCCGCTCATGACCTACGGCGAGCAGGGACTCGCGGATGTGCGCGCGGGCAGATCGAGCGAGGCGGTCCGCCAGATCGCCCTCGACATCGTGGTCAACACAGGTTACGTGTCGAACCTCACCAACCAGCCCGACTTTTACTATAACTCGTCGCTCGCGCACGCCTTCTACAACGCCACCACGGGCATCCCGCGACCGGGACGCGTTCACCTGCACGGCGAAGTGGTGAGCTTCGGCGTGCTCGTGCTGTTCGCCTACATCGGCGACACCGCCGAGCTTCAACGCTACGCAAGCTTCAACAAGAAACTCGGCCTGCCCGTCACCTTGGCGGAGCTTGATTTAGACGAAAGCCATCTGCCCCGCATCGCCGAGCTCGCTCAAGAAACCAAGGAATGGGCGCAGGCTCATCCCGCGCCGTTTTCGCCCGAAGCGTTCATCGAGGCCATCAAGGCCGCCGACGCGTTCGGCCGCAACCTAGGTTGATTCGCGAGAAGGGCGAATAACCGCACTTCGAAACGCCGCCGCGCCCGAAAGCAACCTCGGCTAATCAACGCCCCTCTCCGCGCCCTTCGGGCGGCCTTCGGATATTGTGTCGAGGTTAGCTTGACGCAATGCATCTTCCTTGACGCGACCCCTTTTCACAACTATAGTTTTTCAAGTTTAGTCAACTTCTATCAGAAGGCAGGAAGTATGGAAACCTCCCAGTTCCGCGGCGTGATTCCTCCCGTGGTCATCCCCCTTTCCGCGAAGAAGACCCTCGATCTCGAGGCCTTCGACCGTTCGATCAATCGCATGATCGACGCAGGCGTCGACGGATTGTTCTTCCTCGGCTCGAGCGGAGAGGTGGCGTTTCTCACCGATGCGCAGCGCTATCATGTGCTGCAGGAGGCGGTCGCCATCGTCAACGGTCGCGTGCCGGTGCTCGCGGGCATCATCGATATGGAGACCATGCGCGTGGTCGATCAGGCAAAACGCGCTGCCGGATTCGGTGTCGACGCCCTCGTCGCCACGGCTCCGTTCTACGCGCTCGGCGGCCCGAAGGAGGTCGAACGTCATTTCCGCGCTATTCGCGAGCACACCGACCTTCCCCTTTTCGCCTATGACCTTCCCGTGTGCGTTCACACCAAGCTCGACCCGACCATGCTCGTGCGCCTCGGACAGGACGGCGTTCTGCAAGGCGTCAAGGACTCCTCCGGCGACGACGTGAGCTTCCGCTGGCTCATGCTCGAGAACGAGGACGCCGGTCACCCCCTTCAGCTTTTAACCGGCCATGAGGTCGTCGTCGACGGCGCCTACCTTGGCGGCGCCGACGGCTCGGTTCCGGGTCTGGCCAACATCGACCCGAAGAGCTATGTCGAGCAGTGGCGCGCCGCGCAGGAGGGCGATTGGGCGCGCGTCAAGGAACTTCAGGATCACCTCGCGCGCCTCATGTTCATCACGCGTCGCGTTCGCGCAACCGTCGGCTTCGGCGCAGGCGTCGGCGCGTTCAAGACGGCGCTGTGGCAAATGGGCGTGTTCAATACGAACCAGATGCGCGAGCCCGTCCAGCCCCTCGTCGGCGAGGACGTCGAGACCATCGTCGAGGTCCTGAAGGCCGAGGGCATGATGGATCCCGACGCCCCCATCCGCGAGAGCTTCTAACCGGACGAAACCGCAGGCTTCGAGCGGGGCATCGTCCCCGCTCGTTCGACTTGACAACGACACATCGACAAAGGAGGTACCTTGGCTGAGGTCAACACCCAACAGCTCGAAGAGCTGCGCGACTGGATCCGCACCGAGCTGAACGCCAGCATCAACTTCTGGCTTGAAAAGGGCATGGACCACGAGAACGGCGGTGTTTACACCTGCCTCGATCGCAAGGGCGAGATCTACTCCACCGACAAGAGCGTGTGGATGCAGGGGCGCTGCGGGTGGATGTTCTCCTACCTGACTCATCTCTACGGAGACAGCACCCCCGATTGGCTCGACACCGGCAAGGAGGAATGGCTTGCCGCCGCGAAGAGCTGCATCGACTTTCTCGAGGAGCACTGCGTCAACCACGACGCGGGCGGTCGACTCTACTTCACCGTCACGGCCGAAGGCGCTCCGCTGCGCCAGCGTCGCTACTGCTTCTCGGAGGGCTTCTACACCATCGCCAACGCCGAGTACTACGGCATCACCGGCGACGAGGAGTACCTCGCACGCGCACGCCGCGCCTACGCCATCTACTACGGCATGATGACGGGCACCTACGAGGACCCCACCGGCCTCGGTCCGAAGACCATCGCCGACACGCGCAGCGGTTACGCGCTCGGCGACCCGATGATCCTTCTGAACATCATCGGCATCCTGCGCCGTGTCGATCCGGCTCACGCCGAAGAGTACGACCGTCACAGCAAACAGTGCACCGATCGCATCGTCAACTGGCACTATCGTCCCGAGCTGGGATGCACGCTCGAAAGCGTCAATCTCGACGGCGAGCCCGAGCTTTGGTACACCGCAGGGCGCGTGGTGAACCCGGGCCACGACATCGAGTGCAGCTGGTTCATGATGGACGAGGCAAACTACCGCGGCGACGAAGAGCTTCACCGCACCGCCGAGAAAATGTTCCGCCTCGCCATCGAAGCGGGCTGGGATGACGAGTTCGGCGGCCTGCTCTACTTCATCGACGCGAAGGGCCTGCCGCCTGAGGCGTACGAGCACGACATGAAGCTGTGGTGGCCCCACAACGAGATCATGATCGCCGCCTCGAAAGCTTACCGCGACACGAAAGACCCTTACTTCCTCGACTGGCTCCTGAAGACGACGGATTACGCCAAGAACCATTTCGCCGACCCCGAATACGGCGAATGGTACGGCTACCTGCGTCGCGACGGACTGCCCACCATGCCGTCGACGAAGGGTTCAACCTTCAAGGGCCCCTTCCACGTACCGCGCGCTCTCTCCATGACCGAGCGCGTTCTGACCGAGATCATCGGCGATTAGCCGCAAGCGAAAGAAAGGCAGACCATGAACTACCTGGGCATCGAGTATTCGATCAAGAACGTTCCCGTTCTCGACGACAAGTTCATCCCGTTCGGCGTGTGGATGCGCGAGTACCTCAAAGAGGCGACCAACCCCATCGCCATCGCCGTCGAGCGCGAAGACGGCCTGATCTCCGTCCGCGAGAGCGCCATCCGCGGGCCCGAGTTCGCCGAGGCCAACCTGCGCTACGTCGAGCGCCTCGTCAAGTTCACTCTGTGGAGCACAGGCGGCTTCCGCGTGTACCTGCGCGGCTGCGACGAGATCGCCGAGAAGCTGGCGGCCGCCTACTCCCCCGAGGGCGAGCGCGCCTTCGACTTCGGCTTCTTCGAGGACGTCTACGAGAAGCAGCTTGAGGTGATCGCCTGCACCGAGGAGACCTTCCCCGCCGCCAACGAGTCCGCCAAGGCCATCGGCGGGCACATGGAGGGTTGCCGCATCGGCTTCGATGCGGGCGGCTCCGACCGCAAGGTCTCCGCGGTCATCGACGGAGAGTCGGTGTACTCCGAGGAGGTCGTGTGGTTCCCGAAGATCACCGAGGATCCCGAGTACCATTTCAACGAGATCGTGACCGCCTTCAAGACGGCCGCCTCCAAGATGCCGCGCGTCGACGCTATCGGCGTGTCTTCCGCCGGCACCTTCGTGGGCAACTCGCCCATGGTCGCTTCGCTGTTCATCAAGGTTCCGCGTGAGCGTCGCGACGAGGTCAAGAGCATCTACGACCGCGCCGCCAAGGAGATCGGCGACGTGCCGATCGTCGTGGCCAACGACGGCGACGTGACCGCGCTTGCAGGCTATATGTCCACGGGTTCGGGGGATATCCTCGGCATCGCCATGGGCACCTCCGAGGCCGTCGGCTACGTGAACGCGGACGGCAACGTCCTCGGCTGGATCAACGAGCTCGCCTTTGCGCCCGTCGACCTGGCCCCGACCGCCATGCAGGACGAATGGTCGACCGACTACGGCGTGGGCTGCAAGTACTTCAGCCAGGACTCCGTCATCAAGCTGGCTCCCGCGGCTGGCATCGAGCTCGATCCGGAGCTCTCCCCCGCCGAGAAGCTCAAGGTGGTCCAGGGTCTGGCGAACGAAGGCCACGAGGGCGCTCTCGATATCTTCCGCTCCATCGGTGTGTACCTGGCGCACACCCTCGTGCTCTACAGCGCCTTCTACGAGATCAAGACGCTGCTGGTGCTCGGCCGCGTGGCATCGGGCGTCGGCGGCGATCTCGTCATCAGCGAGTGCAACCGCGTTCTCGCCGAGGAGTACCCCGAGCTCGCCGAGCAGATCAACGTCACGCTGCCTGACGAGATGATGCGCCGCGTGGGCCAGTCCGTCGCCGCCGCAAGCCTGCCCGAGCTCGCGTAAAGCTCGCGATTCGATCGAATCCGCGCCGCAAGGCGATAAACAGCAAGAAAGCCGCCCGAGGGCGGCTTTCTTCATATCATGACCCATGCTTGGCGCAAACGTAAGCTCACATGCGCCTGGAGGCGTGCTTGAACGCTGTCGGAGACAGCCTGCCGCCCTTGAGAGACTCTCCCCCACTCGGACAACGTTCGGCCCGCGAGAGTCGCGCTCCGCCCCTCTCGCGGGCTTCCCCGAGCTTCCGATGCAACCCGGGCTAAAGAAGTTTGCCCCTCAGCACGACGCCTTTCACCTCGAGCGTTTCCTTGTCAAGCAGCACCGCGTTGGCGATGGCCCCTGCGGCGAGCGTGCCATGCACCCCCTCGAGGCCCAAAGCGCGAGCGGGGTTTGCCGTCGCGGCCTTGACCGCGCTCGCAAGCGGGATGTTCATCTCATGCACCGCAACGTAGAAGCAGCGCATGAGATCGCTCACCGAGCCCGCTAACGCACCGTTTTCGATGGTGGCCACGGGACCTTTCACCGTGACGTCCTGGCCGCCCAGATCGTACGTGCCGTCCTCAAGACCTGCGGCGCGCAGCGTGTCGGAGATGAGGATCATGCGATCGTCGCCGAACATGTTGAACGCGAGGCGGACCATGGCGGGATGAATGTGCACGCCGTCCGCGATGATCTCGGCGGTGACGTCATCGCGTTCCGCCGCAGCGGGAATTGGGCCGGGCTTGCGGTGATGCATGGAGTTCATGGCGTTGTACAAGTGCGTCAGATGCCGCGCTCCCAGCTCGAAAGCATGCGACGCCGTGTCGTAATCGGCGCAGGTGTGCGCGAGCGAGATGCGGACCTCGCCCGAAAGCTCCTTGATGAACTCGTCAGCGCCCGGCTCCTCGGGTGCGATGTCGACGATCTTGAACAGACCGCCTGCGGCCTCCTGGAGACGTCGGAACTCCTCGACGCCGGGGTTGCGGACGTACTCGGGGTTCTGCGCTCCGACTTTCGAGGGCGAGATGAACGGCCCCTCCATGTTGATGCCGACCAGATCGGCTTCGTTCTCGGCGGGCGAGAACTCCGCCGCCGCATGGGCCGCCTTCGCGAGGATCTCCTCGGAAAGCGTCATAGTCGCAGGGCACATCGCGGTCACGCCGCGCGACGCCTCGTAAGCCGCCATCTCATGAAGCCCCTCGAGCGCCCCGTCGCTGATGTCGGCGCCGGCACTGCCGTGGAAATGCAGATCCACCAAGCCGGGGATGACATAGCAACCTGCGGCGTCGATGACCTCACCAGGCTCCTCATCGCGGTCGGCGACGAAACGATCGCCCTCGATAAACAGGTCGGCAGCGCAGAAGCCCTCGCCGTCGAAGATTTCTCCAGCGCGTATAACGCTCATGTTGCTCCTTTCCTAGGAAATGAGTGGTATCACCGTCGATCGAGCCTCGAGAAGGGCTCTCAGCGCGCCACGAGCACGCAAAGCGCCCCCAACCGAAAGCACGAGCGACGCAGATTCCGAACTTCGTCCCGATACGTATCCGCTACTTGCAAAGAGCGCCTGCGGCCGCGTCGACGATGACCGTCACGTCGGGATGGAACTGCAGGATGGAGGCGGGCACCTCGGGCGTCACCGGGCCGAAGAAGGCGCGACGCACGATATCGGCCTTGCCCTCGCCGTTGGCCACCACGAGGATCTTCTTGGCCTTCATGATGGTGCCGATGCCCATGGTGTACGCCTCGCGAGGAACCTCGTCGATGGAGTCGAACAGGCGGCTGTTCGCCTGGATGGTGCTCTCGGTCAACGTCACGCAGTGAGTCGCCTTGGGGAACTCGTCGCACGGCTCGTTGAAGCCGATGTGGCCGTTGTGGCCCAGGCCGAGCAGCTGGATGTCGACGCCGCCTGCAGCCTCGATGGCCTCCTCGTACGCCGCGCACGCAGCGTCTGCGTCCTCGCAAGCGCCATCGGGCACGTGGGTCGCCGCTTTGTCGATGTCAACATGGTCGAACAGGTTCACGTTCATGAAGTAACGATAGCTCTGATCGTGATCGCCCGCGAGCCCGCGATACTCGTCGAGGTTGTACGTGCTCACATCCTTGAAGCTGATCTTGCCCTCCTTGCAGTCGGAGACCAGATCGGCGTAAAGACCGATCGGCGTCGATCCCGTGGCAAGGCCCAGCACGCAGTTCGGCTTCTCGACGACCACCTCGGCGATGACGTCGGCGGCGCGACGGCTCATGTCCTCGTACGACTCTTCGATAAGCAGTTTCATCTGACTTCCTTTCTAAGTCCAGAATTGGAACGTTTCGATAACATCCTGATATGCCCACGGATAAATATCCGAATACCAGCCCGTCTCCGGCACGAAGCACACAAGCGCGCTGTAGAGCAAGCTCAACGCCACCAGCACCACGAGCACCTTGATGAACACTTCGCGCTCGGAAGAACGATCGCGAAGATTCTCGTTGACGATGAACAAGAGCAGCACCGACGCGGCGAGGAACATGAAGCTGAAGTCGGCGTAATAGCGCTGCAGTATGCCCGCCAGTTCGGCATCGAGCAAGGCGACGGCCACACCGGCGACGAGAAGCACCACGATGACGCCGAAGATAGTGCGCGTCGAACGCTGGGAGCGGCGCTTCGCCAAGATGCGGCCTGCGAACGGCAGCGCCCACAGAACGGGCAAGCAGGCGAATATGCCGCCGAACGTGACTTCCTTAATGGTCTGGCCCATATAGGTGGTGTCGAACAGCGCAGGCTCGATGAACGGGAACACGCCCGTGACGTTAGGAGGCTGCAGGAAGTACGTGAAGAACGCGGGCGCGAGCCTTCCGACGTTCATGCCGCGCTTGGTCATGTCGTTCACCGTGAGATTGTAGTTCGCCCCGAAATCGGTGAGAGAGCCGAATCGCGCGTAGTTGTACGCCATGATCCCCGCCGCAACCACCACGTAAGGCGCGAGCAGACACGCAAGCTCGCGCACGCCTGCGGAAGTGAGCGCGCGGCGCTCGGTGATATAGGTTCGCCAAAACAGAGGGAACGCCAAAAACGAGAGCACGAGGAACTGGGGCCTGCACCCCGCGACAAGCGCCATGCACAGCGATCCCGCCAAAAACCACGCGCACGCATGCTTCGACAGACGCCCGCGCATCCAGCAGTACAAACCCCATACCGAAAACGCGAGTCCGCACATGATAGGCAGCGAGTAAAACGTCGGGAACTTAACGAGGTAGAGCATGCCGCAGCACATGACGAGAGGAATCTGAAGCAGAAGGTAAACGCCAAGGCTCACGCGCTTGAAGTGATAGCGGGCGAACCGATCGAGCAACGCGGAGCAGCCGAGGACGAACGCCACCGCCATGACGAGCACGCCTATGGCGGTTGGGAAGTTGGCTCCGGTGGCAAGGTAGAAGGGGAGGTAGAACATAAGCACCGGAACTACGCCGAAATAGACGTAATAATGGCCGTCATAATACGCCACGTCGAACAAATACGGCTCGCCCGTTTCCTTCTGCAGCTCGTCACGCGCGCTCTTATCATAAGGGTCGTCCATGGATTTAAGCCAATCGGGCGGCTCCTCCTCGAGGTACAGCTGACCGTGCGCCATGGCGCGGGCGAGTTCGGCGTACTGCTGCGCGTTCTCCCCTCCCACCTCGAACGTGTTCACGATCGACTTGCCATCCCATGAACCGTAGTTGTACGAAGAGGTCGCGACGCCGACGAGGTTCGACCCGTAGAACAAAAACATCGACACGAGCGCTATCTCGACGACGACCGTCGCGACGATACCCGCCTTCGACTTGACGGGGTTGGTCACCATGTTGATCCGGTAAACCGACGAGCGAGGCCTGAACATGAACGCGAGAAGCAAAACACCGAGCACGACGGTGAAGCGCAGCCACGAGAACTCAAAGGGATGACAGGCGTTGACGGTGACGGTCTTGAGCTTGATCGGATACGAGACGTCGTCGCCGGTGATCTCTATACGCAAGCTGGAAACGTAGCCGGCGGTGTTCAGGTTGATGTACTCGCTTTGCGAGGACATGGTCGATATCTCAACCTCGGGAACACCCACCGTGTATTCCGTGGAATCGAAATACGCGCGATGAGCATCATCGGTGAAGTGGATCTTAACGGTGAGGTTTTGGGCAGGCTGGTTCGAGTCGAAATCGATCCTGATGTTGCGCACCTCGGTGTTGAGGTTCGAGAACTCGAGAACATGACTCACTGACGTCGCGCGAAAATAACCGTCGTCGCCCTTCGGAAGCTCGATGCGGTCTTTAAGATCGATGGGCTTGTACCCTGCGGACGCGAAATAATTGAAGTTGAAGACGAAGATCTCGAGTGCGACGGCGACGAGAACCAAGACGAGCAGTGATTTCACCAAATGCACGATCGAAGCGCGATTCGGCTCGACCTTGCACCGATAGATGTATTCGATATTGTCAGACAATGTAGGCATAGCGCTCATTATACGAAAAATCCCGCACCGAACGCACGGTGCGGGATCGAATTAGCCACGACATCACCTAAGCGACCCGAGCATCAAGGGCGCTGAGCGATCTCTACAGATGAAGAGCCTCTTTAACGTCGGCGAAGACCTCGGCAGGATCACGATCGCCGTCGATGGTCACGAGCAGCTCGCAACCGCGATAGTAATCGATCAGCGGGCTCGTGGACTTCTCGTAGACGTCGAGGCGATTGCGAACCGTCGCCTCGTTATCGTCGTCGCGCTGATACATCTCGCCGCCGCACTTCGGGCAAGCCTCATCGGAGACGGTGCCGATATGGCCGCATGCTTTGCACATACGACGCGAGCAGAGGCGGTTGACGATGACCTCGGAGTCGACGTCGATCAAAAGAGCGGCGTCGAGAGGGCGACCAAGCTCGGAGAGCATCGTGTCAAGCGCGACCGCCTGCGTGGTCGTGCGGGGGAAACCGTCAAGGATAACACCCTTCTCGGTATCGGGCTGCTGGATACGCTCCTTCATGAGGTCAATGATAAGATCATCGGGAACAAGCTCGCCTGCATCCATGAAGCCCTTCGCCTTGACGCCGAGAGGAGTCTGATCCTTGACCGCGGCGCGCAGGATATCGCCCGTGGAAATATGGCACAGACCGCATTCCTCGACGAGCTTCGCGGCTTGCGTGCCCTTGCCGGCACCCGGAGCACCGAGCAACACAATGTTCATGGTTGTTGATCCTTTCTCGATTAACACGATGCGATCGTATTCAACGTTTCTCTATTGTAGCAAAGCGATCATATGACGCTCGATTTTACAGAAAATGAACCCTAATCACGCAGGCTTCGCAACTCAGCTCGAACGAGTCCGCAAAACACAGGAGAAGGCAGCGGGAACCCGCAGATCTCCGCAAGGACAGCGGGAACCATGAATCGCTGCAAGAGGGGCGGGTGCTCGCAGACAAAAAAAGAACCCGCCGAGCGGCGGGTTCTAAACAATTCAGGTCAACCGAGTGCTACTTGAAGAAGCCGTTGTAGTTGTGCATCTTCAGCTGGCTCTCGACCTTGTTCATGGTGTCAAGCGCAACGCCGATCATGATGAGGATCGACGTACCGCCGAACGACTGAATCAGCTGGTTGCCAGTGAAGTAGAAGATGATGGTCGGCACCACGGCGATGACGGCGATGAACAAAGCGCCGGGAAGCGTGATGCGATGAATCACGTTCTTTATGTACTGCACGGTCGCAGACCCGGGACGCACGCCTGGGATGAAGCCGCCCTGCTTGCGGATGTTATCCGACGTCTCCTCAGGATTGAAAACCATCGAGGTGTAGAAATACGCAAAGAACACGATGAGCAGAAGCGTCAGCAGCCAGTTCAGCCAGCCGGTGGAGCACCAGTTCGCGAACGTGGTGAGCCACTCGACGTTGAAAATCGCCGCAAGCTGCGCCGGGAAGTAAATGATGCAGCTCGCGAAGATGATCGGGATGACGCCGGCGGCGTTGACCTTCAACGGAATGTAGGTGGTCTGACCACCCATCATCTTACGGCCTTGAACGCGCTTCGCGTAATTCACGGGAATACGGCGCTGCGCGCGCTCGACGAAGATGATCAGCGGGATGCAAACCAAAACGACCGCGAGGATCAAAACAGTGATCGCGATGCCCGCGCCCATATCGCTGGTCAGGTTGACCGACGAGAAGATGGCGGAGGGAACGCGCGACACGATGCTCACGAAGATGATGAGCGACATGCCGTTGCCGATACCGCGCTGAGTGATGAGCTCGCCCATCCACATGATGAACGCCGTGCCCGCGACGAGCGTGAACACGATGATGACATCAGTCACGATCTCGGGAACCTCTGTCGAGAAGACCACGCCGTAGGCGGGCGACTTGAACAGAAGGAGGTATCCGATCGCGTTGATCAGACCCAGGCCCAGCGTCAGGTAACGCGTGATCTGAGTGATCTTACGACGTCCGGTCTCGCCTTCCCGTGCCCAACGTCCGACAGCTGGAACGACGCCCTGCATCAGCTGCATGATGATCGATGCGGTGATGTAAGGCATGATGCCGAGCGCGAACACCGAGAAGTTCGACAACGCACCGCCCGTGAACAAGTCGAGCATGGTCATGGCAACGCCGGTGTCCTGAAACGCCACGGCGAACTCATGAAACGGAATGCCCGGTACAGGCACGTAGGCCCCGAGGCGATACAGCGCGAGAATGCCCAGCGTGAACAGGATCTTCTTACGCAGCTCCGGAACCTTGAATGCGTCAATGATAGAGCTTAGCAAGGCTCTTCGACCTTTCCTCCGGCTGCTTCGATCTTCGCCTTAGCGGAAGCAGAAACCTTATCGACCTTGACCGTAAGGGCCTTGGTGATCTCGCCGTCGCCGAGAACCTTCACCAGGGCGTCAGCATGCTTGATGATGCCCTTGGCGGCCAACGACTCGCCGTCGACAACCTCGCCGGCCTCGAACTTCTCCTCGAGACGGCTAACGTTGACGGGCAGGTACTCGACGCGGTTGATGTTGCGGAAACCGGGGAGCTTAGGAAGACGACGCGCGAGCGGGGTCTGGCCACCCTCGAACCCAACGCCCTTGCCGCCGCCGGCACGGGACTTCTGGCCGTTCATACCACGGCCGGCGGTCTTGCCGTAACCGGAGCCCGAGCCACGGCCGACGCGCTTGCGGTTCTTGGTGGAGCCGGCAGCCGGCTTCAAATCTTTAAGTTCCATGTTGTTGAATCTCCTTCAGACGCTTCGGGGCGTTATTACCCCGACGCTGGCAGCTCGCCGCCAGCTAACTTCCATTACGCACGTCATCGGCGCAACCCGATTTCGAGTCACGCCGATGACGCATTATACACTAAGCGGAATAATGTCGCTTTGTGCAATCAAATTTAGATCTCCTCGACCGTGATGAGGTGCTTCACCTTGAAGATCATGCCGCGAACGGATTCGTTGTCGACCTGGTCGACGGTGCGGCCGATCTTACCGAGGCCGAGAGCCTTCAGGGTCTTGCCCTGATCGGCGGGACGGCCAACGGAGCTCTTCACCTGGGTAAGGCGCAGGGTCTTTTTTTCGTCAGACATTACTTCTGCTCCTTCCAGCCGAAGACTTCACCGACGGACAGACCACGGCGAGCAGCAACCTCAGCGGGGCTCTGCATTGCCTTGAGGCCCTCGGCGGCAGCCTTCACGATGTTCATGACGTTGTTGGTGCCAAGAGACTTCGTGA
Source organism: uncultured bacterium (assembly GCA_937890835.1). GTDB lineage: Bacteria > Actinomycetota > Coriobacteriia > Coriobacteriales > Eggerthellaceae > CALADF01. The sequence continues at coordinate 37,514 of CALADF010000024.1, forward strand.
TGACGTTCTGAACGCCCGCGAGCTCCATGATGGCACGAACCGGGCCGCCGGCCATAACGCCGGTACCGGGAACAGCCGGCTTGATGAGAACGCGGCCTGCGCCGAACTCACCGAGGATCTCATGCGGCACGGTGCCCTCAGCGGTCAGCGGAATCGAGAACATGTTCTTCTTGGCGTCCTCGGTGCCCTTCTTGATGGCGATCGGCACTTCCTGGGACTTGCCCATGCCAACGCCGACGCGACCGTTGCCATCGCCCACGACGACAAGAGCGGTCAGAGCGAAACGACGACCGCCTTTGACGACCTTGGAAACGCGGTTAATGTAGACAACGCGCTCCTGAAGCTCGGGAACGGCGTTTTCCTGTTGTTTACGAGCCATAAGCTAAACCCCTTCTAGAACTTCAATCCGGCCTCACGGGCACCCTCGGCGAGAGCCTTGACGCGTCCGTGATAAAGGTTGCCGCCACGATCGAAGACGACTTCCGTCACGCCCTTCTCCTGAGCCAACTTCGAGATGATGCCGCCGAGGGCAGCTGCACCCTCGACCGTCGCACCGCTGATCCCGAGAGCCTTGAAATCAGGGCCGAGCGTAGAGGCACCGCAGATGGTCGTATGAGCGACATCGTCGATGACCTGAGCGTAAATGTTGCTGTTGCTGCGCGTAACGCACAGACGAGGACGGGCCGGCGTACCGGAGACCTTGCCACGCACACGACGGTGGCGGCGCTGGAGCCTGGCCTTCTTTTCCTGAAGCTTATTCATGATAATCCCTTCTCAGATTAAAGCCGAAGCTTAGTCCTTGCCAGCCTTGCCGACCTTGCGACGCACGAACTCGCCGTCGTAGCGGATACCCTTGCCCTTGTAAGGCTCGGGCTTGCGCCACTTGCGAATGTTCGCCGCAACCTGGCCGACCATTTCCTTAGAAGGACCGGAGACGATGATCTCGGTCTGGCTGGGAACCTCGAAGGTGATGCCCTCGGGAGCCTCGACATGAACCGGATGGGAGTATCCGAGCTGCATCTCAAGATCCTTGCCCTTCAGCGCGGCGCGATAGCCGACGCCGACGAGCTGGAGCTTCTTGGAGAAGCCGGTGGAAACGCCCTCGACCATGTTATGGATGAGGGTGCGGGTCAGGCCATGGAGGCTCCTGGCCTCGCGCGTGTCATCCGGGCGCTTGACGAGAATCTCGTCGCCTTCGCGCTCGATGATCATCATGGGCTGGAAGGTGCGCGTCAGCTCACCTTTGGGGCCCTTCGCCGTAACCGTAGTACCGTCGATGGTAACCTCGACACCTGCAGGAACAGCGATGGGCAACTTGCCGATACGAGACATATTTCGTTACCTCCCTTTTCCTACCAGATGTAGGCGACAACCTCGCCGCCGATGCCCTTCTTGCGAGCATCGCGGTCGGTCATGACGCCGTTGCTAGTCGAGATGATTGCCGTGCCGAGACCGCCGAGCACGCGGGGAAGCTCGTCTTTGCCAGCGTAGATGCGCAGGCCGGGCTTCGAGATGCGCTTGATGCCGCGAATGGTCTTAGCTTTCTTCGGGCCGTACTTCAGCGTGATCTCGAGGCTCGCGCGGGGCTCGCCCTCGACGACCTGATAACCGCGGATGTAGCCCTCTTGGTCCATGATGCGAGCAATCTCGATGAGTTTCTTGCTCGACGGCATGGAAACCGTCTCCTTGCCGGCAGACTGAGCGTTACGCACGCGCGTAAGCATATCTGCGATGGGATCGGTCATTGTCATGTTGATTTCTCCTTTGATCCGTGATGAGCCGAAGTGCGGTTCGGATATCGCCCTTAGCGATGCCGCCTTTCACGTCGGCACACCCTAAACGTGATTGAGCGTCCTACCAGGAAGACTTGGTCACGCCGGGCAGCTCGCCTTTGTTGGCCAGTTCGCGCACGCAAACACGGCACAGGCCGAACTTGCGATAGTAAGCACGGGGACGTCCGCAACGCGAGCAGCGGTTATGCTGACGCGTCGAGAACTTCGGCTCGCGCTTGGCCTTGGCGATCATCGATTTCTTAGCCATGCATTCCTTCTTTCTTATGATCTAGGCCCGCAACCCTATCGTGCGAGCCCAAATGCCTGAGGTTACGCAAGCAAGCCGCCTGCAAGAGGCGGCTGCTTGTTTTACTTGCTCTTGAACGGGAAGCCCAGCGCGGAAAGCAGCGCGAAGGCGCTCTCGTTATCCTCCGCCGTGGTGACGAACGTGATGTCCATACCGCGGGTGCGATCGACCTTGTCGTAGTCGATCTCGGGGAAGATCAGCTGCTCGGTGATGCCGAGCGTGTAGTTGCCACGACCGTCGAAGCTCGTGGGAGAGATGCCGCGGAAGTCGCGCACACGCGGAAGAGCGGTCGCCAGCAGGCGGTCAAGAAACTCCCACATGCGGTTGCCGCGCAGCGTCACCTTGCAGCCGATGGCCTGGCCCTCGCGAACATGGAAGCCTGCGATGGACTTCTTGGCGCGCGTGACGCAAGGCTGCTGGCCGGTGATGATGCGCATGTCGTTCATAGCGGCATCGAGAAGCTTGGAGTCGCCGGCGGCAGCGCCAACGCCCATGTTCACGACGATCTTCTCAAGACGCGGAACCTGGTTGATGTTGCTGATGCCGAGCTCCTTCTCGAGCTTGGCGACGATCTCCTTGGAGTACTTTTCCTTCAAACGAGGAGTTTCTGCCATGATGGTAAAAACCTTTCTTACGATGGATTAAACGCAGGATTTCCGACCCCGCGTCCCCGTCTGAGACGGGGCCATAGGCGCACAAGGCACCCGAAGAGGAGACATTATAGGAAATCTCCTCTTCGGTCAAGCTTGTTACCTGATTTATTTCTCGTCTTTGACGACGATGTCCTTGCCGCACTTCTTGCAGACGCGAACCTTCTTGCCCTCGTCGGTGAAGCGCTTCGCGATGCGAGTCGCCTGACCGCACTCGGGGCAAACGAGCATGACGTTCGAGACGTGGATCGGAGCCTCGATGGTCATGATGCCGCCCTGCGGGTTCTGCTGCGTCGGGCGCATGGCCTTCTTGACCATGTTGACCTTCTCGACGACGACGCGGGACTTCTCGGGGATGGAGCGGAGCACCTTGCCCTGCTTGCCCTTGTCCTTGCCGGTCAAGACCTTGACGGTATCGCCGCGGCGGATGCTCATCTTGTTCTGCTTCTTCTGCTTGTTCTGCTTGGCCATTCTTGCCACCTCCCTACAGCGTTTCCGGTGCCAAAGACACGATCTTCATGTACTTCTTCTCACGCAGCTCGCGAGCGACGGGCCCGAAGATACGGGTGCCGCGCGGCGTGCCGTCGTTGTTGATCAGAACGGCAGCGTTCTGGTCGAAGCGGATGTAGGAGCCGTCGGCGCGACGGACCTCCTTCTTCACGCGCACGATAACGCAGCGGACGACCTCGCCCTTCTTCACGTTACCGTTGGGCATGGCCTCCTTCACGCTGCAGATGATCACGTCACCGAGGCCCGCATAGCGGCGCTTCGAACCGCCGAGGACCTTGATGCACTGCACCTTGCGAGCGCCGGAGTTGTCGGCCACCGCGAGCATGGATTGCATCTGAATCATATGCTTGTTCCTTACTTTCTAAAAGATAGCTTGCATGCAGCGCACACGTGCTATTTGGCCTTCTCTACGATCTTCACAAGGCGCCAGCGCTTCATCTTAGACAGCGGGCGCGTCTCCATGATCTGAACGGTGTCGCCGATGCCGGCCTCGTTCTTCTCGTCATGTGCATGGAACTTCTTCGTGGAGGTCATCATCTTGCCGTAGACAGGATGCGGCTTGCGCTCCTTGACCTCAACCACGATGGTCTTGTCATTGACGTCGCTGACGACAACGCCCTGACGGACCTTACGCAGATTGCGCTCTTCAGTCATTTCTCAACACCCTTCCTAAGCTTACGCGCTCAGCTCACGAGCACGCATCTCGGTGAGGATGCGCGCGATATCCTTCTTCACCTGCTTGACGCGAGCGGTGTTGTCGAGCTGGCTCGTGGCCATCTGGAAGCGCAGGTTGAACAACTCAGCGCGGGCTTCCTTCAACTTCACCTGCAGGTCTTCGGCAGAAAGTTCACGAATCTCTGCTGCTTTCATTTATTCCTGCCCTTCCGTTTCGCGAGTAACGATCTTGCACTTGATGGGCAGCTTGTTGATCGCAAGGCGAAGAGCCTCACGAGCGGTCTCGTCGTCGACGCCGTCGATCTCGAACATGATGCGACCAGGCTTGACAACTGCCACCCAGGCCTCGGGGTTGCCCTTACCGGAACCCATGCGAGTCTCAGCGGGCTTGCTGGTGATCGGCTTGTCGGGGAAGATCGTGATCCAAACCTTACCGCCACGCTTCATGTGACGGGTCATGGCGATACGAGCTGCCTCGATCTGGCGGTTGGTGATCCAGTGCGCTTCCTGCGCCTGGATGCCGTAAGAGCCGTGGTTCAGACGGGTGCCGCCCTTGGCCTTGCCCTTCATGGAACCACGCTGCACCTTGCGGTGCTTAACGCGCTTGGGTACGAGCATTACTTGCGCCCCCTCTCGTTACGATCGTTGCGTCCGCGGCGGTTCGGGCGAGAGCTGCCCTCGAGAGCCGGCTGCGGAGCCTTCTGACCCGGAAGAACCTCACCGTGGTACACCCACACCTGCACGCCGATGGAGCCCATGGTGGTGGCGGCGGTGCAGAAGCCGTAATCGATCTTCGCACGGAGGGTGTGCAGCGGCACGCGACCCTCGCGATACCACTCGCGGCGGCTCATCTCGGCACCGCCGAGACGACCGGAGCACTGGATGCGGATGCCCTTGGCGCCCGACTTGCGAGCGGACTGGACGGCCTTGCGCATGGCACGACGGAAGGCGACGCGGCCCTCGAGCTGCTCGGCGACGGACTGAGCGATGAGCTCGGCGTCGAGCTCGGGGCGCTTGACCTCGACGACCTCGATGGAGACGGTGCCGTTAGCGACCTTCTCGAGCTTCTTGCGAAGCGCGTCGATCTCGGCGCCCTTCTTGCCGATCACGACACCCGGGCGGGCCGTGGTGATGATGACCTTGATCTTGTCACCGGCGCGCTCGATCTCGATCTTGGAGACAGCGGCACGGGCAAGGTGCTTTTCCAGGAACTTGCGGATGGCAAGATCGTTCTCGAGGGTTTCTGCGTAGTTCTTGTCGGCGTACCAACGGCTACGCCACTCCTCGGTGATGCCAAGACGGAACCCGGTAGGGCTGACTTTCTGACCCATGGACTTTATGCCTCCTCTCGCGGTGCGACGATGATGGTGATGTGGCTGGTACGCTTGTTGATGCGCGAAGCGGAACCCTTGGCGCGAGGGCGGATGCGCTTGAGCGTCGGGCCCTCGTCGACGTAGGCCGCCTTGATGACGAGCGAGTCGCCACGAAGGTGATTGTTGTGCTCCGCGTTCGCAACAGCGGAATTCAGCGTCTTCTCAACCGTCTCCGCAACCGCGCGGTTGGTGAAAGCCAAGATCTCACGAGCCTGCTCAACGGACTTGCCGCGAACCAGGTCGACGACGACGCGGGCTTTGCGAGGAGAGACGCGAACGTAGCGCGATACTGCTCTAACTTCCATTGTTCACCCCTAACTATCGCTTGCCCTTGTCGGCCGAATGACCCTTGAACGTACGGGTCGGGGCGAACTCGCCCAGTTTGTGGCCAACCATGGACTCGGTAATGTACACAGGCACGTGCTTGCGACCGTCGTGGACGGCGATGGTATGACCGACCATCTCGGGGAAGATGGTGCTCGCACGGGACCAGGTCTTGATAACGTTCTTTTCGCCAGCCGCGTTCATAGCCTCGATACGACCCAGAAGGCGCGGTTCTACGAAAGGACCTTTTTTCAAACTTCTGCTCACTATTACTCCTTAAGTACCTACGCGCTACTTCTTGCGACGGCGGATGATCAAGCGGCTCGACGCCTTCTTGGGATTGCGGGTGCGATGGCCCTTCGTGGGAACACCCCACGGAGTGACGGGATGACGACCCGCGGACTTGTTCTTGCCCTCGCCGCCGCCATGGGGATGGTCGACCGGGTTCATGACGGTACCGCGGACGGAGGGACGGATGCCCTTCCAGCGGTTACGGCCTGCCTTGCCGATCTTGATGTTGGAGTGCTCGGCGTTGCCGACCTCGCCAACGGTCGCACGGCAGGTGATGAGCACGCGGCGCATCTCGGAGGAGGGCATGCGCACGATGGCGTATTTGCCTTCCTTACCCATGAGCTGGCAGGAGTTGCCGGCGGAGCGAGCCACCGCAGCGCCCTTGCCGGGCTGCAGCTCGAGGTTGTGGATGAGCGTACCGACGGGGATGTTGGCCAGGGGAAGCGCGTTGCCGGGCTTGATGTCAGCCTCGGGACCGCTCACGACCACATCGCCCACCTTCAGACCCTTCGGGTGAATGATGTAGCGCTTCTCGCCGTCGACGTAGTGGAGCAGAGCGATGCGCGCGGAACGGTTCGGATCGTACTCGATCGTCGCGACCTTAGCGGGCACGCCGTCCTTGTTGCGCTTGAAGTCGATGATACGGTAACGCTGCTTGTTACCGCCGCCCTGATGACGGGTGGTGATGCGGCCGTAGTTGTTGCGGCCGGCCTTCTTCGGCTTCGGGGCAAGCAGTGACTTCTCCGGCTTAGACGTCGTGATCTCGGCGAAGTCCGAGACCATCTGGAAGCGTCGGCCGGGGCTTGTCGGCTTGTACTGTTTTACTCCCACAGTTCTACCTTTCCTTCTTCGGAGCCTACCTTATGAGCTGCTACCTGGTGACGGCAAGCAGCCGCTTCATAGGTCGCCCTCATCGAGACCCTTGCTCGCGCGCCTCTCCGCACACCAAGGACCTCATCTGTCATTCGCGGTCAAACGATTGCCGATCTTGCCCGAATGGAGGCTCCGAGCAGCGACGCCGCTTAACCACGCGCCCGGGTGTATCCATGCACACGCAGACGCAAAGAGACATTATAACCGGGAGAATTTCGATTTTCAAGAACAGATCAACCACGCGAGCAGGGCACACAACTTGCGCACAAGGGACGCATGAGCATGGACGGATAGTCATGCGCTCTTCTGCCTACGAATTGCCTCCACGACCATCCTCGGCAGATTCAGGGCATCGCGCGCCCTCCAGCAGCTCGCCGACGCGCCGCGCCAGGCCCCGCCACGACAACGCCGAAAGATCGAGCGTGCACGGCGACAGGGACGCCGCCTCGAGGATACCCGCCTTCACCCGCTCGGCGAACGCGGGCAGGTCTGCAGGATCGGGCTCGTCCACGCCGATCATGCGTGGCAGATCGATGAAGGCGACGGGCGCGTCAGGCACCCGGGCGGCAAGCCACGGGCGCACGCCCGGCAGATCGCTCACCGCAACACGGCATCCGCATGCCAACGCCTCAACCACCACCAGGGGAAGGCCCTCGTAAAACGAGGGCAGGACGAACACGTCGGCGGCGCGGTAGGCGCGCACCAACTCCTCCTGCGGCAGGCGCCCCGCAAGCTCCACCGCTCTCCCAAGCGAGGCGGCCCGGGCGGCCAGCTCATCGTATTCCCCTGCTTCGCCGTGGCCGCCGATGCAGATGCAGTGCACGGCCACGCTCTCATCCCGCAAAAGCGCAACGGCGTCGAGCAGGCTTCCCACGCCCTTCTTACGCGATATCTTCCCCACGTAGACGAGGTTGACGGGTTCACGCACCCCGGCGGCGTTCCCGCCCCGAAGCGCATCTCCGGACGCCATCCCCTCGCAAGCGGGCTTCTCCCCTCGCGAGAAGACGGCGTCGTCGAAGCCCGTCCCGACAGCCGTCACCTTGCGGGGGTCGACGCCGTAGCATGCAATGATCTCGCCCGCCTGTTCCTCGTGAAGCGCGAGAACGCCGTCGAGAGAGCGGACGGCGGATACGATTCGCTCGCGCTCCAAGCCATGGGAGCGCATCTGCCTGATGTCGGTGGAATGGCAAACCGCGAAAACGGGCAGATCCGTCTGCTCGCGCACGATGGCGGTGACCAGATACAGATGATGGCACAGCACGACGTCGGGCTTGAACTCCGCCATCGCCTCGTCGAGCGCGCCGCGAAACGCGGCTTCGAACCGAGAGAGCTGATCGGTCGTCATATCACGATAGCGCGACGAGGGATAGGGCATTTCGTCCGACATGCCGAACACGTGGAAGGGAAGCTCCTCGCTGTCGAAACGAACGAGCCTGACGTAAGATGCGCATTCGAGCGAGCATGCGTCAGCGGCGGAAACGCCGGCGATGACGCCGATGTCGTGCCCCTCGTTCGAAAGCGCGCCGGCAAGCGAGGCGAGGTAGACCCCGCTTCCCGTGCTGTCGGGCTTTTGCGCGCTGATGGTGAGAATCCTCATCGGGAACCGCCCTTTCGCCTCGCGTGCCCCTCGCTCGCACGCCGAGCCCCGCCCGAGCCTCGTTTGCCGCCGCGGGTTTCTTCGGGTCCTCTCCCCGCCTTGCGGGACCGGCGGCCGGACTCGGCTGCGTTCTTGTCTCGGGGCTTTCGCCCACCTGCCTCCGAGCCCTTCGCAACTCGGCCCCGCGAAGCAGCACGGCCCTTCGCGGCGGCCGCGCGATCGCACGAGGAGGAGCCGCGATCACGTGAGGCGGCGCCCCCGTCATGTTTCCTCGGCCGGATGAGGCACTTCTCGCCGTAGCCGATGAGGTCGCGCCTGCCCGCGCGCACGAGCGCCTCGTGGACGAGATCGTAGTTGGCGGGGTTGCGATACTGGATGAGCGCGCGCTGCAGCGCCTTCTCGTGCGCCGAGCGGGGAACGTAGACGGGCTGCATCGTGCGCGGATCGACGCCGGTGTAGTACATGCAGGTGGAGATGGTGGAAGGCGTCGGGTAGAAATCCTGCACCTGCTCGGGCATGTACCCCAGATCTCGGCAGTACTCCGCAAGCTCGACAGCCTCTTTGAGGGTGGATCCCGGATGCGACGACATAAGGTAGGGAACGAGGAACTGCTTTTTGCCCGCCTTCTCGTTCTCGCGCGTGTACGCCTCGACGAAGCGATCGTAGACGTCCCCGCCCGGCTTGCCCATGCATCGAAGCACCTTGTCGGACACATGCTCGGGCGCGACCTTCAGCTGCCCCGACACGTGATGGTTCACCAGCTCGCGCAGAAACGTGCGGTCGGGATCGGCCATCAGGTAGTCGAAGCGTATGCCCGAACGCACGAACACCTTCTTCACCTTGGGCAGCGCGCGCAGCTTCCGCAGAAGCTCGACGTAATCGACGTGGCTCACCTTCAACGCGGGGCACGGCTCGGGCGTCAAGCAGCGGCGGTCCGGGCAGGCGCCCGACTTCAACTGCTTGGCGCATGCCGGCGCGCGGAAATTCGCCGTCGGACCTCCGACGTCGTGAATATAGCCCTTGAAGTCGGGCTCCTCGCAGATGACACGTGCCTCCTCGAGCAGCGACTCGTGGCTGCGAGCCGACACGATACGCCCCTGATGGAACGTGAGCGCGCAAAACGAGCATTCGCCGAAGCAACCGCGGTTGCTCGCCAGGCTGAACTTCACCTCGGCGAGAGCGGGCACGCCGCCTGCGGCATCGTAGGAAGGGTGCCAGGTGCGCGCATAGGGCAGGCGGTACACCGCGTCCATCTCCGCCGTGGACAGCGGAAGCGCGGGCGGGTTCTGCACGACGTAGAGATGATCCGAATAGGGCTCGACGAGCCTCTTGCCCGAGACGGGATCGGCGTTGCGATACTGCACGGCGAAGCTGCGCGCGAAGTCCAGCTTGTCGGCGTTCACCTCATCCCACGTGGGAAGCAGCTCGTAGTCGTAGACGTGATCGAGAGACGAGGTTTTGAACACCGTCCCGTCGATGAAAGTGAGATCGCGCACGGAAAGGCCCGCGTTGAGCGCATCGGCTATTTCGACGATAGAGCGCTCCCCCATGCCGTAGGAGATAAGGTCCGCGCCGGAATCGAGCAAAACGGAGCGCTTCAGCTTATCCGACCAGTAATCGTAATGGGCCAGGCGGCGAAGGCTCGCCTCGATGCCGCCGAGGATGATGGGCGTTTTCTTGTAGGTGCGGCGAATGAGGTTCGCGTACACCACGGCGGCGTGGTTCGGCCGCCTCCCCCCTTCGCCTCCCGGCGTGTACGCGTCCGAATGTCGGCGCTTCTTCGCCACGGTGTAGTGGTTGACCATCGAATCCATGTTGCCGGCCGAGACGAGAAAGCCCAGGCGCGGTTCGCCGAGAACGGTCACGGAGGCATCGTCGTTCCAATCCGGCTGCGCGATGACGCCCACCTTGTACCCATGGGACTCGAGCAAACGCGTGATGATGGCGTGCCCGAACGAGGGGTGATCGACGTAGGCGTCGCCGGATACGTAGACGAAGTCGAGCTGATCCCAGCCGCGCGCCTCAACCTGAGCGCGCGTCATGGGCAGAAACGCCTCGACGCCGGGGCGGGCGGCCGCCGATGCGCGGCTTTGCGAACTTCTTCGAGGCGGATGACTCTTACGCGCGTCCTTAGCTCCCAAGCGAATTCCCTTTCATACATGAGGAGCCGGCACGAAGCCGGCTCCTCAACTTATCCCGCTACCTCGAATCGACTACTCGGCTGCAGGCTCCTCGGCCTGGTCGGCGGACTCGGCCGCAGGGTCGACCACGTTCACGACGGCATGCTCGAGCGCCCACTTATTGGCCTTCATGCGCTCGGCGGACTCGCGCAACGCGAACCCGCGACCCGACTGCTCGAGCTGCTGGCGAAGCGCCTTGGGGTTCATGCCCGGGTTGACCGAGCGGCACGTCGCCTCGATGTCCTCGTCGGTGAGGACGAGCTTCTCGCGACGGAACACCGCATCGAGGGCGAAGCCCTGGACGAGCATCTCGCGCGTCTGGAGCATGAGCATCATGCCCACCTGCTGCTCGCCGCCGTTCTCCTCGAGGAACTCCTCCCAGCTCTTGCCCTGCTGCTGCAGCTCGCCGCGGATGTTGTTCATCAGGTTGGAGCGCATGGCCTCGTAAACCTCATCGGCGATCTTGCCCTCGAAACGACGGCCGAGCTCGGCGGCAACCGCCTGCATCTTGTAGGTCTCGTACTGCTCGGCGTCGCGAGCCTCCAGGCCGCGCCTAATGGTCGAGCGAAGATCGTCGAGGCTCTTGTAGATAGGAAGGTTCTTGGAGATCCATTCGTCGTCGATGACGGGCGTCGCGGGTTTCTGGATTTCCTTCAGCGTGATGGTGCACTCGATGACCTGCGTGATCTCGTTGAAGTCCTCGTCAACGCCCGGGCCCTCGAAGGTGAAGGTGCGGGTCTCGCCGGGCTGCATGCCCAAGATCCCCTCGTCGAACCCTTCGGGCATGTAGCCCATGCCCGCTGTGTACGTGCGCCCGTCGGTGGTGAGGCCCGCGAGCTCCTCGCCGTTCTCGGTGCACTTCATGGCGATCATGCAGCTGTCGCCCTTCTCGAGCGGCTTGGGGTCGGCCGCGACGTACATGGTGTAGGTGTTGGCCATCTCCGCGATCTGGGCGTCGACGAGCGACTCGTCGAACTGATACGCGGGAACGGTGATCTCGACCGGATCATAGGACTTCAGCTCGTACTCGGGCTTGAGCGTCACGTTGAGGATGAAAGAGAACGCGCGATCACGCTGGAAGGGCGAGGTGGGCTCGGCCTTCGGCGGGAACGACGGGATGAGGTTCTTCTTGTCCAGCGCGAGCGGAACGAGCGCCTCGACGGCCGATGCCTCGACGATGGAGTCGAGGTTTTTGATGCCCATGCGCTCCTCGGCGACCTGAGCGACGGTCTTGCCCTGCTCGGGCTGCAGGCCCATGGCGTTGGCGAAGCCGATGTGAGCCGCCTGGAGCGCGTTGTTGACTTCTTCAGCGGTGGCATGGGCCTCGAGGCGAACCGTGCCGTCGCCGAGCTTTTTCTGGGATACCTTCATGTTGATGACTCCTTAACTTGTCCGTCCCGCCCCCCGCGGGACGTCTCATGAGCTTGGGAGTATTGTAGCCTATTTCGCCGTATCGGCCTGAAATCCCCCGGGCGTGCTCGGCGAATACGACGGACGCGCCGCCTGCGATCCCACAGGACATGCCGAACGCACCGCCCGCGCGACTGGCGCGCGCACTGCACCCTCGCGCGGGGCGCAAGCGCGATCAGCATGACGAGCGCGCGGCTTGCGAAGCGCTCATTCGCCTCTCACCGCTCGGCACAAGAGCCCCAACGTGAGACGAGGGGCCTCCCGACGTTGCGGAAGACCCCTCGTGGTGCAAGTTCGGTTGCCCCTGCCCGGCGAATACCTAGCCGCGCGAGCGAAGTCGAACGCGGTTGATGCAGGCGAAGATCTCCTGGCGGCGCGGCATCGCAAGGCCCGCCTCGGGATTGCGCGTGTTGCCGACGGCCGTGATGCCGTTCTCTTCGATCTCCTTCATCACGGCGTCAACCATCTCGCGAACGCTGAGGCGTGCGAGATAGTCGTGCTCAACGCACCAGCGCAGGATGTTGGCAAGCGCCTTCCCCTGTTCCACGTCGACGAGCTGCTCGACGAAGCGCAGGTCGCAGCCAACCGTGCCGACGAAGATGTCGACGCCGTTGAACGCCTTCACCTTAATGCGCTCGGGGGCGTCGGGCTTGCCGGTCTCACGACGCTCGGCGTTCTCGCGCTTCGCGATGGAAGCCGTCTTCCAAACGAGCGGATGAGGCGGCGTGGAAACGTAACGCAGCTCTCGCGGCATGGCGAAGTCGGGGGCGCCGACGACGGGTTTCTCCCCGCGCATCGAGCAAACCTCGCGCACGCGCTCGGTGATATCGTGCGGCATGTAGGAATCCATCTGGATCACGGTATCGGCGACGGAGAAGAACGCCCCCGAAGAGCCCGCGACGATGATGGTGGAGATTCCCGCGCGCTCGTACAGGTCACGCAAACGCTCGACGAACGGGGTGATGGGTTCTTCCTCGCGCGTGATGACCGCCTGCATGAGCTCGTCGCGAACCATGAAGTTGGCGGCTGAGGTGTCCTCGTCGAGGATGAACACACGCGAGCCCGCCTCGGCAGCTTCGATGGTGGACGCAGCCTGGGAGGTGGAGCCGCTGGCATCCTCGGTCCAGAAGCTTTTGGTGTCGGCGCCGTTGGGCAGGTTGTTGATGAAAAGCGAGATGTCGACGCCGCGCACGCTGCGGCCGTCCTCAGCGCGCAGCTTCACCGCCGTCTCGTCGCACACCACGAACTCACGACCGTCGTCCGCGACATGATCGTACACGCCCGACTCGATGGCCTTCACGAGCGTCGACTTGCCATGGTAACCGCCGCCGACGATGAGCGTGACGCCTCGCGGAACGCCCATGCCCGAGATGGAACCGGCGTGGGGAAGCTCGATCGTGCAACGCATGGACTCGGGAGACGAGAACGCCACCGCGTCGGCCATGGGACGCTTCGAAATGCCGCTCTCGCGCGGCAGGATGGCTCCATCGGCGACGAAGCACACCAGCTCGCGCTCGGCGATGGCAACGCGCAGGGCGTGCTGATCCTCGGCAAGATCGGCGATCGCCTCAAGCTCGCCTTCCGCGTAGCTTACATGCAGCAGGGACTCGCGCACGATGCGGGGCAACGCCTCGAACAGCATCGTGGACATATCGCGGGCGGTGACCCCGCGATCGCGAGACGGGAAGCTCGCCTCGAAGCGGACCTCGACGGCCTCGTCGCTCACCTCGACGGCCGAGCGCTTCAAAATCTCGGGGCCGGGCTTGCTGACGAAGAACTCGCCGCCTTTGATGAAGTCGGGGAAATGACAGGCGTTCTGGGAAACAGCACGCCCGAATCGGCGCAGCAGCGCGTCCTCGAGGGCGGTGCGCTTCCACGCCTCGTCGAACAGCTCAGCCGGGAACTCGGCGACGTCTTGGGGGACGCGAACGGTGAGCGACGAGGGGTTGGCGAACGGGTCGGCCTGGACATGGTTGATGAGAAGGTCGAAGCCATCGAAGGAATACGTTCCCACAAGACCGCGGTACGAACCGAAGTTATGCCCGTCCATGCCATCGATGAGGTTCTGCAGCTCTTTATAGTTGCCGGTACGCGGCTTGCGCGGACCCTTGGCGTCGCGACGCGGGCCGCGCTCGTCGAAGCGCCTGTCGCCGCGCGGCTTGTCGCCAAATGGTTTGCCGCCGCGGTCGCCGTAGGGCTTGCCGCCACGCGGCTTGTCTCCGTAAGGCTTGCGGTCGCGGTCGCCGTAGGGCTTGCGGTCGCGGTCGCCGTAGGGCTTGCGATCGCCGTAGGGCTTGTCGCCGTAGGGCTTGTCGCCGTAGGGCTTGTCGCCGTAGGGCTTGCGGTCGCCACCGCGGTCGCCGTAGGGCTTGCGGTCGCCGTAGGGCTTTCCGCCACGCGGCCTGTCACCGTAGGGCTTGCGATCGCCGTAGGGCTTGCGGTCGCGGTCGCCGTAGGGCTTATCGCCGTAGGGCTTGCGGTCGCCGTAGGGCTTTCCGCCACGCGGCCTGTCTCCGTACGGTCGAGAGTCTCGTCTATCGCCGCCACGGTAGGGCTTATCCCCTCGCTTGCCGTCGAAGTCGCGTCCGCCCTCACGCGGAGCGCGCTTGTCATCGTATCCCATCAGGCACCTTCTCGCTTTCCCTATTTCGTTTTGCCAAACTGCGAAGCGGGATCGGGGCGCATAAGCCCACCTCACCCGAAGCCGATGCTATTGTATCGGCTCGAACGCGCTTAGTGCGCGTCATATCAAATCACCATGCGCTCCCTTGAGCGCGCGGCGCAAAAAGGCGCCCCGAGAGCGATCCCGGGGCGCCTTGCATTAACTCTCGAAGATATCAGAGCGAATTTACGCGCTGAAGATCTCGATGGTGTCGCCTTCCTTCAGCGTGACCATGGCCTTTTTCCAAGTGCGGGTCTTGCCGGCGGCGTAACGCACGCGCTTGGGCTTCGGCTTCACGTTGAGGGTGTTCACCTTCACGACGGTGACGTCGAAGATAGCCTCGATAGCCTGACGGATCTCGACCTTGTTGGAGTCCTTGGCCACCTCGAAGGTGTACACGTTGTTCTCCATCATGTCGTAGCTGTGCTCCGTGATGATGGGGCGAATGATGACCTCGCGGGGATCCTTCATTTATGCAAGCACCTCCTCGATGCGATTCAGGCAGGTGTCGACGATCACGAGCGCCTTGTTGTCGATGAGCTCGTAGGTGTTGATGTCGCCTACCGGGACGATGTTCACCTCATGGATGTTGCGGAACGACAGGAACGTCTCGACGTCCTCGTTGCCGATGACCAGCGTGATGCGCTTGCCCTCGAGGCCGAGCGCCTTCAGCGCCGCGACGGCGTCTTTGGTGCAGGGCTTCTCGAACCCGAAGTCCTTGACGATGACGAGCTCGCCGTCGGCCAGCTTGGCGGAGAGCGCGGAGCGCATCGCCAGCTTGACCTCCTTGCGGTTCACCTTCATCTCGTAGGAACGGGTATGCGGGCCGAACACCACGCCGCCGCCGACCCAATGGGGTGCGCGGATGGTGCCCTGACGAGCACGGCCGGTGCCCTTCTGACGCCACGGCTTCTTGCCGCCGCCGCGAACCTGGCCGCGCGTGCGGGTGTTAGCGGTGCCCTGTCGCCAGGAAGCACGCTGCGCCTTGACGACGTGGTGCATGACGTGCATGTTCGGCTCGATGCCGAACACGGACTCAGCGAGCTCGGCGGTGCCGGCGGCTGCGCCCTTCACGTCCTTGATCTCAATGGTTGCCATATTATCTGCAGCTCCTTGTAACCTAGTACGGATTAAGCCATGCGAACGCGCACGATCGCGTTCTTGCCGCCCGGAACCGCGCCCTTGACGAGGATGAGGTTCTGATCCTCGTCGATGCGAACGATCTCGAGGTTCTTGACGGTGACGGTGTCACAGCCCATGTGACCGGGAAGCTTCAGGCCCTTGAAGACGCGAGACGGAGTCGCGCACTGGCCCACGGAACCCGGAGCACGGTGGAAGTGAGCGCCGTGACCGCCCGGGCCGCCGCCGAAGCCGTAGCGCTTCATGACGCCGGCGAAACCCTTGCCCTTAGAAGTGCCCGTGACGTCGACCTTCTTGACGTCCGCGAACGCTGCGACGGTCTGCTCGTCGCCGACCTTGTACTCGCCGGCGTTCTCAACGCGAACCTCGCGCAGGTAACGCTTCGGCTCGGCGCCCTGCTTGTCGAAGTGACCCTGCATGGGCTTGTTGACACGGCGGGGCTTGATGTAGCCGAAGCCCATCTGCACGGCCTCGTAACCGTCGGTCTCGGTGGTCTTGACCTGGCAGACCTTGTTGGGTTCAGCCTGGATGACCGTGACGGGGACGACGGTGTCGTCCTCGGCGAAGATCTGGGTCATG
The DNA here is from genome assembly GCA_937890835.1 of uncultured bacterium. Classification (GTDB taxonomy): domain Bacteria; phylum Actinomycetota; class Coriobacteriia; order Coriobacteriales; family Eggerthellaceae; genus CALADF01. Next base: position 53,857 of record CALADF010000024.1, read on the forward strand.
CCGATCTTCTTACCAAAGATAGCGTTAATCATGTAGCACAACCCCCCTTACAGCTTGATCTCGATGTCCACGCCAGCAGGGAGATCGAGACGCATCAGCGAGTCGACCGTGTTCGGGGTCGGCTCGAGGATGTCGATGAGGCGCTTGTGCGTGCGCATCTCGAACTGCTCGCGGGAGTCCTTGTTCATATGCGGCGAGCGGATGACGCAGTACATGTTGCGCTCCGTCGGCAGCGGAATAGGACCGGAAACCTTGGCACCCGTCTTCTGGGCGGTATCGACGATGAGCTTGGTGGACTGATCCACGATCTCATGATCGTATCCCTTGAGTCGGATGCGAATCTTTTGATTAGCCACTTACCTTACCTCCAAAGTGAGCTTCGACGGGTCGCCTTAGGCGTTTCCGCCAGCCTTGCTGATAATTTCTTCCTGCACGCTCTTGGGAACGGGCTCGTAAGAGTCGAACTGCATGGTGTACACAGCACGGCCCTGAGTGCCGGAACGCAGGTCGGTCGCGTAACCGAACATGTTGCCCAGCGGCACCTTCGCGTTGACGACGATGGCGTTGCCACGCTTCTCCTGGCCCAAGATCATGCCGCGGCGGCTCGGGATGTCGCCCATGACGAAGCCGGTGTACTCCTCGGGAGTCTCGATCTCGACAGCCATGACGGGCTCGAGGATGACCGGGTTGGACTTCTTCAAAGCGTCCTTGATGGCCATGGAGCCTGCCACCTTGAACGCCGCCTCGGAGGAGTCGACGTCATGGTAGGAGCCGTCGATGAGCTCGACCTTGATGTCCTCGACCGGGTAGCCGGCCAAAACGCCGGAGTTCAGCGCCTCCTGGATGCCCTTGTCGATCGAGGGGATGTACTCCTTGGGAACCACGCCGCCGACGATCTTGTTGACGAACTCGTAGCCGGCGCCGGCCTCCTGCGGGTACATGTTGATGATCGCGTGACCGTACTGGCCGCGACCGCCGGACTGACGCACGAACTTGCCTTCGGCGTTCATGACCTCCTTGCCGGGACGCTCGCGGTAGGCAACCTGCGGCTTGCCGACGTTCGCCTCGACCTTGAACTCGCGGAGGAGACGGTCGACGATGATCTCGAGGTGCAGCT
>CALADF010000025.1 GCA_937890835.1 uncultured bacterium
GGACGTGGCGCAGTTTGGTAGCGCGCCTGCTTTGGGAGCAGGATGTCGCAGGTTCGAATCCTGTCGTCCCGACCACCAAAACCGCAGGTCAGAGGCTTATCGTCTCTGACCTTTTTCGTTTTGTGTCCTGAAGACCGCGAAAAATGGCACGGTAACTTCGTCGATGCTTTGAATCCCAAATTATTCAGGGGTTTGGAAAAATAAGGGTTTGAACCTGCGACTGGAGAATTTGTGGAGATTTTTGAACTTCTTCGGATAAGAGTTTCTGACTTCTCGATATTCTTAATCCCGTTCGAATCCGATGGTGCCGCTTTCTGAATTTAATTATTTCTCGCCTGGTTTTTCGAACGGTTGCGCTATACTACATACTCGCTGCTTGAGGCAGTGCTCTTCGCGGGTGTAGTTCATTGGTAGAACCTCAGCCTTCCAAGCTGATGAGGCGGGTTCGATTCCCGTCACCCGCTCCAGTATTTCAAAGGCCGGGTTCTTCCGGCCTTTTTCCTTACTGAACCTTTCGATCTTGTTCGCGCTCGCGCGTCGTCTTGCATCGCGCGTTGAGGATGCGCAGGGCCTTGAGGCCATTTTTCATGCCGTGTATGAAATGCCCGTTCAGCAGGTCGACTATCGCATGCACCGCCTCCATGGGGATGCCTCCCATCGTCATGGACCGAAGCGGCATGTCGGCGAGCATGGCGTCGAGGATGGCCTTCGTGTCGCCTCCGTCTCCTTGCGTCGTCTTGCGCGCTTCACGCTCGATGATCTTGAATATCAGATGGCCGAGTGCTGTCTGGTCGATCTCGGTTACGGTTGAGTTGATGTCGATGGGACAGACGGGCTTCTCGGCGGGAAAGTCCGCTCCGTAGAGCTGTGCGAAGGAGGTCTCGTCGAAGCCCTTCCTCGTCACGTGCGCGTAGCATGCGGGTGCGGTGGGCGTATCGTCATGTTTACCCTCGCGCGGCGAGAGCGTGAAGCCTGCCGAGCCGGCTTGAAGCGCGAGGGATCCTTCGAGTCTGATATCTCGGCTCGACGCCCCGACGCTTACGGACAGCATCGTTTCATCGAGCCGCCAGGCGCCGCTTTCGGTGTCCCAGTACGAAAGGTCGTCGGCGCTGACGTCGATGACGACGCGTTCTTTCCGGCCGGGCTGGAGAAAAACTTTGGCGAATCCGACAAGAGATCGAGCTTCCCTGAACACGCGCTGGTTCATATCTGCGATATAGACCTGGGCGACTTCCGAGCCTGGGAGATCGCCTGCGTTCTCGAGGTCGAATGCGACGCGGACGCCGCCTTCGCAGGTTTCGATTTCGAGTCCGTCGTAGTGGAACCGCGTGTAACTGAGGCCGTGTCCGAACGGGTAGGCGGGCTCTATTTCCGCTGCGTCGAACCATCGGTATCCGACGAAGATGCTCTCGCGGTATAAAATGTTGCGGTTCTTGTCGGGGAAGTTGCTTCCGAGCGCGGTGTCCTCGAGCTTGACGGGCCATGTTTCGGCGAGCTTGCCCGAAGGGTTTGCCTCTCCGAGCAGCAAGCGGGCGATCGCGGCTCCGCCGCGGCATCCCGCGAGCCCGGCAAGCAGCACGGCGGCGGGTTGGGGGGCGCTGTGGCTTTCGTCTTCGCTTGGGTGTGAAAGCCACGGCAGGGAAACGGGGGAGCCGCCCTGGATCACGACGACGGTCCTTGGATTTGCCTCGCACACGGTTCTCAGCAGTTCCTCATGTCCTGCGGGCAAGGTGATGTCCGATCGATCGAACCCCTCCGATTCGAAGCGATCCGGCAATCCGACGATTACCACGGCGATGTGCGCGGCCCGCGCGGTCGCGCGCGCTTCATCGAGCAATTCATCGGTCGTCTCCCCGGTTGCGGGATCGTAGCCTTTCGCGTAGCGGGCGTCGAACCCCGCATTGCACAGCGCGCTCCACGGGTCGTCGAGCGCTATCGGGTTGATCCGGGAGGAGCCGGCCCCCTGATAGCGCGGTCTCAAGGCGAAAGATCCGATGACAGCTATGTTCTCGTGGACGTCAAGCGGGAGGATGCCGTTGTTTTCGAGCAGCACCGCCGATTCTTCGGCTGCACGTTGCGCGGTGCCGAGGTGGTGTTTCGGGATCGGAAGCGATCGCCTTGCGGGAGCCTCGTCTTCGTATCGCCTGCAAAGCGAGATGAGCCTGCGAGCCGCCGCGTCGAGGCTGCGGACGGATAGTTCGCCATGTTTGACCGCTTCGACCACTTCCGCCGCATGATCGGCTCGCGGCCCCGGCATGACCAGATCAAGCCCCGCCGCCACGGAGGGAACGCTGTCGCTGAGCGCGCCCCAATCGGTGACGCAAACCCCGTCGAATCCCCAATCATCTCGAAGTTTGGCGGTGATGAGCGCCCTGCTTTGGGAGCAGTAGGTCCCGTTGAGGCGATTGTAGGCGGTCATGACGGCCCAGGGCCGCGCCTTCTTCACGGTTTTCTCGAATCCACGTAGGTAGATTTCGTTGAGCGCGCGTTCGTCGACGATCGAGTCGGACACCATGCGCGCGATTTCCTGGCTGTTGCATGCGAAGTGCTTGAGGCACGCCCCGACGCCGCAGCTTTGGATGCCCTCGACCATACCCGTCGCCATGGCGGAGGTGAGGAACGGGTCTTCACTGAAATACTCGAAACCACGTCCCCCGAGCGGGCTGCGTTTTATGTTCATTCCGGGGCCTAAGACGACGGCGACGTCCTCCCGAACGCATTCCTCGCCGATCGCCCTGCCGACCTCCCGTGCTAAACCGGGGTCGAAGGAGCAAGCGAGCGTGCTCGCTGTTGGAAAGCACGTCGCAGGAAGCGATTCGTGCAATCCGAGATGATCCGCCTTGCCCTCTTGCTTGCGCAGCCCGTGAGGGCCGTCGCATAAAAGCAGCGCAGCGATGCCATGTTGAGGCAGCGCTTGCGTGAGCCAGTGATCGGAGCCTGCGAGAAGCGATGCCTTCTCTTCGAGCGTGAGGGTCGATAGCATCTCGTCGATGGTTGCGGTGGCGGTCATGGCGAGACGTCCTCTCTCGTCGGGTCGGTTGAGTGAAGAAGGTGCATCCAGGCGAAGCGGGCTGCTCCCATGAAACCCGCGTCATTACCCAGTCGCGCCTTCTCTATGGGTGTGTTCTTGCACGGAGGTATCGCGTAACGCTTGAAGTCGCGCCGGAGTTCCTCGGAGAAAAGATCGAAGGACTCGGAGACTCCTCCGCCGATAAGTATGAGGTGCGGGTCTATCGCGCATGCCGCCGAGGCGAGGCCGAACGCCAGCGCATCGCAGAAGCGATCGATGCTGCGATGCGCGGCTGCGTCTCCTCTGGTGAACTCTTCGAAAACGGAGAACGCGTCGGCGTCGTGGTCGGGGAGAAACGCCGAGCCGCTTTCCTCGAGCATCGTGAGGACGATGCCGCGAGCCGAGGCGTATTGCTCGAGGCATCCGGTTCCTCCGCACGAGCAGGCACGCCCTCCTCGCTCGACGCTCAGGTGGCCGATTTCCCCCGCGCAGCCGTGCGCGCCGGTGCATATGCGATTTCCCTGGATGATTCCCGCGCCGATTCCCGTTCCCAGCGTCACCATGAGCACGTCCGCGACGCCCGCTCCCGCTCCGACCCATTGCTCGCCGAGCGCGGCGGCGTTCGCGTCGTTGAGGGGCGCGATGCGGGCGGCAGGGAAGACGTTGGCGAGCTCTTCGATAAGTCCGTCGACGTCGATGCTCGCGTTGGGTATCATCCCGACGCGGCCTTGATCGTCAACGGCTCCGGGGACCGCGCAGCCGATGGCTGCGACGCTTACGGGATCGATGCGCGGCGCGAGGGATTGCGCGACGGTGCGCGCGAACGCTTGTTGACGAGCTCGCTGCGCAAGATCGGAGGTCGGGAAGGCGGAGCTTGCCAGGACGCAGCCCGATTCGTCGAGCGCGCCGAACTTGACGGTCGTGCCGCCGATGTCGATGCCGAGGAGCACCCTGCTGCTGTTCGAGAGATGATTCGTCATGAGGACATTGTAGCGCGTGTGATTCCGACATGCCTTGCCGGGAAGGCCGTATCGGCATCCCGGGTGGCGCCTTCTGCGGAATGATCAGAGCCGAGGTCGCAATCGAAACGGTGGGCGGATTGGGGGCGGGGTCGCAGCGTGCGAAAGGCCGGCGGGCTGTCGACTTCGGCGGTATCCTCGACTGAGGCCCTCGGGCGGCGCCCTCGAAATCGATTTTCAAAAAAAGTAAAATTAACGCTTGTGCGCAGAACGGGTTTGAGTATAATGGACAAGCTGCAAAACACGGGGTGTTAGCTCAGTTGGTTAGAGCGCCGGCCTGTCACGTCGGAGGTCGCGAGTTCGAGTCTCGTACATCCCGCCATTTAGCATCTTCAAACGTCGCTCATTCGAGCGACGTTTTTGTTATGTTCGCTCGTTTGTCGATTTGTTCGTGGGAGGGTTCGTGCGTTTCTCGGGAAAGGTCGCGCTTGTCGCCAACCCTGCGGCAAAAAGCGGGGCGGGGCGCGAAGCTGCTTGCCGCGCGCATGCTTCGCTCGAATCCGCCCTTGGCGCGGGGGCATGCGATCTGATGCTGACCGAGGCTCCCGGCCATGCTGCCGACATAGCCTCATCGCTCGATCCGTCGTATCGGGTCTTTGTCGTGCTCGGCGGCGATGGGGTCATTCACGAAGCTGCCAACGGCTTGATGCGACGCAGCTCGGTTGATCGTCCCGCGATGGGCGTGGTGCCGGTGGGGTCGGGCAACGATTACGCCGCGACGTTGGGGATGAGCGGCAAGGTCGATCGTGCGGTTCGCCAAATCCTCGAGGGGGAAGCGTCTCCCGTCGACGTCGGGTTGGTCAACGGCAGCTACTTCGTCGAGACGCTCTCGTTCGGCTTCGATGCCGCTATTGCGCTCGATACGGTCGAACGGCGCAAGAAGACGGGTCGCTCGGGAACCGTCCTTTATCTTGAAAGCGGTATCGATCAGCTTTTCCATCACCTCGACGCCCTTTCCTACCATGCGGTGCTTTCCGGATGCCCTGGTGTCGAAAACGTTGTCGATATCGCAGGGGAGTCCTTTCTTTTCGCCGTTCAACTCGGGCCGACCTACGGCGGGCACTTCAAGGTATGCCCTGAAGCTCGAGTTGACGATGGTTTGCTCGATGTGTGCCTCGCGCACCCTCCTCTCGGCGTGCTGCGGGCGACGGGGATGTTCCTGATGGCGAAAAACGGTCATCACACCCGCTTCAAGCAGATCGATTTTCATCGGGCTAAGTCTATCGAGGTGGCTTTCGGCTGTGAACCTCCCGCCCAAATGGACGGTGAGAGGCTCACGGGATCGACGTTTTCGATCTCGACCGTGCCGGGGGCTTTGAAGGTTGTGCATGCTCCCGGCGTCCTGTCGCGCGCGTAGATTTCATCCGGTGGCCGGTCGCGCGGCCTGGTCGAGCTGCCGCAGTCTGTTTTTTACCCTGCTCGCCGCCGCCGTCTTTCGATATTAGGGCTATCATGGTTGGTTAAGCACGTGCTCGCTCGGTTTCGCCGACGCGTTGTCGCGTGTCGGCGAAGGGGCGTGCAAGGCTCCGGCATAGTTTGAAGCGGGTGCGTGTGGATAGATTCATCGAAACCGTCATCGCAGGGCGCAGGGTCATAGTTGCGTTGTTCGCGATCGTGATGATCGTGAGCACGGCATGCATTCCCTTCGTCCGCGTAAACTACGATATGGTCGATTACCTTCCGCCGAGCGCGCAGTCAACCACGGCGGTCGACATCATGACCGAACAGTTCGACCAGGCTATCCCCAATGCCTACGTCATGGTTCGCGATGTAACTCCCGCCTCCGCTGTCGAGGTGAAAAACCGCATCTCCTCCATAGAAGGCGTCGAAATGGTTCTGTGGCTCGACGACGTGGTGGACGTGACCGTGCCGCTTGACACGCTCGACTCCGCTACCGTCGAGCAGTACTATCGCGACGGCGCGGCGTTGTACCAGGTGGCTATCGCCAAGGGCGAGGAGGGGGCCGTCGTTCCCGAGATACGCGCCTATGTCGATTCGCTTGGTTCCGGCAATGCGGTTTCCGGAGACGCCGCCGATAACGCCCAGATGCAGCAGAGCATGGTCGAGCAGGTGCTCATGGCCGTTGCCATCATTGTGCCCGTCATCATGTTCCTGCTCGTCGTCTCCACCATGTCGTGGATCGAGCCCGTGCTGTTCATCGCCGCCATCGGGGTCTCCATCCTCATCAACATGGGCACCAACGTTTTCCTCGGCGAAGTTTCGTTCGTCACCTACTCGGTGAGCCCCATCTTGCAGCTTGCTGTCTCGCTTGATTACGCGATCTTCCTCCTGCACGCGTTCGCTGATGAGAGGGAGGCTTTCGGCGATGCCGAGAAAGCCATGGCGAGCGCTATGCGCAAATCAATGGGCACCATCGCGGCGAGCGCGGTGACCACGCTGTTCGGGTTCGCCGCGTTGTCGTTCATGCAGTTTCAGATCGGCGCGGACTTGGGTGTTAACTTGGTCAAAGGCATCGTGCTGAGCTTCGCCACCGTCGTGGTTCTTCTCCCTGCGCTCACGCTCATGCTCTACAAGCTCATCGACAAGACGCATCATCGGCGTCTCATGCCGACGTTCAGGAACGTCGACTCGGTTCTTCGCCATGTGCGCGTGCCCGCGATGCTCCTGGTCGCCGTGCTCATCGTACCCGCCTTCCTCGGGCAGGGCAGCGTCACCTTCACCTACCAGAACGGCACCCCCGACACGTCGGTGCGCACGGGCGCTGACACGCAGGCGGTGCGGGACGTGTTCGGGCAGCAGAACATGGTGGCCGTGCTGGTTCCGCGGGGCGATTTGGCATCCGAAGCCGAACTCTCGCAGGCCATCGCCGAGCTGGATCATGTCACCGGCGTCGTCTCGTATGCCTCGATGGTCGGCAACGCCATCCCTCAGGACTTTCTCGATCCGTCCGTGCTCTCGCAATTTTACTCGGATGAATACGCTCGCATCGTGGCGATGGTCGACACCGAAGTCGAGGGTGACCGCGCGTTCGGGCTTGTCGAGCAGATAAACGCCGCGGCCGCATCACGCTATGACGAATGCTACACCGCAGGTCAGTCGGCGAACCTCTACGATATGGCGAACATCGTCGCCGTTGACAACGTCGTGGTGAGCCTCGTCGCCGTCATCGCCATCTTCATCGTCTTGCTGGTGACCTTCAAGTCCGCGTCCTTGCCGTTCATCTTGCTGCTCGCCATCGAGTCGGGTATCTGGATCAACCTCTCGATCCCGTATTTCACGGGGACGCCGCTCAATTTCATCGGCTATCTGGTCGTCAACACCGTGCAACTTGGCGCCACCATCGACTACGGCATCCTTTTGACCACGCACTATCTGCGCGAGCGGCAAACGTTGCCCGCGCGCGAGGCGGCGCGCGCCGCATTGGGGAAGTCGTTCCGGTCGGTGCTCGTCTCCGCTTGCATATTGGCGACGGCAGGTTTCGCGCTTGCGGTTTCCTCCTCGATTGAAGCCGTCTCGAGCCTCGGCCTTCTTTTGGGGCGTGGAGCGCTGTTGTCGCTCGCCTTAGTGACGTGCTTTTTGCCCGGTTTGCTTATTCTTCTCGACGGCGTCGTTCGCAGGACCACCTACCGCGCGAACTTCGCTTCCCCGATTGCGAAGACGGAAGGTGATCGATTGTGATGAAGGATGGATACGGTGCGCGATCATCGGAGCGCTTCACCTCGATTTTGTCCGCCGGAGCCTCCTTGCCAGGCGCCGACGACCGCGATGGTCGATTCTCCCGGGGAATTGCCGGCGCGCTCGTCGTCGTTTTGGCCATATCGGCGCCGAGCTCCGTTGCGCTTGCCGCCGATCGCGCGTCCGCGCAGGGGGCGGAGGCTGCTCAAACGCAGGTTCAGGCGAGCCTTCCTGCTTCCACCGCCGTATTCGACAAGACTGAAGTGGTCTACGTTTCCCTCGATGCAACGGGCGCAGCCCGCTCGGCTTCCGTCGTGAACATGTTCGATGTGGAAAGCGGTGGCCAGGTCGTGGACTTCGGCCCTTATGACGACGTGCTTAGCTTGAGCGAGGACAAGCCGCTTTCGCGCGAGGGCCAAGCGACCTCGTTTTCCGTCGGGGAGGGCACGTTCCTCTATCAGGGGAACGTCTCCCAGCCGGTTATTCCCTGGAACATCTCGCTGTCTTACGAGCTTGACGGACGAAGCGTATCCGCCGATGAGGTCGCGGGTGCGGAGGGCGAGGTGGTGATTCACCTGAAGACCGGCAGAAACGAGGATGCCGACCGTGCGTTTTACGACAGCTACATGCTGCAGGCAACGTTCACGCTTCCTGCGGGGACTTGCTCGGATGTCGTCGCCGAGCAGGCGACGCTGGCCATGTCGGGCGAGGACAGGACGGTCGCCTTCACCGTGCTGCCCGGACATGACGGCGATTTCACGATGAAGATGAACGCGAAAGATTTCACGCTTACCGCCGCTCAGATCGTCGCGCTACCCTACACCTCGGTGATCGAGATGCCTTCCGCCGACGGAATGGTCGACGGTGTCTCCGAACTCGGCGATGCCGTCTCCCGGCTTGCGAGCGGGGCTGCGCAGCTCGATGCGGGTTCTTCCGAGTTCGCCTCGGGCGTTGGTGATTTCGCAGCGGGGTTGGCGCAGTTCGGCGAGGGCTTGGGCACGCTTGCCGCCTCCTCGGACCAGTTGACCGAGGCTTCGGCTCAAGTTGACGCCGCTTTCACGGCGGTTAGCGAGGCGTTGGGGCAAATCGATCTATCGCAGGTCGACGAGCTTGCAAAGCTTCCCGGTTTGATGAGGAATCTTGCCGATGCGCTTGACGCCGTTGCGGGGACCGCGTCGGAAGTGAGCGGCGCCTACTCCGCCGCTTACGGTGAGCTTGCGGGATCGATGGACGCGATACCCGATGGCACGGCGAACGACGATCAGATAGAAGCGATTAGGCAGCTTGCCGATACGACCGACGATACCGCCGACGACGAGACGGTTGAGACGCTTGTCAGCACCTATCGTGCGGCTCAGTCTGCGAGGCAGACGTTTGCAGAGCATAGGGACGCCTTCGATGCGGCGAAGCGCAATCTGGAGGCTACGGCGCAGCTTAGCTCGGGCATGTCCGAGGCCGCTCGCCTTCTACGCGTGATCGCCGACGAGTTAGACGCGTCGATAGAGGCAGGGGGTCTCGAGGATTTGAAAAGTCTTTTGGGCGGCGTGGGCGAGCTTGCCCAAGGTTACGGCTTGTTCCATCAGGGGCTGGTGAGCTACACCGACGGGGTTAAGGCGCTTGCCTCGAATTACGCGCAGATGAACGCGGGCGCTCAGGAGCTCTCTGCGGGTGCAGGCCGGCTTGCGCAAGGCGTTTCGGCGTACAGCGGGGGCGTTTCTCAGCTGAACGCCGCCACCATCGATCTACCGCAGACGATGAAGGACCAGATCGCGTCGATGATGGCGGATTACGATTTCCCCGCTTTCGAGCCGCGTTCCTTCGCTTCGCAGGACAATACGAGCACCTCCAAAGTCCAATTCGTCATTTCGACGCCCGCTGTCGAGAAAGAAGTCGTTCAGATGGCGGAGGAGCCTGAGGTTGAGCTGAGCTTTTGGGATCGCCTGTTCGCATTGTTCTCGTGAGCTTCGGCGTTGAGTCGGGGGTGATTTCCGCGTCGTGTCCTCCTGCACGCTGAATTCGCCTTGTCGGCGAAGGCGTCTTGATTTCGCGGGGCCTCTCATTTAGTTTAGTGCTAAATAATGAATTGCTAAACTATCTACAAGGTTCGTGTTGTGAATCAGGAAAACCAAAGCACGCCTCCGTCTTCGGGGGAGGCCCGTCCTTCCGCGGAGATGGAGTCACTCAGGCTCGAGTTCTTCGACCTCATACGGCGTGTGCATCAATATCGTCCCATGTCGTCTGTTTCGGTCGAGGGCGCCACTCCGACTGAGGCGCGCGCCCTTCACGTGATCTTCTTGATGGAGACGCAGACAGGGGCTGCCCGCGTGCGTCCCGGTTGCGTGGCGCAGCAGATGCACGTCACGCCTTCCGCCATGTCCCAGGTTCTGAGGACGTTGAGCGCGAAGGGACTCGTCGAGCGCGGCCGCGACGGCGATGATTATCGCGCGGTCGCCGTTCGTCTGACGGAATCGGGACGCGCTCTTGCTGAAAAGGTCGATTCCGAGTTCTCCCGTCGTGCGCGTGAGCTCGTCGAATACGTTGGCGTCGAGCGCATGCGGGCGATGGTCGAGACCATGAATCTCATCGCGGAGTTTCAGCGTGAACGACAGGAGGGGACCGATGAGGATTCTTCGGTATCTGCTCGGCCATAAGATCGCGCTGTTCGTCGTCATCGTGCTGCTCGTCGGGCAAGCGTTCGCCGATCTTTCCCTGCCCAAGCTCACGTCGGATATCGTCGACGTCGGCATACAGCAGTCGGGAATAGAGCATGCCGCGTGCGACGAGGTGTCTGCGCGTACCCATGACATCGCTGTGATGATGTCCGATGCTGCGGGGGAGGAGTTGCTTGCCTCATCATATGATAAGACTGAGTCGGGCGCGTACCGTCTCAACGACTTCGGCGAGCAGCGTATTGGCGAGCTCGACGAGGTGATGGCTTTGCCGCTCATCGTCGCCCATGTGGACGGGGTTCTTCCTGGTGGGCTGACGATCGATGGAGCCCTCGCCGCCTATCAGACCGGATCCGTCACGAAAGAGCAGATAGATGGCGCGGTTGGCGCGCTCGAGGAGACGATGAGCGTCGCGGGCGATTCCCTGGTCGAGCAGCAGGCGATCGCCGCCGCTCGCAGCGAGTACGAAGCCCTCGGTTACGACTTGACGAGCGTGCAGATGACCTACCTCGTCACGGTCGGCGTGAAGATGCTCGCGCTCGCCGGTTTGAGCATGGTGCTGTCGGTGCTCGTCGGCTTCGTCGCCTCCCGCACGGGCGCGCGCATCGGCTACGACTTGCGCAAGGCGCTGTTCTCCAAGGTCGTCTCCTTTTCGGAGGCAGAGATCGGCGCGTTCTCGGCGGCTTCGCTCATCACGCGCGGCACCAACGACGTCCAGCTCGTGCAAAACGTATCGATCATGTTGGTTCGCATGGTTCTTTACGCCCCCATCCTCGCGCTCGGCGGCATCGTCATGGTCATGATGACCAATCCCGCGATGGGTTGGGTCGTGGTGGTTGCCGTCGTGGCTGTTTTCGCCGTAGTGTTTACCCTGTTCAAAGTCGCTATGCCGAAGTTTAAGATCATGCAAACGCTGATCGATCGGGTGAACCTCGTCGCGCGCGAGATGCTGACGGGGATTTCGGTCGTGCGTGCGTTCGACCGCGAGGACGTAGAGGAGGCGCGCTTTGATGAAGCTTCGAGCCGTCTCATGCGCACGCAGCTGTTCACCAACCGGGTCATGACGTTCATGATGCCCGCGATGATGCTCATCATGAACGCGACATCGGTCGGCATCGTGTGGGTGGGCGGTCGCTACATCGACGCGGGCGTCATTCAGACCGGCGACCTCATCGCGTTCATAACCTACGCCATGGTCATCATCATGGGGTTTCTCATGATCGGCATGATCTCGATCATGCTGCCCCGTGCCGACGTCGCCGCCGCGCGCATCGACGAGGTGCTTTCGTGCGAGCCGTCTGTGCGCGACCCCGAGACCGCGTCGCAGATGTCGCCTTCAGGCGATGCTCCGGCTATCGCGTCGGATGAGCTTCGCGGCATCGTTTCCGATCCGGCCGATCGCCGCCCTCGGGGCGCCGAGGTGGTTTTCGATGACGTGTCGTTTCGCTACGACGATGAGAGCGAGTGCGTTCTCGAGAACGTGAGCTTCACCGTTCCCGCAGGCGGAACGCTTGCCATCGTCGGCTCGACGGGATCGGGGAAATCGACGGTCCTCAAACTCATAGAGCGGTTCTGCGATGTGAGCGCGGGCTCGGTTCGCATCGACGGCGTCGATGTGCGCGATATGACCCAACGCGATCTGCGACGGCAGATCGGATACGTGCCGCAGAAAGCGTTTTTGTTCTCGGGGACGGTGGCGTCCAACGTGCGCTACGTCGATCCGTCGCTTGGCGACGAACGCGTGCGCCGTGCGCTTGAGATCGCGCAGGCGTCGTTCGTGTTCGATTCTCCCGATGGACTCGAGGCCGGCGTATCCCAAGGAGGTGCGAACGTGTCCGGCGGGCAGCGGCAGCGTCTCGCCATAGCGCGCGCCGTCGCCGCGGATGCGCGATTGTTCCTGTTCGACGATTCGTTCTCGGCGCTCGACTACCGCACCGACGCCGCGTTGCGCCGCGCCCTCGACGAGCAGCTGGCCGATGTGACGCGCATCGTGGTCGCTCAGCGCATCTCCACGGTCATGGGCGCGGATTGCATCGTCGTGCTCGAAGACGGACGCGTCGTCGGGCGGGGAAGACATGCCGAGCTCATGAAGTCGTGCGATGCGTACCGGGACATCGCGTTGTCCCAGCTGTCCGAAGAGGAGTTGGTCGGGGGAGGTGATGCCGCATGAGCGGAAAGGAATCGCCCATCGAGGGGAGAGCGAGCTCGCGTCGTCGCGGGCCGGGCGGTCACGGCCACGGTCACGGCCCCATGATGCCCGGCGAGAAGGCGCGGGATTTCAAGGGGTCGATGCGCAAGATGCTGGCGTTCATGGGGCAGTTCAAGTTGCTCGTATCCATCGTTTTGACATTCGCCATAGGCTCGACCGTGTTCAACATCGTCGGACCGAAGGTCCTCTCCGAGGCGACGACGGTGCTTTTCGAGGGCGTGTCCGCACGGATAGCGGGCACGGGTTCCATCGACTTCGATTTGATAACGCGAATCCTGGCAACCACCTTCGCGCTTTACGTGGCGTCCGCCGCATGCTCCTGGGTGCAGGGATGGGTCATGTCCTACGTATCTCAGCAGACGTGCTATCGCCTTCGTCGGGCTATCGCGGAGAAGATCGATCGCATGCCGTTCGGCTTTTTCGACAAAAACTCGACCGGCGACACCCTCTCGCGCATCACCAACGACGTGGACACGTTGGGGCAGAGCCTCAACCAGGGCGTCACGCAGCTCGTCACCTCTCTTGTGACCGTTGTCGGCGTCGTCGTCATGATGCTGTCGATCAACTTGGTCATGACGCTGATCACCCTGGTCATGGTCCCTGTTTCCCTTGTTCTCGTGGCCGTGGTGGTGAAGCGCTCGCAGAAATACTTCTATGCCCAGCAAGCCCAGCTCGGCGCCATCAACGCTCAGGTGGAGGAGACGTTTTCCGGGCATGCGGTGGTGAAGGCCTTCTGCCGGGAGGAAGAGGTCGTGGAAGCGTATCTCGCGACCAACGAGAAGCTTTACCAATCGGCATGGAGGTCGCAGTTTCTCTCGGGGTTGATGAAGCCGGTCATGGATTTCGTCGGAAACCTCGGATACGTGGCGGTTGCCATAGCGGGTGCCTTCCTCGCCGTCGCGGGGGCTATTACCGTCGGGGATATCCAGGCGTTCATTCAGTACGTGAAGAACTTCACGCAGCCCATCACGCAGCTCGCCCAGGTCTCCAACGTGCTTCAGCAGATGGCGGCTGCTGCCGAGCGCATCTTCGCCTTCATCGAGCTGCCCGAGGAGGAGCGGACGGAGCCCCGGGCGGCCGCTTCGGAGGTTTCGGGCGATGTGGAGTTCGATCATGTCAGGTTCGGTTACGACGAGAACGCTCCGGTCATCAACGATTTCACGGCTTCCATCGCGCAAGGGCAGATGGTCGCCATCGTCGGACCGACAGGTGCCGGCAAGACCACGCTCGTCAAGCTGCTCATGCGCTTCTACGATGTCCAGGGCGGTTCCATCACGCTCGGCGGCGTCGATACGCGCGACTTCTCGCGCGAGGACGTGCGCTCGCAGTTTGCCATGGTGTTGCAGGATACGTGGCTGTTCAGCGGCACTATTCGCGAGAACATCCGCTACGGCAAGCTCGACGCGACCGATGAGGAGGTGGAGCAGGCGGCGCGCGGCGCTTGCGCTCATCGCTTCATCACGACGCTTCCCGGAGGTTATGATTTCGAGATCAACGAGGACGCGTCGAACATCTCGCAGGGACAGCGTCAGCTTCTCACCATCGCCCGCGCTCTTCTGGCGAATCGACGCATGCTCATCCTCGATGAGGCGACGTCGTCGGTCGACACGCGCACCGAGTCGCGCATCCAGCGTGCCATGGACAACCTCATGCGCGGCAGGACCTCGTTCGTCATCGCACACCGGCTCTCCACCATTCGCAATGCCGATCTCATCCTGGTGGTCGATAAAGGCGATATCGTCGAGCAGGGCACGCATGACAAGCTCATCGCACGCGGGGGATTTTACGCGAGCTTGTACAACAGCCAGTTCGAAGGCTCGTGCGGAATCGACGGCGAGGAGGACTGATCCGTGCAGCTCGGATCCCGCCCTCGGCGGCTTGGGCGCGCGTCAGCCGGAGCCCGCCTCGTCACTCGTCTTCGGGTGCGTTCAGACGAGGCGCCCATCCGGGACGGCCTGCTCGCGCGGATCACGCGGCGAGGGCGCCAAGCCGGCCTGCTCGCGCGCATCGCGCAGTGAAGCGTGATCGTTTAGCGTCGAGTATGTGAGGTTGCTGTACCGGTACCGGCGCAGTCGGCTATAATCACAAATTCGTGAATATAACGGCGGACGGCGAGGCGCGTGTCCGCCGCTGCTTTGACGGGTGATGGGGTGCCTCCATCGGGAACGCAGAGGTTTGGTATGATCATGCCGCAGCTCGACGATAACTACGTGTACGTGCCTGAAGACGACCGTCAGGCTCCGACGGTGCTTCCCGAGGGCGTCATGCGCATCGGAGCAGATGGCTTGGCTGCGCAGCGGTTGCTCACGCCTGAGCTCGCGCGCGTGTGCGCGGGCGAGGCGTCTGCACGGGAGTTGGCGCTGCCGGTGCGAATCGCGGCTTTTGATTTCGACGGCACGAGCATCTCGGGGAACTCCCCCGTGCTGCTCGTGCGGCACCTTGCCAAGCTCGGCATGCTGAAGAAGTCGGTCATCGCGCGCATCATGGCATGGGCGGCCGCTTACAAGCTGAGACTGCCCCAAAACGAAAGCTGGGTTCGCGGCTTGGTGTTCTCGGCGTTCCGAGGGAAGCCCGTCTCCCAGGTCAACCGGTTCCTCCGCGACTTCTACGAAGAGCGGGTTGAGGGCATATTCCGTGATGAGATCGATCAGCTCATGCGTCGGCACCTCGAGGACGGTCATGTGGTGGTATGCGTTTCCGCAACGTTCGAGCCCATCATCGCGAAGGCCATGATCTGCCATCCTATTCAATTCGGCATCGCGACGCGTATGCAGATCGACGGAGACGGTTGTTACACGGATCGTGTCGACGGACTGCCCGTCGAAGGCTCGGAGAAGGTCGTCGCGCTTACGGCGTTCGCCGACGAACTGTTCGGCGCGGGCAACTGGCAGCTCGACTGGGCTTATGGCGATCATCATTCTGATCGCGACCTTCTCGCGGCGGCGAAGCATGGCTGCGCAGTCACGCCGGATCGACCGCTTGCCCGCACGGCGCGTGAACGTGGATACGATGTTCTCGATATCGACGAATAGGGAGCTCCCCGCGTTCGGTCTTCGCTGCTTCTAGCTGCCCCTCCGCGTTTGCTTTTACGCGGTCGCGTTTTCTTGCATACCTTCGAGATTAAATGCTAGTAAGCAAGCAGCAAAATATGATAATTCCGTCGCGCTTACCGTGAAAGGGCGGTTGAGCGGACGTTGGATCTTGCGGCTCGGCTAGAATATCCCACGAAAAACGAGCAGGCCCGAGGGAACGCGGCTTGCGACGAGAAGGAGGGTCGTCAGCGGTGGAGTGTTTTGAGTCCGGTAAGTCCGGTCATGAAGAGAATTTCGCGAAACTGGTTGAAGATTGCGTGTGTCGTGCACGCGATGAGCTCTCGCAGGGCGAGCTTCGCGGGGCCGCCTCTCTTGCCATCACGGCGGCGGATGCATGCGCTCGTGTGGACGTTGCCGCGCGTGAGTCGGTCGTGACCGTACTCACCGAAGTGCTGACCCGTCTCGAGGAGGCGGGCGAGGTCGAGCTTTCCGTGCTCGTCGGATCGCGTATCGCGTCATGCGCGGCGATGGCGGCGCACGACGCCGAGTCGTCCTCAGCGGTTGAATCATCCGCAACGCCCGCCGGGACGGATGAGCCTCGAGGAGACGCGGCTTCTTCTCCGGCGCCTGCGTCCGCTGTGGTCGTTGAAGGCGATGACGCGGCGGCCCTCGACGAGGCTATGGCCGCGATGAGCCGGGCGCTCTCCGCTGCTGTGGAGAGCGCGCAGCCATCGGCGCCCGAAGGCGAGGACGACCCCCTCGCAGCCATTGCGCGCGCATTTGAAAACGCGTTCGCCGGCGGTTCTCGCGAAGAAGGGGAGGGCCCGCTGGCGGCTCTCGCGCGCGCAGTGGACGAATCGGGGGTCAAGATGGCCGAGACCGTCGAGGTTCTCAACTACCGTAAGCTTGCGGGCTACGACTCGATCATCCACTCGATGCGCGATATCGGCATCGGTATGCAGGAAGACGAGAAGTTCAGAGAACTCGTGACGCTTCTGAACACGCGTCACGGAGTCGATCGTATGCCCGCGCTCGACACGCTTTTGTTCCGCGCTCCCGCACGGGAGGACGCTAACCGTTTCGTGGCGGCGACCGTCGGTGAGCTCGGGCTTCCTGTCGTGCGCATGCACATGGAGGAGAGCCTTCAGGGCCTTCCCCTCCTTTGCGTGACCGCGCGAACGGAGGATTCGGCGAAACCCGGGTCGTTGCGCGAGATGTTCGATGCGGGCGGTGTGCTCGTGCTCGAGGACGTCGACTTGTGGAGCGCGCCGCTTGCCGAGACGGCCGAGGAGGCGGGCAACGTCTTGCTCATGCAGCTGACGCGCGGCGCGCGCGAAGCAGTTGGCCTCATTCGCTCGGCAGTCGACAGCCCCGACGTGTACGTGCTCGCCACGGCTTCCTCGGCCGCCGAGGTCGACGGGTTCTTCCTCGACATGCTCGAGCCTCTCTCGGTCATCGACATCGATTACCCTACGCCCGAGGAGCGCGTCGACATCTGGCTCGATATCGCGCGGGAACATCCGTCCCTCCGTGGCGTCAATCGAGCCGATCTCGTGCGCTATTCCGCCAACATGCCGCGTTACGACATGTACATGGCGGCGCGCGAGGCGGTTGAGGAAGCTTACAAGCTCGGTCTCGTCACGCGCAAGTACCAGCCGGTTACGCGCGATAACATCTTCGATAAGCTCGCTGCTTATCAACCGCTCGATTCTCGTGAGTATCACGAGCTCGAGGAGGCGGTCGTGCGCGACTTCCGCAGGGATCTCTCCCATATCGACGATTTGCTTCGAGGCGAATAGGACGACGGCCATGGACATCACCCGTCGATGCGACTACGCCTGCCGCATGCTGAGAGCGGTCTGCCGCTGCGACGGCGACCGCATTTCGGTTGCCGATATTGCCGAGCGTGAGGACATTCCCTATTCCTTCGCGCGCAGCATCCAGCATGACCTGGTGAAAGCCGGGTTTCTTCGCACTGTGCGCGGCGCGCGCGGCGGCGTCTCGATGGCGCGCGACCTTGCGGATATCACGGTGCTCGAGGTGCTTGAAGCGGTAGAGGGCTCCATAGGGGTATCTCCGTGCTCCGAGGATCCTCGATATTGCGCGCGCAGCGGCGAGTGCGCCTACCACCGCGTCTGGTGCGGCGCAGACCGTATGCTCGTCGATTACTTCGGTTCCATCACGCTGCGCGACCTGTTCCCCGATGCGCCCGAGCGCTCTTGCGCAGCCGGGTGCGCGGGCGCCGGGGCGTCTTTCCCGGCTGAATCGTCTGCGGCCGAAACGCGGGACGATGGCGAAGGCGAGCATAGCGGTGAGCGCGATTCGCGTACCGAGTGTTTCCCCGAGGCGGGGGGTCGCTGAGGTGGCGGGCGTCGAATGGCCTGAAAAGGGGCTTTGCCGCGAGGCGTTCATCGATCAGGTGAGCTCGAGCGGCATCGTGCATTACCGCGATCTTCCTTGGCGTCATATCGACGATCCGTATGCAGTCCTCGTCTCCGAGGTCATGCTGCAGCAAACCCAGGTCGCACGCGTCGAGCGCTTCTGGCGGCGTTTTCTGGGCGCGTTTCCCACGGTGGACGCGCTTGCCGCCGCGAGCGCGTCGGATGTGCTCGAGATGTGGCAGGGGCTCGGTTATAACCGTCGGGCGCTTTCCCTCAAGCGCGCTGCGGATATCTGCTCGCACGATATGGGGGGCGCGCTTCCCGATACGTACGAGGGTCTCGTGGCGCTGCCCGGGGTCGGTCCCGCAACGGCGGCGGGTGTCATGGCGTTCGCCCACCAGCAGCCGGGCGTCTACCTTGAGACCAACGTGCGCGCGGTGTGCCTTCACGAGTTGTTTCCTCATGAGGAGAGGGTCCCTGATCGCGTCTTGGAGCCGCTCGTGGCCGACGTGTGCCCGCCGGCGCCGGCGCCCGGGGTCCGGATCGCGCACCCCGACCCGCTGGCGAGCCCGAGAGATTGGTACTACGCCTTCCTCGATTACGGTGCGTATCTTAAATCGACCGTCGCAAATCCTTCTCGCAGGAGCTCTCATTACGCGCGTCAGTCCGCGTTCGAGGGCTCGCGACGTCAAAAGCGCTCGTGGATCGTGCGCCGCGTTCTCGCTGCCGACGCCGAGGGGGGCGTGGCCGTGCGCGCGGTTTCACTCGAGCTCGATCGCGCGGAACGTGAGGCGGGTAGGGAGGCGGTCGACGAGGGGTTGTTCTCCTCGATCCTCGACGACCTTGTCTCCGAGGGTTTTTTCCGACGCGACGGGGATGTCCTGCGTCCGTGCTAACGCGTTTTGCTACAATGTCTTCGCCTGCAAGGGAGTAGCCGGCGTGTAGCGCGCGGCCGCGTCAACACACTGCCCGAAAGGGCTGGCGCGATCTTAATCGGGAAGACGAGCAGTGCGACGAACCGTCGGCGCACTGTGTTCAACGTCGGCGTTCGCCGGCGTTTTTTTATGCGGAAGTTTCGGGCGATGCAGCGAAACGCGGTGCGTCGGCGAATCGCGGTTTGCGTTAAGGAGGGTATCGTGGGCTTTGTCGAGCTGTTCGTGATCGGGGTGGGGCTGTCAATGGACGCCTTCGCGGTCGCCGTTTGCAAAGGGCTCGGCATGAAGAAGGTGAACTGGCGCCACGCCTTTGTCATCGCGCTTATGTTCGGTGGGTTCCAGGGACTCATGCCCTTGATCGGCTGGGCGCTCGGGTCTCAGCCGACAAGCCTTATCGAGCCTGTCGATCACTGGATCGCGTTCGTTTTGCTTGCCTTCATCGGCGGGAAAATGCTGCGGGATGCGTTTCATGACGACGATGGGTGTGAAACCTGCGGGTGCGCCGAGGAGAGGCTCGACATGCGCGAGCTTCTCATGATGGCCGTCGCGACGAGCATCGATGCGCTTGCGGTGGGCGTCACCTTCGCCTTCCTCGGTGTGAACGCGATGGCTGCCGTTGTCGTCATCGGGGTGACCACGTTCATCCTGTCCTTCGTCGGCGTTACGGTGGGCAACCGGTTCGGCGCGCGCTTCGAGAAGCCGGCCACCATAGCGGGCGGCGTGGTGCTCGTGTTCATCGGACTGAAGATCCTTCTCGAGCACCTGGGCGTTATCGCGCTTTAACCTTTGCCGCTCTTCGCGTTTCGGCGGTTCGAAGGACGGTGAAGGAGCGATTTTCCGGTCGAGCTCGATGCTCGCCGGCCGATTGCCGGTCATGCGACATAGCTTCGACGAAGGGTTCGACGCGAGCCTGCTACTCCACCGGGTAGCTGCCGAGCACCTTCACTTCTCGCAGCTTGAGCCGCAGGCAGTTGAGCGCGGTTTGCACGGCGAGATCATTCGTCGAGCCTTCGAATTCGACGAAGAACATGTAGTCGCCGAGTT
Source organism: uncultured bacterium (assembly GCA_937890835.1). Classification (GTDB taxonomy): domain Bacteria; phylum Actinomycetota; class Coriobacteriia; order Coriobacteriales; family Eggerthellaceae; genus CALADF01. Next base: position 19,936 of record CALADF010000025.1, read on the forward strand.
GCCGTTTGGTAGGGCGTGACTGGATCATCGTGAGGTTGATGTTCGCATAGGCGAACTCGGAGAGGATCATGTTGAGCGCACCCGCCTTGTCGGACTGCAGGAACAGCGCCAACGTGGTTTTGCAGCGATCGCCCGAGAGCTGTGGAGCCGACCCCGGGCGTCCGATGAGGGCGAACGACGTCTGGTTGCCGAAGTGGTCCTCGATGTCGCCGACGGCGACGCGCGCACCGTGCAGCTCGGCGGCGAAGGCGTTGGCGATGCCCGCGGTCGTCCGGTCTTGAGCGGCGAGACGCGCGCTTTCGGCGGTGGAAGATACCGTGAGGGTGGAGCGGCCGGGCAGGCGCTCGTTCAGGAAGCGTCTGCATTGCGCGAGCCCCTGGGGATGCGACGCCACGCGCGTCACCTCGTCGAGGGTCGCATCGGGATGGACGACCAGGCAATGATGGATATCGACTACTTTCTCGGCGAGGATCACCGCGCTGCTGCGGAAGGCGAAGTTGTCGAGGGTCGCCGTGACGGATCCTTCGAGGGAGTTCTCCTTGCCCACGACCCCGAACGCTGCGCGCCCTCGGTCGACGCAGTCGAACACCTCGTCGAAGGAGGTGCATTCGAGCATGACAGGCTCGCAGAGACCGAGTCTGTCCGCGAACGAGCGCGCTGCTTCGTGGGTATAGGTTCCCACCGGCCCGAGAAACGCGATGGTGTTCTCAATGTTGGTCATCTTAAGGTCCTCTTCCGTGCGATTGACGATGCGCTTAGGGTTGAAAAAACCCCGTTCCGTTTTCGGCGCGGCATCGTATAATACGTCTTCGCTTCCACGCGCGAGGTCTTAAGCCGGCGTTTCCGGATTTCGTGCGCAAAAGCAATCGTTTGAGGTCCTTGCGACGGCGTAGGTCATGTCGATATGTTACGAAGCCCAGGTCACGTAACATTTTGCGTCCGCTGACGGCTGATTGGAACTTTTTTGCCATTTGCGGTTCACAAGGTCTTCAAACTTATGGAAAATGACTTCCATCGTATAGGACGAGGACACCTAGAGGAGGTGTGCACATGGAAAACCAGGCTACGATTTCGGAGTTTGACAGCATCTTGTCTTCTCGCGGTGTATCTCGTCGCAGCTTCATGAAGCTTTGCGGCGCCGTGGCGGCAGCTGCCGGTCTGTCCCAACTCGCTACTCCGCGCGTTGCGCAGGCTATGGAATCCGTGATTGGAGCAACGAAGGGCAACCTTTATCCGGTTATTTGGATCGAGGGTGCTTCCTGCACGGGATGCACGGAGTCTTTCGCACAGGTTGAGACCCCCGATGTGGCTTCGGTCGTTCTCGACATGATCTCTCTGAACTACTCGGAGACCCTGTCTGCGGCTGCAGGTCACTCGATGGAGGAGGCCAAGCACCAGACCATCGAAGCGGGCAACTACATTCTTGTGTACGAGGGCGCGGTTCAGAAGGGCTGGGACGGCAATGCGCTGCGCGTGGCCGGCGAGGTTGGAACCGTTGCGCTTGAGGACGCCGCCCGCAACGCGAACGCGGTTGTCGCCATCGGTTCGTGCGCGGTCAACGGTGGTTGGCTCGCCGCTCATCCGAATCCGTCGAACGCCATGGGCGTCGAGCAGTACCTGCGTGAGGTCGGCATCGACACGGCCGTGGTCAACGTGCCCGGCTGCCCGGTTAACCCCGAGTGGGTCATGGCCGTGCTCGTCGACGTCGTCTTGCTGAAGGATCCCGGTCTTCTCAAGCTCAACGGCTTCAACATGCCCGCCGGCATCTTCGATCAGACCATCCACGACAACTGCGAGCGTCGCGGTCATTTCGAGAACGGCGAGTTCGTGTACCAGTTCGGCTCCGAGGAGGAGGCGAAGGGCTACTGCCTCTACCCGCTGGGTTGCCGCGGTCCTCAGACGAAGTCGAATTGCGGCGTGACGATGTGGAACAACCGTCGTTCCTGGTGCGTCCAGGCCGGCTCTCCCTGCATCGGCTGCTGCGAAGCCAACCCGAACAACCCCGGTCAGAACTGGGTCGAGGTCAACACCCCCTTCTACAAGCGTCATCGCGATCTGCGTGTGGGCGGCCTGGTCTTCCAGCCCGGCACCGTGGCTCTCGCGGTTACCGGCCTCGTCGCCGCAGCGCTTGTTGTCCACGGCTTCGGCATGAAGGTGACCGGCCGCATGGACGGCGGAGCGGACTTCGAGAAGATCCGCAAGTGGGACAAGGCTCATCCCGAGAAGGCCATCGGCGAGTACGCCGATCCGGTCGAGGGTGGTCCGCTTGATGAAGACGAGAAGAAGAACTAGGAGGTGAGCCTGAATGACACGTTCCGTTATTGACCCGATTACCCGTATCGAGGGCCATCTGCGCGTAGAGATGGAAGTCGAGGGCGGCGTCGTCACCGATGCATGGGTGTCTGGTGGCTGCTTCCGCGGCATGGAGCTCGTTGTGCAGGACCGCACGCCCGAGGACGCTGCTCAGATCGTGCAGCGCATCTGCGGCGTGTGCCCGGTTTCGCACGCGCATGCTTCGTCCATCGCAGGCGAGAAGGCCTACGGCATCACGATTTCCAACAATGCGCGTATTATCCGCAACCTGATCGAGGGCGCCCAGTTCCTCCACAGCAACATCCTGTGGTTCTACAACCTTGCCGCGCTCGACTACGTCAACCCGCTCAACGCGCTTGACGCGAACGCCGCTGACGCGATCGATCTCGCGCAGGCTGCCGGTACGTCGATGAACAGCGACTTCGTCGCCTTGAAGGAGAAGCTCACGGCTTTCGCCGCCAACGGGCAGCTCTCCATCTTCTCCGGCAACTGGTTCAACAGCGACAACGGCACCGCCTACAAGCTTCCGCCCGAGCTCGACCTCATCTGCACGGCGCACTATCTCGAGGCGCTCAAGATGCAGGCCAAGGCTTCCGAGGTCGCGGCTCTGCTCGGCGGTAAGATGCCTCATGTCATGACCATCGTTCCCGGCGGCACCGCCTTCGTTCCCACCGAGCAGAAGCTCGACGATCTGAAGGCGCTCACCGACGAGATCTACAATTGGGTCTCCACCACGATGATCCCCGACACGCTTGCCATCGCGCCCTTCTATGCCGACGCTCTCAAGTTCGGTAAGGGCTGCGGTCGCTACGTCGCCTGGGGCGTCTTCGAGGGCAAGGGCTTCCCGTACGGCGACGACTACATCGAGCAGATGAAGAACCGCTACATGCCGATGGCCGTCCTCGATGAGAAGTTCGGCGTGTCCGACGTTGATGAGTCCAAGATCACCGAGTACATGGGTCGTTCCTGGTACAAGGGCGACGGCACCTACACCTCGCCGTACTTCACCACCGAGCCGGAGTTCACGTCCTACGACGTCGACAACCGCTACACCTGGGTCAAGTGCCCCGCATACGACGGCAAGCCCATGGAGGCGGGTTCCATGGCTCGTATTTTCGCCGCCTACAAGCGCAAGGTGCCGTTCATCGTGGAGCATGTCGACGCTCTCGCCGAGGCGCTCGGCGCGAAGGCGGGCGATCTCTCCGCGTTCCAGAGCACGCTTGGCCGTACGGCTATCCGCCAGGTCGAGACGCTCTACGTGGCTCAGCTCATGAAGGACTGGACCGTCGAGCTCATGGAGGCTCTCGCCAGCGGCGACTCCGAGTACTTCCGCGAGCCGAAGACCATCACCGGTTCCGGTACCGGCTTCTGGGAGGCTCCGCGCGGCGCTCTCTACCACAGCGAGACCGTCAAGAACGGCAAGATCGAGGGTTACCAGATCATCATCCCGTCCACGTGGAACCTCGCGCCGAAGAACGCCGAGGGCGTCAACGGGCCGCTCGAGGAGGCTCTGATCGGCGTGCCTGTTCAGGATATCGACATGCCCATCAACGCACTCCGCACTGTTCACAGCTTCGATCCTTGCACGGCTTGCGCCGTTCACGTGACCGAGCCTGCGACCGGCAAGTCGTTTGAGACCGTGACGAGCCCGTGGGGGGTGAAGTAGCATGGCGCATCTCGCACACTATCGCGAAGCTCATCCGATGATCTTCGTGGTGACGCACTGGATCAACCTCATTGCGATGATCCTTCTGATCGTCACCGGCTTCTGCATTCACTTCCCGTTCTGGCCGATGTTCATGGGCATCGCGCGCGGCGTCCATGTGTTCTTCGGTTTCGTGATCTTCCTGAATTGCGTGTTCCGCGTCATCGCGGCCTTCTTCGTGAAGACCTCGCCGACCGGCGGCACGCGCAAGCAGGATCTCGATTACAAGAGCTGGCTGCCCCAGAAGGACAACCGTCATCAGGCTCTCGAATGGATCAAGTACTACCTGTTCATCAAGAAGGATCATCCTCTTGGAGCAAAGCTCGGTGTTCCGCAGAAGATCAGCTACCTGCTGATCCCCTTGCTGATCATCTTCATGTTCTTCACGGGTCTTTGCCTGTGGGTTCCCACCATGGATTGGGGCATCTGCTGGGGCTTCACCACGCTGGTCGGTGGCCTCATGTCGGTGCGCATCATCCATTACTTCATGATGTACGTGTTCATCGTGTTCATGTTCATCCACATCTACCTGGCCAACGTCGAGGGCTTTGCCCCCACGGCTCTTATGTTCATCCATAAGGAGCATGGCGGCTTGGTGTACGATCCCGACAAACACAACATCGTCGGCGAGGATAGCCTCGGTCATTAAGATCTGAGGATCCGATAGCGTATGGAGTTCGGCGACCTTCATGGTCGCCGAACTTGCATATGCCCGTTCTTTCCCGTTGGAAGGGACGGGTATATGCAAAACCCTGATCGTGCAAGGAGTTTTATGGCGTTGACTGATGAGCAGATCGCTCAAGAGGAGAAGTTTCTTGCGGGCATGCCCCGCTTTAACATCGCGGCGTTCCTGCTGCCGCCGGTATGGGGTCCTGCGCATGGCATGTGGGCTGCCATCGTGTTCTACCCGATGTGGCTTGTTTCCGATAACGTGTTTTACGCGGCCTTCTCCGAACCGTCTCTTATGTCGATTGCGCTCGCTGTTGTGGTGCTCGTCACTTTGGTTGGCATAACCATCGCCTTCGCCTTCATCGGACAGCCGCTTGCCGCGCATCGCGCCGATCGCATGGGTGTTAGTCGAGAGGCGTACCTGAAGCGGCAGAAGCGTTGGGCTGTCGGTTGCGCCATTGCGGGGGCCGCGATGATCGCTTTGGCGACGTACTACAACCTTGCGATTCGTCCGACGATCGGCGTGTGATGCCTCATGATCGAACGAGAGAGCGATATACGTTGTTTGAGTGCTGCTGAAGCGGATGTCCGTATGTATGGCGGTGTTGTCGACTCTAAGCGGAAGGCGATTGACGAGCTCGTTGCTTCGGGTGAGCTCGGTGTGCGTGCAGCGGCGTCCGATGTGGGGGGCGCGGTTGACGACTCGCAGCGACGTGCGGTGGTCTTCTGCGTGGGAAACCGGCTCATGCTCGACGAGGGCGTGGGTCCTGCGGTCTACGACGCCGTCTTGCGCGATTACGATATTCCCGCAAACGTGCGCTTTTTCGACGTGGGGTGCATGTCGATGGACATGCTGAATTACGTCGACGAGTTCGATGTGGTTTTGACGGTGGATGCCGTTGACGGTACAGGCGACGAACCTGGGACGGTTTATCGTTTCCCCCCGGATGCCATGGCGCGTCATGCCGGCGCCATGCAATCGCTTCATGATTTGAAGCTCGTCGACCTGTTCGATGCGGCGAGCCTTCTCGGATACACCGCCGAGGGATTTTGCCTCGGCATGCAGATCGAGAACATGATGCCCGATGAGTACGTGGTGGGTCTTACGCCGAAAGTTCACGCGGCGCTTCCTCTGCTCGTCGAGACGGTGGTGGCCGAGTTGAGCCGTCGCGGCTTCACGTTGACGAAGCGCGCCGGTGCCTAGGCTGCGACTCCGTTCTTTTACGGGAGGCGTAGCCGACCTGGCTCGTGTTGTTGACGCGGAAGAGGTCTTGGCCGGTGTCGGGGAGCCGAGGCGCCGCGCGCCGGGGGTTCGATTTTGCCGGGCAGTGTCATCATGCTTTCCCGAACGAGGGGCAGAGGCTGTTCACGGGGCACTCGGCGCACAGCGGGTTCCGCGCGCGGCAGAACTCTCGTCCGAAATGCACCCATTGGTGGTTGATGTAGAGCCAGTCGCTCTGAGGGTAGATCTTCAGCAGTTTCGCCTCGGTTTTCGCAGGTGTGTCGTCGTTGCGCGTCACGAAGCCGAGTCGATGGGCGATGCGAAAGACGTGGGTGTCCACGGCGATGCCCTGGGGATTCTTGAACGCCTCGCACATGACCACGTTTGCCGTCTTGCGTCCGACGCCGGGTAGTTTTTGAAGTTCGTCGACATCATCGGGGACGATGCCTCCGAAATCGGCAAGGAGCGTTTGGGCGAGCGCCACGAGGTTTTTCGCCTTGGAGCGGAAGAATCCGAGCGAGTGGATGATCTCCTCGATCTCGGCGGGGCCGGCCGACGCCATTGACTCAGGTGTTCCGAATTTCTCGAAAAGGGTGGGGGTTACCTTGTTGACCGCCGCGTCGGTGCATTGGGCGGAGAGAACGACGGCGACGACCAGGGTGAAAGGCGTCGTGTAGTCGAGCGAGCAAGCTCCTTCGCCGTAATGCTCGAACATGATTCTCTCGATATCCTGAGCGCGTTGTCGCTTGGTCGTTAAGTTTTCCCTCGGCATATCTCTCCCCTCCGTTGGCGGAAACTGCTACGGTGCTTCGCTTGTCGATTTCAATTCTAGCGCGGGTCTTGGCCTATCGTCGCGGCAGCGCGCAGTCTCCAAGGGACTTCACGCGCTTCCGAGCTTCTGCAAACCGAGTGTTTCCCGCGATTCGACACCTGTCCTGTCCGCTTTGAGCTTCCTTAAGGTAGAATGGCGAGATTAAGCCGCGTTCTCACGCGGCTTTTCGTGCTGTGCAAAGAGGGACCCTCGTTCCGTGCGAGGATCTTCTCGCATGCTTGCGTTTTTGGTTTCTCAAGGAGGGGAGCGCGTCGAATGCTCGTTGATTCGCTAGCGTTTCAAATTGAAAAATCGGGATGCCTCGATGCATTTTGGGGCAAGCTGGATCGCGGCGAGGACGCGGCGTTGGCAGTTGCCTCGTCCGCGCGACCCTTCATGACGGCTGCCCGTTTCGCGCACGAGCCTCAACCGACGCTTGTGGTGGTGGCGGGGGAGGAAGCGGCGGTTGCTTTCGCGCGAAACGTCGCTGCCTTCGTCGGGGAGGATCGCGTGCTGCGTTTTCCCGAGCGTCGTGATCAACCGTTTGCGCCCAAGCATCCCGATGCGCGCGTGGTCGCCCAGCGCATGGAGGCCGCGCATTCGCTTGCGAGCGGGAGAAGCGTCGTCGTCGTCGCTTCTGCGCGATCCCTTGTCCGTCTTTTGCCGCCTGCCGAGGCGAACGCTCAAGCTCCGTTGTCGTTTCACGAAGGGGACGATCTCGCCGATGGCGTGATGCCCGGCGTCGAGGAGTTCGGGGATCTTGCGCGGGCGCTGGAAGAGCGCGGGTACGCCAACACCGGCGAACTTGACGGCCCGGGGACGTTCGCAGTCCATGGCGGCGTCATCGACGTGTACCCCGGCAATCTCGTTTATCCCGTCCGCATCGATTTTTTCGGGGATGAGGTCGATGAGATCCGACGCATCGTGCCTTCGACGGGTCAGACGGTCGCGACGCTGAAATCGGTCGAAGTGTATCCCGTCGCCGAGTTCTCCTGCACCCGAATAGCGCTTGCGCGTGCGCGCAAGGCGATTGAGCGACAGGCGCAGACAAACCCTGCCTTGCGCGACATCCTCGAAAAACTCGACGGAGGCCTGCGTTTCGACGGGTCGGACGTTTTGCTTCCTTATCTGTATGATCGGACGGTCACGCTCGGCGATTACGCCGGCGACGGGGTGCTGTCGGTTCTCGTGGAGCCGCGTTCTCTCGTCGATGACGCTGCGCACTATCTTGAGGAGGTTCAGGGGCGCGCCAAGGGAACGGGCTTTTCAACTAAGGGGTTGTTCGCGGAGCCCGCGGAGCTCGATTTCGGTGGTCGTCAGCGGGCGACCTACGTGTCTATCATGCGCGTGGGCACGGTCGTCGACGAGGAGCTTCCCGTCAAGCGCGTCGATGTGGCGGGAGCGCCCGACAAGCTGTTCGGAAAACTTCGCAACCTGCTCGACGGCGGATACACGTGCGTCTTCAGCGCGCCGAACTATCGTGCGCGCGAGGACATGAAGCTCGCCATGGTCGACCATGGCCTGCCCATTCAGGAGCGTCTCGAGTTGACGGGGGCATCCGATGAGGAAGTTCGCGATGCGTCCGTGCTCGTCGGCGAAGAGTCGGGTCGGCCTGTGAACAAGGGGGCGGAGAAACGCAGGTTGCGGCGTTCGTGCGTCAACATCGTCGATGCGGTGGTTCCCCTGGGCATGATCATCCCCAAGGCGAAGCTCGCGCTTGTCTCGATATCCGACACGCAGGGGGCCCAATCCGCCGCTCGATCTCGTCGCGTGGTCGATATCACCGAGGTGACGTTTCCTTACAAGCCGGGCGATTACGTCGTGCATGCGGCCCATGGCGTCGCTTTTTTCAAAGAGCTCGTCCGACGCGAGATCGATGGCACCGCACGCGACTACCTGCTGCTCGAGTATGCCGAGGGCGACAAGCTGTTCGTTCCCGTCGAGCAGTTGGACCGCGTGACGCGCTACGTGGGTCCTGAGGGCGCGAGCCCGCGTTTGACCAGGCTTAATACGAGCGATTGGTCGCGTGCGCTGTCGAAAGCCCGCAAGGCGACGAAAAAGCTCGCGTTCGATTTGGTGGACGTGTACGCGCGTCGTGCGGCCACGCAGGGTTTCCGCTTTTCGCCGGATACGCCCTGGCAGCGCGAGATGGAGGGTGCGTTCCCGTATCAGGAAACGCCCGACCAGCTCGCTGCCATCGCCGACGTGAAGGCGGACATGCAAAGCGCCCGCCCGATGGACAGGCTCATCTGCGGCGACGTGGGCTTCGGCAAAACCGAGGTGGCCTTGCGCGCCGCGTTCAAGGCCACGCAGGACGGCAAGCAGGTCATGGTGCTTTGTCCGACGACTATTTTGGCCCAGCAGCACTACGTCAACTTCAAGGAGCGCTTCGAACCCTTCGGGGTGAGCGTTGAAGTGCTCTCGCGCTTTCGCACGCCCGCGCAACAGGCGGATGCCCTCAAGGGGTTTGCCGATGGGACGGTCTCGGTTTTGGTCGGCACGCATCGCTTGCTGTCGCGCGATGTGAACCCGCGCGATCTCGGCCTTGTCATCATCGACGAGGAGCAGCGTTTCGGCGTGGGGCACAAGGAGCAGATGAAGAACCTGCGCGAATCCATCGACGTGCTCACGCTCTCCGCGACGCCCATACCGCGCACCATGCAGATGTCCCTTTCGGGCGTGCGCGACATGAGCCTTATCATGACCCCGCCCGATAGCCGCCGTCCCGTTGAGGTTCATGTCGGCGAATGGGATCCCGATGTGGTTTCGGCGGCGATCCGCCTCGAGCTCGGACGCGGCGGGCAGGTTTACTATGTGAGCAATCGGGTGCGCTCTATAGAGGACGCGGTGCGACGCGTCGAGGCGGCTGCGGGCGAGGCGCGAGTCGGCGTCGCCCACGGGCAGATGACCCGCGAGCAGCTCGAGCGGGTCATGGAGGACTTCGCCGCAGGGCAGCTTGATGTGCTGGTTGCGACGACCATCATCGAGAGCGGCATCGACAACCCGCATACCAACACGCTCATCATCGAGGACGCCCAGCGGCTCGGGTTGGCTCAGATGTACCAGCTCAAAGGCCGGGTCGGGCGTTCCTCGCGACAGGCCTACGCGTACTTCATGTTCCCTGAGAAGGTGTCTCTCACCGAAGAGGCCGCTGCGCGTCTGACGGCCATCGACGAGCACCAGGACCTCGGGAGCGGCATGCGCATTGCCATGCGCGATCTTGAGATTCGCGGAGCGGGAAGCATTCTCGGCGCGGAACAGTCCGGCAACATGAGCGCGGTCGGCTTCGACCTGTTCGCCCAGATGCTCAACCAGGCCGTGAACGCCACACGCGAAGGCGATCTCGGCTCTATGGACTCGCTGCCGCCCGCGCTTTCGGATATCACGGTAAACGTTCCAGGGCACACGTACCTTCCCGAAGAGTACGTTCCCGATGCTGACGAGCGCGTGCTGTGGTACCGAAAGATAGCGAGCGCATCGACGATCGAGGCTGTCGACGCGCTGCGAGCCGACATGGAATCGAAGCGGCCTGAGATGCCCGCTGCAGCTGTCAACCTGTTCGAGCGTGCTCGCATTAAGGCGTTCGCGAACGAGCATCGTATTAAGTCGGTTTCGGTGACGGGCGGAAAGCTCGTGGTCGAGCCGATCGAGGTCCCTTCATCGAAGATGACGACGCTCCGGCGTGCCGGCGGGCGCTTCCTCGCGGACAAGGGGAGGCTCACCCTTCCCGTTCGCTTTTTTAATCTCGAAGAGTCTGATAACTTGCTCGGCCCGATCGCGCGTTTGCTCGATGAGCTGGTTGGCGCGCCCGAGAACGATCGAGGACCGTCCGCAGGTGAGACGGGCGTATCGTCCGGTGAGGGGAAAACCTCATCTGGCGTGAAGACCGCAGCCTCTTCCGACGGGCGCGGTGGATCTCGGGGGACGGGATCCGCTTCCGCCGGCGCTGCCGGACGTGCCGCATCGCGATCGGGGAGGATGGCGCCCGCCTCGTCCAGGTCGCCCGAGCGGTCGCGTGCGGGATCTACGGCGGGACCGCGCACGACCTCTGCCAGGACGGCTCGAAAGGCCGCGGCGGTTGACCGCGGGCTTGCCGCCAAGGAGCGTCTTGCCGCCCGTCGTGCCGAGCGTGCCGAGCGCGAGCGGGGCGGAGGGGCGCGTGGCAGATAGCAAGACGTTTGCCCGAGGCGTGGTGTTCGCGACCGTCGGCGCGCTTCTATGGGGGTTCTCGGGCGCATGTGCTCAGTTTCTGTTCGCGAACTACGAGATCGAAGCATCGTTTGTGACAATGGTTCGTTCCCTCGTCGCCGGCCTGATGTTTCTCGCAGTGCTGTTCGCGCGTCGGCGGAAGACGCTTCTCTCGATGCTCCGCGACCGTCGCACGATGCTGCGGCTTCTCGTGTTCGGCGTCGGTCTTTTTGGCAGCCAGTTCGCGTTCGTCATGTCCGTGAGCTACACCAACGCGGGGACGGCGACGGTGCTGCAGATGTCGGGCTCGGTGTTCATCATGGTGTTCACCTGTCTCATCGCCCGCAAGCTCCCGCAGCTGCGTGAGGTTGCGGGTCTCATCGCCGCCGTGGCGGCGACGTGGCTCATAGCAACTCAGGGGGACCCGTCGGTTTTGACGCTGCCTGCGGTGGGTTTGGCGTGGGGCATGGTGAACGGGTTGGCCGTCGCGCTCTACGTGATATATCCGAAGCGGCTCTTCTCGATGTGGGGTAGCTTCGCGTCGACGGGTCTGGCGATGTTCGTCTGCGCGGCAATCGGCGCCGTCGCTTGGATCGCGCCGCAGGCGGGCGGCGTCGTGTTCGGTCAGGTTCCCCTCGATGCGTTCGAGCTTGCATTTCCCGCGCTTGACGCGGCGGGCTGGGTCGCCTTGCTTGTAGGCGTGGGCTGCATCGGGACGTTCGTCGCGTTCGGCATGTACCTGCGTGGCGTGTCGATGGTGGGGCCGGTAACCGGCGGCCTGCTCGGCGCGTTCGAGCCGCTCGGCGCCATGATCGTGTCCGCCGTTTGGCTCGGCACGTCGTTTTCCGGTGCCGATTGGGCTGGTTTCGCGCTTATGATGGTCATGTTGGTTTTGGTTACGGTGACTCCCGCGAACGGTCGTGCTGCGATCTAGCGGGTTAAAGCATTCCGTGCGTTCAGATTGGGGGGTTAATGCCGGTCGAGCGTCTGACAGAGGATTTGCTGCGGCATATTATTGCGGCGTCGAGTCCTGATGAGTATTTGGCAGAGGGCGAGACGATGGATCGGAGCCTATCCGATTACCTGTTCGATTTACTTCGCGAACGCGGCATCAAGCGCGCCGATGTCGTTCGTGCGTCGGGTTTGCATCAGACGGTTGTGTACGATATTTTCTCGGGCAAGTCTTACCCAGGTCGCGATAATGCGATCATGCTGGCGTTTGGCTTGGGTTGCGACCTCGTTGAAACGCAGCGGCTTCTGCGACTCGCCGGTGTGTCCGAGCTTTGGTCGAAAGTTCGCCGCGATGCCATTGTTATTTGGAGCATTAAGGAGGGGTTGTCTCGCGAGGAATGCGATGATGAGTTATGGCGTCTCGACGAGAAGACTCTTTTCCCGGTGCGTGATGATGCGTAACGATAGGCTAGGCGGGAGGTGCGTCATATGAGTTCCCCGTGCGATTTCGACGATGATTTCGTCGCGCACTCCATGAACATCGACGATGCTTACCGCGTGGAGAAGCTGCTGGCTCGAGGACAGGGCGGCGTTACGGAGCTTGTCTCTTTGGACGGTGCAGGCCCGTATGTTCGAAAGAAGATTCCCGCGAAGACCGCGCGTAGGCAAGTTTGGTCGATTCTGCCCGAGTGCGCATGCTCCCGTCTGCCGCGTCTTCTTGCGACATACGAGACGCCCGATTGGTACGCCGTTGTCTATGAATACGTACCCGGATCTACTTTGGAGGAGCTGGTGGAGCGCGGCGGCGGTTTCGACCCGCTTGGTGCCGCGCGTATGATCCTCGATGTTTGCGAGGCGGTGCTCGCTTTGCATGCCAAGGGGGTCATTCACCGTGATCTTGCTCCGAAGAACATTCTCATAGCCGCTGACGGCGTTCATGTGATCGACCTGGGTATTGCGCGCTGTTGTATCGATCCGCCCTCTCGCGCCACCGCCGCATTTGGGACGCATGGATTTGCGGCCCCTGAGCAATACGGGTTTGCCGACACCGACGTTCGGTCGGACGTTTACTCCCTGGGTTGTCTTCTCGGGTATGCGATTACCGGTTTGCCTCCTGGAGAACCCGGGGCGGCTGAGGCTATGGCTGATAGGCGCAGGGTTCCGGATGCCATCGCTTCCATTGTGAGCCGCGCATGCTCCTTCGAACCGAGCGCTCGTTATCAATCGGTAAGTCAGATGGCGGGGGAGTTGTCGTCCGTTATCGGCGAGCCGATGCGCGCTGTGTTCGAGGTCTCCGGTCGTCACGACGCGGAATATTCTTCAACACGGAGAGATCTGTTTACCTCCCTCCCTCGAAATACACGTGAAAGCGGGTTTGATGCTCCTCGTACGGGCCGGTTTCTCGCTGCGCATGATCCTTCCGGCAAGAATCGTGGTGAGGTCTTTGGAGGTGCTCGTGAAGCAGCGGGCCCCTCTGCGACTTCGGGCTCGAAGCGTTCGCCGAAGGAGCGTAGCGCTGAATCCGGGGCGTGGAAGAGAACTCTCGCGCGTGTTCTCGGACTCGTCTTCGTGCTTCTATTCTTGCTCGCATGTTTTTTCCTGCTTTTGATGTACCTTTCCTCCTTGCACAGATGATATCCGTGTGCAGCTCATTGCTCTTCGGCCGGTGGGGGGGTAGGGATTGCGTTGTCTGCAGTTTCCTTGCGGGCGCGGCATTGGGGTATCGCAGTGGCGTCTCGAGGTGGAATACGAAGCGGTTGCTCCAGCGTCGATAACGCTCTGACTTCGTCGCTTGCGTTGAACCTTGAAACAACCTCGTCTAAATTCAGTTGGCAACTGAGGAAAACTCCCCTCTTGCAATTCAAAATGAACGAACCGTGCTTAATTCTGAGCATCATTCGAAAAGGAGGAG
>CALADF010000026.1 GCA_937890835.1 uncultured bacterium
TTTTCGGCGACGCGAGGGGCGGAGATCCGCTCGGACGCGCCGGCTTAGCGGTTCGAGTGATTCTGCAAGCAACCGCAGGAGGGGTTCGCGTCACGTGCCGCGTGATAGGGCGGCCTCGTGGGGCAGGCGGGGCGGCGATCTCGCGGGGGCGGTTCGCTCTCGGCAGCGCACCGGGGAATGCTCCGCATAAAACAAGCTCGCCCGATGCTACAGGGATGCACCGGGCGAGCTTGCTGTGTTTCAGACCGTGATCAATATAAGACATAGACCAATATAAGTCAATCACTAATTGGATTAGATGGAAAGCTGTTGGAGGTTTACGGCCGGTGCTCAGCCGGACCGGCGGAAGCCGGCGGACTATTGAGCCGAGGCGAAGAAAGCCCGCTAATACGAGCGGGCTTCGTCGTTTTTTTGCGCGCTCGGAGCGCGTCAACTCGATCACCGCTATTACAACTAGACAGAACGTCAATAGTTCCATCCATGTAACCATATATGCATACCTCCTAAGGTTTAAGAGGTAGCCTATGACCGCTCGCGTTCATTAACTTACTTGGTGAATTGCCAAGCATCAATAGGTGAATCACCAAACAGGGAATCGCTATCGAGCCGTCTCCCATTTCTTGGACCGAAAGTAAAGTTTCGGAAATGGGAGGTTTTCTTTTGACGAGGAGGCGCTCTGCGGAAGCACGCAGTTCGTATGCGACGGCGTCACGTGTAAAGATGCCGGGTGAAGCGCTGCTGCAGACCCCTGAACAGGAAACAGCCCCCGCTGGAGGGTGCGGAGGCTGTTCGGAGGGGCGGGGTTTCGCGGTTTCGCCGTGTCTGCGAAGAGGCAGCGACGTGCGGGCGGAAGAGCGCTTTACGCTTCGCTCGTCTTCGTCTCGGCAGCGGGCAGTGCCACCGGGTCGCCGTACTCGTCGATGGTGCCGTTGGCGCGACCTTCGAGGTACTTCTCACGCGCGGCGCCGCGGCGGAACGTGACGTCTGCCTTGCCCATGTGCAGCTGGTAGCAGTACCAGAACACGAACGGCAGGCCGATGAGGCCGTTGATGCAGCCCCACCAGAACATGACGTCGGGGTTGAACCATGCTTCGCTGTTCATGATGGTGGGGAACAGGGCGGGGAAGCAGCTGCGCAGCAGCAGATGCGCGCCGAGCGTGTAGATTCGGCCGGTGATGTAGAGCTCGGGACGGCGTTTGATGATGGGGTAGAGCTCGGCTGCCGCCAAGATGCAGCAGGTGCTGGCAAAGAACGCATGGCCCTCGGCGTACACGAAGCAGGCGTTCCAGGTGGTGTAGAGGAAGTTCCACATGGGCACGGTGTAGGAGAGGATCTCGCCGTGGCTGGAGGTGTCGTACTTCCAATACTTGTCGCCGAACGGCATGGTGATGCACAAGATGAGGCCTGCCATGGCGTTCATCACGTTGCCCATCTCGAAGTCGCGCAGCGTGGCCTCGGCGATGTTGCAGAACACGATGCCGTAGAGCACCCAGCGCACCCAGCGTTGGCGCATGAGCCGCCAGAACGGGGTGTCTTTGTTCTCGACGGCGGCGATGCGGCCGATCCCCGCGAAGATGAGCGGCAGGATGACTGAGAGGTTCTTCGCCCAACGGAACCAGTCGTCGCCGGGAATGTTCAAAATCCACAGCGGCACGGTGATGAGCGAGATGACCCACACCCACATGGAGGTGCGGTAGTGCGTGCGCATGAACTCGGTGAGCAGCATGAGCAGCACGGTGTAGATGACCATCGAGATCGGCGTGATCCAGAACGGCACGGTCATGGCGGTCCCCTTTCCTTGAAGACGAGTGCTCGGGGCGCTTGGTTCCCCTGTTCTGCTTGTTTTGCCCGACGAATCGGCAAGCGGCGCCAGGAACACGACAAACGCGCTATCGCGCTAAGTTGGCGTGAGTGTAGCATCCTCATGACCTGGAAGTCTTTACGGAATAGCCTTGTATGTAAGATTATTTTACGGATGCGAAAGAGGTGTGTTCGATGTGCCGAGGAGTATCATGGTCGAAAGGGGAGAAGACCTGGTGAGGCGGCTAAGCGGCGGGTTCGCCGCTGAAGAGAGGGCGGGTATGAGCGGAGAAGACCAGCGGACGGGCAATGCGGGTGACGCGCCCCTCGACGTGTTCGGGGGTCCGTCGTGCGTCGATTGCGGGCTTTCGGGCTGCGCCGACGGCTCGGGGCGCTACCCGTCGTTTTGCGAGACGGCGAAGATCTCGGCCGATCAGCACGACGAGATCGCGAACCGTTACCGCGACCCCGAGGTGTTTCGCGTCATGAAGGTGGCTTCCGACGCATCGCGCCTGGCCTTCTCCGAAGGATGGTGCCGCGTCGAGGAGACCATGTACTACGCGCGTCAGATGGGCGCGCGCCGCATCGGCATCGCCTCGTGCTCGGGGGTCATCGCCGAGGCGCGCGTGCTCGCGAAGGTCTTGCACGCCAACGGCTTTCAGGTGTACGGAATCGCCTGCAAGGTGGGGGCGATTCGTCGATCCGAGTTCGGCATCGAGGAAAGCTGCTGCGATTTCGGGGCGGTGTCGTGCGATTCGCTGTATCAGGCTCAGCTGCTCAACGAGGCGCGCTGCGATCTGAACATCGTCATGGGTTTGTGCGTCGGCCATGACATATTGTTCCAACGCGCCGTTGAAGCCCCGTGCACCACGCTGGTGGTGAAGGACCGCGCGCTGTGCCACAACCCCGTTGCGGCGCTGCACGCGGTGGGATCTTCCTCGCCGTACAACCGCATGATGCGCGGCACGCTGGGGTGGAACGACGAAGGCTCGAACGAGGACGGGGCCGGCCGGTCGGGCTCGCGTTACTGCTAGGCTTAAGGGAGACGCCGCCGAAGACGCGTCTTCGGCAGGTGATATGCATGTCAAACGAAAGGGAAGTCATGAGCGATAGGGTAGCTGGAAAGACGGAGACGCGCGTGCCGCGCGGCGTGCTCTGCGTTGGAGCCATCATGGTCGATGCCATCTGCCGCATTCCCCGCCTTCCCGAACGCGGCGAGGGCGTGGTGTGCTCCGAGCGCGTCATGCGGCTAGGGGGCTGCGCGTTCAATTCGGGCAACGTCGTTCGACAGCTCGGCGTCCCGTGCTTTCTTCTGGCGCCCGTGGGGCGCGGCGTCCATGCCGACTTCGTGCGAAGTGAGCTTGCGGCGTTGGGGCTTGCGGCGCTCGAGGTGGAGACGCAGCTCGATTGCGGCGTGTGCACGTGCCTGGTCGAACCCGATGGGGAGCGCACGATGATCACCGCTCCCGGCATCGAGCGGGAGTTTTCGCCCGCATGGTTCGAGGATGTGGATACGGAAGGCTTCGGCGCGCTTTTAGCCTCGGGGTATGAGATCGAGGGAGCGGGCGGGGACGCCATCATCGGTTTCGCCGAGTCGCGCCCCGAGCTCGAGTTCTACTACGCGCCCGGTCCGCGCATCATGGGCGTTGACGCCGGCAAGCACGAGCGCATCAACGCGTTGCGTCCGGTGTGGCATCTGAACGACCTCGAGGCGCTTCAATACACGGGTGCCGAATCGATAGACGCCGCCGGGGAGGCGATCGCCCGCGCTTGCGGCAACGCCTGCGTCATCACCTGCGGCGATGCCGGGGCGAGGGCGTATCTGGTCGACGGCTCGCGCGCGTTTGCGCCCTCCGTCCCCGTCGAGGTGGGCGATACCGTCGGCGCGGGGGATGCGCATCTCGGCGCGCTCGCTGCAGCGCGCGCCGCAGGCCGGCCGTGGGAGGAGTCGCTTGCGATCGCCAACGCGGCTGCTGCGGTGGTGTGCTCGGTGGTCGGCGGAACGGCATCCGATGAGGCGTTCGTCGCTTCGGGGGTCCGTCTGTAGGGAAAGCTCCCAATCCGTCTGCGCATCGCGGCGTCGCGGCGTCGGCTTGTCCGCGCTCCGTTGCGGATGCCCGCGTCTGCCTCGCCGGGCCCCCGCCGCCCCGCGCTGCGAGTCCGCTCGCGCCGCCCGCACCCGCCCGCTCGCGCCGCCGGCCCACCGCCGCCCCGCGCTGCGAGTCCGCTCGCGCCGCCGGCCCACCGCCGCCCCGCGCCGTGGCTTCTCTTGCGCCGCCCGTCCGCTGCTCCGCGTGCTCCTTCTTTCTGAAGGTAATCGGAGAAAATCTGATAACGCTTGACATAGATTTCTTGCGGAATAGAATCTCTAACTAGCACTCGAAGGTTCTGACTGCTAATGCCGCTGGAACCACGTAACATGAAAGAAGGAACGCACCGCTATGAGAAAGTTCAAGACAGAGAGCAAGAAGCTGCTCGACCTCATGATCAACTCTATCTACACCAATCGCGAGATCTTTCTGCGCGAGCTCGTCTCCAACGCGTCCGACGCGGTCGACAAGCTCTATTTCCGCAGCCTGACCGATGAGGGATTGCAGGTTAACCGCGCGGATCTGGCCATCACCGTCTCGTTCGATTCCAACGCGCGCACGGTCACGGTGTCCGATAACGGCATCGGCATGAGCAAAGACGACCTCGACCGCAACCTGGGCACCATCGCGCACTCCGATTCCTTCGAGTTCAAGGCGGAGAACGCCGAGGACAAGACCGCTGACGTCGATATCATCGGCCAGTTCGGCGTGGGCTTCTACTCCGCCTTCATGGTGGGCAAGAAGGTGCGCGTCGTTTCGCGTGCATTCGGCTCCGACGAGGCCTGGGCGTGGGAATCCGACGGCATCGAGGGTTACACCATTGAGGAGGCCGAGCGTGCCGAGCACGGCACCGACGTCATCGTGTACCTGAAGGACAACACTGACGACGAGAACTACGACCACTACGCAACCGAGTACGGCCTGACCGACCTCATCAAGCGCTACAGCAATTACGTGCGCTACCCCATCCAGATGGAGGTCGTGAAGTCGCGCATGAAGCCGCGCCCCGAGGACGCGCCCGAGGATTACAAGCCCGAGTTCGAGAACTACACTGAAGTCGACACCATCAACTCGATGATTCCCATCTGGAAGCGCAAGAAGACCGATGTGACGGACGAGGAGTACAACGAGTTCTACAAGTCCGACTTCCATGATTTCGAGGATCCCGCGCGTACCATTTCGCTGCACGCCGAGGGCGCGCTGACCTACGACGCGCTGCTGTTCGTCCCGGGTCATGCGCCCTACGACATGTACTCGAAGGATTACAAGAAGGGCCTGGCGCTGTACAGCTCGGGCGTGCTCATCATGGAGAAGTGCGAGGAACTCGTTCCCGATTACTTCAACTTCGTGCGCGGCGTGGTGGACTCCGCCGACCTCACGCTCAACATCTCCCGCGAGACGCTGCAGCACAACGGCCAGCTGAAAGCCATTGCGCGACGCATCGAGAAGAAGATCAAGTCCGACCTCGCCAGCATGCGCGATGACGACCGCGAGGCGTACGAGAAGTTCTTCGGCGAGTTCGGCCGCGCGATGAAATTCGGCGTGTACTCCACGTACGGGATGGCGAAAGACGTGCTCGCCGACCTTTTGCTGTTCTATTCGGCGAAGCAGAAGAAGATGATCACGCTCGACGAGTACTTGGCGGATGCGCCCGCGGATTCCGATGCGATTTACTTCGCCACGGGCGATTCGATCGAGCGCATGGCCCAGATGCCCATCGTCACCACTGTCTTGGCGAAGGGTCACGACGTGCTTTTGTGCAACGAGAACGTCGACGAGTTCTGCATGATGGCGCTGGGCAGCTATAGCAACGACAGCGTGGTGTCGCTCGGCGATGACGGCGAGTCCACGCCGAAGACCTTCACCCTGAAAAACGTCGGCGGCGACGATTTGGGCCTGACCAGCGAGGAGGAGAAGAAGGAGGCCGAGGAGGCCACCACCGAGAACTCCGATCTGTTCGAGATCATGAAGGAGGCGCTCGGCGAGAAGGTGGAGAAGGTGGTCGTGTCGACGCGTTTGACCGACGCTCCCGCCGTGCTGACCACCGAAGGCGCGGTGTCTCTGAAGATGGCGCAGATGTTCAACGCGCAGGCCACGGCGAGCGAGGAGCGCCCTGAGATCCACGTGGTGCTCGAGCTCAACGACAAGCATCCGGTGTTCGGCGTGCTGAAGGCCGCTCATGCCGCAGGCGACGACGACAAGGTGAAGAGCTACGCGGGCATTCTCTACGATCAGGCCATGCTGATGGAGGGTCTGCCGATTGACGACCCCATCGCGTTCGCTCAGGCGGTTACCGCTCTGATGAAGTAACGCTCGCGCAGCTTGCGAGCTGTGCAACCCGAGGGAGGCGGTTTTCGCCTCCCTCCACTTTTTTCTTCTCGACTTCGTTAGTTCTCCCGCCGCCTCTCATCGTCCCAACTCGGTTGAGGCCTTGTCCGCGATGCGTCCCCTGTGGCGGCGGCTCCGACGGCATGGTCCCTTTGCAGCATATGGTCAAGATCGGGCGATATGAGCCTTCCCCCCCCCGGGCGGGCGCGTTTCTGGTCAAGATTCGGCGATATGAGCTGCCGGCCGGCCCTTTTGAGGGGGCGGATGGGCGAAAATCGCCCATATCGCACCTCTTGAGACCACGGCAAGGCTCATAACGCGGCTTTTCGACCGGATGCGCTTGAGACCACCGCTACTTGCGCTTCGTGCGCACCTCGCCTTTCTCGCAGCGGTTGCCCCAGGCGTCGATCAGCTCGTTGTCGCGATGCACGCAGATGATTTCGCAGTGGTTGGCGCATTTGCTGCATTCCACCTCGCGCGTGACGAAGTGGAAATCGAGCGCCGCCTCGAAGTCGAACGCGCCTGATGCGAACGGACCGCTCTCCGCATTGCGCACCGGGCCCGCGTCTGCTGCGAGCAGCGCGGCGCCGAACGCGCCCATGAGATGTCCATCGGGGTCGACCGCCACCTCCATGCCGAGCTGCTCTTCGAAGGCGTGCACCACGCCGACGTTCTTGCTGACGCCGCCCTGGAAAACCACGGGCGCGGCGATCTTTTTCCCCTTGCCCACGTTGTTGAGGTAGTTCGACGCCACTGCGTTGCACAGCCCCGCGATGATGTCCTCGCGGGCGTAGCCCACCTGGATCTTGTGCACCAGGTCGGATTCGGCGAATACGGTGCAGCGCGCGGCGATGTTAGCGGGCTTTTTGGAAGTGAGCGCGATCTCGCCGAACTCCTCCACCTCGACGCCGAGGCGATGCGCCTGGCTGGAGAGGAACGAGCCCGTGCCCGCGGCGCACAGCGTGTTCATCGCGTAGTCGACCGCGATGCCATCGTCGACGCAGATGATCTTGGAGTCCTGTCCGCCGATCTCGAGGATGGTCCTCACGTCGGGGTGCAGAAACGTCGTGCCCACGGCGTGCGCGGTGATCTCGTTTTTCACGACCGTTGCGCCGATCATCGCGCCGACGAGGCGTCGTGCGCTTCCGGTGGTGCCGGCGCCGACGATCTTCATCTTGTCGGTGTCGATTTGGCTGCGAAGCTCCGCGATGACGTTCTTCGCACCTTGTGCCGGGTTCCCCTCGGTCCACAGATACGAGCGCGCCACGATGCGCATCTCGTCGTCGATGATGACGCCTTTGGTTGAAATGGATCCGATGTCGATTCCCAGATAGCAGCTGATCGGTTCCGTCATCTTCTCTTCTTCTCCTTCTTCATGGCGAGCATGTCGTAAAACGCCTCGAGACGCGTGTCGAGGCCGGTGTCGCTGGTTTGCGAATCGTAGGTGAGGTACAGGATAGGCACGCGGAAGTCCTCGCTGATGCTCTGCAGGACGGGCACGCAATCGATCTCAGGCGTGCAGCCTGCGGATTTCGCGTGGATGATGCCGTCGAAGCCCTCCTCGGCGTAGCGTTTGGCCGCCACCACGGTGAGCGTGGAGGTGGGCCCCATGTCGTAAGCGACGTAGTCGCCGGTGCTTACGCGCAGATTAGGCTCGTTGTAGCGGATGTAGCGGTTGGTCAGGTTCATCATGCGGTGGACCTCGACGCCCATGCTGATCAGCTTATGATCGAGGAACAGGTTGCTGCGCTCGTCGATGGCCGTGAACATTTCGCCGACGATGCCGATGCGAATGGGATCGGCTGGCTTGTCGATAGCGATGCAGCGCATGCGGTCCATTCCGCGGGCGAAGATCTCGTTGATGTCCTTCTCGCACGTCGCCCCGCGCATCTCGTCCATGAACGCGGCCCATGCGCGCTCGAACGCGCCGTGCTCGAGCTCGAAGCCGGCGTTGGCGAGGTAGAAGTCGCGCGCTTCGTCGAGCTTGAGCGCCATGCTCGCGGTGGAGGCGAGTTGCTTGACCGCATGCGGGATGGCGATGTCGGGGTTCACCAGGCGCAGACACTGCTTCGCCCATCCGATGGCGCCCTCCTCGATTCCCGCGGAGAAGTTCAGCATATCGAATTCGTAGCCCATGTCGCGCAGGATGGATTCCTGCAGCTCGCCGTAATATCCGAGCCTGCATGGTCCGCCGAATTGGACGAGCACGTTGGCACCGAGCTCGAGCGCGTCGATAAAGTCGCCCAGGATGTGCTTGAACGGCGTGCACACGTAGTCATTGGAGTTCTGCACGCCCACCTCGGTCGTGCGCTTGGTGGCCTCGGGCAGCGCGAGGTACTCGGCGTTCAAGACCTGCTCGACGAAGTACTTGAACGCGGGATCGTAGTAGCAGTAGCGGAAAAACGCCACCTTGATGCGCTTGTGGCGGTCGCGCTTGATGCGCTTTCGTTTGGAGAGCAGGAGCCTCGGCGGGCGGTTCTCCTTGTTCGTGACGGCAATGCTCGAGCGAACGTGCTCGGATACGCCGCGTTCGGGCGCGTCGTTCACGGGCGCCGTCGTCCGAAAGTGCTTATCCACGGATGTAGCCTCCCTTCTGCTGGAATCGCAAGATATCGACGAAGCTCTCGATACGGGTCTGCACGCCCGCGGTTCCGCTTTGCGCGTCGATCATGAGGTTCAAAATGGGCACGCCCTCGATGCAGCGCATGACGGCGTCGTCAGTCATGGAGTCGGGTCCGCAGGGGAAGGCGCTGACCAGCACGATGCCGTCGATGCGGTCCCTGAGCATCAGGATGGACCCGATGAGCTCGCGGTTGATGGTCCAAGGGAGGGTCTCGGAGAAGTCGAAGCTGGCTTTGTAGGCCTTGGCGTGGTCGGTTTCGTCGGCGAAGAGGACCGTTGCGCCCATCTCCTCGATGCACTGCACGATGGATCCCGAGAGGAATCTATCGTGGGCGATGTAGGGATGCGCGGCCAGGAGAATGGCGAGCGGTCGTTCCTCGCGCCCGGTTTTGTCGCGCTCTACGACGCGACGGAACTCGTCGAGCAGGTGCAGGGTCTCCTCCTGGGTGTTCGCGCAGCGCGCGTCCCTGTCTGCCTGAGCCTGCACTGCATGGTTCCAGGCGGCGCTGGCGTCGCGGGGCGCGACCCCCATGCGAAACGCCATGTCCATGAACGCCATGCGCGTCTTCTTCTTATCACGGACGTTCTCGATCAGCAGGGGCAGCACGCGGGCGTCCTCGTCGCGAAACGTGTTGCGCACCAGGTCGGTGGCCGATTGGAACTTGGTGCAGAACCCGGCGCGGTGGTCCCCGCTGGCATAGCAGGGAACGAAGATCGCATCGCAGTGACCGATCAGGCTGGCCACATGTCCGAGGTAGATCTTCGAGGCCAGGCAGCACTCGTCGACCGAGGCGGCGTCGCCGGCTTCCTCGATGGCCTTGTCGGTTTCCTCGCTGACGACGACGATGCGCCCGAGGTCCTCGAAAAACGTTTTCCAGAGGGTTCCGTAGCGGTAAAACAGAAGGCCACGCGGGATGCCGACGGTTTTGATGTCCGCGTAATCGCGGGGAATGAGCTTTGTCACGAAAAGGCTTCCTTTCGTTAGGCAATCTAATAACCTTAGCACGCGGCTCGGGCGAGCGGGCGCGGGCGGGTGGGTATCCACGGAGTCTCAACGTGGGCGCGCGTTGTCGTCGACGGGGCGACTGCGGTAGGTTCCGCGACGGGGCGGCCGCGGCAGCACCCGCCGCACGTCGCTTGCTCGGTGGATGACGGCCGCGGGCGCTCCCCCGTCTGATGCGCGCCCGAGCGCGCCTCCTCGTCAAACGTCGTGGTAGCATGAACGGGTTCGAAAACGCATCGTGCGTCGTGCGCGGCGGAAGGGCTGCTTTCGCCCGGCGCGGCGAAGCCAAGGGGGTCTAACGTGAGAGAGCGAAAAAACGCGCTGCTTCTTTTCAGCAAGGTGCCCGAGCCCGGTTTGGTGAAGACGCGCCTGACCACGCTCAAAGACGGCATCTTCGCGCCCGAGGTGGCGTCGGGGCTGTACCACTGCATGCTGTTCGACGTGGTGGAGATCATCTGCGCGGCCATGAGCAAGCTTGAGGCGCGTTCTCCCGAGGTGGATCCGGCAACGGGCGAGGAGGTGCGCGACGTTTACGATCTGGTCATCTCCACGACGCCCGCGAAAAACGTCGAGGTGATGCGCAAGCTGTTCGACGACGCGGGCACGTGGCCGCGCGAGCTGGTGATGATAGCCGATGCGGGCGCGAGCTTCGACGAGCATTACAACCATGCGTTCGATCAGGTGTGGGAGCGGGGCGCGGACTGCATCTTGTCGATGGGCGCGGATATGCCCGCGCTCACGGTGAACGACGTCGTCGCCGGGTTCGAGGCGCTGCACAAGCTCGACGGCGAGGACCAGGGCGGCATCGTGCTCGCGCCCGACCAGGAGATGGGCGTGTCGGTGATCGGCTGGACGCGCGCGACCGACTTCGATCATTCGGGCGTGTTCTACAACCAGGAGGGCCTGACCGTGCTGCCCGCCTACATTCGCAAAGCGCGATCGCTGGGACTGCCCGCTATCTATCTGCCGTCCATCCCCGATGTGGACACCATGGCCGACCTGCGACATACGGTGACCTTGGTTGAGGCGCTGAATTACTGCGCGGGGTTCGACGGCAACACGCCGCCGTGGCGCACGGCCGACGCGCTCGATCAGATGGGGTGGAGCGAGGTGCGCGTCATGCCCAACGGCCTGTTCGACCCGCGCGGGCATATCGACGAATAGAGGGGTCGTCGATATGCCCGCGTCGGCTCCCTTCATGCGAGACGGGGCCCCGAAGGCGAATCGCCCCGCTTTCGGGCCGTTTTCGGCGGGCTGCTTTCATGATGCGCCGATGTGGTCTCGCATGCTGCCCGTCGGCGCGGGCTTTCGGCTACGTGCGTTTCGTGAGCTTGCGGAACTGCCAAAACGCCACGGCGCTCGCCGCCGCCACGTTGAGGGAGTCCACGCCGTGCGCCATGGGGATGCGCACCGCGCAGTCGCATGCCTCGATGGTCGCGGGGTCGAGCCCGTCGCCTTCCGTGCCGAACACGAGCGCGACTTTCTCCGCCGCGTTGAGCGTGGGGTCGTCAAGCGGCACCGATTCATCCGACAGCGCCATGGCCGCGGTGGTGAACCCGAGCTCTCGCAACAGCGGGATTCCCGTTTCCGCCCAGGTGATGGCGGGGTGTCCGGGTGTTCCCTTCGTACGGGCGCGGCCTTCTCGGGCGTGCGCGTCCGTTCCGTCCGCGTCGTCGCCGATGCGCGTCCACGGGACTTGGAACACCGTGCCCATCGATACGCGCACGGCGCGGCGGTACAGCGGGTCGTAGCAGGTCGGGGTCACCAGGATGGCGTCCACTCCAAGCGCTGCGGCGGAGCGGAAGATCGCCCCGACGTTGGTGTGGTTCGTGATGTTCTCGAGCACGGCGATAAGGCGCGCGTCGCGCACGACCTCGGCGACCGAGGGCAGGGCGGGGCGGCGAAACGCCCCGAGCGCACCGCGGGTCAGCTCGAACCCGGTGAGGCGCGCGAGCTCGTCGTGCGGGGCGATGAGCACGGCAAGATCGGGATGCGCCCGCTCCATCCGCTCGATGAGCGGTGTCATGGATTCGACCCATTTCTCTTCCATGAGCAGCGACATCGGCGTCATGCCGCCCTCGAACGCGCGCTCGATCACCTTGCCCGATTCGGCGATGAACAAAGCGCGCTCGGGCTCGAGCTTGCTGCGCAGCTGCGCCTCGGTGAGGCGCGCGTAGGGGTCGAGTCGCTCGTCGTCGAGGGAGTCGACGTGGATGAGGGGCATGATGGTTCCTGCTTTCGGTTTCGTGACGGGGCTTTGCCGTGTGCGGCGCGGGCGCGGCGCCCGTTCCGCCCGGCTCGGCTGCGCCTGCTTCGTCTGGCTCCGCTGCGCTCGCTCCGTCTTTCGTGAAAATAAAAAAGCGCGCACCGTCGGCGCGCGCTTCTGCGAATCCCCGATGGGCTAGGCGATCGCCTCGAGCAGGCTCTTCATCTGGTTGGAGCCCAGGCCCTGCAGGCGACGGTCGGCGGGGATGCCCAGCTCCTCCATGAGCTTCTCGGTCTTCACCTTGCCGAAGCCGGGAAGCGCGCTCACGAAGGCCTTCACCTTCATGCGGCCGACAACCGGATCGTCGATCTTCTCGAGAACCTCTTCGGGGGTCATGATGCCCATCGACATCTTCTTGGTGATGTCGGAGCGCTGCGCGCGGACGATGCGGGCCTTCTCCAGCGCGGCGGCGCGCTGCTCGGGCGTCATGGTAGGTGCGGCCATGTGAATCTCACTCTCTAGATAGGGGATGAGCCTGCGCTCTTCCCGTTGCGATACGTTGGGACGCGCGGTTAGACGAAACTGCAGGTCATGTGCGTCCGTGAAACAAACAGCAACGATACTACTCGAACGGGGCGGCGAATGCACGTTTTTTCTTCCGACAGCGTGGGCGCGTCCGTTAAATTCGGGTCATCTGCACGAAGCCTGCGCAAAAAACCCGGAGGCTCGCGTTTTCGCGCCTTTCGGCGTTTTGCTGCGACGCCCGACGCGACGCCCGCCGCCCGACGCCCGACGTGCCGCCTCTTTCCCCGATCGCGCTTCGGGCGCTTCGCCGCCCGTCCGCCGGAAGCGAGCCGTCTGCGGTTGCCCGGTTGTCGATCGGGCGTGGAGAGCCCGTTGCCTGCGGGGAGCGGGGTTGCGCCGAGGCGTCGGTAGCGCGTTGTATAATCGGGGGGAGCAAAGGAAGCCCGCCCGCGCATGCGAGGCGGAGCTTGAGTGGTGGAGGGTCCGCGGGGCCCTTCGGAAAAGGCCGCCCGTGCGCGTGAGGAGGGACTTGCCGCCGCCGATGCGGCGCGCGACTGGGGCGGGAAGAATGAAAGGCGTTCACATGACGGAAAAGCACGTGGCCGAGGTGGAGGCGGTGCGTCACCCCGGTTTCGAGGATTTTGTTGCGACCATCGAGGCCCTGCGCGCGCCCGACGGTTGCCCGTGGGATCGAGAGCAAACGCATCTCTCGATCGCCCAGAACATGATCGAGGAGGCTTACGAGGCGGTTGACGCCATCGAATCCGACGACGTCGCGCATTTGAGGGAGGAGCTCGGCGACGTTCTTCTGCAAGTGGTGCTGCAAAGCCAGATCGCATCAGATGCCGGCGAGTTCGACATCGACGACGTATGCCGGGACATCAACGAGAAGATGATCAGGCGCCACCCGCATGTGTTCGGCTCGGTGCCCGCGGAAAACGCCAACGAGGTGCTGGGGCTTTGGGAGCAGGTGAAGCTTGCCGAGAAGGCGGCTGCGGACGAGGGAGCTGAATCGCGCGACGTCGCACCTGCCGGCTTGCTCGAAGGCGTGCCCGTAAGCTTTCCCGCGCTCATGCAGGCGCAGAAGATCTCGCGCAAGGCGGCGGCCGTCGGCTTCGAGTGGAGCGACGTCGACGCGGTGTGGGAGAAGGTCGACGAGGAGATCGCCGAGCTGAAGGGGGCTTATGCGCTGGCGTTGAAGTCGGCGGACGGGCGCGTGCTGAAAGACGCCGACGCCGCGGGCGACGCCGATGCCGCCGCGCTTGCCGAGGCCGTGGAGCTCGAGTTCGGCGACGTGCTGTTCTCTTTGGTGAACGTGGCGCGTCGCATGGGCGTCGACTCCGAGCGCGCGCTGCGTGCAACGTGCGCGAAGTTTCGTCGCCGCTGGGCGTTCATGGAGGGCGCCGCCTGGAGCGCCGGCGAGCGCATCGAGGATGCGTCCGTCGACCGGCTCGAAGAGTTGTGGCAGGCTGCGAAGGCGCAGGAGGTGTCCCGTGGCTAGCGCAGGACCCCTCGACGAGATACGAACGAACTCGGCGAGCGCGTATCGCAAAGGGCAAGACGACGTCGCTCAGCAGCGTTCGCGCAAGCTGACCCAAAGCAGGTTACTCACGGAAAACGACATCGACGCGCTCGCCGTGCTCGAGTACGCCGCGCAGGACATTCTTCAGAAGTACCACGCCGCGATGCGCCAGATGGAGGTGCGCTTGGAGACCCTCGACCAGGATCTCAAGCTGCGTCAGCGGCGCAACCCCATTCACCACATCGAGTCGCGCATGAAGTCCATCCCTTCGATTTTCGAGAAGCTCGAGCGCTACGGGAAGTCGGTCACGCTCGAGTCGATGGAAGCCAACATCATGGACATCGCCGGCCTCCGCGTCATCGTGTCTTACGTGCAGGATTCCTACGACATCCTCGACTACCTCGAGCATCAAGACGACCTGACCGTCGTCGCGGTCAAGGACTACATCGCCAACCCCAAGCCCAACGGGTATCGCAGCCTTCACCTCATCGTGAAGATCCCGGTGTACTTTCTCGATTCGAAAGAGGAGATCCCGGTCGAGATCCAGATCCGCACCATCGCGATGGACTTCTGGGCGAGTCTCGAGCACGATTTGAAGTACAAGGCCGTGCGCTGTATCGTCGGCGTGGACTCGGATGCGGAGCTGAAGGAGTGCTCGCGCATCATCGAGGACGTTGAGAACCGCATGCAGGTGCTTGCCGCCGCGCTTGATTCCGGGACCAAGGAGAAGCCTCGGGCGGGTGCGGTGAGCCGTGCGAAGATGCTCGACTTGAAGGAGGAGCTCGAGTGGCCCGAGGGGCAGACGCCCGACGGGCCGAGCATCGCGCCGCTCATGGGGCAGCCGGGCTACTTCTCGTAGCGGGCTCATCCGCGCGCGAGTTTTCGTCCCGATGGCAGGATCTCCCCATCTGACGCATGGCCCGCATTTCATCCGCGTGCGGGCTTTCATCCCGATGGCGCGGTCGGGTGGCGGCGTGCGGCTTTGCGGCAAGTGGCGCTGCGAGGCGGTCCGACGGCGCGGAATCCGGCGGGTTGGACGATGCGAATGCTCGGTGGTGCGCGTTTCCAGCGTGCTCGATTCCCGAAAATGCACGATTTGTATCACTTCCAGGTGTTTTTCGTCGTGCTGTGGACCCGTCGTGTCGTTGACGGAGAGATGGTTATCGTGAAATCGCAGGTTGGAGGGGTGTTGTCTCGCATCGTGGATGACGTGCTGCTGTTGGTTGATACATTTCGTCCAAAAATGGGAATTCGCGCGCGAGTTTTTCGACGCACCGAACGCGTTCGCCCCTCTCTCCTGCGCCGTATCCCGCTTTCCCCTTGACCTGGAGTTCGCTTTAGGTCTTAAGATCGGCAGGTTGAGTTAAAGAAAGAGAGAGGACCCCCATGGGATCGGATATTTTCCCCGAATCGAAAATGGGCTTCGGATGCATGCGGTTGCCGCTGCTCGACGCGGAAGACCCGAAATCCATCGACATCGAGCAATTCAAGGAGATGGTCGATGTTTTCATGGCGTCGGGCAACACGTACTTCGACACGGCGTACGTGTACCACGACGGCATGTCGGAGGCGGCCTTGAAGGAGGCGCTCGTCGATCGCTACCCGCGCGACTCGTACACCATCGCGACGAAGTGCCTGGCCTGGGCGCAGCCCGACGCCGCGTCCGCCAAAGCGTGCTTCGACACCTCCCTCGAGCGTTTGGGTGTCGATTAAGTCGACTATTACCTGCTGCATAACTTGGGCGGCAGGCGCACGGCTAAGTTCGACGAATACGGCTTGTGGGATTACTTCGCGCAGAAGAAAGCCGAGGGCAGGATTCGCTATCTGGGTTTCTCCCTGCATGACGGGGCGTTGGCGCTCGAGGACGTGCTGAGCGCGCACCCTGAGGTGGACTTCGTTCAACTGCAGGTGAACTACCTCGACTGGGAGGATCCGGTGACGGAGTCGCGACGGCTTATGGAGGTGGCGTCCGCGCACGGCGTCCCCGTCGTCATCATGGAGCCCGCGCGCGGCGGGCGTTTGTGCGACCTTCCCGAGCGCGTGGCGTCGATTCTCGAAGAGGCGAACCCCGCGCGTCCGCTGTCTTCCTGGGCGTATCGGTTCTGTTGGAATCTGCCCGGTGTGATCGTGGTGCTCTCGGGCGCGTCGAACGTCGAGCAGATGCGCGAGAACACGGCGTCTTACGCGGCGAACGAGCCTTTAACTCCTCGGGAGGAGCGCGCGCTGGCGAAGGCGGTGGAGGCGTTGCGGTCGATGGCGGCCAACGCCTGCACCAACTGCCGCTACTGCGTGAAGGAATGCCCCGTTGGCGTGAAGATTCCCGAGATCATGGGGCTTTTGAACCTAGAGGCTATGACGGGGAGCAACGAGTTCGTCAAGGGGCTGTACTCGTGGCAGGCGGCGGAGGGGCGCGCCTCGGCCTGCGTTCAGTGCGCGACGTGCGAGGACATGTGCCCGCAGAAGATCGACATCGTGAATCAGCTGCAGACGGCGGCGGAGCATTTCGAGTAGCCGACGGACGAGCGGCACTTGGGCGGCGAAGCGGCGGTCGGGCGGCGCCGGAGCATTTCGAGTAGCCGACGCGCAGGGCGCCGAGGCTCGTTCTCGGCTTGAAAAAAAGCGCCGGTTGCTGGGCGAACGCCGCCGAAACCGTCGCTTTCGTTTGTCAAGAGGCGCAACACCTTTTATAGTTGGAACGCATCGCTTTGGTGTGTTGAAGCAGCGATGCAGGGAAAGGAAAGGGAGAAAGACATGAAAATGAAGAAATGGGGTGCTATTGCCGTCGGCGCCATGATGGTGGCGACGCTCGGCATGTTCGGTTGCTCCTCGAACGGGGGATCTTCTGCGAGCTCCGCGGCATCCGATGCTACGTCCGATGCCGGTTACACGTTGGTGAAGGAGGGCAAGCTGACGGTTGCCACGTCGCCTGACTTCCCGCCGTTCGAGAACCTCGAGGGCGACGAGTACGTCGGCTTCGACATCGAGCTCGCTCGCGCCATCGCGGCCGAGCTGGGCGTCGAGTGCGAGTTCACCACGGTTCAGTTCGACGGCATCGTCCCGGCTGTCCAGGCCGGCGGCCAGGTCGACGTGGGCATCTCCGGCATCACCATCGATCCGGAGCGCGCCGAGTCGGTTGTCTTCTCCGACCCGTACTACATCGCCGACCAGGGTGTCGCCGTCATGAAGGGCGGTGCGATCACGGCTGACAACGTCGACACGGCGCTCAACGCCGAGGGCATGACCATCGCCGTCCAGAGCGGTTCCACCGGCGAGACCTTCGCTCAGGAGAACTACCCCAACGCCAAGGTGCAGCCTTACGGCAACGCGACCGACGCCTTCGCCGCCATGCAGGCCGGCCAGGCCAACGCCGTGTGCATGGACCTGGCGGTTGTCGAGCAGATGCTCTCCTCCGCCTACACCGACGCCGAGATGGTGAAGAAGGTCGCTACCGGCGAGGAGTACGCCGTCGCCGTGCCGAAGGATAACCCCGAGCTTCTGAAGGCCATCAACGCCGCCATCAAGACGCTGCAGGAGAACGGCACCATCGACGATCTGACCGCTCGCTTCCTCGGCTAACCTCCGAGAGCGCGCTTTTCAACCCCCTTGGCGAATGCCGAGGGGGTTTCTGTTTTTTTACGGCCGATCTCGCGGTCGCTTTGCCTAAAACGAGCGATTGCGGTATTGTGCGAGGGATAGTCTGTCCACGCGCGGGCTCATGGGGGAATGCCCGACGAGTTCGTTGTCGAACCGATTGGGACAGCGTACGCAACGCGCCCGTTGCCTCAATCGGTTGCATACGCTCGACGTGAGCGCCGGGGCAGTTGGTCGCCTTGACGAGAAATGAGAATCATGCAGAACAGTTTGCAAGAGCGCGGCATCGGTTTGCGCGCTGTTTTCGTCGCGCTCGCCGTCGCGCTCGCGATGACGTTCGCGTGCGCTCTGGTTGCTCCTGCGACCGCGTTCGCGCTCGATACCGAAAAGTGCTCCGCTCGCCCGAACGCCGAATCCGGTAACGACATCTTGGGCGGAACCGAAACCCGCATCACGTGGGAAGGCCGGGCGGCTGCCGACGAACAGGTAACCGGCATCACTCTCACGCTTCCCGAGGGCACCGAGTTCTCGACCGATAACGCACGTGTCACGGTGCTCACCGGCGCCGATCTCATGACGCGTAATCCCGTGACCGCGAGCTTCTCGGCGGACGGCGATGCGTTCAAGGCGGCTTTCGCCGAACCCGCCCAGGCGGGCGGTTACATCCGCGTGGAGATCTACGGCGTGAAGTTCCCCGCGTCGGGTGGCGATATGCAGATCACCGGCACCTACACGCTCGCTGACGGCGAGGTTCGTGAGATAACGGACGTGCCCGCCATCATCGTCGAGAGCATCGACCCGTTCAAGCAGTTCTCCCAGTACCTTCGCGAGCAGCCTTGGGTTCAGTCGTGGAACTCCAACAAGTTCCTCAAGCTGTTTCTGGACCCCACCATTTTGGTGACGAGCTTGCCGGTGGTGTTCTGGGGCTTTTTGCAGGCGCTCGCCATCGTGGCGTGCGCGTTCCCGCTGGCCATTCCCATCGGTCTCGCGCTCGCGTTCATGCGCATGTCGCGCTTCCGGGTGCTTCGCGGCATAGCCACCACCTACGTCAACATCGTACGTGGAACGCCTTTGTTCCTGCAGATCTACATCGCGTTTTTCGGCCTGCCGCTTGCGGGTGTGCAGATTCCGTCGTTCCCGCTCGGCGTCATCGTGCTGTTCATGAACTCGGGCGCGTACCTGTGCGAGATCTTCCGCGCGGGCATTCAGTCCATCCCCAACGGGCAGTTCGAGGCGTCGCGCAGCCTTGGCATGAACGGCGCGCAGACGATGTTCTACGTCATCATCCCGCAGACGATCCGCCGCGTCATCCCCACGATGACCAGCGAGTTCATCCTGCTTTACAAGGACACGTCCATGCTGGCGGCGGTCGGCGTCATGGAGGTCGTCATGTACGCGAAGACCATCGTGGCGGCCACCGGCTCCATCACGCCTTACATCGTGGCGGCGTTCTTCTACCTCATCATCACGCTGCCGCTTGCCAAGGTGGTCGGCAACCTGGAGAATCGCCTGGCCGGCAAGTCGAAGGCGAGGAAATCCGGCAAGGGCGGCACCGACGCCATCGAGCGCGCGGCGGTTGCCGCGGCCTACGATGTGCTCGCGTCGGACCCGATGCCGAGCAACTTCGGCATTGAGGAAGACGAGCGCATCGCTCCCTCGATCGAGCGCGACGCGAAGAAGCGGAAGTAGGAGGTCCTTATGAGCAAAGACGCTATGAGCAACGAAGTGGTCGTGCGCATCGAGGGCCTGCAGAAGGCGTTCGGCGACAACGTGGTTCTTCGCAACATCGACCTGGAGGTTCATCGCGGCGAGGTGGTCGTGGTGCTGGGGCCGTCCGGTTCCGGCAAGTCGACCATGCTGCGTTGCGTGAACCTGCTCGAGACGCCCACCAGCGGCAAGATCATCTTCGAGGACGAGGAGATCACAGCCAAAGGCGTTGACATCAACAAGGTCCGCGCGCGTCTGGGCATGGTGTTCCAGAGCTTCAACCTCTTCCCGCACTTGACGGCGAAGAAGAACGTGATGCTCGCGCAGCAGAAGGTGCTCAAGCGCTCGAAGGAGGAGGCCGAGAAGATCGCGATCGAGCGGTTGACCGAGGTGGGCCTCTCCGAGCGCGTCGACTACAAGCCCTCGCAGCTTTCGGGCGGTCAGCAACAGCGCGTGGCCATCGCGCGGGCATTGGCGATGGACCCGCACGTGATGCTGTTCGACGAAGCCACGAGCGCACTCGACCCCGAGTTGGTGCGCGATGTCTTGAGCGTTATGAAGAACCTCGCCGCAGAAGGCATGACGATGATCGTCGTCACCCACGAGATGGGCTTCGCCCGCGATGTGGCCGACCGCGTCATCTTCATGGACGGCGGCGTCATCGTGGAAGAGGGCACGCCTGACGAGGTGTTCAACCATCCGAAGTCCGATCGCACGAAGGACTTCCTGGGGCACATCTCCTAAGGGGCGGGATCATAAGCTGAAACAGGCGGTCGCCGGCATATAGCGGGCGGCCGCCTTTCTTGTGTTGAAGGGCTGCTGAGGAGCGGTGCGTCGCGGGTCGGCCCGAGGACGGGGAAGTCGGGGAGAGGAATCTTAAGTTCCAGCGCAAGTCCGTCGAAAAGCGAGAACGCCCCTTGGTTCACGATGAGATGATGCTGCTAAACCCGCTTGGTCTCTCGACGAAGCACGCTGGCGGGTCTTTTTGCTTATAGGGCAATACAGGGCTCGAGACGTTAATCCGCGCAGAATCAGAGGTCTGCCATGAAAACTTCCTCCAGCGGCGCTGACGTGGCGGTTGCGGCGCTTCCTCAGCGCGTTGCGCGAATGATGCCGAGCACGCGCTCGATGCAGGCGACGGCGCGGTCGATCTCCTCGAAGGTGTTGTAGAACGCAGGTGATAAGCGCGCGATGCTGGTGGTTCCCAGTGCGCTAAGCAGCGGCTCGGCGCAGGCGTGGCCCGAACGCAGCGCGACGCCCATCTTGTCGACGAGCGTGCACACGTCGAAGGGGTGCGCGTCGTCGAACGTCATGGAGACGCAGCCCGATCGATGCGACGGCGCGCCTACGATGCGCACGCCCGGCACTGCCTGCAGCGCGCGCTCCGCACGCGCCACCAACTCGGCTTCGTAGCATGCGATGTCGGTGCGGCCGATGCCCTCCAGAAAATCCATCGCGGTCGCAAGCGCGATGGATCCCACGTAGTTGGGCGTGCCCGCCTCGAAGCGAAGCGGAGCGCTTGCGAACGACGTCTTCTCGCGCGTCACCGTGCCCACCATCTCGCCGCCGAACTCGCAGGGGGAAAGCAGCTCGAGGGCCTCCGGCTTGCCGTACAGGACGCCGATTCCCGTTCCCGCCATCATCTTGTGTCCCGAGAATGCCAAAAAGTCGCAGCCGATGTCCTGCACGTCGATGATGCGGTGGCGCATCGCCTGCGCGCCGTCGACGACGGCGAGGGCGCCCGCGTCGTGGATCATCGCGCATATGTCCTTGATGGGCGTCAGCGTGCCCAGCACGTTCGAACAGGCGCTGACGGCGACCAGGCGCGGGCCGCGTTCGAGCAAGCGCCTCAAATCGTCGAGATCGAGATCCCCTCGCTCGTCCATCGCGCATACATCGAACGCGGCGTCGTGTTCGAGACAGAGCTGCTGCCAGGTGACGAAGTTGGAGTGGTGCTCGAGAACGGTCGCGACGATGCGATCGTCCCGTTCGATGCGCCCGCGCAGTCCGAAGGCGACGGTGTTCAGCGCTTCGGTGGTGCCGCGCGTGAACACGATGCAGTCCTCGCTCGGCGCGTTGATGAAGCGCGCCACGGTGCGTCGCGCGTCCTCGAGCGCGCGCGTCGAGGCGTTCGAGGTGAAATGCATGCCGCGGTGGACGTTGCCGTTTTCCGTGCGGTAGTGCTCCGCAATGCGCTCGATAACGCATTCGGGAACCTGGGTGGTCGCCCCGTTGTCGAGGTAGACGAGCGGGTGCCCGTGCACCTCGCGCTCAAGGATGGGAAACGATGATCTGATCTTCTCCACGTCGAGCATGGCAGCCTCCTAGTTGTCGCCGGGCTTCGCGTTTCGCTTGGCCGTAAGCTGGCGCGTGATCTCTTCGGCCAGCGCGGACACCGTGTCGTGCGTCGCCACCATGGAAGGCGGCATGTCCAAATCGAGCGCTTTGCGCAGCGTGATGTAGAGCAGCGCGCGTTTGGTTTCCGACGAGGAGGCGCCTGCGCAGTTCATCGAGAGGTCCTGCAGGCTTTCGCCTTGCCCCTCCGCCTCCTCAGCCTGGGCGATGGCCAGATCGATGCTGTGCTCGGCCAGCTTGGCGATGCTGTCGTCGAAATAGCCGTCGTCGATGAGGAAGCGCAGGCAGATGAAGTTCTTCAGATGCTCGTGGATCGTTTCGTAGGCGGGCTCTTCCTCGCGCAGGCACGTAAGCTCGTGCTCGGAGCGCGCCTTCACGTCCTCGAGCTTCTCCCTCGTGTTCATGATCGATCCTCCTCGGTTTGACGAGCAATCTTGTCGAGTTCTTCTCGGATGGTTCGGATGATGGCGCTGAAGCCGGCCATGCGCTCTTCGGAGAACGCGTCGGAGAGCTCGGTGTCGGCCAGCACGCGCACGTCGGCTGCGCGGACCTCCGCGGGCGCTCTGCCGTTGAACAGCTGGATGATGAGCGCAAGCAGGCCGCGCACGATGAGCGTGTCGCTGTCGGCCTCGATGCGCACGGCATCGTTTTCGACGGAGACGATCACCCATACGCTGGATTGGCATCCCGCCACTTTGCGCGCGGCGGCCTGCTTGCGCTCATCGAACGAGGGGAGCTCTTTGGCGCGCTCGATGAGGTAGGTGTACTGAAACAGGATGTCGCCTGCGGCGTTGATTTCATCGATGAGCGCTTTTTGAGCCTGCTCGAACGTGCCCATGCCGCCTCCTTCCAGATGCTCTGCCAGCGCGGCAGCGCGCTTCCGCGCATGCGCTGCGCCGTCTCTGCGCTTGAAAACGCGATCGCGCTTGGAGATGCGGGATGCTCTCGGCTTCACCCCGCATCTCCAAGCGCATCGGGGAGGGGGATGCGCCGCAGCGTGCGGGCATCCCCCTCAATGGATCGTTTCGCTTAGGCGATGGCGATCGGATCGAGTCCGACGCTCTTGGCGAAGAGCACCATCTCGTCGAAGACGTCGCCGTAGACGAGCGCGGTGTGGTTGCCGGTCCACATGGTGGCCTCGCGGAAGGCGCGGCCGTCGCTCACGCCGAAGAACACGCCCTCGCTGCAGTTCTCATCCTTCGCTCCGATGCCGCCGCAGATGATGCCGCGGGCGATGAGAATCTTAGAGCACGTGGGATCGAACTTCGCCAACGTGATGGGCTGGCCGATGTCGCGCTTGAAGTCGTAGCGCACGGTGGCGCCCCAGCGGCCGTCCATCGCGAACGGGCGAATGTCGTAAGGCGCGACTTCCTCGTCGAATCCCTTGAAGCGACGGCTCGGCACGGCGTGGTAGATGGAGAAGATGCCGCCCATGTCCATGGCCTTGTCCTGCTCTTCGAGGTGAGGGGTCTCCTCGTCGCAGGCGTAGGGACGGAACATCACGCGGGTCTTGATGCGCAGCTCGTCGTTCTCGTCGAGGCGCACGGGAACCGTGTTGCCCATGTAGGGAGGCGTGTTGGACACGGCGGACAGCGCGACCATGGAAAGCAGCGCGGAGACATCCTGCTCGCAGGCGGAGCACACGCCGTTCTCGTTGTTCAGCACATGGTTCAGGCAGAACGTCGCTTTTTCCTGGTTCAGGCGCTTGGTGGCGCACATGTCGGGGCAGGGGGCGACGAACGCGTTGCAGTCGAGCTTCTTCATGAGCTTGTTGGCCAGGTAATGCACGCGCATGGAGGGAACGATGTTCTCCTTGTCCATGTCGCAGATGCCCGCTCCGTCCATGAACTCGTCGACCATCGACTCGATGGTTCCCATTTCCTCTGCGGTGATGTTGTCGGCCGCGCGACCGGGAAGCGTGGGGTTGGAATCGGCGGGAACCTGATGCAGCTGATCGAGGAACTCGTGCAGATTGTAATAGGTGAACGTGGTGCCGAGGCGACGGGTGACCTCGCCATGATCGAGGAACGAGTCGTAGTTCGTCACGGGATGCACCGAGTTGTTGCGCACGACGACCATTGCGCGCGTGTTCGCCATGATCTTGCGAGCGCGAAGCGCGACCAAGGTCTTCTTCGCGTCCTCCATGGTTGCGGGGCTGTGCATTTCGAGACCGCGGGCGCGGAAGGCGGCGGACATGTGCGCGTCGTTGTTCGGCGTGGGCAGGATCATCGACGGCTTGCCGTACTTCTGGGCGAAGGCGATGGCCAGATCGGCGCCGAAGACGGTGAAGTTGAACACGTACAGGTCGACCTCGTCGCGATCCTTCGCCATGGCCTCGAGCATCTCGTCGGTCAGCGGGAAGGTCTCATCTCGGCGGACGACGATCTGATCCATGATGTTGACGCCCGGGATGTCGCCGAACTGCTCGCGCAGCATTTGCTCGTCGGCCTTGCTCTTCATCTCGATGACCATCATGTCATGCTCGCGGGTGAGCTCGTCGCCGCGGCCGAATCGGCACGGGCCCTCGAACACGTAGTCGTGGTACAGGCCGATCTCGATCGGACGAACGTTGAGGACGACGTCGCGGTTGTTCCTCAACTCGAATTCCTTGGACAGTCTCATCTTATCCCCTCTCTTTCATGTGACGGAAGATCATGTCGGCCAGCTCTTCGAGCGTCTCGACGCTTGCGGTTTCAGACGGATCGAGCTCGAAGCCGATGCTTTTTTGCAGCGACATGATCAGGAGCACCTTTTTTCGCATGGCCGAAGTGGACCCCGTGCATTCGGCGGCGTTGTCCACTTCGGCGAGCAGTTTCTTGTCAAGCTTGAGAGCGCGGGCGATGCTCATGGCGACCAGCTCGTCGATGCTGTCTTCTTCGACGTCGTCGAGCAGGAACTTCGCGTTCACGTACGCTTTCAGGTGGCGGTGCAGCTCATGCGCGTCCTGCGATTCGCGCATTCCGCGCGCCGCGTCGGCCGCCGCACGGGCGGATGCGAGCAGCTTTTCCTTCAGCGATTCGGCCATGGTCATCCCCCTTCTCGGTCGTGCTAGGCGGTGACGACCTCGAGGCCCATGGCCTCGCCGAGCATGACCATTTCCTTTACGTAGTCGCCGTAAACCAGCGGCACGTGGTTGCCGAACTTCTTCTGCTTGTTAGCGAAGTCCATGTTGTCGGCGACGCGGTAGATGATGTTGCCGTGGCAGTTCTGGCGATCGAAGCCGCCGCCGGCGACGATGGTTCCCTTGCCGACGAACAGCGACTTGCCGTCGCCGGAGAAGCGGGCCAGGGTGACGGGCTGACCCGCATCCTGAGCGTGGTCGTAGCGCACGATGGCGCCGAAGCCCTGCTCGAAGGCGAAGTGACGCAGGCCGTACTCCTTGGTGGGCTGATCGAAGCCGCACATCTTCAGCGTGGCGGTGGAATGCTGGCTGAAGTACAGGTTGCTCTTATCCTCGAGGTTCTCGATCTGAGCGGTGTCGAGGGTGGGCAGGGCGGAGGTGACCAGTTCGCCGTTGACCATCGGGATGGGCGCGGTGTTGCCCATGAACGCGGAGCTGTTCGACAGGACCATCAGCGGCATCATGGAGACGGCCGCGGCGACGTCGTACTCGCATGCAGACGGGATGCCCTGGGAGATCAGGAGGGAGTGGGTCATGCAGAACGTGAACTTGAGCTCGTTCAGACGACGCGTGGAGCAGGCGTCGGGGCAGGGGGCCACGAACGCGTTGCAGTCGAGGGCGTCGAGGTACTTCTTCGCCAGAACGTAAGCGGCGATGGTGCTCTTGACGTACTCGGACTTGACGTCGACCACGCAGGCACCGCCCATCAGCTTCTCGGCGATCTCGTCGATCTCGCGCATGTCGTCTTCGTTGATGTCGAGCGTTTCACGACCGGGCGTCGTGGGGTTGCCTCCCTCGACCGCGGGCGTCATCTGATCGAGGAACTCGTGCAGGTTCCTCGGGCGGAAGATGGTGCCGAACTTCGAGGTGATCTCATCGAGGTTGTTGAACGAATCGGCGCCCGCCAGCGCGGTGTTGGAGTTGAAGCGGGGAAGCGTCAGCACGCGCATCTTCTGGATGGCCTTGCGGGCGCGCAGAACGCGCAGCTGGGTCTGCATATCCTCCCAGGTGAAGTGACAATACACCTCGGCGCCGCGATTGTAGAGGGCGGCAGCGGTGCCGGAGATGAAGTTCAGCGACGGGTCGAGCGCGATCGGCACGTCGTAGCGCGCCGCGAACTCGAGCAGGATGTCGCTGCGGCCCAGGCCCAGGTTCACGAAGTAGAGGTCGACGTTCTCGCGGTCCTCGATGAGCGTCTCGAACCACTCCTCCGGAGACTCCCAATCGTCGCTTCGCTCGATCATGACCGGGTTGACGACTTTGACGCCCTCGGGGAACTTCTCCTCGCACTTCTGCACGAATCCCTTGTAGAGCTCCTGGTTCAGATGCTTGTCGAAGCCCACCTTGAGCGCGTCTCCGCTGCCGAAGCGGCACGGTCCCTCGTAGGACGCCTTGTGGTACAGAGCGAGGAAGACCGGCTTAACGTTGAGCTCGATGTCGACGCCTTTTCTGATCATTGCTACTCCTTCTCCTCTAAGCGAGTTGCTTGGTCTCGAATCGCCTGAACGGCGCTTTTGATGCCGTTGCGGCGATCTGAGGTGATGAGGTCATTCAGCGCGGTGCGCTCGATGTAATCGATGCGCGCATGCGCTGCTTCTTCCAACGGGGCGTTTTCCATGATCTGGGCGACGACGCCGACCATTCCCTTGACGATGAGGGCCTCGCTGTCGACGAGGACGTTCACGCGCCCGTCGTCGGCTGTGCAGCACACCCATGTCTTCGATTGGCAGCCGTTCACCTCATGCTGGTCGTCTTTGAGCTCTTCGGGATATTCTTGAAGTTCCCCCGCGATCTGCATGAGAAGCTCATACTGGAGAAGAGGGTCGTCGAGTTCGCTGAATAGGTCCACGAACTCCTGTTGACGTTGTTCGATTCGCCCGGTCATGACGTGATCCCCCCACGTTGGCTTGATTGCGTTCCCTTGGCAACGCTGCGCATGCGTTGCGGATTGCTCGAGCTGGCGCTTATTCTAGGAAGGGGCGCTGGTATGCATAAAATACGGATCGCATGAACATTCATGCTCGGCGCTGATTGAATCATGCATGGACGTTATTGCACTATGCGTATTGCGTATAGGCTCATACGTGCGGTGAAGATGGAGCATGTGCTACTCTTTTGTGATATGCGATCGAGCCCGCTCGTGCTTCGGTTGCGCGGAGTTGCCTTCGTCGTTAATTGGTCGGCCTGTATCGGGCCTGGTTTCACGGGGGGTTTGATCGCTTGGACATCGAACTTTACCGAGAGTTCATCTCGCTGGTCTCCCATGGCAGCTTCGTTTCCGCTGCCCGCGATCTTAATATGTCGCAGCCGTCGCTGAGCAGGCATATGGCATCGTTCTCGAGCCAGCTGGGCTGCAGGCTCTTTTACGAGACGCGTCCTTTGCGCTTGACCGCTGCGGGCGAGACGGTGCTCAAGCACGCGAGCAAGATCGTCGGCGCCGAGGAGACTTTGCTCGCCGATTTGGAGAACATTCCCTCGTCGGGCGGTGCGCGCGTGCGCGTCGTGGACATGCTCCATGCCAATACGCTTTATATCGGGCTGAACGAAGCCGTTGCCAAGACGAAGGAAGTTTACCCTGATCTGCATGTGGAATACGTGAACATGGGGTCGAGCGGTCTGAACGCGCAGCAGCTTGTCGATACGGGAAAGGTCGATATCGCGTTCGAGACGACGATGTCGACCGAGCTGGCGCCCTCGACGCGTTCGATGGACGGTTTTCTGGCCATACTCATCCCGGAGTTCCACGGCGAGTTCGTCGTGGGCATTCCCAAGGGCTCGAAGCTTGCGGAGAAAGAAGAGCTTGCTCTGGCCGATCTGGCCAACGAGCGCTTCATCCTCCCGGCGAATCGCAGCGGCGAGATCTTTCGGCG
Source organism: uncultured bacterium (assembly GCA_937890835.1). Lineage (GTDB taxonomy): Bacteria > Actinomycetota > Coriobacteriia > Coriobacteriales > Eggerthellaceae > CALADF01. The sequence continues at coordinate 27,741 of CALADF010000026.1, forward strand.
CAACTTCATCGAGGCCTGTCAGAAGGCGGGATTTTATCCGAATATCTCGCTTGTCCCGACCGACAGCGCGTTCATGTTCTACGGAACCGAGCCATGCGACGCCATCCATCTTTTGGTGCGCGTCGATCATAAGTACAAGCCCATCATCGCCGACCTGGTGAAGCAGCATGCGGTCATCCGGTCCTTTTGCGACGAGAAGCGTTACATCGATTCGTTCGCCGTGATGGATCCGCACAACGACGATCCGGCTCTCTCGCGCATCACCGATTTTCTCATCGAACGCGCCGACGCCTTCGTCGCAAGTCAATAACGCCGTTTCGCCGCGCGGTCGCACGACGACGTCATATGTTCTCCGGGCGTCCCTCTGAAGTGAGCCCCGATAGTTGGACTGGAAACAAAAGTTTCCAGTCCAACTTCTTT
>CALADF010000027.1 GCA_937890835.1 uncultured bacterium
ACGTTCGAAAAATACCGATGGTGAAACCAGCAATCAGAAGCTTACGTTAAACAGAGCGTAACGGGTTTAGGCGCTTGGACTGGAACCGCGTCGTGCAAATGGCCGTCTTCATGGCTACGCATTGCGATATGCTGGGTAAGGTGAAGCTGAACAAATCATTGTTCTATTCGGATTTCTCTTGCTTCGCCGAAACTTCTTGCTCGATGTCCGGGCTTGTTTACGCTCGTGCTCCGCGAGGGCCTATTGTCGACCAGTACGACGCGCTATTCGGCGAGATGGTGCGGCAAGGTCACCTCGTAGAGGAGCAGGTGTTCTACGGTCCGGTCGAGGCTGCGATATATAAGCCTAATGAAGAATTTGATAGCGATTTATTCACGAATCAGGAATCGGCAATCCTGGAACGCGTGGCCTCGTTCGTTAACGGATTTGAAACTGCCGCAGCGCTAAGCGAGTATAGCCACAAAGAGAGGCTCTGGATCGAAAACGATGACGGCCGCCCGCTGTCATATCTTGATGCATATGAGCTTAACGGCCTGAGGAGATTCATCGAGGCGTAGCATCGCGTAATTGGGCTCGGCTACCAATAGTCGGCATAACACGGTACCGCCAGCATGCGGATTTGCATGGCGTGATCTTCGTATGCGCTTTGCAATGTTCTCGATATATGCATCGAAAGCGATAAAATCTCTTTCGATGTTTATAGAGGAGGAAAGATATGCTGCTCAACTTCACTGTGGAAAACTGGATGTCGTACCGAGATGAAGCCTCGCTGAGCATGGTTGCCTCTCTTGAGCGTCAACATGCTTCTGCCCTTGCGAAGATCCCCGGGTTTCGCAGTAAGAAAGCGCTGCCGGTTGCTGCTGTCTATGGTGGAAATGCATCGGGTAAGACGGGTTTGTTTCGGGCTATGTCCGCGCTTAAGCACACGGTGGTTGGTGATACCGGCATTGACGACCTTCTCCCTGTGAATCCTTTTATGCTTGAGCATGGCGCATCGCTTAAGCCAACCGTGTTTGATATTACGTTTCTTGTCGGGAAAACCGTCTACCGTTATGTGCTCGAAGCCACCCTGGACGGAGTGAGCTATGAGTCTTTGGAACGTGTTCTGGAAAGGGGAAACGTCGATATTTTCGAGCGAGAGAAGCTCGCTGACGGTGGTTATAAATACGTATTCAACGAAGATTACCTCGGCTCTCCCGAGTATGTACAATTCGTTGGCAAGGCTACGCGGCCCAATCAGACCTTTTTAGGTAACTCCGTTGCGCAGAATGTCTCTCGCTTGGAAGAAGCGTATGGTTGGTTCGCTGATACGCTGCAGTTGGTTGGTGTCGAGTCTCATGCCTGGACTTTCGCCAACGCCGCCGGCACGCGCGAGGGCTTTTTCGAATACGCATCAGATGCTTTGTCCCGTTTGGATACAGGGATTTATGGTTTGATGGGCGAGCGTGCTGATCTTGATGCTCTGCCGAAAAGCGCTAAGATCAGAAGGCGCGTAGCTCAGTTGAACGAAAACGAACTCATGACTTTGGTTGCGGAAAAGACGGCGGGTGATTATGGGTTTGAGATGATTACGATACACGTCGAGGATGACCAACCTGTTGTCGAGCGTATGCGCACGCTGCACAAGGGGTCTGACGGAGAAGTGCGTAGTTTCAGCTTGGGCATGGAATCTTCTGGAACCCAGCGTTTGATGGGGCTTTTACCTATGCTTTTCGATCTTCAAGATCCTGATGGCTCTGTAGGTTCGAAGGTGTATGTGGTCGACGAGCTGGATAGATGTTTGCACACTATGTTGACCGCTCGCTTGGTGGAGGACTTTCTGGCAACTTGCGGTTCGAGCACGCGTAAACAGCTTTTGTTCACCACGCATGACCTTCTTTTGATGGATCAATCGCTTATGCGTCGCGATGAGATGTACATCACACAACGTGATGCGAATGGGGAATCTGAACTATTGAGTCTTGCGGCGTTTGAGGGCATTCGCTACGACAAGGATCTCGTCCGAAACTATTTAGATGGACGTTTCGGTGGCATTCCCATGCTTTGCGAGGAGGTTTCCCGTGACTAGGCGAAAAAACGACACTCTCAAGCGTAAATCTGGTGGTCGCGAGTATCGTGGCGTTTACTGGGTAAGTACCGAAGGTCAGACGGAGAAAGACTATCTTCGAATGGATGTTTTTAAAGGCTCGCCCGTGGCTGTGAAATTTCCAAAGGACACTCATCCTGATCGTCGCAATCCCGCCGCAGTTTTGAAGCGTTTTGAGAAAGCGATGCGTACCGAGGATTTTCGCAAAGGGGACGAGGCCTGGCTTGTGGTTGATGTTGATACCTGGGCGGAGGATAAGCTTTCGAATTTGCTGGCATGGGCGAAACTTGATCCGAGGCATCATCTGGCCATAAGCAATCCTAAATTCGAGTTGTCTTTGGTTATGCATTTCGAGCGCGCTAATGGTTGCACTACTCCCAGATGGCCAATGCCGCTCTAAGGCGGAATTGGCCGCGCTACAGCAAGCGCGTGAGCGCTACTCGTTTTTCTCTTGATGAGGTAAAGAAGGCGGTCGAAAACGCGTCTATGGAACGATCTGGTTGCAGGGGTGTCATGCCTGCGCCTGGCGTGACTGATACGCATTTGCTGGTTGCGCGGTTGATTGAAGGTGTGTAAATGGTGAAAATGAATGCAGGTGATGGGTCGAAACGAACGGTTAGGCCTTTTGCTCCGACTTTGCTTAGTGAGCTGGATTTTAGGGAATACAAGTCTGAGTTTGAAGCAGTTTTCGTTGATGAATCGATCACGAACATTGCCTTATCCGGTCCTTTTGGCGCTGGCAAAACGAGTGTGATGTCAACTTGGGAGAATTCGGAGGAGGGTAAGAAACACAAATACCTGCATCTTTCCCTAGCTAATTTTAAGGGAATTGGCTTATTTCGAAGCAAAGAGAATAGTGAAGAGCATGCGGGAGGAGAAACGCAAGCTGATATCGAGCGGATGCTCCTTAACCAGCTTGTTCACAAGGTAGGGTATTGGAGGGCGCCAAAAAGCAGGTTTAAGACGACGGTCGGAGGATGGAGGGGCTTCTTGCTCCCGATTGCGATCGTTGTTTTCTTTGCAGGTATTATGGTGCTTGGCTTTGCAGAGTTTGATTGGTATCAGAAGAGAATTGCCGAAGGGGTTTCAGTTAGCTGCTCCAGCCTGCTTGTTCCATGGCTTTTCCTCCTCGTACCTACGGGCATACTCCTTGCCGTTGCGTCCCCCTTTAAAGGCCTGGTGAAAAGAATAAATCTTGGGGGAAATGAAATAGAGATTTTTGATGAGAAGAGTTCTGCCTTCAATCGGTATATGGACGATATACTCTATTTATTTATTTCGTCTGGCTGCGATGTCGTTGTAATTGAGGATCTGGATAGGTTCGAGAAACTCGCCGTGTTTGAGGGGTTGAGAGAGATCAATGCCCTTTTGAACTCTAAGGGTGGGCGTCGTCGTCCCATCAGGTTTTTTTACCTTGTCCGAGACGACATGCTCGCAAGTGGGGATAGGACCAAGTTTTTCGATCTCATCATTCCTGTGATTCCTTTTATGGATAGAAGTAACGCTGCAGATATCCTAGTGCCTGAGCTTTCTGACGTGGGAATTAATGTCGGGCTCCCATTTGCTAATGAATTATCCCTCTATCTTAATGATCCGAGAATTATGAAGGATATTGTCAATAACGCGAGGCATATCAAAGCGGCCCTTTTTGACAAGGAGGGTGAATTGCTCAAAGACGACGATCCTGAACGCATCGTTGCCATGTCTGTATATAGAGCTCTGTTTCCTGCTGATTATGCTGATCTGCAGATCGGAAAGGGCTGCGTGAAATATTACCTGGATAAGAAGACGGAGCTGATCGATGCGCGCCGTGATGAGATCAAGCGGGAGATTGGCGAGCTTCAAGAGAAGCTTGAGATGATAAGAATTCAAGGGAAGTATAACGCTGACGAGGTCGCGCTTTTGTATTTGACGGATTGGTATGATGATATTGAGAGGAATCGGTCGGGCGGCGGATATAACTCGCGTTCGTTGAAGAGCTTAAGTCCAAGTGACAGGGTTAAGGCAATTGATGATAATCAAGGCATGAGAGCGAGGTTCGAGGAGCTTGTCCTCTCTCAAGTTGAGAAGGATTCGGAGTTTGCCCAGCGGCATGAAGAGGCGAGGTTGGCCCCTGAGAGATATTCTCGCGCATGTATAGAGCGCATGTCTGATTTAAGGAGGGAATCTGTTGACTTGTCGAGGTCAAGCTTTTCTGGACTTATCGGCTCGCTTGGTCGGGAGAGGCGGGAGGCTTTCTTTGCGCCTCCAAGCGAGGATAATTGTCCTATAGCGCAAAAAGAATCGTACGATCGGATAGTTCAAACGAGGGGATGTGCTGATTTCGGGCTCATAGAATTCCTCCTTTGTTCTGGTTATATTAATGATTCCTACGAGCGTTATATAAGTAGATTCCATCCGACAAGTGTATCGTCTGCGGATAGAGAGGTTCTTCGCCAGATTGTTCAACATTCGACAACGGATCCGCTGTATTCGTTCGATAAGCCCAATGCGTCTGCGCTTAAGTTATCCGTCGACAGGTTTGCTCAAAAAAATGTCAGGATATTCTCGCTTTGTCATGAGCTTTTGAACAATGATGATTTGGCAGATAGAAGAAGCCGTCTTCTCGAGGCTGTGATTGAAGATCAAGACTATCGTTTCGTGTTCTTGTATGCGGCCTCGAATTACGGAGATGCACGGTCTTTGCGTTTGTTGGAAAAATGTTTGCCTGGAGTACTTGCGAAATCCATCGACATTTTTTCGAATGAAGCAAACGATGCCAGGTGTATTTGCCAGAAAGTTCTTATGGAAGTATCTACTCTTCTTGAAGAAGGTGCGTTGCGCGAATCAATCCAGAGGTTCTCTTCATCTGATCCCTTATTTCTCCATCCTGAGATTTCTATTGATTCTTCGATTATTGAGCGCTTGAAGGCTATTGGGTATTCGGCTGAGGGGTTGGAAATCGACGGTTCTGATACGGAGACACTCGTTGGTGTATACAATTCCGGGCTTTTTGAACCCGATGCTGCTCTCGTGCTTCAGTTGGTTAAGTTTTGCCACCGTGGTTGCGAGAGCGTGGAGGGAACTCAGCTTTCGAATTCGCTTGCGGCGAACACCGACTGGCCTGCTCGGAATAAGGTGAATGATCATCCCGTCGATTATCTCCAGTCGGCGATAACTGAGTTTGGTGTCCTCGCAGATACTGAGGATACAATTTCTTGGCTTATGAACAAGTGCGAGGTTTTGGAGCGGGATGATCTTGTAAGGTCGTATGCTTCGTCTTTAAAGGGTACGCCCATTGAAAACCTCAACGTAATAGACGATAGTCACGCTATGGAAGTCCTTGTGACTGAAAATAAGGTTGCCAGGACGGGGCGCAACATCTTTACGCTATACGCTGCAAATAACAATACCGTGACGGAACCGGTCGTAAGCTTGATTAATCTAGGAGACGTTCCTGACGATCTTACTTTTGAAGTAGAGCGCGGTATGGTTGACAGTTCTGATTTCTTGCTAGACCTTGGGATGAGCGAATTGGTGAGCGCTGACAAGTTCTACAATGTGGTTTCGGGGTATGGCTCTGTTTACGATGATCTGGCAGTTGAGGATTTGCCTTTGGATAGGGCAAGAAGCTTGGCTAGTACTGGTTCTGTGGTGGTGACGCGGGAGAATTTATCCTTATATTCAAAGTGTTATCACGATGCGCTTGTTGACTTGGCGTCGTCCGACATCGATGAATACGTAAAGCTCGTGTTTGATGAGGGTGTCCCTGATTGTGCTTTTGATGCGAATGTGACTTTATGTTTGCTTCGTATGGATTTGGCTCTGCCATCCTTGTTGCGTCTTGTTGGTGGGTTCAAAAGTCCTCAGAGAGTCGACCTGGACTGTTTTCCGGAAGAGGTAAACGCGGCGATAATACGACATTGTTTTAGCAGAGAAGACCTTCATGTTCTTGGAAAGGCTTATGAGAACGCGTTGACTACTGACCTCAAGGGGGCGATAGAGTGCCAGTGTTTTGATTGCCTGGATGACGTCATTAATGAAGTTATCGCCCTTCCGGTGAACCTTCGCCTTTCCTTGCTTTCTGGCTTTGATATCGATGATCGACGCAAGATTCTTTTTGTTTCGGTGGGGTGTGAATCGTATTCAGAAGCGGATTATCTCAAATTGTTTTCAGCTGCGAAAATGAACAACTACCTTCGAGCTTTGAGAGGGACAGGGCGGTATCTGGTCGAAAGAGGCGAGGGCGTTGAGGTTCTCTTGGTCGATATGAAAAATAAAGGATTAATATCGTCGTTTGACGAAGACGGTGATGGTCGTTATCGAATTAACGCAAAGCGAAAAAAACAGTCGGGGAACTGAGGACAATGGGTGCACCGTCGAACTTGTTCGACGGTGCGGATGCGCCTGACTTCATCTCCGTTGCCTTTCGGTATGAACCGTAGCATAATCGAATTGTTGGCAGGAATTTTACCTTCCGTAGTTCCTGTATTCCGAGCAAACCTTCTTGGCTTCTCCGAGCATTTTCAGGTGGCTTTTCTCGATCCAAAGAGCGCGGTTGCACAGGCGCTCGATCTGATCGGTGTCGTGTGAAACAATGAGCACGGTCGTCCCATGCTTGATCATCTCGTTGATACGTTGCTCGCATTTCTGCTGGAAGAGGAAATCGCCCACCGAAAGCACCTCGTCGACGATAAGCAGATCGGGCTCGGTGATGGTAGCGATGGCGAAAGCAATGCGTGCGACCATGCCTGAAGAATAGTTCTTGATGGGCATTTCCATGAAGTCGCGCAGCTCCGCGAACTCAATGATCTCGTCGAGTTGCTCGTCAAGAAACTTCTTCGAATGGCCGAGAAGCGCGCCGTTCAGGTAGATGTTTTCGCGAGCCGTCAGTTCGAAGTCGAAGCCCGCGCCAAGCTCGATGAGAGGGGAGATGCTGCCGTTGACGGTGCACCACCCTTTCGAGGGTTCGAGGACGCCGGCAATGACTTTCAGCATGGTCGATTTGCCCGAGCCGTTCGTTCCCACCAAGCCGAAGACATCGCCCTTGTTCACTCGAAAGCTCACGTCGTCGACGGCGACGAATTCGCGGAACATGAGCTCGCGCTTTGCCGCCTTGATGAAATACTCCTTCAGGCTTTGGATTTTTTCGTTTGCGATGTTGAAGATGACAGAGACGTTCTCGACATCGACGATGACCTCGGGGGCTGCGCTTTTGTCCGACACAGTAAAGCTCTCCTTGTCTAGATGTAGAGAATGAACTTCTTCTCAAGCTTCTTAAACGTGAACAGGCCGACAGCGAAGGTGACGACGGCGAATACAGCGCAAAGTCCCAGCTCGGCGGTAACGCCGATGTCCGAGGGGAGTGCCACTCCCGTCACCATCTGCCTGAAACAGGCGACGAAATGATACATCGGGTTGAACTGGATGATGGTGTATACCCAGCTCAGGCCATTTCCCGCGAGTGCGTCATATGGCCAGAAAATCGGGGTAAGGTAAAACCAGAGCGTGGTAAGGACGCCCCACAGATGCTCGATGTCGCGGAAGAAAACGGTGAGGGAGGAGATGAGGTAGCCAGCCCCCAGCGTGAAGAGGATGAGCAGGAGGAGCAACACGGGCACGAGGATGATCTTCCAGCTGGGCACCATGCCGAAGAACATCAAGACAAGTAAAACCGCGATAAGCGAGAAGCAGAAGTTGACAACCGCGAAGAAGATCTTCTCGGTGGGGAAGATGATCTTCTCAACGTAGACCTTTTTTATGAGTGGCGCTGCGTCGATGATGGATCTGAGGGAGCCGTTCGTGCCGTCTTGGAATATGGTGAAGAACACCTGCCCGAGCAGCAGGTAGATTGCGTAAGGATACATGTCGAACTGGAAGCGGAAGATGTTGCTGAAAATAAGCGACATGACGATCATCATCAGCAACGGGTTCAGCATGCTCCATGCAACACCTAGGACGGAGCGGCGATAGCGGATCTTGAAGTCGCGAGAAACGAGGTTGTAGAGCAGGTACAAGCTGTTCTTGCTTTGCTTTGGACGCGTGCTCTTACCGGTTTGCTTAGCTTTTGACATTGTCATCCTTGCTGGTGATGCGCCGCTTTGCGAGCGGTGCCGTGATAAGCCGATAGCAGTTCATTCTACCATGTGCCCACCGGGGCGCGACTTATTACAGATTACCGACAAGAATGGGGAGGGTGGACGGGATGTGGCAGGCGGTTTTGCGCTTGCCACTGCCTGCGTCTAGCAAGGTGAGACCGTCCTCATCGAATGTTCTTTGTCGCTATTTCCGCGATTACTTTCTCCGCGTTTTCCGGAGCTTCGAATGCGCGCGGGAGCTTATTTTTTGCGTATCGGAAAATCGTGTTCTTGGTGATTTCATACAGGTAATCGGTGAAAAATTGCTCCCAGGTAAAGTGCTTAGTACTGTCGACGTACTCTGCTGTATCCTCGAGGACGCTGGATAGAGTTGGATGACTGACTATTCCCGAATTAAGCAGAAGCCACTCGAAGGATTCCGGTAGACATATCGTCACTTTCGAGGGACGGATGGCTTGGAGTTTGAGCACTCGGTCTATTTCGGAGCCGAAAGCTGCGCCATCTGCCACTACGAAAACAGAGACATTCGGGTTGTTTTTAATCCAGGTGTATACGCCTGCGTTGTTTCCTGCGGATTTGCAGGTTACTTCCGATTTGTCGAAGCGGCATCTGTAGAACTGGAGACCCGCTTTCGAGTCCTCGGTAAGGAGCGTGTCGAATTGTGATGGGGTTCGGCGTTGCGACGCTAGGCTGTACACATGGTTTTTGCCTGCTTTGTACAGACGTTTGAATGTGTGGTATTTCTTGCCGCTTGTTTTAATTTGATATATCTCGTCAACGCTGTAGGGGAGTTCCCTCAAATCTTCTCGCGTGAAAAACACGTAGTAGTTGTCGGTTTTTTGGATTGCCGTCGCAAAATCCTTCGAGGTGACATACCGTGCTCCTTCGTCTATGAAAACGATGGAGTCCCTGATGGACGAGAGTTGATTTTCCCAGTCGATGTCCACCAACGCAACGCATTGTTTGTTGCATTGGATGGTGACGCCGCTGGATTCGCCTAAGCGCGTATGCGAAGCGATCATATCGAACAGTGTCGTTTTGCCCGTCCCGCTATCGCCCTTAACAATTGTGATGCTACGGCGTATTTCGAACTTGAAGTTGGTTCTTCTGTTGCTGACGCTAACTACCTGAGCTCCTATCACGACAGCCCCCCTTATACGTAATCGCCGGCGGCGAGCACGAGTTCCTCCATATTCTTGACAATGCGCCCGTTGTTAAGAATTTTGATCTTAAAATTGCCTTTCCCGAAGTCCATGAGATGACGTAAATTGATGACCACTTTACGTTCCTCGGCCATTTTCAAAATCCATTTTGCGCAATTGTCGCCGCATGTCGATGCGTTGAATATATGGTTGCGATCGTTGTCGATGAGTATGAGCGTTTTCACGCCTCCGGATAGCTTCAAAGGCGTGATGGGGCCGAGGTATGGGCTCTCGATAACCTGTGAGCTGATGACATCCGATTTGTCTACGTCCTTGATCATCTCTTTCGACAAAGACTTAGTGATCCATCGATCTTGGTAGGTGTTCTCAAAGTAAACCGCTGTATTGTATATAGCTTCAGGCATATCGCCGAAATAGATATTGAGCATAATGAACGCGTTTCCTTAGGGCTTTTCGAGCGGTGCTGGCTTGGGAGTTTATTTTAGCAGTTTGCGGTATCGGAGAACGCGGGCGTCCTTTCGCTTATCCTCTGCGAATTTATCGGCCGCAGCATCTTTTTCGCTCGCTTTGACTTCGAGAGACACGCCGAAATCTCCGCTCAAAATGTGACCCACCTCGTGAAAGAGGGTGAACCAGAACGTATCAGCGTAAAGTCTCCTGTCGTTGACCATGAGCATCACGCTTGAGCCGATTCGCTTAGTCGCGCCGTTTGTCTTCGACCCTTCAAGGTTGGGTAAGAGCACGAGGATGACCCCCGCGGCGAAAAAGGCCTTTTCGATCAAAGGGTAGAATCTATCATGATCTGTCGTGAGCATGAGGGTGTACTCTACGGCGGACTCGAATTTCCCCTTGTCGTATCTCGGAGCATTCTTCCGGCGCGCCTCGTTAACAGCAATTTGAACAAGAGCATTGGTCCTTGCTATCGTTTTCTCATCCATCTTGCTCGAATCGCTTCTGAAGCTGACGCATACATCGCGTTTCGTGAGTACGGTTAGGGACGATACCTCCAGAAACCTGCGGACTTCAACGACTTGCTCCGGCAGTTTTCTGGGCAGGTCGGGAAGGAGGAACTTGTCTCTAAAGTACCCATACCCAATTTGCTTCAAAACGCCTATTTCTTCCTCCAGCAAAGCGTCGGAGTTCATTTCGGCTCTTTACGGCATCGTACGCGTTTTGCAGATTGAGCCAGTATTCAAGAGTTGTGCCGAGCATCCCCGAAAGCTTTAAGGCCATGTCGACGGAGAGGCTTTGCTGCCCGTTAATGAGTTTACTGAGATTTTTCGGCGTCGTGTCGAGTCTACTGGCGAAATCCTGTTGAGTGAGGCCGCTTTCATCCACGATCTCTTCGACGTAATATCCAGGATGGAACGCGACGCGGCCTTTGTACTCTATGTAGTTACTCATAATTATTGCTCACGTTTTCGACGCAAAGACGACTTCCAACGTGAATTTGCCCTTTCGTTCAATTACCTAAATAGGTAATAAAAATAGAATTAAAGGGATTGTTTCAACGAGCAAAAGGAAAAGATCTGCAGAATTTTCTGCCCCCGCATCCTTCGGTCGATCGCGCTGCTGACCAGACGCGGTTTGTGTTCGCGGTTTAGGGAAGCTCGTTTTCCGTTGACGGGCAAGGGCCCCTCGCTTGCGTAGGCTATACTACGTAAGCGTTTGCCGTGCGGCTGCGCCCGCGGGTTCTGCCTGCGGAGCTTTCGATGCCGATTGACGATCGGGGAATGTGATATGTGGGGAATGTTTGCCGCTGCGGTGCTTTTAGGCGCTGCGTTTCTTTATGTGCCCGGCTATTTCATGATGCGTGCGCTGAGGTTCTCGCGCATACCGAGTTTCGCCTGCGCGCCGCTTCTGTCGGTGGTGCTCTATGGCGTGATGACGGTGGCCTATGAGAAGCTCGGGGTGTTTTGCGACTGGGTTGCGCTTGCGGTTCCCGCGCTGATCATCGGCGTAGCGGCTTTCGTCGTCTCCCAGATGCTGACCGCGCGATTCAGCTGGAGGGGCGTCTCGTCGTCTCTTGGGTCTCGCTCGGGCAGCGTGTTCGGCATGCGGGCCGATCGCTTCGACCTTCTCTGCTTGGTCGTCTACATCGTTGTCGGTGCAGCTGCCGTGTGCGTTGTGCTTCTCGCCAACCTCGAGGCGCCCGACTCGGTTCTGCAGGAGTACGACAACATCCATCATCTGGGGCAGATTCACGCGTTCGTGTCCTCGGGCGTGTGGTCGCCGCTGTCGGTCACGCTGTTCCCCGGCGCCGACGCAGCCGTCAGCACGCTGCCGGGCAGCGGGTTCTATCCGTCCGCGTGGCACTGGGTCGCTTCCTTCATGGTGAGCTCCCTGGGCGTTTCGGTTCCGCTTTCCGTGAACGCCGTCGATGCGCTGTTCGCGGGCTTTGTTTACCCGGCGAGCATGTTCCTCCTCATGCGCGTCATGCTGGCGAAGCATCCGGGCGCGGTCGCCTTGGGTGCGTTCGTAGCTCCTGCGTTCACGGCGTTTCCCTGGGGATTTCTCATCTTCGGGCCGCTGTACGCGAACTTGGCGTCGTTTTCGATGATGCCTGCCGCGGCGTATCTGTTCATCTCCCTGTTCGATCGAGACGCTTCCGCGTCGAGTCGCGTGCGCATCGTCGCGGTGTTCGCGGCGTCTGTCGTGGCTATGGCGCTCGCGCAGCCCAACGCCGTGTTCACGATGGGTGCGATGCTCATCGCGTTTTGCGTGTGGAAGGCGACGGGGCTTGCCGCGTGCATACCGTGGCTCAAGGAGAAAGGCCTGCTGGGTAAGGTCGTCGTCGGCGTGTTGGCCACCGTGTTCTTCGCGGGCGTTTGGTACGTGCTGTTCAAATTGCCGTTTTTGCAGGGCGTGGTCACGCACGAGTGGGCGGCTTTCACCACGCGCGGTCGGGCGTTCGTCGACGCGCTTTCGTTGTCGTTTCGCGTGGGCGCTCCGCAAGTTTTGCTGGCAGTGTTGCTGGTGGTCGGAAGCTTGTGGACTCTGCGGCATCGTGATTGCTTGTGGATCGCGTTCTCATATGCGTTCTTCTGCGCCATCTACATTGTCGACGTCACCTCGGGCGGTCCGTTGAAGTTCCTGCTCTCGGGTTTTTGGTACACGGATTCGTGGCGCGTGGCGGCTTCCGCGGTGTTTTGCGGCGTGCCCTTGGCCTCGTTGGGCTTGGCTTTGGCGGCGAAGGGGGTTGCGCGTGGCGTTCGCGGACTTCTTGCAGCGGCGAGCGCGGGCGGCTCCCCTTCGGGTGATCGGCGCAACCGCGCCGTCGCGCTGGCGTCGTCGTGTGTGGTGGCCGTGGCGTTCGCGTTTTTGTGCTTTATGCCGGGCGTGTCGGGCTCGGACGGCTCGGTCTTGAGAAACGGCCTCAACGTGGTCGAGGACTCCATTCGCGTGAGGAACTCCTCTGCGGGCGTTCAGGTGTACGACGCTGCGGAGCGCGCGTTCGTCGACGAGGTCGAGCGGGTGGTTCCCGAGGGTTCCTATATCGTCAACGTTCCCGACGATGGGTCCGCGTTCGCGTACGGCATCGACGGGCTGAACGTTTTATATCGCAGCACGCGCACGTACGATGTCGAAAGCGAATCGCCCGAAGGTTATATCCTGCGTACGCGCTTGGCCGACGCGGCCGCCGATGCGGATGTGCGGAGCGCTTTGGAGTCGGTGGGCGCCGATTACGTCCTCGTTCTCGACGATGAGCGCGTGACGGCTGATCGGGCGTATCTGTTCACCTACGACCCCGCTCTGTGGCAGGGCATCTTGAGCATCGACGCGGACACGCCGGGTTTCGAGCTGGTTCTGTCCGAAGGGGACATGCGCCTTTACCGCATTACCGCAGCGGCGTAGGGGGGCTTGGTAGGGCAGGGCGGATCCGAGCGCGTTTCCTCCCTCGGTCAAGGCCCGGCCCTCGAGAGGCTTCGTCGTACTTGAATGAAACGGTTCCGCCTCGTGGTCAAGGATCGAAAGGTGGAGTATAATAATGATCATAATCATGTGCATCATTATGATCATTAAGGAGAATGCTATGGCGACGTGCGTTCCCATCAAGGATTTGCGTGATACGGCATCGTTTGATGAGCTGGTTGCGAGCAGCGCAACTCCCGTGACGGTTACGAAGAACGGATACGATCGATTTGTCTGCGTGAAAAGCTCCGACTTCAGCTTTTGGGAGCAATCTGAAGCGCGGGCGCGCTTGCTCGAGCGCATCATGGTCGCCGAGCGGGAGCGCGCAGAGGGAGCATCTTTTGATGCGTTTGACGCTACGAACTCGTTGAGGGAGAAATATGGCCTGTGATGTGCGGATTCTTCCTTCGGCATTGAAGGAGCTCGAATCGGCTGTTGCGTATTTGGCCGAAATGGATCCAAGCGCCGCCTCGTCTTTTCTCGAGGCTTGGGAGGGTGTTCTCGAAGACCTCAGGAGCGGTGTTGTGGAGCATCGGCTTTCTCGCTTCGAGGTTCTGGCTCGTTTGGGTTACAGAACCGTGCTCTTTGGAAGATACGTCGTCTTATACGTCAAGGAAGAAGACGACGTGGTGATCGCCCATCTGTTCCACCAAAGTCAGGATTATGCCAACATCGTGCTGCGCGGTTCGGCTCGCCCGGTCGATTCATCAAGAGAAGATGGTGCGTAGTGAGCAAATTGTGCCGTATCGCATTACGCGGTTCGGCTCGTCCTTCTAGGTAAATGTTCGCACGTGGGGTACAATGTTTCGCTATGGATACCAAGATACTCGCCATCATCCCTGCGTATAACGAGCAGGACAACATCGTCTCGACCATCGAGGATTTGAAGACCCATGCTCCGTGGGTCGATTACGTCGTGGTCAACGACGGGTCGAAGGATGCAACCGCGCGCATTTGCAGGGATCGCGGTTACAACCTGATCTCCCTTCCCGCGAACCTCGGGCTTGCGGGCGCTTTTCAAACGGGCATGAAGTACGCGCATCGCAACGGCTACGATTACGCGATTCAGTTCGACGCCGACGGCCAGCATTCCGCCGCCTATATCAAGAGCATGGTGGACGAGGCGAAGACGAGCGGCGCCAACATCGTCATCGGCTCCCGTTTCTGCTCCCAGAAAAAGCCGTTCTCGGCGCGCATGGTGGGCTCGGCGCTCATCACGGCTATGATTCGCCTGACGACGGGACGCAAGATTCAAGACCCTACCTCGGGCATGCGCCTGTTCGACACGACGATGATCCCCCTGTTCGCCGAGGAAAGCGACTTCGGCCCCGAGCCCGATACGGTGTCGTTGCTCATGCGCCGCGGCGCGAAAGTCACCGAGGTTCAGGTTGAGATGCGCGACAGGATCGCGGGGGAGAGCTACCTTAACTTCACCAAATCCGTTTCCTACATGATGCGCATGAGCATCTCCATTTTGTTCGTCCAGTGGTTCAGGAGGAAGAAGTGAACCTTCAGTTTACGGCGGTGCTGATCGTCGGCGCCGTGGCGTCGTTCGCGTTCATGCTGAGGAAGATTCGCAAGTCGGAAATCAGCATCGCCGATTCGACGTTTTGGTTTCTGTTCTCCTTGAGCCTCGTTCTTTTGGCTGTGTTTCCGCAGATTGCGTACTTCTGCGCGGATCTGCTGGGCATGCAGGCGCCTTCTAATTTCGTTTTCCTCTACGTGATCGCGGTCATGGTCATCCGTCAGTTCACCATGACGGCGCAGATCGCGCGTTTGCGCAGCCGTTTGACGACCCTTGTGCAGGAGCAGGCCCTTTCCGAGGCGGGCGCGTGCGTTCGGGCGTCGCGCGAGCCGGTTGCCTCTTCGCGCGAGGGCGGGGCGTCGTCGGATATCTTGAGGGACGCGTCGGAGGACGCTCGTTAAACCGTGCGGTCGGTGCTGCTCGTTCATGGTTTCATCAGGCAAGACATACTGCATCTTCTCGGCTCTCTACGCTCCGAGCGTGGGGGGTGTGGAGAAGTACACGCAAAACCTTGCGTATGCGCTGGCCGATGCGGGCAACGAGGTGGTCGTGGTAGTCGCGGGCGCAGCAGGGGCGAAGGATTTCGAAGAGCCGCGTGCGGGCGTCACCGTGGTGAGGCTTCCCGGATCGGGCTTGCTCGGCGGTCGCTTCCCCGTGCCGAAGCCGGGCTCGCTTCTCCGGGAGCGCTTGAGCTACGTCCGCGATAAGGGCATCGATTGCGTGGTGGTCAACACGCGCTTTTACCTGCATTCGCTCATCGGGCTGAAGTTCGCCCGGCAGCTCGGCGTTCGTCCCGTGCTCGTCGAGCACGGCTCGGCTCACCTTACGATGGGCGGCGGCGCCATCGATCGGGTCGTCGCGGCTTACGAGCATGCCGTCACGCGCCTCGTCAAGCGCGCGAACCCGGCGGTCTACGCTGTTTCGAACGCGGGATGCCGGTGGTTGCGGCACTTCGACATCGAAGCCTTAGGCGTTCTGAACAATTCGATTGACGCCGATCTCTTTCGATCGATGTCGTCCGGCCGCGATTTCAGGGGAGAGCTGGGTCTGGGGGAGAGCACGCTTCTCGTGTCGTCCATCGGACGCCTTGTTCCTGAAAAAGGCGTGACGTGCATACTCGAGGCCGCGCGTGCGTTGCGTGACGCCGATGTCCGCTTCGTGCTTGCGGGCGATGGTCCCTTGCGCGCCGAGGTGGAAGGGTGCGGCTGCCCGAACGTCACTTACGTCGGACGCTTGAGCGAAGGTGATGTTTCCGCGCTTTTGCGGTCGTCCGACGCGTTCTGCCTCCCGAGCCGCTCCGAAGGCTTCTCCACCTCGCTGCTCGAGTGCGCGGCATGCGCCGCCGTGCCCATCGTCACGCATGTGGGCGGCGTCGACGAGCTGATTCCCGACGAGAGTTACGGGCGCGTCATCGGCGGCATGGATCCGGCGTTGGTGGCAGACGCCGTCCGCGAGCTCGCGGCGGACAGGGAGGGGCTTCGCCGCATGGCCGAGAAGCTGCAGCGCCGCGTTGACGACGAGTTCTCGTGGCAAAAGACGGCGGGGAAGGTCGAGCGCGCGTGCGCGCAGGCCAACGGCGTCGACGCCGGCGGGGCGCATTCCGAGGGGAGCACGGGCGCGTGCGGGGGCAAGCCGCCTGCCGCGTTGAACACGGACGAAGGGGAGTAAGGCCAATGTCTGAACGGGAAGACGGCGAGTTGCGCAAGCTTCAGATGGTGCTGCTCGACATCCTCAAGATGCTCGACCGATTCTGCGAGGAGAACGGCATCACGTACTTCCTCGATTCCGGCACGGCTCTCGGCGCGGTGCGTCATGCGGGCTTCATCCCCTGGGACGACGACGTCGACGTGGGCATGCTGCGCGAGGATTACGACCGCTTCATCGAGTTGGCGAAAGAAGGCCTGCCCGAGGGCTACAGCCTGCATCAGTTCGACGACACGCCCGGTTTCGCAGCCATGTTCGCCAAGATTTACAAAGATGGTACTGTGTTCGAAACCGAGGAATCGCGCTCGGCCAGCTGCCCGCAGTGCGTGTTCGTGGACGTGTTCCCCTATGACGCTCTCTCCTCGGATAAGAAGGAGCGCGAGCGACAGCTCGCGTGCGCCAACAAGTGGCAGAAGATATCGTATCTGTACCATTCAGCTCATGTGACGCTTCCCTCCATGCCCGCTGCGGCGAGGGCGGTGGTCGGCGCGGGGTGCCATGTGGTCCATTTCGGGCTGCACGCGGGCTTGAAACGCGAGAGCATACGGCGCAAGTTCGATCAGGCTCGGGTCTTCTCGGCTTCGCCCTCGGATGAGCTTTCGGTTCTGTCCTACACTGCTTGGGGACCTTTCGATCGAGAGCTGCTCACGAATTTGGAGAGGCGTTCGTTCGAGGGTTGCATGTTCCCCTGTCCTGCGGATTTCGACCGTTATCTGACGACGCTGTACGGGCCGACGTGGCGCGAGCTTCCGCCGCCCGAGCAGCGTCGGACTCACAAACCGCTTCGATTGGTGCTGAGCGCTGCAGAGGAAGGGTAGATCGTGGAGAAGATTTCCGTTGACGAGATGAAGCTCGTCGAACTTGAGATTATGGATGAGATCGATCGTGTGTGCCGCGATCAGGGCATCACGTACTTTCTCGGCTATGGGAGCTGCCTGGGCGCGGTGCGCCATGGTGGTTTCATCCCCTGGGACGACGATATGGACGTCGTCATGATGCGCGAGGATTACGAGCGTTTCCTCGCGGTGTTCAACGAAGTGACGGGCGCGGAGCATATGCGCGCGGTTTCGTATCGTGACGAGTCGGCGCCGTGCGTGTTCGCGAAAGTCGTCGACGTCACGACGAAGGTGGAGGAGCGCTACTCGGAGGCTCGTTACGGTTCGGGCGTGTGGGTCGATGTGTTTCCTCTCGATGCCGTCCCTGCCGAGAACGCTGATAAGCTTTTCAAGGGTTGTGCGAAATACGGTGCTCTGAGGTATCTGGCGGTGACCGATACCTCGACGGGATCGAGCGGTTTCATCAAGCTCGCGAAGAAGATCGTCTGCCCGGTGCTCAAGAGGAAGGGGCCTTACGGGTATGCTCGCAAGGTCGACGAGATCGCGCGTGACACCGCAGTCCCTCGCGACGAGGCGCTCGTCGCCGATTTCGTCGCCGAGGCGGATGCGGGCAAGATTTTGAAACGTTCGTGGTTCAATCCCATCGAATGGGAATTCGAAGGCCACACGTTCTTCATTCCCGAACACTATGATGAGTATCTGACGGCGTTGTACGGCGATTGGAAAACACCGCCTCCCGCAGATGATCGGGAGATGCATACGTGCAACGCGTATCGGTTGTAGGAGCGTGGGTGCTGTTCTGAGTCCGACGCGAAGCGAGGACGGAGAGCCTGCGTGGCTGTGAAAAAACTATCAATCAAGGCGAATATGCTGTGGAACTCCATCGGTTCCATGACGTATTTGGGTTGCCAATGGCTCGTGACCATTTTCGTCGTGCGCCTTTCGTCGGGCTACGATGCGGCGGGTCTTTTGTCGTTGGCGATGGCGGTCGTCGGCATATTCGGCACCTTCGCCAACTATAAAATGGGGACGTATCAGATCTCCGACATCAAGCACGAGCACACGTTAGGCGAATATCTGGGCTTTCGCTGCTTCATGCTCGCGGTGGCGTTTCTGTGCTGCATCGTGTACGCGTACTTCACGTGCCCCGATTACGCGCTTGTCACGGTGGCGCTGTTCTACCTGTTCAAGGGCGTTGGGCTGATCATCGACATCTTCCATGGCGTCGACCAGGTCAACCGCCGCATGGACTATATGGGGAAGTCCTTCATGGCCCAAGGCGTCTCGACGCTTGCGGCGTTCATCGTCGTGTTCGGGTTGACGCAAGACCTCAACGCGGCCATCGTCGCCATGACGGTTGCGGCGCTGCTGGTGCTGGTGCTTTACGATGTGCCCAAAGCGGCGCAGTTCGAGAAACCGCGCATTCAACTGACGGTATCGAAGACGTTGTTCTTCCTGAAAACCTCGCTTCCCGCAGTGATCGCAGCGCTTGCGGCAAGCGCTATCTTCACCATCCCCAAGCAGTATCTGAGCCTGGTCTCGGGCGACGCGGCGTTGGGTATTTACTCGTCGGTCGCCGCGCCCGCGCTGGTGGTTCAGATGGGCGCGATGTATCTTTACGGGCCGCTGCTCGATATCTTCCCGAAGCATTTCTTCGATGGAGATATGGCGGGGTTCGGAAAGCTTCTGGCTAAAACGGTGCTGGGCATCATTTTGGTCGCCGTCGTCTGCTCGATCGGGCTGGAGCTGCTCGGCGAGTGGTTGCTCACGTTGCTGTTCGGTTCGAGCATCGCCGATTACGTTTACCTACTCCAGCCCGTGCTGCTCTCGACGGTGCTGACGGCGTTTCTGTGGTTCTTCGGTGACCTCCTCATCGCCGTTCGTGACTTCAGGGCGAATTTCGCAGGCAACGTCGCCGCGTTTCTGGCGGTTCTGCCGCTGAGCGTGCTGTGCGTCGATACGTGGGATATGAACGGCGTGAGCTTTGCGGGCGCCGCTGCGTGCTTGGTGGGCGTCATCGTCTTGGGCGTGTTCCTCGTCATCGACATCGCTAAGCAGAAGAAGGCGGGGCCCAGCTCCGTCGACGACCGACAGACGGAGGGTGAATCATGATGCGCGTTTTGCACGTTATCGGCGCGATGGACCGCGGCGGCGCCGAAACCATGATCATGAACCTGTACCGTGCGATGGACAGAACCGAGGTGCAGTTCGATTTCCTCGTTCATGAAGAGCGCGAATGCGACTACGATGCGGAGATCCTCTCACTCGGGGGCAGGATATTTCGCGCACCGCGTTTCAACGGGGTGAACTATTATGCGTATCGGCGCGTGTTCCGCGAGCTGTTCGAGACGCATCCTGAATGGCCCGTTGTTCATGGGCATATCGGAAGCTCGGCTGCGCTTTACCTGACCGAGGCCAAGCGTGCTGGGCGTATCACCATCGCCCACAGCCATGCTCAAAACTACATGAAGGGGCTGCCCGGCCTTGCTTTCAAGGTGTTGAGCTACCCGACGCGAAACATAGCCGATTGGTTTCTCGGATGCTCGGAGGAGGCGTGCGTCGATCGGTTCGGGCCTCAGGTTGCCCAGGGGGAGCGGTGCTTCGTTTTGCGCAACGGCATCGATTTGTCGCGGTACGCCTTCGACGATGCGGTCCGAGCCCGCATGCGGGAAGAGCTCGGCGTTCGTTCGGACGCGCCCGTGTTCTGCCATGTGGGCAGGTTCACCGAGGTGAAGAACCATGCGTTTCTCCTGGACGTGTTTTCGCTGATCAAGAGCGAGATGCCGGATGCGGTGCTCTTGCTCGCCGGCAGGGGCGAGCTTGAGGGCGAGATCCGCCGCAACGTCGACGCGCGCGGGCTTGCGGATGCGGTGAAGTTCCTCGGCGTTCGCGACGACATATGCGACGTCCTGCAGGCGGCTGACGTGTTCTTGTTCCCCTCGAGGAAGGAGGGGCTTGCCATTGCGGTCGTTGAAGCGCAGGCGTCAGGCTTGCCCGGTCTTGTTTCGACGGGCGTTCCCGATGTCGCCGTGGTCTCGAAGGGCGTTGTCCATATCGACCTCGCTGACGGAGCGCAGCGCTGGGCTGATCTCGCGATCGATCTCGTGCGCGGATCGCAGGCGGTCGATCGCTCGCGGGGGGTCGAGGAGGTTCGCGCGTCGGGCTTCGGCATCGAGGAGAGCGCGAAGTGGCTCGACGGCTTCTACCGCAGCTTGGCCTCGGGCGAGGGACGCGTCGGTTAAACCTGCGGTTCGTTAAGCGCGGTGATGCGGTAAAGCCGCATTTCGCCTTCGGCGAGCACCACCTCGAAACCCGAGGTGTCGTCGCGGATGAGCTCGATGCCGCCCCAATCCGATTCGTCGTAGCACCAGAACCAACGGTGCATGGCGTCTTCGTCGCGGTCGAGGATGAGGACGTACTCCGCGCCGATGGCGCGAACGGCCTCCCGGGTGCGTGCGTCGCGGGCGATGTTGTAGAGCGCGTGGCGGATGTGAACGCTCTCCGCGCTCTCAGCGCTTTCTTCCGCATCGTCTTCGTAGCCCGTCATATAGCGTTGGTAGAGGTTCATATCGCTTGCGGCGAAGGCGTAAAGCGAGCCGTCGTAGGGGAGGTTGATCACCGGCGCATTGGGGCCGATGAGCCCTACCGCTTCTTCGACGAATGCGCGTTTCTCGGCGTCGTAGCAGTTGGCGGAGGTGGTGTTGCTGTGGGCTTCCACCATGCCGCGGGTTCGCGCGAACGGCGAGTCGAGGTAGAGGTCGTTGCCGTCTTCGACGGGCATGCGGAAGTTGATGAGGCAGAACAGCGCGACGATGGCAATGCAGGCTACTGCCTTGGAGCGTGGACTTGCGTTCCGCGTGATGCTTCGTGCGACGTGCGCAAGGCCCGCGCTCGCAAGCGGTGTAGCGAACATCGCGGCGAAGGCGGCGATGCGATAGTAATCGGTGTACCAAAAGCCCGTCAGAATCTGCTTCGCGGGGACGTTCGGCAACGCGGCGGCAAGCGCGAACATGACGCAGGCGATGCAGAATGCCACGACGAGCCAGCGGCGGCGTTTCGTTCTGAAGCAGTACGCGCAGCCCGCGAAGACGGCCAGCGCGAGGACGATTTGCGGCATGGGTTCCGCGAAGGAGAGAAACGCAGCGTCGAGGATGGCGTTCGCGGGGTCGGCCACGGGGTCCCACGACCACGACATCGCCTGCTTGATCGGGGGGAGGATGCATGCCAAAGCCCACAGCGCGACGATGAGCAGAGCGAAGGCTGCGGTTCCTGTTCGCGCTCCCCGTCTCGTGATGGATCCGCGCTTCTCCATGCGGCAGAGGGCGTGGTAGATCGCTGCCAGGCAGAACGGGGCGAGGAAAACTGCCGTGGTGAACACGGCGCTCGACTGCGTGAGCACGAGGGCGATGGCGCCGAGGATGATCGTCGCCAGGCAGGCGGCCGATCCTGCGTGGCCGTTTCGGAAATCGACGAGTCTGATGAAGCACGCGGCGACGGCGGGAACAAGGCACAGCGCGGCGGCGAAGGGGTACACCTCCCAGACGCCGAAAATGGTCCAGGGAAATGCGGTGAACGCGCTTGCGCAGACGGCTCCGATGAGGACGACGTCCTTTTTTCCGGGGAAGAGGTGCGCTATGAGCGCGAGCATGCCCACGGGGTAGATGATCGCGGCGAAGACGACGTTGGCGGCGTTTGCGGCGAACGAGACGGGCGCGCCCAGCGCGTCGACGGCGATGGCTGCCACCAGGTGCCATGCAGAGGGGTAGAAAGACG
This sequence comes from uncultured bacterium, assembly GCA_937890835.1. Taxonomy (GTDB): domain Bacteria; phylum Actinomycetota; class Coriobacteriia; order Coriobacteriales; family Eggerthellaceae; genus CALADF01. Next base: position 22,077 of record CALADF010000027.1, read on the forward strand.
AGGAGCCGAACGGGTCGAATTCCGCCCCGAGGCCTTCCGGGTAGAGTGTGGTGCAGAGCGAGGACCAAACTCCCGATTCGACGAAGCACTCGATCTGTCCGAAATGCCGTACGTTGTCATGCGAGAAGACGATGGCGTCAGGGTTGCCGAGGGGTTCGAGCAGGGCGTAAGCCGCGACGGCGAGACCGATGGCGATGTAGGCCGCTGCGGCGGCGTAGGTGAACGAAAGCGGCGGTTCCGGATTGCTCTCGCCCCAATCGAGAGCGGGGACGGGCTTGCGCGTGGCGCGGCGGAGCCGTTCCAGGGCGATGGCTCCCAGGCAGAGTAGCAGGGCGAGCGCATAGAGCGGCGTCAGCACGGTGACCGAGGTGGCGCTTACGCCGAGGACGGGGTAGATGCAGACGAAGACGGCCGCGCAGGCGAGCGCGACGACGGGGGCGCATGCCAGGGAGAGCAATCGCGGCAGCCCCAGCGAGCGCAGGGAGATGAACCCCGGGATGGCGAGGGCGAGATAGAGGAAGGCCACGGTGGCGGCGAAGGTTATCCAACTGATCGGCATGAGGTTCTTTCCAGGGACGGGCGTCTTGGCCAGGGGTTTTTGAATCATGGACAGTATAACCGCATGTCGCCTGCTTGGTTTGCTCAGGCGTGCGCACGGACGCGCAGCGGCTGCCGGCGAAGCGCAGCGGGCGCCGAGGGTCGCTTGTACGCGCTGGGCCGTGATGGGTATACGGTAGACGGGGAGGGCTCGTGCTTCGATCAGGGCATCGGAGCTCTGACCATCGTCGCGGAGAATATAAAGGATTTGAAAGAACTCGGCCTCTATGGTGAGGCAACCATCGTGATGGCGGCAGATCATGTCGAATGGTATCTTGCCGACGAGATCACCGGTCCTACGGCCCCCATGCTTATGGTGAAGCCTTCGACGGAAGCGGGTGGGTCGATCGGTGCGTGCTGCCGACGGCTTCTGCGAGCAGGCTGCGGCTTCCGCGTGCGGGGCTGCGAGCCGACGTGATTGCCCGGCGTCGCCGTCTTGTGTTACACGATCGCGACTCAATGCTTCAGAGCTGAACATACGGGGGTGGTTGGCGGCTGCGCTGACTGCGCCGTTTTCTTTATCGAAAGGTTAAGACTGTTCGAAATCGGTGAAAACAACACCGAATCTGAACATTTTCTTTACTTCCGCATTATATTTCCGCGGTCGAGGGGTATCATTGATCGGCATTGCGTTACCCGCGAGGGAATCGTCCTGCTGACGTAAGCGTTGATAACATCACCTTTTTGGGGGTTTCATGGGAATGAAAGGCGTTGCGAGCTCCTCGCCGGAGAATCGCCTTCGCGACCGTTTTCTCGCAGCGGTTGTCACGTGCGCCGCAGCGTTGCTATCGTTTTTCCTCGTCGTCGCGCTTTCCGGCTGCTCTGCGGAAAACGAGAACACGGTCGTCATCTACTCGTGCGGCGAGGGCGAGCTCAACGAGTATATTCTCGGGGAGATGCACAAGGATCTGCCCGAATACGATATTCGTCTTCATTACGTTTCCACGGGCAATTGCGCCGCGCGATTGCAGACCGAGGGAACCGAAAGCGAGGCGGATATCGTATTTGGCCTTGAGGGCGGCTACATGCGCCAGGTGCAAAGCGCTTTCGCGCCTCTCGATTACGATATGAGCGTGTTTGAACCCGATCTGCTCGACGGATCGGACACGTATCTGCCCTTCCGTCGTGAAAGCGCTTGCATCGCCGTGAACGCGGAGGAACTTAGAGCGCGCGGCCTTGACGTGCCCGCTTCCTACGACGATCTCTTGAAGCCCGAGTACAGAGGTCTTATCTGCATGCCCAATCCAAAGTCTTCGGGCACGGGTTACAACTTCCTCAAAAGCGTCATAAACGAGCGCGGGGAAGAGGCCGCGTTCGCTTACTTCGACGCGCTCGCCGAGAACGTCTACCGGTTCACCTCGTCGGGCTCGGGCCCGGTGAACGCGCTCGTGCAAGGTGAGGCGCTCATCGGGCTGGGCCTCACGTATCAGGCGGTTTCCGAGATCAACAAGGGCGTTCCCATCGAGATCGTCTATTTCGACGAAGGCCTTCCCTGGACGATGAACGGCGTCGCCGTCGTCGATGGGAAGCAGGACAAGCCCGGCGTCCGCGCGGTTATGGACTGGATGTACGAGAAGGGCATCATGCTCGACAAGCAGAAGTTCGCTCCCGATGCGGTGTTCGTCGGGCAGAGCGCGAAGGTTGAGAATTACCCCGAGAATCCCGTTTACGCGGACATGGCCGGTTTGTTCGACGTAGGGGAAAAGCAGCGCCTGCTGAAGATGTGGAAGTACTAGGCGGATCCCGCGCGATTCTATGGGGGCGCCGGTTTCAAGGGAGGGTTCACGTGTCTGATGACAAGCTCGTCGTGCGAGGGCTGAAGAAGGTCTTCGGCGGCAAAACCGTTCTGCACGACCTCGACTTCGAGGTGAGGGGAGGGGAGTTCCTTTCCATCTTGGGGCCCTCCGGCTGCGGTAAGACCACGACGCTGCGCATCCTCATGGGGCTTCTCGAGCCCGACGGGGGTTCTGTCGTGCTTGACGGTCGCGATATCACGCGAGCGCGGCCCGATAAGCGGAACATGGGCATCGTGTTTCAGAACTATGCGCTGTTCGAGAACATGACCGTGCGCGGCAACGTCGAGTACGCGTTGAAGTTCCGCTCGGACCTCGCACCTCAGCGCGCGGAGATCGCGGAGAGGATCCTCGGCAAGCTGGGGATGGCCGACTTCCTCGACCGATCGGTGCGGCAGCTCTCGGGCGGGCAGCAGCAGCGCGTGAGCATCGCCCGCACGCTGGCCTTGAACCCCGAGATCGTCCTTTTCGACGAGCCGATGAGCGCGCTCGACGTGGAGACGCGCCTGTCGCTTCGCGCGGAGCTCAAGCGCATCCAATCGGAGTTCGGCACCACCATGATCTACATCACGCACGATCAGGAGGAGGCGTTCGCGCTTTCCGATCGCATCATGGTGATGGGCGGGGGACGCATCCATCAGCTTGACACGCCCGAACAGATCATTTCCGACCCGGCGGACGATTACGTCGCCGATTTCGTCGTGCGCAACCTCAAGGTGAAGATGGACTCCCTTGCGCGCTTCATGAGCAGGTAGCGGCATGGGAAAGACCAGGTCCATCAACATCGTGCGCGTGTTGCTCGCGCTATTTTTCCTGTTCGCGGCCATATTGCCCCTCGTCGGTATGTTCGGGCGTTTGCTCGATCCGTCGTCGGTCGAGGTGTTCTCGTCCCCGCAGTTCGCGACCGCGTGCATCAATTCCATTGTCATCTCGCTGACGGCGACATTCATATCCTTGTGCTGCGCCATGGTGATGTCGTGGGTGCTGTGCCGTACGAGGATTCGCTTCAAAGGCGCCATCGCCGTGGTGATGACGCTGCCCATGCTCATCCCGTCGCTGGCCCATGGCATGGGGCTGGTGTTTTTGCTGGGCAGCAACGGCGTTTTGACCAACGTGCTCGGCTTGAGCGATTCGTTTTCAATTTACGGTTTCCAGGGAATCGTCGCGGGTTCGGTGCTCTATTCCTTCCCTTCGGCTTTTCTGCTGCTCTACGACGTGCTTAAGTACGAGGACTACTCCGCGTACGAGGCGGCGAACGTCTTGGGCATTCCGAAGTGGAGCCAGTTTCTCAACATCACGTTGCCGTATCTGCGCAAGCCGCTCATCTCGGCGGTCTTCGCCACGTTCACGCTCGTCATCACCGACTACGGCGTGCCTTTGATGGTGGGAGGCAAGACCGTGACGCTCTCCACGCTGATGTATCAGGAGGTCATCGGCCTTTTGAACTTCAACACGGGCGCCGCCATCGGGTTCGTGCTTTTGATACCCGCGGTCGCCGCGTTTCTCGTGGACGTGCTCAACCGTGACGCCGGGCGCATGTCGTTCGTCACGCGCCCCTTCGAGCTGCGTCCGAACAAGATGCGCGATGCGTTCGGCTACGTGGCGAGCGCGGTTGCCGCCATCGCCATCGTCTTGCCGCTCGCGTCGTTCGCGCTCGTGTCCTTCGTGCGCAAGTACCCGGTCGACATGTCCTTCACGCTCGACAACATCGGACGCTCGCTGAACCTCAACGTGGGCGATTATTGGCTCAATTCGATTTTCATCGCGGTGGCGGTTTCGGCGTTGGGCACCGTGCTCGCGTATTTCGCGGGCTACATCACGGCTCGCATGGGTGGTAGGTTCGCGCGTGCGCTGCACCTCGTCTGCATCACGACGCTCGCCATTCCGGGCATCGTGCTCGGCCTTTCCTATGTCGGATTCTTCAAAGGCACGTTCATCTACGGCACGTTCGCCCTGCTCATCCTGGTGAATCTCATCCACTTCTTCGCCTCGCCGTATCTGATGGCGTACAACTCCTTGGGTAAGGTGAACGCGAACCTCGAAGCGGTCGGCGCGACGCTCGGCATCGGGCGTATGAGCATGATCAAAGACGTCCTCATCCCGCAGACGACCGATACGGTGCTGGAGATGTTCTCGTACTTCTTCGTCAATTGCATGGTCACCATCTCCGCCGTCGCGTTCCTGTCGACGACGCTCGACATGCCGTTGGCGCTGCTCATCACCGATCTCGATACGCAGCGCCTCACCGAGTGCGCCGCGTTCGTGTCGCTGGTCATTCTGGTCACGAACATCGCGGTGAAGTCGGCTCTGGCGGGGGTTAAAAAACTCGTTTCTCGCAAGCAAAGGTTGGAATACGCACATGAGTAAGCAGTTGGAATATCGCGAGTTCAGGGTGCTCGAGCTTCTCGAGTCGCAAAAGGGCGAAGCGTTGACTCAGCGCGAGCTGGCGGCGGGGCTCTCGGTTTCGGTCGGGACGGTCAACCGCGTCGTCGCCGAGCTGGTGGAGCGGGGTCTTGTGGCGTCGGGCGCTATCACCGGAGCGGGGGTTGCCGCGCTCGAGCCGTATCGGGTGCGGCGCGCCGTGTTCATCGCGGCGGGTTTCGGCTCGCGCATGGTGCCCATCACGCTCAACACGCCGAAGCCGCTCGTTCGCGTCCACGGCAAGCGCATCATCGACTCGCTCCTCGATGCCGTCGTGGCGGCGGGAATCGAGGAGGTGTACGTGGTGCGGGGCTACCTCGGCGAGCAGTTCGATCAGCTGTTGAGGAAATACCCCATGATCAAATTCCTCGAGAACCCCCTGTACAACGAGGCGAACAACATCTCGAGCATCGTCGTGGCGAAGGATCTTCTGTCGAACGCTTACGTGATCGAGTCCGACCTGCTCCTATCCAACCCCGCTCTCCTGACGAAGTACCAATATCATTCGAACTATTTGGGCATTTCGGTCAAGCGTAGCGACGATTGGTGCCTTTCCGCGAAAAAAGGCGTGGTGACGGGCGTTTCCGTCGGCGGGGAGAACTGTTGGCAGATGGTGGGCATTTCGTACTGGAACGCCGAGGACGGAAGTCGCCTCGCGAAGGACGTGCCCGCCGCGTTCGATATGCCCGGGGGAAAAGAGCGGTATTGGGACGAGGTTCCGCTTACGTACTTCGCCGACAACTACGAGGTTCACGTGCGTGAGTGCGAGGCGAGCGATATCGTTGAGATCGACACGTTCAAGGAGCTTCAAGCGATCGACAGCGCTTACGCGTGCTGCTAGGAGCGTGTTCGCGCCTCGGTTACGCCTTGCGCACGCCGCAAGGTGCACGCTCCCTTGATTTATTTGTTCAAAACTTTACAATGATTTAACGTAGTTTGAACATGTAGACCCCGTGACATTCGCTTCATGTCGCGGGGTCGAATAATGTCTCCTGAATGGGAGACGGGGGTCGGGAAACATATATGAATCTTACGGGACTGGAGTTCAGGGCTCTTACCGCCCTGCTCGATGACAGCGTGCGCTCTCAGCGCGCCATCGCCGCTGCGGGGGAGATGTCCCTCGGCTCGGCTAATCGTGCGTACCGCGATATGGTGGAGCGTGGATTCGCCGAAAATTTCAAGATCACGGACGCGGGCTTCGAAGCGCTCGCTCCCTACAAGGTGGAAAACGCCGTCATCATGGCGGCGGGCCTCTCTTCCCGCTTCGCTCCGATTTCATACGAGAAACCCAAGGGCGTCTTGCGCGTTCGCGGAGAGGTTCTCGTCGAACGCCAGATCGAGCAGTTGCGCGCCGCCGGCATCGAGGACATCACGGTGGTGGTCGGGTATAAAAAGGAGTACTTTTTCTACCTGGCGAGCAAGTACGGCGTTCGCATCGTGGTGAACCCCGAATACGGTCGTCGAAACAACAATTCATCGCTGATGGTGGTGCGTGAGATGCTCGGCAACACCTACGTGTGCTCATCGGACGATTACTTCACCGAGAACCCCTTCGAGCCCTACGTTTACCGGGCGTATTACGCCGGGCAGTACCAGGAGGGCGCCACGAAGGAGTGGTGCATGCGCCTTGGCTCCAAAGACCGCATCGATGCTGTCACCATCGGCGGATCCGATGCCTGGTACATGATGGGGCATGTGTATTTCGACCGCGCGTTTTCGAAGCGGTTCGTCGAAATTCTCGAGAGGGAATACGACTTGCCTCAGACGGCGGATAAGCTGTGGGAGCAGATCTACATCGAGCATATCGATGAGCTCGACATGGTCTGCCGAAAATACGACTCCGGGATCATCCACGAGTTCGACTCCCTCGACGAGCTGCGTGAATTCGACCCCTTCTTCCTGGAAAACGTCGATTCCGAGGTGTTTGAGAACATCGTATCGGTGCTCGGCTGCGAGAAGAGCGACGTTCATGACGTCTATCCCCTGAAGCAGGGCATCACCAACCTTTCGTGTCATTTTGCCGTGGGTGGCGAGGAGTACGTCTATCGGTATCCCGGCGTGGGAACCGAGCAGATGATCGATCGTTCGGGTAGCGTCCCGATTGTTGGTGTAAGAGATTCGCCCGGAGTCCTTAGTCGCGCCG
>CALADF010000028.1 GCA_937890835.1 uncultured bacterium
TTCGTTCGCATGTGCGACGACGGTTGGACCTTGGGCTGGCACGAGCGCAACGGCGGAAACGCGAGCTACCGTCTGAACGAGGACGAGGCGCGCTTCGCCTGCTCTCGTTTTTGCGAAGAGCCGCGCGCGTGGGTCGACCTGGGCGTGCGGGCGAGCTCGCTTGCGGGGTCGTTCTTCCTGGTGACGGCGACGGGCTCCTATATGCGCAACGTGGCCGGTGATGTCGAGGCTGCGGTGGGAATCGTGGAGATCGACGCTTCAGGTGGCGCTTACCGCGTGCGTTGGGGCATGCGCGGGGGAGGGCGTCCCACCAGCGAGTTCGCAGGGCATGTGCTCATTCACGCGGCGCGCGCTCGGGCGACTGACGGGGCGGCGCGCGTGCTCTATCACGCCCATCCGACGCCGATCGTCGCGCTGACCAAGATCCTTCCGCTCGATGCGCGCACGGTGACGCGGACGTTGTGGCGTGCGATGACCGAATGCGTCATGGTGTTTCCCGAGGGCGTCGGCGTGGTGGGTTTCGAGGTTCCGGGGTCGCTCGATTTGGCGCGCGCGTCGGCGCGGGAGATGGCGGCCTACTCGGCGGTTATCTGGGCCCATCACGGGCTTCTGTGCGCCGGCGAGAGCTTCGATGACACGTTCGGAAGGATGCACGCCATTGTGAAAGCCGCGGAGATTTACGAGACCGCGCGCTTGATGGCGGGCGGATCGGATGATTTTCCCAACGATGTTGCCGACGACGATCTGCGCGCCATCGCGCGGAGCTTGGGGCTTGCCGTGAACGAGGGCTTCCTCGACTGATTTCGACGGTAGCTGCTGCCGCTCATCGGCATCGCGTAGCCGTTCGCCCCTCGCGTTCGTGAATTTCCGTGTTATGTGACTTGGTTACAGACCGCGTGCGCGCGCATCGGTAATCTGTGATCTGCGAAGACGAAGACTGTGAACAGACGAAAGAGCCTGATCGATCCGCATTTCCCCCTTTGCCGCGGAATCGGAGGCTCTTTCGCCGTAACGGGACCTTCGGCCGCCCGGTGCCGCAACCGGGCGCATATCGATAACGGGATTCATGGCGGATTAAGCTGTAGGAGAAAGAGATGGGATTGTTCGGCTCGCTGTTCGGAGACGGTGTAAACGAAGGCGTCGCGCAGGCGCGAGAGACGGAAGGCTCGGTCATCATCGATGTTCGGAGCCGGGACGAGTACCGAAACGGGCATATTCCCGGCTCGTACAACGTGCCGGTGAACGTGATCGATCGCGTCGCGAAGGCGGTGCCTGACAAGAAGACGCCCTTGTTCCTTTACTGTTTGTCGGGTTCGCGCAGCGCCATGGCGTGTCGCGAGCTCGAGCGCATGGGCTACGATGCCGTCACGAACATGGGCGGCATCGGCCGTTGGTCGGGGGAGTTGATTCGCGGAGGTGATCCCCGATGAAGGTCGTGATCGTAGGAGGAGTCGCGGGAGGGGCGTCCGCGGCGGCGCGTTTGCGCAGGCTCGACGAGGCGGCCGAGATCGTCATGATCGAGCGAACGGGGTATGTGTCGTATGCCAATTGCGGGCTGCCCTATTACGTCGGCGGCGTCATCACCGACAAGCGGAAGTTGACGCTGCAGACGCCCGAGAGCTTTAAAGCGCGTTTTGCCGTCGACGTGCGCGTTGGCCAGGAGGTCGTCTCCATCGATCGGGATAACAAGCGGGTTTGCGTGCGCCGCCTCGCCGACGGCTCTATCTACGAAGAGGCCTACGACGTCCTCGTGCTTTCCCCAGGTGCGCGTCCGGCGATCCCCGACATTCCCGGGGTCGACGGTTCGCGGGTGTTCGCCCTGCGCACGGTGGAGGACGCCTACGCGATCAAGGATTTCGTCGATGCCGAAGGTGTGCGAAGCGCTGTGGTCGTCGGAGCCGGCTTCATCGGCTTGGAAACGGCCGAAAACCTGCGCGACCTCGGCATGGAGGTGACCGTCGTCCAGCGCGGCACCCAGGTTATGAAGTCCGTCGATCCCGATATGGCGGCTATCATCCATAACCGTTTGCGCGATGCGGGCGTCAGGCTTCTCCTGAGCACTCATATCGAAGGCGTCGAGGAAGATGGCGACACCGTAGGCAGAGCCGTGCGCGTTCTCACCGCCGAGCATGATCCGATCTCCTGCGACATGGTGGTGCTTGCCGTAGGCGTCGTGCCCGATTCCTCGCTTGCGAAGGACGCGGGGCTTGAGCTCAGTGTCCGCGGATCCATTAAGGTCGACGAGCATTTGCGCACGAGCGATCCGAGCATTTACGCGGTGGGGGATGCGATCGAGGTGAGCGATGTCGTCACCGGCGAGGCTTCCTTGATTTCGCTCGCGGGCCCTGCGAACAAGCAAGGCCGATTGGCGGCGAACAATATCGCAGGGCGTCCGCGAACCTACGGCAAAACGCTCGCGACGTCGGTGCTCAAGCTGTTCGATCTGACCATCGCCGCAACGGGCGCGACGTCGGCTTCGGCTCGTCGGGCAGGTGCGGACTTCGACGCCGTCGTGCTCACCCCTCCGAACCATGCGACATATTACCCCGGGGCCCAGAGCATGACGCTCAAGGTCCTGTTCGAGAAAGGGACGGGGCGTGTGATCGGTGCGCAGGCCATCGGTCGTGATGGAGTGGAGAAGAGGATCGACGTCTTGGCGACCGCCATACGCGCGGGGATGACCGCATCGGATTTGGCGGAGCTCGACCTGGCGTACGCCCCGCCGTTTTCCTCGGCGAAGGATCCTGTGAACATGGCGGGATTCATGATCGAGAACATCATCGACGGGCTTGTCAGCCAAGTTCAATGGAGCGAGGCCCTCGCCGTTTTCGGGGAGGTTCCCGGGACGGTGCTGCTCGACACGCGCACGGAGGGCGAGTTCTCGCGCGGGCATGTTCCCGGTGCCGTCAACATCCCGCTTGACGAGCTGCGCGAGCGCATCGGCGAGTTGCCGCAGGATGGTATGCTGTTCGTGTACTGTCAATCGGGATTGAGAAGTTACGTGGCGTGTCGCCTTCTTGCTCAGCGCGGATTCGACTGCGTCAACATTGCGGGTGGCTTCGGTTTTCTCTCGCATGCGCGCCGCGGCGCGGAGAAGATGGGCTGCGACGTCGGGCCGTGCGGCCTTAGGGCGTAGCCTGCGCTTTGCTCGGCGAGCTCGGTTGCTCTTCGCCGCCGGCTTTCCTCGGTCTCGTCTAGCGAGAGATGGTGTTTGCGGTGGTCGATTCGATGGAAGATGCGCTGGCGCGTTCGTTTCCCTTTTGGGGCACGCTCGGCAAGGCTGATCAGCGTGAAATCGCCGCGCACAGTCGCGTGATGGCTTTCGAGGACGGGGCGTTCGTCCAGGGTGCCAAGCGCGGCTGCGCGGGCGTTTTGTTCGTGCTGAGCGGTGGTTTGCGCGCGTTCCTCTTAAGCGAGTCGGGACGCGAGATCACGCTGTTCCGTCTTGGTGCGGGAGAGTGCTGCGTGCTCGCCGCCGCGTGCATCATGCCCATGGTGTCGGTCGAGATCACCATCAACGCAAAAGGCCCCGCCGAGGTGCTTATGGTCGACTCTACCTGCTTTGCGAACGTCGCGGCTCGCAATGTCGAGCTCGAAGCGTTCATGTACCGTCAGTCGACGGAACGACTCAGCGACGTGCTCCGCGTCATGCAGCACGCGTTGTTCGCCGACGCGAACACGCGCCTCGCGACGTTTCTTCTCGAGGAGATGGAACGCGAAGGGACGTGCGAGCTGCGCATCACGCATGAGGAGATCGCCCGTCACGTGGGCACGGCGCGCGAGGTGGTGACGCGCTCGCTTAAACAGCTGGCGGCCGGTGGGGTGGTGCGGATGTCGCGCGGCGTAATCGTCATCGTCGACCCCTCTTCGCTGGGGTAGGGCAGACTGAGTTGTTGAACGCGGTGCTGAGGCTTACGTTGGCGGCCGGCCTTCGCCGGTGAAAAGAAAAAGTTTGAAATAGTGCTTGCGCTAAATGGGAACTAGGGTTAAGATAGTCGAGCTGCTTGAGCAGGAGACAAAATCTTGCAAGGGCAATATGAACGGGTTGTGGCGCAGTTTGGTAGCGCACTTGACTGGGGGTCAAGGGGTCGCAG
>CALADF010000029.1 GCA_937890835.1 uncultured bacterium
CAGCTGATGGTCTTCGAGATAGGCCATGGGGTCTCCTTTTCGATCGGGGAGGGGGAGGCGGTGATCCGTTGCGTCCTCGAGGGTCGGTGGATCGTTTCTCCTGCTATGTGATAATTTTGAAGCATTTACATCGTCATTGGGTGACGATTATCCGGAGGTTTTCTTACTATTTCGAAAGTAAGATCGCTTGCCTCGATGATGCGCTGACGTTTGCCGGAGGGGGGCAGTCGGGGTTTCGGGGGGGGCGGATGCGCGATGGGGGGCGGAAACGAAAAGGCCACGGGAAAAACCCCGTGACCTGCGGTTTCATGGCGCGCCCAGTAGGACTCGAACCTACAACCTACGGATTAGAAGTCCGTTGCTCTATCCGTTGAGCCATGGGCGCTCGGGTTCCGCGCTCTCTCAATCCTCGAATGCGCAGCAAGCTGCATTATAGCGCAAAAGAAGCTGCATACGATGGGGCATTGTCCATGCTTTGCTTGCGTCGAGGCGATTAGGTTCGATGAACACGACCCTGGCACGTTAGTTCGCGGGCCCGGAGCGCTGTTTTGCCGATTACCCGGTGTGCCGTTAACGATTGGTTAAAGATACCGTGGTAATGGTAGCGTGGTGTTTGACTGTAAATTGTCGACCGCGATCCGCAAAATGAGGATATGCGAATGGCTGAAGCCGTGCCGGGGGTTCAGCCATTCGCCATCGGTCTCTCTCCTTGTCAGGTGCGGCTTCGCATCCGGCGAGAGAACCCCGTGAGCTTTCGCCGAATCGGTCGGCAACTAACGAAAGGAACTGAAATGCCCATAAGCCTGAGTGGACGCCATTTTCTGAAGCTTCTCGATTTCACTCCTGACGAGATTCGCTATCTCGTTGATCTAGCCAAGAATTTCAAGGATATGAAACGCGCGGGTGTTCCGCATAAGTACCTTGCCGGCAAAAACATCGTCTTGCTGTTCGAGAAGACCTCTACGCGCACTCGCTGCTCCTTCGAGGTTGCGGGCAGCGATCTTGGCATGGGCGTCACCTACCTCGATCCCGCTAGCTCTCAGATGGGGAAGAAGGAGTCCATCGAGGACACCGCTCGCGTGCTCGGTCGTATGTACGACGGCATCGAGTATCGTGGCTTTGGCCAGGCTATCGTCGAGGATCTAGCTGCCAACGCGGGCGTGCCTGTATGGAACGGGCTGACCACCGAATTCCACCCCACGCAGATGATCGCCGACATGCTGACGATCGAGGAAAACTTTCCGCAGGGTTCCAAGGGTCTCAAGCTGGTCTTCATGGGTGACGCTCAGAACAATGTGGCGAATTCTCTCATGGTCGTTTGCTCGAAGCTCGGACTGCACTTCGTGGCCTGCGGCCCGAAGGAGCAGATGCCTAAAGAAGAGCTTGTCACCATGTGCCGTGAGATCGCGGCGGAGACTGGCGGTTCGGTTACGCTGACCGACGATGTGACCGAGGCCTGCACCGGGGCGAACATCGTCTATACCGACATCTGGGTGTCCATGGGCGAGTCCGCTGAGCTTTGGGCCGAGCGCATCAGACTCCTCGAGCCGTATCGCGTGACCGCCGACGTCATGGACATGGCCGCTGATGACGCCATCTTCATGCATTGTCTTCCCTCGTACCACGACACCAAAACCACCATCGGCGCCGAGATCGCCGAAAAGTTCGGCATCTCCGAGCTGGAGGTCACCGACGAGGTGTTCGAATCCAGACAGTCTAGGGTCTTCGACGAAGCTGAGAACCGTATGCATTCCATCAAGGCCATCATGTACGCGACTTTGAAATAGCAGCTGGTTCGTCCTTCGCCGAGGGCGTCGGGACGCCGTCGGCACCCGCGTGATCCCAAGAGCAGCGTTAAAAGGAATCCGACGCCGGGGGGGATTCGGACGCCCCCCCCGATCCCTTCGAACGGTGCATTCGATTCGGGCTTCGCTTGCAGAGAAGGTCTTTCTCCTGCCGAGTTCGGTGTTGCCCGGTTGAGTGGCGAAGCGTGTGGTCGAATGTTTGGATGCGCTCGTGTCGTCTCTTCGTCTGACAGGGGAGGGGCGACGCCTTGAGAGTTATGGGCACTTAGCGATAAAGGCATCCAGATGCATTATTGACCTGCATATATAGCACGAAGGTGGTAATATCTACCTTCGCTTGGATTTTCTCGGAGGATGGGATGCTCGGCGTCGCGTAAAGCCGTCATCGAGGTTTAGCCCTCTTAGATGGATTTGGAGAAAGACGAAAGATGGATATTCGCGAATCATTGGAAAAGATCATCGAGTCCGCCCTTGAAGCCGCCCGCGAAGACGGCTCTCTCTCGCTTGAGACGGTGCCCGAGCCCGCGCTCGAGCGTCCGCGAGACGAGGCTAACGGCGACTGGGCTTCGACGGTCGCCATGCGTTCCGCGAAGCTCGCGCGCAAGAATCCGCGCGAGATCGCCCAGATCATCGTCGACCACGTTCCCGCGAACGATATGATAGCGGGTATCGAAATCGCGGGCCCGGGCTTCATCAACATTCGCCTGGACAACGCCACGTTGCAAGGGGTGGTCGCCACCGTTCGCTCTGAGAAGACCGACTTCGGCAAGGGCGAGATTCCCGAGGGCATGCGCAAGATCAACCTCGAATACATCTCGGCGAACCCCACCGGCCCCATGCATGTTGGCCACGGCCGCTGGGCTGCACTCGGCGATGCGACGGCTCGTGTCATGCGCCATGCCGGTTACGACGTGCACGAGGAGTTTTACGTCAACGATCATGGCACCCAGATGGATAACTTCGGCGAGTCGGTCGCCGTGCGCTACCAGCAGCTTCTCGGGCGTGATGTCGACCTGCCCGAGTCGTGCTATGCAGGCGCTTACGTCAAAGACATTGCGCAGAAGATCATCGATGAAGACGGCGACAAGTGGCTCGATGCCGATCCGACCGAGCGCATGAAGAACTTCCGCGAGCGCGCGTATCGGATGATGCTCGACGATCAGCGTCGTGTGTGCGATCGCTTCGGCACTCATTTCGACTGCTGGTTCTCCGAGCGCACGCTCTATGTTCCGGATGAGAACGGCAAGAGCGCGGTCGATCGCAGCTTCGAGGCCATGAAGGAGAAGGGCTACGTCTACGAGAAGGACGGTGCCATCTGGTTCAGGAGCAGTGCTTTCGATGACGAGAAAGACCGCGTGCTCATCAAGGCAAACGGTGAGATGACCTACTTCATGAGCGACGTCGCCTACCATTACAACAAGATGGAGCGCGGATTCGACCGCCTTATCAACATTTGGGGCGCCGATCACCATGGCTACATCGCTCGCTGCGAGGCGATGCTGGCCGCGTGGGGCTGGCCCGGTGTGCTCGAGATCATCCTCGGTCAGTTGGTGAACCTCTTCCGCGACGGCGAGGCGGTTCGCATGTCGAAACGCACCGGCGAGATGATCACTTTCGAGGAGCTCATCGACGAGGTAGGCGTTGATGCCACGCGTTTCCTCATGCTCTCTAAATCTTCTGATCAGCCGATCGACTTCGATATCGAGGTGGCGAAGAAGAAGGACGCGTCGAACCCGGTTTATTACGTGCAGTACGCCCATGCGCGCATCTGCTCTATCCTGCGCAAAGCTGCCGACGAGGCAGATGCGGCAGCTGCTGAAGCCGGCGAGATGCCCATGGACGAGCTTGCGGGCAAGATCGTCCCCGAAAACGTCGACCTGTCCGCTCTGACCCACCCCTCCGAGCTCGCCCTCATGCGCAAAATGGACGAGTTCGCCTCTCTGGTGGCTCTTGCTGCCCGCGATCGCGCCGCGTTCCGCTTGACTCACTACGCGCAGGATCTTGCCGCGCTGTTTCACTCGTTCTATACGAACTGCCGCATTGTGGGCGAGGAGCCTGCTGTGCGTGACGCACGTCTGGCGCTTGCCGATTCAGTGCGCATCGTCTTGGCGCTGACGCTCGGCTTGCTCGGCGTGAGCGCTCCAGTGAAGATGTAGCCGACGGATCAGGCGCGCCGTCGCTCAGGGCGCAGGGTCGGCTTCACGTCTATCCGATGCGGTGAGAGGTGAGGTCGGAGGTTCTTGCGTCTTGCGTCTCGTGCTGTAATCGCCGTTCGAGACGATGATCTGCTTATACTGAAAAAGGGATGAAGGCTCCTTCATCCCTTTTTCTATTTCGAGGAGAAGTTCCGCCCTTGGTGGAGCGCGCGTCAAGCGGTGTACCACCAAGGGCGGTGAACGTTATCTGCTGAGTTGTCGCCTAGACGTTGTCCTCGAGGTCGAGCTGCATGAGATGCACGTTTTCGCGCATTCGCTTGGCACATGCGCGGCCGATGCGGCCCTCCTCGTACATCGTCTGGATTTGCTCAAGCTCGATTTGGTACGCGTAACGCTTCACGTCGTCTGCGCGGTTGGCCACTTTGAATGACGTGGTGAGCGTCGGGAGGCTGTTCTTGAGTGCGGCGACGTTTGCCTGGTATTCGATGAGGAGGGAGGTGACGTCCTCGGTTTTGAATTCGTCGGACAAAACGAGAGCTTCGAGCTTCTCGATGGCGTAGCATTCGGTGGCGATTTGAAGCCGCCTCATCTCATCGGTGCGAGCGGTGAGCGATGTGTCGGGCAGCTCTCTCACCAGTGCGTGGACGCCGCGTCTGAGCATAGCGCGCGTTTTCACCCAGATTTTGCGAGGGGAGATCCTCCTGTCGCTATGGAGAAGCAGGTTCTCAATGCGTTCGAGCCTGCTGAGGTACTGATATCCCACAACGCCGGTGACCTGGTTGTTTTCGAGCATCTCGAAAGCGCGCTCCTGCTCCCAGCCGATGGCCTTCAGCCTCAACTCGCTGTTAGGCTCCTCCTCGACGTCGTTCATCTCCTTCACGCGCTTCAGCCGTTCGTTGTAGGCTCTGATGACTTTCTGGATCTCCCCGCGGTTCTCGGGGGTTTTGCGGATGGCCAGCTCCTCGATGACGCTGCGGAGGATTTCCATGTTGCATTCGATTTCGCGCTGATGGGTTTTCTCCGCTTCGTCCTCGGTTTTTCGTTTCGGTGCGAGCAGTGGAACGACGAATGTCGCCAATAGAAGCGTGCAGAGGATGACGCCGCAGGCGAGGAAGATGATGAGGTCGCGCTGCGGGAACCTCACGCCCGTCGAGAGGTAGACGGGTATGGTGAACAAGATGGAGAGCGTGATGGTGCCCTTCGCGCCGCACAACGTGGTGACGAGCGATGTGCGGACATCGTCAAGGCGAAACGCTCGCTTCTTCTTGCGTTTGACGAAGAAGAATTCCATCACGAGCACCCAGATGAAGCGCACGCCGAGCAGCACGAAGGTGATGCCGAGCACATAGGCGATGAGCACGCCGTTATCGATGGAGATATCACCCCAGCTGTACTGCATGGCCTTCGGGAGTTGGGTGCCCAGAAGCACGAAGACGATGCCGTTGAGCGTGAACGAGAGAACGTGCCAGACGTTCGAGGAGACGATGTTCATGCGCGCGATGGAAGGACCGATGGTTCGCGGGGCGATGACGTTCACTAGGCCCGCGACAACCACGGCGATGATGCCGCTGACATGGATCGAGCTGGAGATGAGGTAGACCAAAAACGGCGTGAGCACTTCGAACAGAACGTGGAACGTGGTGTTCTCGACGCCGATCGCGCGCACTCTGTTCACGATGAACTTTCCAAGATATCCGAGCGCGGCGCCTACGACGAGGCCGCCGAAGAACTCGAAGAGGAAGTTGGCGCTTGCATCGATGAACGAGAACGTGCCGGTGATGGCTGCGGCAAGGGCGAATTGGAACGAGACAATGCCCGATGCGTCGTTGAGCAGAAGTTCGCCCTTCAAGATGCTCGCTTGTCGCTCGGGGATGTCGACTTCCTTTGCGAGCGAGGAGACGGCGACGGCGTCCGTAGGACCGAGCGCGGCTCCGAGGGCGAAGGCGGCTGCGAGCCCGATCGAGGGGATGAACGCGTTAACGGCGAAACCGATGGCGAGCGTGGTTGCGATGACCAGACCGATCGCAAGCGAGAGGATGGGCTTGCGATCGCGCCAGAGGAGCTCTTTGTCGGCGTGTTTCGCCTCGTCGTAGAGCAAAGGCGCGATGAAGGCGACGAGAAACAGGTCCGGGTTCAGCTCGATGCGGATCGCCGCCGGCGCCAGAAGAGCGATGATGACGCCCATGCCGATCTGTATGAGTGGAAGCGATACCTTCGGAACGATCTGGTCGACGACGGAGGAAACGAGGACAGCGGCTATGAGCAGAAGGCCAAGCGTGAGAATTTCCAAGCACGATCTCCTATTCGCATCGGTGGTTGGCGGGGTTCGGCGACGTTAGCGCGCCATTTTCACGAAGAGGTCCTTGCCGTTTCGTATAAGCTCGAAGTCCTCGACGCTTTTGATGTAGAGGCGCATCTGGGGGAAGCCCAGGTCGCGCACCTTGAAGTCTTTGAACTTCGATCGAACTGCATTACCGACCTGCGCAAGCGAGATGCCCGTATCTCCCGCCTCGGCTATCGTCTCGCGGATGACTTGCTGGGGCGTGATGATGGCGTCTGCGGTGTCGACCTTGCTTTCCTGCGCGGGTACGGGTTCGGCGGGAGGCTCGGCTGCGGGTTCGGTGTCGATCTTAACCTCCGATTGCCTGGCCGCAGGGCGTCTCGTCTTCGTCGCGCGCGTGCGTCTGCGGGGTTTCCTGCTCTCCGTCGTCGGTTCGCCTTCGACGTCTCGAGCGTTGGTCTTGGCGCCTTCGTTGGCGGCGCTATCGGGTTCAGCTTGCGCTGCGAAGTTGTTCGACTCTACGGTTATGGGCGCTGTGGGGGTTGCGGTCGTAGGCGGTACGTCGTGGATCACGGCGTCCTTGCGCGGCCTGCGTGTGCGCCGGCGCGGTTTCGGTTCGGTGTCGGCTGCGGCTTGCGCGGCAGGTGCGGTGCCGGCCGCTGCGGCATCGTCTTTACTTTCGGCGTTCGTGCCTTCGGGGGTCTCGTCTCGCGTGCTAGAGGCCGCTTCCGCCATCTTGGCCGGAGCATCGACTTCGGCGTCGGCGTCGAATTGAGCGATGGAGTCGGCGGCGTTGGTCGGAGTCGTGCTTTCGACGACGTCGCCGTGCGAGCTTCCGCCATCTGCCCCCTCGGTGTCCTTGTCGTCCTCGGATTCAGCGGACGCTCCGTTTGCCGTGGGCACCGCTTCGTCTGTTGCGGGTGATGCAGCTTGCGATGGCTTGCGCACGCGACGGCGCCTTTGGGGCTTACGCGTGGACTGCTCGGTGCTATCGGCCGTTGCGGAGTCGGAGCCTTCCCCTTGCTGCTGGTCAGCGTCCGTCGAAGGGGCGTTCGCAGGCGCAGCGTTCTCGTCGTGGGCGCTCTTGGCCGCAGAGCCGCGGTTCGCATTCCGCTCGCGCGGCTTCTCGGCATCCTTGTCGACGGGTTTGTCCGCGCCTTCGGCGAGTTCGACCGTAACTGAGCTGTGGGACTTCGTTATCTTGACGCGAGTGAACTCCTCGAGGAGCTTCGAGAGGAGGTTCGTGCCGTAGCTGCGCACGTCGAAATCGGGGTAGCGCTTCAGCAAGCGACTCCCCACCTCACCGAGTCCGGTTGTCTTATCGTTGTTTTGGTTCTCGGTGATGATGTCGACGACGGCCTGCTCAACCTCCTCGCGAGAGATGGCGGCGTCGGCCCCGCCCGCTTTCCCGCGTTTCTGATCGACGAGCAGCTCGAGCGTCGTGAAGACGTCGCATGCCCGCCGGAAGGGCGTCGGCGTCTTCTTTTCGCCCATGCCGACTACCATGCGGCCGCTTTCACGCAGTCTGCTGGCGAGTCGGGTGAAATCGGAATCGCTCGAGACGATGCAGAAGCCGTCGACGGAATCGGTGTAGAGGATGTCCATCGCGTCGATGATCATCGCGGAGTCGGTTGCGTTCTTTCCTTGGGTGTAGCCGAATTGCTGTATGGGCGTTATCGAGTTTTCCAGAAGCGCGTCTTTCCATTTCGCATGCAACGTGAGCGTCCAGTCCCCATAGATGCGCTTGATGGTGACGGTGCCGTACTTGGAAAGCTCGTTGAGGATCGGTTTGATGTAGCGGGCCGATACGTTGTCGGCGTCGATGAGAAGCGCGAAGCGCTTGTCGGATGACTTGGATTCCATGTGATTGGGTCTCCTTGCGGTTGCCTCGGCCAATCGGGCGAGGCTCGTGGTCTGTATGGCGACGGGTGTGGCCGTCGCGCGTTTGCGACGCGATCGAACATCGCATCGGTTTTTTACCCGAACGATGATAACCTGTATCGCCTGATGAATCGTTGTCTTTGATGTATTTGGATACAAAAATCGAAAAATGACGAAACAACCTCTTGCATATTTCGATCGCTTCCGTATAATACTGCCTTGCGCTCATGGTGGGTGTGGCCTAGTTGGCTAAGGCGCCAGATTGTGGCTCTGGAGATCGTGGGTTCGAGTCCCATCATCCACCCCAGCGCGCGAAATTTAGAGAAAATATTTCTTGATCTGAGAATTATTTTCTGCTAAAATTCATCGAGCGCATTAAGCG
Organism: uncultured bacterium; assembly: GCA_937890835.1. Classification (GTDB taxonomy): domain Bacteria; phylum Actinomycetota; class Coriobacteriia; order Coriobacteriales; family Eggerthellaceae; genus CALADF01. The sequence goes on from CALADF010000029.1 coordinate 8,506, forward strand.
CATCCAATATGCACCATTAGCTTAGTTGGTAGAGCAGGGGACTCTTAATCCCAAGGTCGAAGGTTCGAGTCCTTCATGGTGCACCACGAATTTCAAAGCCCCTCTTTCGAGGGGCTTTTTGCTTCTTCGGCACCGGGTGTTTTGCGACGGCGAGGGGGTTAGGGCTTATGGCGTCCAAGAAAAGTTCGCTCAAGTGGGTTGTTCGCGTTTGCTTCGCCCTCGTGTTCGCAGTGAACGTTCAGTGCGCGCTGAGCTATGTGCTCGACCCGCTTGCTTACGTGGGCGGATTCGAGCTCGAGGGAGTGGCGGGGGAGGTGGCGGTGAGAGGGCTGGGCGTCGCTTTCCTCATGTGGAACGCCACCTATCCTGCGTTCATTTGCTCTCCGGAGAGATGTCGCTGCCTGGGATGGGTGATCATCGCGCAGCAGGCCATTGGTTTGATCGGGGAATCTGCCATCTTGTCGGGCATCGGCGCCTCTCACGTGCTGCTGAGGTCGTCGATCGAGCGGTTCATCGCCTTCGATGCGGCAGGTTTACTCGTGATGTTGGCGTCGCTGCTTGTTTTTGCGAAAGAGAGGAAGGCAAAACCGAATGATCCCGTCGCTTTCGACGAAGAGGTTTGAGGAGAAAGGAAAACCCTCATGCGGGGCATGGGGTTGCGTGGTGGGCCCGGCCGGATTCGAACCGACAACCAAAGGATTATGAGTCCCCTGCTCCACCGTTGAGCTACAGGCCCTCGAATACGCAGTTGGTTATTTTAGCGCATTGCAGGGCTCGTCACAGGGAAAACATGAGGAACCGTTGCGTGGCGGTGCGATCTGGGCGGGAAATCTGTTAAGGAAGACTCTTCGAATCGCCCATATCGCGGGATTTCGACCAGATGTTTCACGTCGTCGATTGTCCATAATCCAGGTCACGCGTTCTCGTTCTGTTTTGGGATAATCGGAGGGACTTGAATAGACGCCGCCGCCCGCTGCGCCCTCTCCTTCGGGGTGAGTCGTTTGCGGGGCGGGTCACGTTCGGAAAGGGTGGTAGCGTGTACGGGGGAAACGACAAGGATCTCAAGCAAGTTGCCGAAGAGGTGAAGCAAACCGTCATCGGGCAGGACGAAGCGGTTGATTGGCTCTGCGCGTTCGCCGACGCCGCATGCGCGCGTACGCGCATTATCAAGGAGGGGGGCATCGACTCCTCGAGGCTTCCGAGCATAGGATCGGCGCTCATCGTGGGACCCACGGCGTCGGGTAAAACTCACCTTTTGAAGACGTTTGCGCGTACATCGGGTTTGCTTTTCCAGCAAATTGACGCGAGTCAGATGTCGGGCGAGGGGTATGTCGGCAACTCGTTCAGCAAGCAGTGGGTGCGGGCGAGCGCGGCGCTTGGTGAGAACCCCGATCGCAATATTCTCGTTTTCATCGACGAGGTCGACAAGCTGATGTCTCAAAGCCGCGAAGGCTGGGCGGGTTTCGATTTGCTCAAGCCGCTTGAAGGCGGGATCTTGGAAGGCCGTGAGGACACGAAAGCGGCCACGCCTTACGCTCTTGATTGCGATCGGTGCGTGTTCGTGCTGGCGGGGGCGTTCACGGGCATCGAGGACGTCATTGCGTCGCGCGTAGGCGTTTCGCGTGCGGCGGTGGGCTTCGGCTCGTCCGCCGCTCGATCCTCAGCCGCCGAGGCGCTCGACGAGGGAAGCCTGCGCGCTCAGATCACCATGGACGACGTGGAGAAGTGGGGCATGCCGCGCGAACTCGTGGGGAGGCTGTCGACTGTCCGCTTCCTCTCGGCTCTCGGCGAAGATGCGCTGCGTCGGATCGTCCAGGGGAACAAGTGCAAGGAATACGGGCTTATGCTGCCGCATGGCGCGCATTTCGCGATCGACCGGTCGGCTGAAGACCTGATAGTGGCTAACGCCCTCTCGGCGCATTACGGCGTTCGGTCGGTCAATCGCCAGATCAACGAGGTGTTCTTCGGCGACCTGTGGCGCGCTTTGTCGGAAATCGAATGGGTGAAGTCGGTTTCGCTTACGGCGCCCGACGGCAAGCTCGGGTTCGCGATCGAGCGGAGCGAGGGGACTCCGCCTCGCGTCGAGCCTGTGGAAGGGGAGCGTCTTGCGGCGTCGGCCGCGTACGGCCTTCTGCGCAAAGTGCGCAATTACCTGGTCGCCCACGGCGGGGAAGTGACGCTTGATACGCGCAACTCACTTGGCGATAGCAGCGTGGAGTTCGCGGCTGCGCTGTTGAGCCGCTATTGCGAGATAAAAGCGAATGGAGAACCCGTTATCGAGGACGACTACTCGCTGGCGGAAATCGTCTTGCTGAACGCGCTCCTGAGTCTTCTGCACGACTGGTTCCCCGAAAGCGACTGCACGCCCGATGGTTTGAAAACGTTGCTGTCCATGGCGTCGAACAACGGGTCGGCTCGGAGCCCCCTTGACCTGCTGTTCTATCAGCTGGAAAGCGGAACGCGCTACGCTTCTGAAACGGTCGTAGGCGACGATGGTGAAGAGACGGAGCGGTGGTCTTGGATGGCGACGAATTTCGTGCGCAACGGCGACGGTTTGCGCCCCGCCGAGACGGGCGGGCTTGATCCAGGGCAGGATGCCGCTCTCGACTACTATACCGAGTTCAAGGATTATCCGCGCGAGGCTCGGCTGAATGCCGTGCGCAGTTTGGCGTTCAGGCTGCTGTAGCGGACGGGCGTTCGTCTGGTCTACACGCGCAGCTGACTTTGGGGGAGTAGGCTCCCTTGCTTGAGGGGGTATCCGGTAGAACAAGCAGGCGGCGCGTCTTCTTGACGTGCCGCCTGCTCGGTGCATCCTTTGGGCTTTCCGCCCTCTGTTAAATGAACTTGTCCAGCTCGCGTTCGCAAGCCTCGATCTTCTTCACCCGGGGGTTGCGGATGAGCTTGCCGCGCGTCATGACCATGTCGACGTGACGCAGCGCGCGGACGTCTTCAAGCGGGTTATCTGTCGTGACGATGAGGTCGGCGCACTTGCCCTCCTCGACGGTGCCCGTTTCCGCTCCAAGGCCTGCGATGCGCGCGTTCACGCAGGTGGCTGTGTGCAGGGCGAACGTGGGCGTTACGTCGCAGTAGCGCACGAAGTAGGAGAGCTCGCGCCACATGTCGTATTGCGTGACGAAGGGGCAGGCGGTGTCGGTGCCGAGACCCACCGCTATGCCCGCGTCGAGGCATGCTTTCGCGCAGTCGATGATGCCGCGAAACACGATGTCACCGTTGTATTGGGAAAGCTCGGTCGCGTGACTTACCTCGCGGCCGAACAGCGCGAACGGCAGCGCGGGCGAGAGCGTCGTGACCAGCGCCGCGTTGCGCTCGCGGAACAACTCGATGATGTGCTCGTCCGGCTTCGCGCCGTGCTCGATGGTGTCGACGCCTCCCTCGAGTGCGACGCGCACGCCGTCGGGGCTTTCCACGTGCGCTGCCACGATAAGTCCGAGCTTATGAGCTTCATCGCATGCTGCTGCGACGATCTCGGGGGACATGAGCAACTTGCCCGGTTCTCCCTTCGCTTTCGCGTCGAGCACGCCGCCGGTGATCATGATCTTGATGAGGTCGGGCCCGTCCTCGGCGATGGTGCGCACGAACGCGCGGGCTTCGTCGGGGGTGTGCGCGATGTAGGCAAGCGATCCTGCCATGTGCCCCTCTTCCACGGAAACCGCCATGTTGGATGCGAGGATACGCGGACCTACCTTCTTTCCCCCGGCGATTTGGTCGCGGATGCGGGTGTCGAAATCGGCGATGCCTCCGACGGTGCGAATGGTGGTGGTGCCGCTCATCAGCTGAGTTTTCGCGAAGCCCGCCACCATGGCATGGCCGACGGCGCGTGTGAGGGGGTTGGCCGTGACCAGTTTGACGGCGGCGACGTTATCCTGCTCCTTTTTCTTAGGTGCGCCCGAGCCCGCCAGGTGAACGTGCAGGTTGATGAGCCCCGGCATGATGTAGCGTCCGTTGAGGTCGATGATGTCGAAGCCATGGGTTTTGAGGTGCTCGATGTCTTTCTCGATCGGGTCGCTTGCGGGGCGAACTGCGGTGATGCGATCGTCCTCGGTGACGACGACGTGATTTGGCCGAGGGATCATGTCACGTGTTCCGTCAAGGACCGTCGCGTTGATGAATGCTTGCTTCATGGGTGCCGCCTTAATTTAATCGACAGGTGGTGATCTATGCAGAGTAGCACGTTTGGATTCCTTGTGCGTGCGTCGGCGAAGCTCGCGCTGTCTCCTTGCGCTGCAGGAGGTCTCGCGTTTGCGCTTCCCTGATCTGCGTGCTAAAATGCCCGCGTTTTGCAACGCGAGCCCCGAATGGTTCGCCTCTTAAGGTGGGTGATCGATGAAGTTCTAAACAACGTTTTTCGTCCGTGTCGTCTGTCGCGCGTTTGCGCGGCTTGCGCCATGCGATGACGTTGTTCTAGGCTTCGCGTGTGCGGGAGATTTCCCACTGGTCGGTCGGTTTCTCGCACTGCTTCCGTCTTTGTTCGAGTGCGCGCGTTTTCCCTTCTTCCGAATATGATGGTCGCGCGCCTTCGGTGAGTTTCGCCTGCGGCTTGCGTTCAGAGCAGTTCGATATCGACTCATCGCATGGCCTTCTGCTTGGGAGGTCGTTTTGTTTCTTCATTTCAACAATGTATCGTATCGCTATCCCGGCTCCGGCGATCCCGTATTCGAGGCGTTGACGCTTACGTTCGCGCCTGGCTGGACGGGGATTGTCGGCGATAACGGCTGCGGGAAGTCGACGATCGTCGGCGTTGCTGCAGGCCGGCTGGCGCCAAGCGCGGGCAGTGTGACGGGATGCGTATCATCGGTGACGTGTCCTCAGGATTGCGCCGAGGAGCCTGAGATGCTCTACGATTTCGCATGCGATTATGGCGCCGAGGCGCGTCATTTTCGAGAGGTCTTGTGCATCGAGGACGATATGCCGTGGCGGTTTTCAGGGCTTTCGTGCGGCGAGCAGAAGAAGATCCAGGTTGCCGTGGCGCTATGGCGTTCGCCCGACCTTCTCGTGCTTGACGAGCCGACCAATCATTTGGACGCTGCCTGCAAAGCGCAGCTGATCGAGGTGCTGCGCGGTTTCAAAGGCGTGGGTCTGCTGGTTTCCCATGATCGTGATTTGCTCGACGAGCTTGCCTCGAGTTGTTTGATGTGCGAGTTCGGCGTGTGGACGATGCGTCCCGGAGGGTACACGCAGGCGAAGGGGGAGGCGGAGCGGGAGCGGGCGGAGGTCGCGCATCGCAAGCTCGTTGCCGCGAGAAGGGCGAAGCGTCTGGAAGCTGAGGCGCGTGTGCGCTCCGAGAAGGCGGCGTGCGCGGCGGCGCGCAGGAGCAAGCGTGCCCTCGATGTTCACGACAGCGACGCGCGGGCGCGTATCGATCTGGCGATTTTCTCGGGACAGGACGGCAGAGCGGGGAAGCTCGCACGGCGCATGACGGCGCGAGCTGACGGGGCGCGCGCCGACGAGGCGAAGCTGCGCGTCGAAAAACGCTACGACGGATTCGTGTCGTTCGGCGATGTTCGCCGCACGCACGGCATGATGGTGCGAGTCCCCGCAGGCAGCATTGCGTGCGGGGACTCGTCGCTGACCTTCGGCGACCTGCGTGTGGACGCGGGGGAGAAGATCGGTGTTGTTGGCAGGAACGGAGCAGGGAAGTCCACGCTCATCCGTCATATCATGGCGCAATTAACGACTCGATACGATCCCCATGACGTTCTGTACGTTCCTCAAGAGCTGACGCGGGAGCTCGAGCGGCGCCTACGAGAGTGGCTTGAGGCGCTCTCCGATACCGAGCGCGGTCGGGCGGCTTCGATGCTCGTTCAGCTGAACGCGCGTGCTGAAAGCATCCTCGACCCCTCAGGACTTTCTGCGGGCGAGGCGCGCAAGCTCATGATCGTGTGCGGCGTGATGGAATCGCGGTCGCTCATGGTGATGGACGAGCCGACGAATCACCTTGACCTTCATTCGGTTGAAGCGCTTGAAGGAGCGCTTTCCGCTTACGGCGGCGCCCTGATCCTGGTCTCGCATGACATGCGGTTTCTGGAAGCATGCGTGGAGAGGCTTTGGGTCGTCGAGGGCGGTCGCGTGTGGGAGGAGTATATTCGCTAGAGAGGGGTGCGAAGGGGTATAGTTCGATGCGGTGCAACGCGACCGAGGAGGCTTCTATGCGAAAGCGCGCAGTATGCGGCATGTGCCAAGGGGGATGCGATGTTGTGGTGACCGTCGAGGACGGTCGGATCGCCCGCGTCTCCGCCGACGCGGAATCGGATCGCGGGCGGCTTTGCTCGCGTGGCGCGCATGCCCCCGATGCGCTCTACGGCGAGCAGCGCATCATGCATCCGATGGTGCGCGATGCCGGGACGGGCGAGTTGCGGCGCGCTTCATGGGACGAGGCGCTCGACCGAGCCGCCGAGCTCGTGCGCGCCGTCGCGGTGGCGGGCGGGCCGCGTGCGATGGCGTCGTATTTCGGTCGCGGCGTTTTGGGCACGCCCGTGATGCGCATGGGGAAGGGGAACGGTTCGCTGCTTTCGCGTCTCGGATCGCCGAACGATATGAGCTGCGCGTCGATCTGCTTCCTCTCGTCGAACGTGGTGGTGCCTGTCACGTGCATGGGAATCCCCGCTGCGAAGATCGTGCCCGATGTCGCCCGCAGCGACGTGATCGTCGTTTGGGGGCAAAACCCTGCAACTGAAGAGGGCCCTCAACTTCTCCTGCGCAAGATCAACGAGGCTCGCGCGCGCGGTGCGCGGCTGGTGGTGGTCGATCCGCGGCGCGCGGGCATCGGCGAGATCGCCGATTGGTGGATCCCCGTAACTCCCGGAGGAGATGGCGCGCTGGCCATTGCGCTGATCAAGCACGTTATCGAAAGCGGCCGCTACGATAAGTCCTTCGTGGCCGATTTCACGGTGGGCTTCGATGGGCTGGTCGAACGCGTGGCTCACCTCGATGCGGATTGCTTGAGCGCGCGCTGCGGCGTGTCGTGCTCGGACGTTGCGAAGCTCGCGGATCTCATTTGCTCGACGAATCGCGTCTCGTTGGTCACTTACACGGGGGTGGAGTATCAGCCGGGCGCGGTCGCGGCTGGTCGTGCGCTCCAGACGCTATGGGCCATCACGGGGAAGCTCGACGTCGAGGGCGGCATGTACCTGAGCGTCGAAGGATCGAAGGACTTTCGTTTTTCGAAGCCTCCTGCCGACGCGGTGCCCGTGGGCGCCCGCGAGTTCCCGTTGTTCTACGCGTTTCGCGGGGAGGGCCAGTTCTGTCAGCTTCCAAAAGCGGTGCTCGAGGATGATCCGTATCCGATGCGCGGGCTTTTGGTGGTCGGCGGCTCCCCTGCCTGCTCGTTCCCTGGCGGAGACTTATGGCCCGACGTTTACCGAAAGCTCGATTGCCTGGTGGTGATGGATCGCTTTTTCACCGAGGAGACGCGTTTCGCGGATGTGGTGTTGCCTGCGGCGTCGTTGTTTGAAACCGTGCGCTTGATCTCCTCGCCCGCGGGGTCTAAGGTGCTGCCGCCTGTCGTGGAGCCGGCGGGGGAGGCTCGCGATGACATTCTCGTCTTGTCGGATATAGCACGGCGGTTGGGCGTGGGCGAGGGGCTGCCGAGCGACGGCAACGAGCTGGCGGCGTGGCTGCTCGCGGGTGCGCCGACTGCACTGGCGGCGAAGGGTCGCGCATATGGGAAATACCGTACCGGTGCGTTGCGCGCCGACGGGGTGCCCGGATTTCCGACGGAAAGCGGGAAATTCGAAATCTACTCGCAGTTGCTCGCTGATGCGGGGTTCGATCCGCTGCCTGGATACACGGATGCTGCGAAGACGCCCGAGCTGCAGCGCGAGGCGTATCCGCTGACGCTCACCACGGGCGCTCGCAGCAACAATCGCATGGGCGTGTACGGCCCGAGCATTCCGGCGTTGGCGAGGTTGGAGCCTGCGCCCTGCGCGGAGCTTTCCGAGGTCGATGCTCGTGAGCTCGGCGTGAGGGATGGCGATGTCGTGCGCGTGATCACGCCGTTCGGTTCAGGCGAACACGTTGCGCGCGTCGGCGGCATGGCGGCAGGAGCGGTGCATGTTCCCCATGGCGGCGGCAGTGCGTTCATGCCCGCCGCGTGGAGATGCGGCGGCGCCAACAACCTCACGCCGCTTGACGTGTGCGACGAAGTGACGGGTTTCCCGCTGATCAAAGCCGTGCCTTGTCGCGTCGAGCTGGTTGAGGACTAGCTCGACGCGCCGCAGGGCATCCCTCTCGCATCAGATCGCATCGTGTCGTGGCGCTTCTCGTGAGCGGGATGGATGGGCTTGACGCCCGGTGCGAACGAACCCACGCCCGTTCGGCCGCTATTATGCCGGACGGGCGAGAGGACGGACCTAGGTTCACGCCTGCGCGTCGAAGGCTGTTTTCGCTGGAGCTGCAGCCGGGGCAGCTTCCTGCGAGGCGACGGCGTCGAGCCTGCGCATGGGGCGGATGACTAGCGCGACGATGGTGAGCGCTATCCAGCCCGCGATGAGGGCGAGTGCCGCATTGGCTGCGCCGAGTCCGCTCACGAGGATCGACGTCGCGAAGATTGCCACGGGCGCCGCCACCATGGTGATGGAGTTCTGGGTGCCGAAGGCGCTGCCGCGCGATGCATCAGGCACGCGGTCGAGCATGAAGAACCCAAGCAAGGCCGACGCGGGGCCTGCGGCGAACCCGAGCAGCACGGAGCCTGCGAGCATGATCGGGTAGGTCGGGAGCAACCCGATGATCGCGACGCCCGCGCCCATGCCGACGAATGAGGCAATGTACCAAGTACGGCGCTTGATCTTGTGCGTGAGGGCGGCGTAGACGAGCGAACCTGCCAGCATGCCCGCCGACATGGCGGAAAGCGTGAATCCGAGAAGCGCGGGCTCGCCGAGCTCGGTGAAGAACACGGGCAGCACGAGTCCCTGGAAGCTGCCGAGTATCATCACGATGCCGAGCGAAAGCGATACGGAGGCGGTGAGGATCCCGTCGCTGCGGAAGAGCACGTGCAGGCCTCGGCGCAGCGCTCCGAGGGATTCCTTCACCAATCCTGCGCTCTCGTGCGCGCTCAGGTGCCCCGAGTGGGGAACCTTGCCGACTTTTCTCGGGATGGTGCAGGTCACGATGGCTGCGGAGAGCGACATGGCAGCGGTGAACCAGAGCGATTCGACGCCTCCGACGAAGCTGATGAGCATCGCGGCGAGCGCAGGGCCGGCGATGGTGACCATCGACTCGAGCGACTGCGAGAATCCGATGAATCGCTGCATGTCGACGCCGTCGTATTTGGTGACGGCAGGGAGCATGGCGTCGCGGGCGGTCATGCCGGGGATGTCGCCGATCGACCCGATGAGGCCCAAGGCGACGAACCACCAGAAGTTCAGGCCCCATATCATATCGACGACGGGAAGCAGCGCGATCGAAAGCGCGGAGATGACATCTGAGATGATGGAGACGTTGCGGCGGTTAACGCGGTCGAGGATGGCGCCGCCGGCGACGCCGATGATAAGCTGCGGCACCGAGCAGATGAGTGCCAGCGCGCCTGCTGCGAGAGCGTCTCCCGTGGTCGCCAGCAAGATGAGCGGCAGCGCGACGCCGGCGACTGAGTTGCCGAGCAGCGACAGCGCGTTCGATGCGAGAAATCGTACGGTTGCGTGGGTTTTCTTCACGAGTGTCCTTCCTCTCTGTTCGAGAGGAAAGTAAAAACTACGACGTAACGTCGGGGTCAATGGGTCAAGCGCAAACTAATGTTTCGACGGCGATCGCTTCACGATTTGCTCATAAACGTCCTCGAGGATGCGATTCGAAACGGCCTCCTGCACGGGGTTGAGCGCTTCCTGCCCGTATTCGTCGATGATCTTCTCGGCGGTGGTCGCGGGACGGTCCCAGTTTTTGGCGTCGAAGCAGTCGATAACCTCGGTGAGCAGCGCGATCATCTCGCGCGCGGCATGATCGCGTGCGGCCTCGGTCGATGTTTCGTCAAGATCTTCGAGGAGGGCGGAGGCGCGCTGATAATCTTCGACGAGGTCGCGTTCGATCAACGCGGTGCAGAAGTTGTCTATCTCCTCGAAGTCCTCTTCCGCGTAAAGATGCGCGGCAAGCAGAAGGCTGGTTTTGTCGACTTCTTCCATGCTCGGAAAGAGATCCGCGTTGGTGAGTTTGCCTATGACCCTGCCTGCGCGTAGCGGCATGTCGGGGGATATTCCCTCAGCCTTGAGGCGCGCGACGGTGCGCCGTTGTTCTTGCAGACGTTCGATTTGGGCATATAGGCAAAAAAGTGTGTCTGCTACCTAGTCGATGGCGTATGGGTACGGG
>CALADF010000030.1 GCA_937890835.1 uncultured bacterium
CTGAAGCCCGCACCTCGAAGAGCGGGTTCTTACACCAACAATCGGGACGCGATCACGGAAACCGAGCGCGGATCAGTTCTTGAGGGCCCGTTCGAACCCATCCGCGGGACCCGTTCGAACCTATCGTTGAATCCGCTCCAAAGAAAAGGCGCCGGACTCGGTGTGGTTCCGAGTCCGGCGCCTTGCTGTTTCAGGGGATGGTCGGTCTGGTGGACGCCTACTCCTTGCCGTCCCAACAGTACGTGCAGATCTTCTCGGGATCGATGCCGATGGCTTCCTTCATGCCCTCGAGGGACTGATAACCCAGCGAGTCGAATCCCATCTGCTCGCAGATGGACTTGAGCAGGCACTTGCCGCGCTCGGTGGAGCTGTCGGCGTATTCGTCGAGGTGCTTCTGGCCCTCGTCCCCTTCGAGCTCCTGGACGACGCGGCGGGCGATCAGGTCCATGTCGGACTTGCCGCGCGAGAAACTCAGGTACTTGCAGCTGTACATGATGGGCGGGCAGGCGGAGCGCATGTGCACCTCGGAGGCCCCGATGTCGTAAAGGAAGTTCACGGTCTCGCGCAGCTGCGTCCCGCGCACGATTGAGTCGTCGACGAACAGGAGCTTCTTGCCCTCGATGAGCTCGGGCACGGGGACCTGCTTCATATGCGCGATTCGATCGCGAATGCGCTGGTCGCTCGGCATGAACGAGCGGGACCAGGTGGGCGTGTACTTGATGAAGGGGCGCGCGAAGGGCTGCTTGCTCTCCGCCGAGTAGCCGATGGCGTGTGGAATGCCGGAGTCGGGCACGCCGGCCACGAAGTCGACCTCGGGCCTCGTCCCCGCCGCCTCTTCGTCGCGTGCCATGATCTGGCCGTTACGGTAACGCATGACCTCGACGTTCACGCCCTCGTAGTTGGAGTTGGGGTAGCCGTAGTACACCCACAGAAACGCGCAGATCTTCATGTCTTCGGTTGCGGGCGAGAGGGTCTCGTAGCCGTCGGCGGTGACGCGGACGATTTCGCTGGGGCCCAGCTCGTACTCGTCGACGTAGCCGAGCTTCTGATAGGGGAACGACTCGAACGAGATGCAATGCCCCTCGTCGTTTTTGCCGATGAGCACGGGAAGGCGCCCCATGCGGTCGCGCGCGGCGATGATGCTGCCGTCTTGCTCCATGACGAGCAGCGTGAGCGAGCCGTCCACGACGCTTTGCGCGTACCTGATGCCCTCGATGAGGTCTTCCTTCTGGTTGATGAGCGCGCTGATGAGCTCGGTGTCGTTCACCTTCCCGGAGCTCATGGCCATGAACTGGCGCTTCCCGTTATCGAAGCAGGATTTTATGAGCTCCTCGGCGTTGTTGACGGCGCTGACCGTGGTCAGAGCGAACGTGCCGAGGTGGGAGCGGACCAGAAGGGGCTGCGGATCGGTGTCGCTGATGCAGCCGATGCCGCTTGTGCCGTGGAACCCGGGGAGGTCGTTTTCGAACTTGGTGCGAAACGGCGTGTTCGCGATGGAGTGGATCTCTCGCTGGAATCCCGTCTCGTCGTGAATGATCATGCCCGCGTTCTTCGTTCCGAGGTGGGAGTGATAGTCCACTCCGAAGAACACGTCCAGAACCACATCGCGATGCGAGACTGCGCCGAAAAAGCCGCCCACTTGATACCTCCGCTGGATATTCGCCGCGCGTCACGCGGCCTGTTGCCATTACCTTCTGCAGTATAAGGATTCGCGCGTCGTCGGTCGCCGCCGCGCGGGTCATTTCACCGGTTGTTCACGTGGGCGGCGCACGGTTGCGCGTTGCGAGATTGTGGGATCCTGCGGGGCGAGAGCTGTTGCGGCGAGGGCTTTCGCGGTGTTCTCGGTTCCAGCCGCGGCGTTCGGGCGGTGAATCGGGCGCGTTCGAGGGAGCGCCGTCATGTTCGGTGCACTGGGTGCGCCGTCTTGTCAACGTGTGCCGAATCGTCACGTGGCTGTCGAGCGGTTATCTCTATAATGGGGCATCATTTGCACTTGAGTCGTCGGGCGACGCCGTTCGGAGCCCATCCGTTCGCGCCGCTTGATCACGGCTCGCCGTGTCGCCTCGGTTCGGGAGTCTGGCGGGGAGGCGCGGCTGAGCAGGCCGCAAGGCGGCGGAATCAACGGCAGGAGGCCCCATGTTCGGAGACAACCTCGACAGGATCGTCAGAGGGATCGAGAGAAATTACGAAGCCGACGAGATATTCTTCACGCACCCGGGCCGACGGTTCCCCAGCCGCGCCGCCATCGAGGGCATGCTGTCGGATATCCGCCGCGTTTTGTTCCCCGGCTACTTCGGCGAGGAGATGCTCTCGCCCTCGACGAGCCCCGCGTACTTCATCGGGGAGACGCTCATCGAGATCGAGCGCGTTTTGCGTCAGCAGCTGGTCCTCGCGTTCACCTACACCTCGAAAGAGGAGGTTCCCAACGCCGACCTGAGCCACAGCAACTACGTGTGCGGGGGTTGCGTTCCCGAGGCCATCTGCGCACGCGCGTCCGAGGCGTGCACGGTGTTCTTCGACGAACTGCCCAACATCCAGCGCGTCTTGCTGACCGACGTGCAGGCGCTCTTCGACGGTGATCCCGCGGCGGGGTCGAAGGAGGAGGTCATCTTCTCTTATCCCGGGCTTTACGCGACGTTCGTCCACCGTGTCGCCCATGTGCTCTTCGAACAGGGCGTGCCCATCATTCCGCGCATCATGACCGAGATCGCCCATTCCGCCACGGGGATCGACATCGGCGCGGGCGCGAAAATCGGCGAGTACTTCTTCATCGATCACGGCACTGGCGTCGTCATCGGCGAGACCACGGTGATCGGCGATCATGTGAAGATCTACCAGGGCGTAACGCTCGGCGCGCTTTCGACGCGCGGCGGCCAGCGTCTGGCAGGGGTGAAGCGCCATCCCACTATCGAGGACAACGTGACCATCTACTCGAACGCCAGCGTCCTCGGCGGCGAGACCGTGGTGGGGGAGGGCTCGGTCATCGCGGGCTCGACGTTCGTGACGTTCTCCGTTCCGCCTCATTCGCGCGTGTCCTTGAAGAACCAGGAGGTCACCGTGCGTCAGCCGGGCGAGCGGGATTAACCTGGCTGCGCATCCGATGACGCGGCGGGGATGAGGCCCGATGGCGCGCTCGTCCTCGTCAAGCGGCGAGAACGGCCCCCCCGCCGACTCATCGGCCGGCGACGCGATGGCGGGGCGGGCATCGAGACCGTTTTGCCGCCGCGCCTTGGGTTCGGCGTGTTTTCCCGCGTGGCGGCTTGTTTCGCTAAGCGGCATGAGTGTAGACTTTGAAGAAAGCCCCGGCTCCGTCTCGTTGAGCGGAGAGGGGCTTTCTTTTCGGAGAAAGAGACGAAGAAGGGGCGAACATGGAGAAGGCGGAGTTCGAAGGCGCGTTGCGCGACGTCGTCGGTTCGGAAAACGTGCGAGCCGAGGAGCCCCTTTCCGCTCATACGACGTTCGCCATCGGCGGGCCTGCGGAATGGCTCGTCGAACCTGCTTCGACGGAGGAGGTTCGCGATGTCGTCGCCTTGTGCCGCGAGGCTGATGTGGCGTGGCGCGTGCTCGGCCTCGGCTCGAACATCTTGGCCGCCGACGCGGGCGTGCGCGGCGTGGTGATTAAGCTCGCGGAACGTTTTTCGCGCATCGAGGTCGACGGATGCGTGGTTCGCGCGCAGGCGGGCGCGTCCAACGAGGCGGTCGCCGAGGCCGCTTGCGCCGCCGGCCTTGCGGGATACGAGTTCGCTAGCGGGATCCCCGGCACCGTGGGGGGCGCCGCCATCATGAACGCGGGCGCCTACGACGGCGAGTTCAAGGACGTGGCGACGACGGTTTCCTGCTTGACGCCCGAGGGGGATATGGTGGAGGTTTCCGCCGAGCAGGCCGCCTGGTCGTACCGGCGCTCCATGATGTCCGAGCGGGGCTACGTGGTGCTCGGCGTGACGCTGCTGCTCGAACGCGACGACGCGGCTGCCGTTCGTGCGCGGATGGACGATCTGGCCCGCCGCCGCGAGGAGAAGCAGCCTCTCGAGATGCCGAGCGCGGGTTCTACCTTCAAGCGTCCCGCCGGGTATTTCGCGGGCAAGCTCATCCAGGATGCGGGCTTGCGCGGGTATCGCGTCGGCGGCGCTCAGGTGTCGGAGAAGCACACGGGTTTCGTGGTGAACGCGGGGGGCGCTACGGCGGCGGACGTCATAGCGCTGATAGCCGACGTTCAGCAGCGCGTTTTCGAGGACGCGGGGGTCCGTTTGGAGCCCGAGGTGCGCATGTGGGGAATGGAGGCGTAACATCCCCCGAGATCGGTGCGGCCATGCGGGCGGAGGCGGGGCGGCGCGTCGCCGGCTGAGCCGTGCGGCTCCGCTTCCTTCCGGCTGGGCGTTCGTAGCCGCTGGCGTGCGGGACGAGCTGGGCGTGCGAGGCGTCCGGTAAGGTTGAGACGCTCTTGAACAAACCTCCTCTCGTTCCGAAAGGCCATCTTGGACTCGACGCGCATCGTTCATATCTCCAGGAGGCTGCTCCTGAGACGCCTTCGCCGTTTTGTGGCGAAGCGCGACGGCGTTGCCGCGGCTCGTCGATGCGGCGTTGATCCCGCGAAGCTGCGCGAGGAGTACGAGCGGCGCCTTTCCTATTACATGAGCAAGACCGATTTCGGCCCCGAGGACGTGAAGTACAGCAGCTACCTCAACGTGTACACCGGCTTGGTCGCTTACGAGATCCTCCGCGACGCCGGTTTCACGGAGGAAGAGGCCTTCGCCGCCTACAACTACATGAGTGCGCCGATGCGCAAGGTGGCTCATGCCACGCATCGCGTGGCCGATGTCATGCCCGGCGGTTTTTTCTTCATCAAGCGCACCATCATCTCCGATCTGACGGGCCCGAAGCGTTTGTGCTGGTCGACGAAGCTTATCAGGAACGACGACGAGGTATTCGAGTACAAGATCACGCGCTGTCTGTACTTCGAGGTGTGTAAGGCTCACGGCTGCCCGGAGTTCACGCGCGCCTTCTGCGAGCATGATGACTTCGCGTACGGGGGCATGCGTCGACGGGTGAAGTTCACGCGGTTCGAATCGTTCGGCGAGGGGGACGCGTGTTGCCGCGATAGGTTCGAACGGATCTGAAGTCGCCGGGGGCGATTCGAGGGAGCGGGGGAAGCCGCATGTGCTCTCTAAAATAACGTACATACGTTCGTTGTTTATGGTACAATGGCGCCATGCCATACGAAGAACGAACATATCTCTGCATCGATCTGAAGAGCTTCTACGCAAGCGTCGAATGCCGACGCCGCGGGCTCGATCCGATGACCACGAACCTGGTCGTTGCAGATCCAGAGCGGTCGAATACCACCATCTGCCTTGCGGTGACGCCCGCGATGAAAAAGCTCGGCGTGCGCAACCGCTGCCGGGTGTTCGAAATTCCCGAGGACATCGATTACATCATGGCCAAGCCGCATATGCGCGACTACATGAAGACCTCGGCCGATGTTTACAGCGTGTATTTGCGCTACATAGCCCCCGAGGACATGCACGTGTACTCCATCGACGAGTGCTTTATCGACGCCACGCCTTACCTCTCCCTTTACGGTAAAACGCCGAAGGATTTGGCGATCATGCTGATGGACGCGGTGTTCGCGCGGACGGGCGTGACCGCTACGGCGGGAATCGGCACGAATCTGTTTTTGGCGAAGGTCGCGCTCGATGTGACGGCGAAGCATGCGCCCGATAACATCGGCGTTCTCGATGAGGAACGGTTTCGCGACGAGGTGTGGTGCCATCGGCCCATAACCGACATTTGGAACATCGGGCCGGGCATTGCGCGGAGGCTGGCGCGCTACCGCGTGTTCGACTTGCGCGGCGTCACTCAGATGGATCGCGATGTGCTCTATGACGAGTTCGGTGCGAACGCCGAGTACCTGATCGACCACGCCTGGGGGCTCGAGCCGTGCACCATAGCCGACATCCACGCCTACGAGCCGGCCTCAACCTCGCTGGGCAACGGGCAGATCCTGCCGGAGGACTACACTTGGGCGGAGGCCCGCATGGTTCTGAAGGAGATGGCCGATGCCACCGTCTTGGATTTGGTGGAGAAGGGGGCGGTCACCGATCATGTGGCGCTCTCGGTCGGCTATGCGTCGCCGCGTGCGAGCGGGCGCTACGGCGATCGCGCGGGTGCGAGCAGGAAGCTGGCTGCGCGAACGAACTCGCGCGACGGCCTCGTCGCGTTTGTGGACGATCTGTACGTGGAGATCGCCGATCCCGCGCGGGCGATCCGAAGGCTCAACCTCTCCTTCGGCGGGCTTCTGCCCGAGGAGTATCGCGACATCGATCTGTTCACGGACGTCGAGGCTTTGAAACGTGAGAGGGAGCGACAAGACGCCATTCTCGCCGTCAAGAGAAAATTTGGAAAGAACGCCCTGTTCAGGGGCGTGAGTCTGCGTGATAAGGCAACGGCTCTCGAGCGAAACGAGATGGTGGGAGGGCATCGTGCGTGAGGTTGCGGGCGCAGGCGCAGCCTCACGCACGAACCACGTTGACGTCACCCCCGATCCCGAACGCGCCGTCGTCGCGGCGGGTGCGGCCCCTCGCGCGAACCACGTTGATGCGGCTGATCAGCCGGGGCATGCTGACGCGGGCTGTCAGCCGGGTCGCGCCGCCGTCGAGCGCTCCGCGCCCCGGCCGCCTGCGGGAATCGGGCACCCTCATCCCGAGAGGGCGGCGCAGTTCAAGCCGTTCGCAGCGTTGCGCGGGTACTACGAACTGGTCTCCGCATGCGAGCGCGTCGTCGAGCCGCGCCCGGTTTTGTCGGAGGAGGAATCGCGCGAGCTTTCGGAGCGGTTGCTCGGTCTCACCCGCGGCGAGGTGATGCGCGTGGCGTATTACGAGGCGGGCTCCATCGTTACGCAAACAGGGGCGGTGGGGCAGCTCGATACGGTCGGCCGAACGCTCGCCGTGGTGAGAAAGCGCGTTCCGATCGACGATATCGTATCCCTCGAGCGCTGCGAGACGTGAGCTCGTTGCTTCACGCGCTCGCTCAGAGAACCGATGCGCCGTCTTGCATGGCGACCGACTTGGCGAACACCTCGGCGGCGCTACGATGTGTGGCAGGTTGCACCGCAATGCGTAGAGCCGGCGAGGTGTCGCAATGCGACGCCCAACGAGCGGCGTTGCTTCTCTCGGGTCACGCAGTCTGACGCTAGGAGTTTACATAAGCCTCGTGGCTTTTGTTGAAATAGCCTTCAGGGGCGTTGTTTTTGATGAATTCCGCGAAGTCCCGCGCCTCGTCGGATCGCGGGGCATCCGTTGGCCAGGTGAGCGTCACGGGGTACCACATGGGATCGGTTTTCACCTTGAAACGCACGATGCCCGGCTCGTTGCGGTACCGCGCAGCGATGCATTCCGGGACCGTCGCCCAGCCAAGTCCCGCTTTCACGCCCTCAATCATGGCCTCATGGGTGTCGAATCTTCCCACCATGTTGTGGTCTTCAAGCGAGATGCCGTAGCGTTCGCGGAAATGCCTGTTGCCCACCATGTGGCGCCCCGAATCCCATTCGTAGATGATCATGGGCCACTTCAAAAGCATTTGAACAGGAACGGGATGGATGATCTGGTTGTAGGGCGCTTTGTCAGGTGCGAGGAACACGAGCTTCTTGTATCCGAGCAGCTCGTTTGAGATGCCCGGCTCCGCAGGCTGGTTCTCCAGTATGGCGAAGTCGAGCTCTCCCGATCGAAGCTGGTTGACAAGTCCTGGTTCGTACCCGGCTTCAAGATGCATGCGCGTTTCAGGGTGATCCTCGACGTATTTCGCCACAAGGGAGGGCAGAAGGGCCACGCCGTCGGCGAGGCTCATGCCGATGTTGAGGGTCGCGTCGAAGTGCTCGTCGATGGCGGCGAGCTGCGAGGCCATTACACGTTCGAGATCGGACACGTTGCGCGAGAAGCGCGTGACGATCTCGCCCGCCTTGGTGAGGGTTATCCCCGTGGAAGTGCGGTTGAAAAGCGTCGTGCCGAACTTGCTTTCGATGTTCGAGATCTTCTGCGAAAGACCAGGCCTTGACATATACAGCTGGTCGGCTGCTTGGGAAAGGCTTTTCGCCTCGGAAAGAACCAGTAGAACCTCGATGTCGTCAAACAGCATATAGAACACCCCTTACTCGGTTTCAGCCTTCCCCCTCGACGTTCAAGCGTGCATCCATCCGGCAAGCGCCTGCGGTTGCCGACGTTGCTTCGGGCGAGCCGTCGTCGCGAATCTCGGCTTCTCGGCGAGCCGCCGTAGACCGTGGCTTCCCGGCGCGACATTTGGAGCTCGCCGGGCTCCTCCGGTACCCGTCCTTCCGCAGCTTGCCGATCCTCCTTCCTCGGCGTGGGATCTTCCGGGCGGGTGGACGCACTTTCGTGGCCTTCGTGCACGGCATCGGCTTGGTAAAATGTCGGGGGGGGGGGGGGGGGCCCCCCTGACCCCGCCCGCCATCGTGATCGGCCTACCGTCGAAAGCGCATAAATGCATAACATTAAAGCGTGAGCCGACGCTCTCTGTCTAGAGGTGATCGCGTTTTTGATGAAGCAATTGCTTACGTAGCCTGTAAACAAAACCTACATGCAGGATTTTGTTTCGGCGGAGGTAGGAAAACGCGACGGCCAATCAACTCAGAAGGGATAAAAACCCAGTTCAACGGGCATATATTGTCAGAGTCGCGATCTGAGGGGGATCGAAGGCGCCTGACGCTCGCTCGTGCGCTTAATCGTTTCGAGCGAAATGCGAAACCGTTTGCGCGCGATGTTCGTGGGGGTTTGGATGAGAACTCCGTCGGCCTGCTCGCTCCCCTTGGCTCGCTTCGCGACAGCGAGAAGAGAAGATGACGAGGAGGAGCCGATGGACAAACAAGCCATCATCGATGCGAGCAAGAAGCGCCGCGAGGGTGAGCGCATCTTCTATACGTCGTGCCCCGCGAACGGATGCTGGGACTCTGCATGCGTGCTGCGCTGCCACGAGAAGGACGGCAAGATCATCGCGATAGAGCCTGACGATTCCGTCAACAAGAACGACAGCCGCGAGGATTGCGGTTGGGAGAACATCTGGAAGGGCAACGTTCAGATGCGACCTTGCGCGATGGGCCACGCGTGGAAGCAGGAGCTCTACGCCGAGACCCGTCTGCTTCACCCGATGAAGCGCGTGGGCAAAAAGGGCGCTGGCAACGGGTACTTCGTTCAGATCAGCTGGGAAGAGGCGCTCGACACCATCGCCGAGAAGTTGAAGGAGATCAAGGCGAAATACGGCCCTTACGGCATCTTCCATTCCCAGTATCCCAGCTTCGGAAAAAATGGTTTCCCGCTGGCGCCGTGGTGGGAGGCAGGTTTCGGCGCTTGGGGCGAGCATTCCTGTTCGGGCCACGCCGCCGGCGAGATCTTCCACCTGGGTGTCGACATGCCCAAGTGTGCGAAGGGCTTGGCTGACAATTTGCCCGGCTTCGAGGCAAGCGACCTGTTCAACTCAAAGCTTCTTGTCATGTGGGGTATGGATCCGCTGGTGGCGTGGTTCGGTCCGACGAGCTACTACATGCAGCTTGCACACGAGTACGGCTGCAAGACCATCATCATCGATCCGCGTTACACCCAATCCGCCGAGATTCTCGCCGATCAGTGGATTCCCATTCGCCCCGGTACCGACCTTGCCATGATGCTGGCGATCGCCCAGGTTCTTTATGAGGAGGACCTGATCGATCATGAGTTCGTGAACGAGTGGGTCGAGCCCGTCGGTTTCGAGCGCTGGCGCGCCTACGTGATGGGCGAAGGTGACGACGGCATCAAGAAGACGCCCGAGTGGGCGGCTCCCATCTGCGCCGTTCCTGCTGAGACCATCCGCGAGTTCGCTCGTCTGTACGGCACCACCAAGCCCGTGCACCTGCAGTACTTCTACAGCTGCGCCAAGCGCCATTTGGGCGATTACAGCGCCGCCGCCGCAATGCTGCTGCAGTCGATGACCGGCAACGTGGCGTGCGCGGGTGGCTGCGAGAGCGGCGCGTGCCTGCCGACCCCTGGCCGCGTTCCCGCACCGCGTGCTGATTTCGGCCGCGATCCCGGGGATTACGAGGTGCCGGTCCTGTTCAACAACAACTGTCTGACCGAGATCCTGGCCTGCCAGAAGGACTATTGGGAAGGCCGCATGAGCGAGGAGGAGTTCCGCCGTCGCATCGGCTCTCCTTCCGATGACGCGCCGCTGCCCAACATCCAGATGATCGTCTTCGAGAACAACTATGCGAACAACCACTCCAACGTCAACAAGCGTTTCGCGGGCATGGCCGACACCGAGTTCAACTGGGGTTTCCAGTGGCACATCAACCAGCCTACCGCCGAGTTATGCGACATCATCTTGCCTGCCCCGGTGTGGCAGTTCGAGGGTCTCGACGAGTATATGTACGGCCACCAGCGCTTCGTGAGCGGCCCGAACGGCATGCGCAACTACTTCACGTTCTGCGCCCGCGGCGCCGAGATGCCAGGTGAGGTTCGTTCCAAGGAATGGGTATGGACGCAGATCGCCAAGCGTTTGGGCGACGAGGTCGTCGAAGGCTACAATCCGCGTCTCAAAGACGTCGAGTGGGAGAACTGGATTGACGCTCAGGAGGAGATCTACAAGGAGGCCGTCGACAAGTGGGCCGACAACGAGACCCTCATGGCGTATCTGGGCTATGACCACAAGATGACGTGGGAGGAGATCAACGAGAGTCCCGTCATTCGCACCGAGATCGACGTGCCGTTCCATCCCTTCAAGAACGTGCTCGATCGTGGCGAGAGCCCCTTCCTCACGCCGACAGGAAAGATCGAATTCGAGTCGACCTTCGTCAAGAACAACGATCTCACCAAGACGCGCTTCCGCGGCCAGTTCGAGGCGATGCCGGTGTGGAAACCGAGCTATCTGGACGCCGACATTTCCGTCGCCTCAAACGATGGTTTCTACAACCCGAAGGTGAAGCAATACCCGCTGTCGATGGTGTCGCCCGTGTCCATCTACCGCCAGCACTCCTCCAACGACAACAACCCCTTCTTGCGTGAGGACTGCTATCGCCATGCGGTGTGGATTTCCGGTGTCGACGCTCAAGCTCGCGGCATCAAAGACGGTGACATCTGCCGCGTGTACAGCGATCGCGGTGAGGTTCAGCTGACCGCCTACGTCACCAACCGCATGACGCCCGGCACCGCCGCCGTTCACCATGGTGCGTGGTTCCAGACCGATGGCTCCCAAGCCGAGATGAACAAATTCGGTACCGACCTGCGCGGCACGCCGAACATCCTGCTCGATGACGGTCATCTGCCGCACTTGCTGGGCGCGTTGATCACGTCCGGTTTGGTCGAGGTGGAGAAGATCGCCGATGGCGATGCCGAGGGATACGGCCACGAGGCCGAGCGCGGTGGCATGCGAGGCGCGAGCGTGGCCTTGGGCCTGCGCCGTTCGATGGGCGAAGAGGAGTAGAAGATGACGCAGTACGGATTTTTCTTCGATATGAATCGCTGCTACGCCTGCCAGGCGTGCAGCGTGGCTTGCAAGGATTGGAACGGCATCGAACCCGGCGCCGAGAAATGGATGACGGTGTATGAGTGGGAGCGCGGGACGTTCCCCAACGTGCGCCTGAGCTCGCTGGCTTTCCCCTGCGCCCATTGCGAGGACCCTGCATGCGTGAAGGTGTGCGAATCCGGCGCGCTGTACAAAGAGGACGAGTTCGGCGCCGTCTTGGTCGACCAGGACAAGTGCACGGGTTGTCGCAAGTGCTACGACGCGTGCCCCTATGGTGCGCCGAAGTTCGCCACCGATGAGCCCGATTGCAAGATGAGCAAGTGCACCATGTGCGTCGATCGCCTGGCGGAGGGCAAGCAGCCCGCCTGCACGTTGTCCTGCCCGCTGCGCGCGTTTGATTTCGGCCCGCTCGACGAGCTCATCGCGAAGTACGGCGATGTGCGCTACTGCGAAGGCATGCCTTCGCCCGATGCAACGAAGCCCGCTTACCTCATTTGGAACCCACGCGAGAAGAAGCAGCTTCTTCCGTATGACGCACAAGAGGCCGTCAAGCTCAACCAGCAGCGCGGTGACTTGGGGACCATGTTCGAGAGCGAAGAGGATCTCAAGACCTTCGACGAGGGCACGATTCGCCGCAACGAGCTTCGCATGAAGCACGGCTCGAACATCGAGCTCATGCGCGCGACGCGCAACGACATGGCGTAGGGCCTTCGAGCGTCGCCGTTGCAAGGGGTTCGTGGAGCGACGGCGCAGGGTTTCGCGCGAAAGCTTCGCAGCCTTTGCTTCGTCCTGCGGCCCGTCGCCGCCCTTGCTATGGCGGCGCGTTGCGTCCTCGCGGAAGAGGGATCGACGTCTTTTGGGTTGCGCTCGATCGGGGCGATCGGGCGCAACGCCGCCAGGCGTTTTCGATAAACAACTTATAGGAGGAGGAAAAAGGAAATGGAGTGGATTGGGGTTATCGGCATCGTAGCCGGTCTGGTCTTCTTCGTCATCGCGGCCATGAAGGGCTGGAACGTGCTCGTCACGTCGCTTGTGACCGCGGTGATCATCGCCGCCACCAACGGCATGGACATCATGAACGCGATGGTGGGATCTGAGAAATCGTACGTGACGGGCCTTGCAGGCTTCGTCCAGAAGAACCTGCTCATTTTCATGGGCGGTGCCATCATGGGCGAGTTCATGGATAAGTCGGGTGCGGCGAAATCCATCGCCAAGGCCATTATGGGTAAGGTCGGCACGAAAAGCCCGTATCTGGTGCTGCTCGGCATTGCGGCAATCGGCGCCATCCTCACCTACGCGGGCATCTCCATGTTCGTCGCCATGTTCGCGCTCATCCCGCTGGCGCGCCCCATGTTCAAGGAATGCAATATTCCGTGGCATTTGTTCTGCGCCGCGTGGACGCTCGGTGCTTGCTCGTTCACCATGGCGATGATTCCCGGCGTTCCCGCTGTGGCGTGGATCAACGCCGCCAACGGCTGCGGCGTCTCGATGACGGCGGCTCCCATCATGGGTATCGTCGGCTCGGTTATCGCGATCGCCGTGTCCTGCCTCTACATTAAGTTCGCGCTGAAGCGCGCTCAGGCCAAGGGCGAGGTTTACGTTGCGGACGAGAACGAGACCGCTGAAGCCAGCGAGGAGAAGGCCACCCCGAGCTTGGGCGTTTCCTTGCTGCCGCTCGTTTTGCTGATCGCGATCATCATCATCGGTTCGCAGCTCGGCGTTGCGAACATCGTCTACATCGCCATGGTCGCCGCCATCATCGTCAGCATGATCGTGTTCAACAAGTACATCTCCAGCCAGCGCGACGTGCTGGGCAACGGCGCGAAGAGCGCTCTTGGGCCTGCGGTGTTCACCTCTGCCGCCGTCGGCGTCGGCACCGTCGCCGCTGCTGCCGTCGGCTTCCAGATCATCCAGGGCGCTATCTTCAACATGCCCGGCGGCACCTACGTCTCCGCTGCGACTCTTGCGGCGGCGCTCGGCGGAATCATGGGCTCCGGCTCGGGTGCGGTGGGCATCATCGCCACGAACTTCCTGGACCCCTATCTGGCAACCGGCGCCGATCCTGCGGCTCTCGCGAAGATCATCGCCACCTCCGCGACCATCGGAGGTGCCCTGCCGAACTCCGGCGCGATGTTCGGCATGCTGGCGGCAATGGGTTTGAACCACGCCAATTCGTACAAGCACATCGCCGCCATCTCCATTGGCGCGGGCCTGTGCGCTCTCGTCGTCATGATCATCATGGCGATGGTTGGGATCGCTTAGCGATCCCGTGTTCGGCCGGGGCGCGAACAGGGCGCGCCCCGGCTTCGCTCCCTTCCGCTGCTTTGCGATGCTTCGCGGCGGAGGGGCGTTCGATCGGGAGATGCCGGCTTCGGCACCTCCCTCGAAGGGCTTTCCACGACGCTGGCGGTTTGCCACAACGCCGCCGTCCCTCCACGTGAAAGCCCCTCGAGAGGGGTAAACCGATCTACTAAGGGGGAGAAATGCTCAAAGAGGGGAAAGAGTCTTCGTCGAAATCGACGCCTGCAGTTAAAACCGCGCAGGATCGAGCGCCGAGCACCAGCGCATCGGTGGCCCGGGCTGCGCGCAAATCGGGGAAGGGGTCGGCTACCGAGCAGGTCTCGTTGTTCGAGCGCGTGCCCGATGACAAGCGGTTGGCGTGGCCCGACATCGCGTCCATCTTGTCGGGTGTTGTGTCGAGCCTGTCGAAGCTCATGGGCGGTGGCATCGTCGCTTTCTATGCGGGGTGTCAGCTCGGCGGTTTGGCCGTGGCCATCACGTTCGCCCTCTCGTTCGTGCTCACGTACTTCGTCGGAAAGATCTGCTTTCGCGAAGGTCTCCCCAACAACGTCGTCTCCCGCTTCTACATTTTCGGCAAAACAGGCTCCGCTGCGGGTTCTCTGATTTGGATCTTCCTTTTGGTGGGCGTTCTTGCCGTCGGCACGGTGCAGCTGGGCAACGCCATCTTGTTCGCATTCGGCTGGACGAGCGAATTCGCTCGCTGGGGCCTGTTCATCGGCATCTCGTGTTTGTGGGTGCTCATGGCTCTTTTCGGTACGAAGATCATCGCGCGTATGAACGCGGTGTTCGTGGTGGCTCTGTTCTGCGTCATGGGGTACGTGGTGTATCTCATTGCTGCTCAGGGGCGGCTCGGTGACGCGGTGACCCACGGCATCCTCATTCCGGGCGTCGGTGCGGGAGAGGGTTTCGCTTACAGCGTCAACTACGCCATCATGACAAGCGGCCTGCTCGCGCTGTTCGCCGCGGACTTCACGCGATTCGCCCGCAGGGAACGCGACTTGGTCCCTATCGCCGGCGTCGGTAGCCTGTTCGCCATCATCACCTATATCTTCGGCGCCCTCATCACGTATTACGGGTTCTCGAAGTCGGTTGAGTACTTCTCGGGTCTCGGCTATGACGCTACGGGTGCGGCACATGCTGCCATCACGAATCCCGGCGTGTCGTTGGTGCTGGCGGCGGGAGGCATCGGCCTTGCCATTATCTGCCTGTCTCAGATGAAGGTGGAGACGTCGAATTCCATCGGCGGCGCCAACGCCGTCTCCAACTTGGTCCACAGCTTGACGGGTCGAAATATTCCCTGGGTGGCGGCGGTTCTTGTGGCCAACGCAATCGGCCTTGCGTTCATCCTCGGCGGGATTCTGGATCAGGTGAACGCGTTCATGAGCTACGGCTCCATTCTCACCACCTCTTGGTGCGTGCTTCTCATCACCGACTACTACATCGTGCGCGGCAAGATGGGCATCGGGAGCCGGGGCATCAAGGTGGGCGTCTCGGAGAAAGCGGTGAACTGGCGTGGCGTCGGCACGCTTGCCTCCGTGACCGTCGTCGGCAGCGTGCTGTACGCGACAGGCGTGCTCAGCGTTCCCTTCGTGCTGGTGGCTCCGGCGACCATGGTCGTCTACATCGCGGTCAGCTGGATCGCGCGTGACAAGGTTCGCGCCGAGGAAGCTGCCCGCTTGGGTGTGCAGGCATAGGGGGTCGGGGGCTTCGGTTTCGTAGCTTATTTCGCGTCTAAAATCTTTTCGCACCCCCGACGCTCCAGCTGGCCTGAGCGTCGGGGGTGCTCTGCTTTACGGTTTTTGTCTGCGTCTCACGCGCACGCTTAGAGAACCGACGTCTCTCTTTTCAATGCGACCGACTTGGCGAACACCTCGGCGGCGCTGAAGCCTTCTCCGTTCGGCCAGGTCACACCGTTGCCTGCGGGGGCGATCTTCGCCTGCGCAACATAGGATGCGTCGGAGAGGGCGTCGATGAAGCTGCCCGCATGCGCCCATGCGTCGAACAACCTGCGCGAGCCGTCGCTCCAGTCGATGAGGATGGTGCCGTCCTTGCGAGCCTCCAGTGCGCGCATCGCGGGCGCATTTTCTTCGCCTGCGTCGATGTCGTGGGCTCGGTTGGGCTCGAAGCCGATAAGGCGCGATTCTTCGAACAGCGTCTCGGGGGCGAAATCTTGCCCGTTCGGCCACTCGACGGTTTCTCCGTGCGAGGCTATGCGAAGCTTCGCGAAGTAAAGGGGATCGCCTAGCTCGTCGAAGTAATCGCCGCGCATATGCGGAGCCGCGTCGAACAACCTGCGCGAGCCGTCGCTCCAGTCGATGAGGATGGTGGATTCCGATGCGGGGGTTGCTGATACGATGCGAATGTTGTTCGTGCACTTCATAGGAGCCTCCAGGATGGGTCGGGTCACGGACTAAAGGGGTTCGATTCGAAAGCACGCCCCCCGGCTTTGCGCGAGATACCAGTTTTCCTCGAGCTCTTGCCTGCGAAGAGCCGCCCATGCGACGACGAGCTTTGTTTGCTTGGGAGGCAGCGATCCCGCAAGAAGATCTCCCTCGAGGCTGAAAGATGCGGAATCCGTTCCGTATCGTGCGTGAAAATGTGGCGTGTTGTGCTGTCCCGCATCTTCGAAGAACATGGTTACGACCACTCCGTAGAATCGGCAAAGTTCGGGCATGTCCTCTCCTTTCGCATTCTAGCACCATGAAGGCAGTCTAGACGGCGGGTCTTGCGCATTGTCGGCGGCGATCCGGCAGCGATTGCGCAGCAAGTAGGCGGCGATCCGGCAGCGGGCGAGAGTCGGCCTAACGGCGATCGAGGACCCTCCTGATGGCAATCGTTCGCGGCTCTGTCGCACGGCGTACCTGCGCACACCACCCAACGCGACATGCTTTGGCATGAGCCTCGTTCCCTCCGCTGCCCCCGTTGCTCACAGCTATCGGCAACTCTGCGTAAAGAAAAGTAACGGCTCGTTGACAGATAAACTAGATATCGTTAACTTGATGACGTTTGAGGGCGATTCGCCTTCCGAAGCGCCTCCTCTTTGAGGAAAGCGCGTGCTGTCCCAGATGAACGAGGGTGAGATATGAAAGAACAATCGAAACGAGGCAAGGCGCTCTCGCTGGCGTTGACCGCATCGCTCGTCGCGACGCTCAACGTTCCCGCCGTCGCCTTTGCCGAAGAGGCGGGGAACTCCGCCACGCAAGATGTCGAGCAGCAGCTCGATGCGACGGCCGCAACGGCGGCTGAAGATGCTGCGCTGGATGCGGTTTCGGCGGTTGAAACCACGACCGAGAGCGTGCCTGCAACCGCGTTGCTTTCGGATGAGGCGGACGCCAACGGATCGCAGGATGTGACGACGGTGGTTGCGGTCGTCGGCGACGTTGAGTACGCGTCGCTTTCCGAGGCGCTCGGCGCTGCGACGAACGGCCAGACCGTCAAGGTTTTGGCTGATACGGCGATGGAGATGACGGGCCGCGTCGACGGCAAGTCCATCACGCTCGACCTGAACGGCTGCACGGTTCAGGTCGATAATCGTGCGTTCAACGTCGTCAACGGCGGAAGGCTGACGCTCGACGATGCGAAGGGCGCGGGCACGCTCAAGGTCAACAAGATCGGCAGCACGCTCTCTCTCGGCGTCGTGACCGGGTCTAAGGGCTCCGTGGTCATGAAGGGCGGCACGCTCGAGGCTCCCGACTACGGCATCTACACCACCAGTGACGATACGGGCGCGTACGTTTCCTTCCAGGGCGGTCTGATCAAAGCTACGTACGGCATCTGCGCCCTCGGCAACGGCACCGAGCATAGCGCGAAGGTCGAGGTTTCCGGCGGTGAGATTCAGGCCGAGGTCTTCGGCTTCGGCACTAACGGCTCGAAGGGCTTGGGTGGCGTGGACTTCGCCATGACCGGCGGCACCGTCAAATCTCTCGCCGAAGATGCTCCTGCGCTTTACCTTCCCGCTTACTACAGCACGGCCACCATCACCGGCGGCACCATCACCGGTGGCGCCGGCATCGAGATTCGCGCCGGCAAGCTGACCGTTTCCGGCGATGCGCAGATCTCCGGCACCGGTCCGTTGCAATCCAACCCCAACGGCAGCGGCTCCACGTCGTCGGGCGCGGCCATCGCCGTGGCTCAGCACACCACCAAGCAGCCCATCAGCGTCATCGTTTCCGGCGACGCGAAGCTCTCCGGGACTGTCGCTGTGCACGAGAGCAACCCTCAGAAGAACGACGCTGCGGCCATCAAGCATGTGAGCCTCGCGCTTGAGGGCGGCACCTTCGAGTCCACGGCGAAGGATGCCGAGGGCGTTAGCGCCGTCTACAGCGAGGACTGCACGAGCTTCGTCTCCGGCGGCACTTTCAACACCGAGCTGCCGAACTCCCTTGTGGCTGAAAACTGCGCCATGCTCGTCGACGAGAACGGCGCGGCTGCCGTGAAGAGCGAAGCCGACGCCGCCAAGGATGCCGGCGCCTATGTCGAGAAGGACGGCAAGAAGGTTTACTACACCACCTCTGAAGCTGCGCAGAACGCCAACCCCGATGTTCCGGGCGACGTCAAAACGTACTGCGTGACCGTTGACGGCGTGAAATACGCCTCGCTTTCCGAGGCTATCGCGGTGGCGGGCGAAGGCGCCGAGATGTCGCTGATCGCCGACGTCGCCGAGAGCGTTACCGTTCCGGCCGGCAAGAGCATCGTCCTCGATTTGGCGGGCTTCACGCTTGCGGGCGGCGACAACGGCAAGGGCGGTGTGAACAACACCATCACCAATAAGGGCGTCCTCACCATCAAGGACTCCAGCGCCGCTAAAACCGGCGCCGTCATGGGCGGCGCCGACGCCGGCAGCGGAACTGCGGGCCGCTCCGGCATTGCGCTGGTCAACGAGGGCACATGCACCATCGAGAGCGGCACGGTCAAGCGCGGCGACGACGGCACGTTCGGCAATTACACCGTCTACAACAAGGAAGCCGGCACCATGATCATCAAAGGCGGTGCGGTGACCAACAATTCCAACACCAGCTCGCTCATCCGCAACGACGGCGTGATGGAGATTGCCGGCGGCGAGATCACCCAGATGAAATTCAACGCGGTGAAAAACGACGTGGGCAAGCTGACCATCACCGACGGCGTCATCACCTCCGGTGATCAGGCGCTCCAGAACTGGTCGCAGGCCACCGTCAAGGGCGGCACGCTCAACGGCGGCGTGTATACGTGGGCGATGCAGGGTGCGCCCGATGGCTATGAGTTCCTCACCGTCATCGAGGGAGGCACCATCAACGGAAACGTCGTGGCCGTGAACTACGACGGTTCCGATGCGACGGCTCAGATCGTCGTTTCCGGTCCCGCTCAGATCAACGGCGACGTGGCGGCCTACGATCGTAGCAGCGGTAGCTTGCAGCCCGTCGAAAACGGCGACGGCGTGCTGATCCAGATCTCCGACGGCACCTTCGCGGGTAGCGTGGACGCCGATTTCGTCGTTCCCGGCGCGGGTTTCGAGGTTGACGAGAACGGCAACCTCGTGGCCGCCGAGGCGAAGCTGGTTGCAACTTCCGACAAGGTGGTCGACGGCGTGTACACCCTCGATGTGTCTAACGCCCAGGCGGTCACCGAGGCCGACCTGCTCGCTCTTGTGGGCATGAACGTCGATCCCGAGAAGAGCGGCTACACTATCGGGGTTGATGCCACCAACCTGCCGGCGTTGAACAAGGCCATCGGTGCGAAGGACACGTCGGCCACGTTCTCCTTCACGTACACGGCGACGAAGGACGGCGTCCAGGCTTATGCGGCTGACGGCTCCGTCGATCCTCTGACCGTCACCGTTAAGCTGGTCGATCCCTCGACGACGGGCGGCTCCGGCACCGAGGTCCCCGGCGGCACGGCGGGATCTGCGGGTGAGGACCAGGCGTCAAAGGACAAGGCGGCCCTGGCTGCCACCGGTGACGACGCGGCTTCCGCTGCAGGCGTCGCGGGCGCTGCGGCTTTCGCCGGCGCTGCGATGGCAGCGGCGGGTGCGGTTGCGCTCTCTCGTCGCAAGCAGCGTTAGGCGCAGGGCGAATCGAATGAGACAGGCCTGCGGCTCAGGTACGGGTCGCAGGCCTTTTTTTCGTGGGTGGTCGTTCGCCGTGTGGGACGATCGCCGTGCGCGGGGACGATCGCCGCGCGAAACCCCGTGCGTTCGAGGCGGCTTCGCCACGGAGACGCTGCTCCTGCAGGCGATGGTTCTCGCGCGTTGCGTTGCGCCGATTGTAAAACGCGGCATGGGGAAGTCGCTCGCATCACCCTTTTCTGCGCGCTGACTTACGGCGCCGACGGTGAGCAACCATGCTGTTCGCTACATTCAGATCAACGAAAGTTACATTTTGTTGACAAATTTCATAGAGGGCTCTATTTTTAGATAGCTTGAAGGAGATCGACCCGTTCAGCGGGTCTTTTTCATTTGTCCGAAAGCCTCTTTTCATCGTACGTTGAAAAGCGGGGAAGGCGGCATGCTCGTCGGGGCGCATTGATCTTTTTCGCGATGTGCGCGGGCGGCTGCGGGCGAAGGGGTCGTCTTTTTTCAGCGGGATCTAGATATATTAAGTAAGTGAAGGGGAGGATCGGGATATGCGACAGTTGTCTTTCGCCTCGCGTACCGCTCGCTTGGCCTTGGCCTTTCTGCTGGCGATCGTCATGTGCGCGCCGGTGAGCGCTCATGCCGAAGAGTCTGCGGAGGGCGCGTCGGGTAGTGCTGCGGCGGGCCAGGTGAACTCGCAAGTTGACCAGGCTAGCTCATCCGAAGATGCGGGCGTGAGCTCCGGGCAGGTGGCCGATGCGGCGGACGGCGTCGACGCCGGGGAGGCGAACGCAGCTTCGGGCGCTGCGTCGGGCGAGGAGGACTCCTCCGCTCAAGCTTTGGCGTCTGCTCCTGTTGCCGCAGGCGCGGTGACCATGCAGCAGGGCGCGGGTGAAGCGAAGGAGTATGACAGCCTCGCCGCAGCGCTGGCCGATGCGGCCGACTACGACTACAAGACCAACAAGGACACCTACGTCATCACGCTGAACGAGAACGTGTCCGAGAGCGTGGTCGTCGACGGTAAGAAGCGCGTCACCATCGATTTGAACGGCAAGACGCTTTCACCGGTTAGCGCCGGCGGCGTCGCGCTGATGGTGAGCAGCACTCAGACGGTGACGGTGAAGGATACCGTCGGCGGCGGTGAAATCGTCGGCGACGGCGCCGTTGCCGTGCGGGTCGGGGATGCAGGCAAGCTCACCGTTGCAGGCGCGGCGGTAAAGGCGGGCGTTTCGAGCTCGGCCATCTTCAACCAGGGCACGTTGACGGTGACGGGAGGCTCCGTTACCTCGCAAAACGGCACATACCCGGCGATTGTCAATGAGAAGACCATGACGATTTCCGACGGATCCGTGGAGGGCTCCGACGTGGCCGTCAGCAACCTTGGAACGCTGACCGTCAAAGGCGGCTCCGTGTCCAACGCGAACACCGGGGCGGACGCCTGCGCGATCTATGCGCAAGGTTCGGGTAAGGTGACGGTCTCCAACGGCGAGATCACTTCTCCCAGCACCGCTGTTTCGGCGTGTCACAGCGCATCCGTGACGGTTACCGGCGGAGCCGTTTCCGGCGGCGAGTGCGGCGTGAGGGCGGCTGAATCCGCGACCGTCGCCATCTCGGGCGGTTCGTTGGCGTCGTCGGGGGGCTACGCGTTGTCCGCGAGCGATTCGGCTGCAGCGACGATCTCCAGCGGCGAGTTCACCAGCGCAGCCGGCAAGAAGGCCATCGACCGCACGTCGACCGCCGCGGTGACGCTCTCCGGCGGCGTCTTCGGCGTGGCGTCTGTTGCCGATGTCTGCGATTCGCCCACGTTCGTCGACCGCTACGGCGCGGTCGAGAAGGACGGCCGGGTCGTCGTGGAGATGATCAGGCCCGCAGCCGTGGTCGTCAACGAAGACGACACTCAGACCGCGTACGATACCTTCACCAAGGCCTGCAGCAACGCGCCCGCCTACAGCACCGTCAAGCTCATGGAAGACGCGGTGCTGGGCAAGTACTCCGCCGAGGTGAAGCAGTTCGGCGTGACGGTCGATCTCAACGGGTTCAGCATCGATGGCGCCGCCTACACCGGCAGCAACGCCGCCCTGACGCTCGGGACGAAGTACGGCGCCAAGCCCGTCGATGGCAAGGACTCTACGTTGCGTTTGATCAACAGCAAGCCCGAAGCGGGCGGCAAGGTGACGGCGAAGCTTCCTGTCGCGGGTAAGTCGGGAGACAGCAGCCTCGAGGTTCCCGTTCTCATCGGCGAGGAAGTCGAGCTTGCGGTGGCGAACGGCGGTGCCGACAAGGTTAAGCTCGCCTCGAGCGCCTATCTGGTTTACACGGAGAAGACCTCTTCCTTCTTCAGCAACGGCGGTTTCAAGGTCAACGCGGCCGATGGCACCCAGCGCGTCTACGGCGTGTATTCCAGCGCGGCCAAATATGCGGCCGAAGGCAGCACGGTGACCATGCTCAATGACTTCACGGGCGACGAGGCCATCTACTCGGGAAATAAGGTCGCGACCCTTGACCTGGGCGAGCACACGTACACCTACACCGGCACGCAGCAGGTGCTCTACATCAACTACGACAATGCCGGCATCGTCCTCAAGAACGGCACGGTCGTCGCCACCCAGACGCTCAGCCAGGCGGGTGTGGCCATGCTTTACAACAACGGCACGTTGGCCATGGATCATGTCGTGATGAACGTCGCCGGCGACTCCTGGGGCATCGGCGCCAACGGCACCAACGTGGGCAACACCATCGTGCTGAGGGATTCCACTCTCAATGTACCCGAAGGTCTGGGCATCTACTTCCCCAGCACCGGTTCGGTGACCATCGATAACAGCGTCATCAACGCCAAGCACTTCGGCATCCAGGTGTGCGCGGGCAGCTTGACCGTCACGGGTGACGAGACCGTCGTTACCGCCACGGGCGCGCCTCAGGCCAAGACCGACGGCGACGGCCCCATCATCGACGGCGCCGCCATATCCGTTGTGGAGCGCGAGGGGTACCAGGATCTTGACGCTGTCGCCATCGAGGGCGGTACGTTCAAGGCATCGGACGCCTCTAAGGCTGTGAAGGCTTACACGTTCAACAACGCCGATCGGGTTGAGGGTGAATGGCCCGATGCCGGCTCTGTCGTCGCCGTTTCGGGCGGCAGCTTCTCCGATCCTGTCGACGAGGGAATTTGCGCCGACGGCTTCGCTCCTCAGCAGAACGCAGATGGCAGCTTCGGCGTGCATGAACATCAGTTCACCATTTCCCATTCGGATGCCGACTCTCATTGGGCCGAGTGCGCGATCTGCGGTGCGGTGAGCGGTAAGCAAGCGCATAGCTTCACCGTGGTTCAACATGACGGCGAAAACCACTGGATGAAATGCGAGGGCTGCGACGCCGTCTCCGCCAAGACGGCGCACGCCTTCACCGTGGTGGAGCATGACGGCGAGGGTCATTGGACGAAGTGCGAGGTCTGCGGTATGACGACCGAGAAGACCCCTCACGTGTCCGACGCGTGGAGCTTCGACGCCGAGGGCCATTGGGGCACGTGCTCTGAGTGCGGTGCGACGGTAGATAAGACGGCGCATAGCTTCGAGTGGGTCATCGACAAGGAGGCTACCGAAGCCGAACCTGGGAGCAAGCACGAGCAGTGCACGACCTGCGGCTTTGGCAAGGAGCCGGTGGTCATCCCCGCAACCGGCGCGGGCGATTCCGCCGACGCGTCCGGCGCCGACCGGAGCGCTGCGCTCGCTCGCACCGGCGATTCCTCCGCGATTCTGATCGGCTCGCTGGCGTTGGCGTCCATCGCTGCTGCGGCGTTGTTGCTCCTGGCTCGCCGCAGGGTCATCGGCTAGTGCCTTCCTTCGCGAGTGGGACCCCGACGATGTGTCGCGGGGCCCTGCTCGCCTGAGGCATCGTCTTTAACTGAAAACCGAAGGGCCTGCGGCTCGATTGCGAGCGGCAGGCCCTTCGGCGTAAGCGGGAGCGTTCTTCGTGCAAGATTACGTCGCTTAGCGCATCTCCACCATGACGATGGATCCTTCCTCGGGCGGCTCGACGCCGACGCCGGAGGGGATCATGCAGTACGCGTTAGCGTGCTGGGTGGGCGCGGAGCCGGGGTGTCCCGGCACCGGCGTTGCGGTGAACACGCCCTCCTCGTTCACCTCCACCGTCAGGAACTTGATGGAGTAGAACACATCCCCCGGCTCGGTTGCCTCGGGCGGACGGGACTCGCCTGGCAGCGATCCCGGTGCGGGCTTCTTGAAGCGGTTCGCGGGGAAGGGCGCGGTTAGGCGCGCGGGGATGCGCTCAGGCGTGGGGTCGAGTCCGAGGTAAGCTTTCATCAACGGTTTCAGGTAGAAGTTCAGCGTGAATGAAGCGCCGCCCGAGGGGCCTGAGATGCCGACGATCGGCACGCCGTCGACGATGGCGTAGGAGCTGTGGTGTCCCGGGCCATGGTTTGTCTGATGGCAGACGACCTCGCCGATCTCCTCGAGCACCTCGACCGACCAGTCGTCGGAGCCCTTCGAGGATCCGGCGTTCAACACGACGATGTCGGCCACCTGCACGGCGCGCTCGATGGTGCACTTGATGGCGTGGTAGTCGTCGGGCACGATGTCGAAGGGGACGAAGACGCCGCCCCATGCTTCGATCTTTCCCTTGACGACGAGGCTGTTCGACTCGAACGTGCGTCCCGTCCCCGCGTATTTCTCGGCGATGCTGTTGGAGTAGGGGACGTTAGGCGGGATGAGCTCGTTGCCGGTGGGGATGAACGCGACGCGCGGCCTGGCGAGTACGGGGACTACGCTTCGGCCCGCGCCTGCGATGATGGCGGCGACGTCCGGCGTGATGACCGCGCCCGCCTTCGCCACGACGTCGTAGCGTTTGGTGTTCGCGCCCGCGGGTTTGGTTCCTGCGAACTGCTTGCTCGGCGCAGCGTGGATTTCGATGTGCTGCTCGTCTTCCGACACCGTGACGTGCTCTATGACGATGGCGGTGTCGAATCCGGCGGGCATGGCGACGCCGGTGTTGGCGAACTCCCAGTCGACGCCGCGCACCCAGCTGCTCGTGTCGGGCACGACGCCTTCGCCGAGGCCCTCGAAGGAGGACCAATGCACGGCGACGGAGTCCATGCAGCAGGTGAGCACGTTGGGAATGTCCGTGCGAGCGCGCATGTCGCGGGCGAGCACGCGCCCGTACGCGTCGGAAAGCGCGATTTGCTCGATGGGGCGCTTCGGCTTTGCCATGCGTCCCGCCTTGCCCTCCTCGGGCGTTGCGTCCGCGGCGTTGAACGGGCAGCGGGCGAGCATTTGAGCGACGGCGTCGTCGCGCGAAAGCTCGATGTGATGGGAGTGGTCTCTCATGGTTGCAACCCTTCTTCCCAAGAATTCTCCTCGAGTTCGCGTCTTCGGCGCGTCGACTCGAGCGTACGGCCGAAACCGCTCGACCCGGCGCGAACGGTCGGCTCGCAGCGCGGCTCTTCTCCCGCGAACAGGGGGTCACCTTGGAACTAGACAATATTCTTAATGGGAAATGATAGCCATTTGAGTTTAATAAATGAATGATATGGAATTAAGGATAATGCGGCGTTACGCGCATGGAGTGATGCGAAGGCCTGCAATCGTTTTGATTGTTTGCGTGTTAACAGGCATTGTTTCGTTGACGAATCGTTACGGAGCCAGGTATTTTAATTTCCGTATGTAAAAAAGCTAGAAGCTTCGCGGTGGGATCGATTCGCCGAAAAAGCTTCCGGCATGAGGAGTAATCGAAGGAAGGGGAGTGCATGGAAATGCAATCCAAACGAGGCAAAGCGCTCTCGCTTGCTCTGAGCGCTATGCTCGTCGCGACGTTGAGCGTGCCGATGGTCGCCTTCGCCGATGAGCGGGAAGCATCGCTTGGCTCGTCGAGTGCGAGCGATGCGGCTGCTGCAGTCGACGCGACGCCCGCCGCGGAGGGCGCCATCGTGTACGAGGGCGCGACGTACGCCACGCTTGCGGAAGCTTTCGCCGCTGCGAAGGCGGGCGGCACCATCACGCTGAAGGACAACGTGACGGTGACGGGCGCGACCGACGCTGACGCGAACGACCTGACCGGAGGCGTCGTTCTCGACCTTGCGGGCCATACGGTGTACGGCGCGAACAACAATATCGCCTTGCGCGTGAAAAATGCTCAGGGTGGGTCGCTCACCATCAAAAACGGGTCGATAGTCGCTCAGGACGGCACGTTTTGCACGGTTGGGGCGAGCAACGCGCCGTTGACGCTCGAGGGCGTCAACCTGAAGAACTCCACTGCTTTCGGTATGAGCGTCAAGGCGTTTGAGGGCGGTCGTATCGTGCTTAAGAACTGCAGCTCCGAGTCGACCGTCGGCGATGGCGTTGCAGCTGCGGGCGGTACGGTCGATCTGTACGATTGCTCGTTTACTCAAAAGGGCTATTACGACTGGAACAGCTGTCTTCTCTCCGCTTCGAACGGCACCGGCGTGGTGAACGTCTACGGCGGTACGTACACGGGGGAGAACTACGGGCTCTACATTTTCTCCTCGGGCGGAGACATCAACTTCTACGACGGCGACCTCAAGGTGACTGGCGACAAGCCCGCTCTTAAGGGCGATCTCGACCTGGGATCTTATCCTGAAGGCGAAGGCGCCATCAAGGTGTACGGTGGTTCGGTTGACGGATCTATCGCCGTCGACAAGAATCTTGACGTCGTCATTTCGGGTGGCTCTTTCACCCAGAAGCCCGCTGATGAGTACTTGGCTCCCGGCATGACCTTCGACGATGCTACCGGCACCGTCGTGGTCGACAAAGTCGCCGGCGTTGCCACGGTGACCAAAGACGGCGCAGTCGTCGGCGCCTACGCTACCTTGAGCGAGGCCGTCGCCGCCGCCGCTGACGGCGGCGTGGTCACGCTGCTTACCAGCCTCGGCCCGGATCAGGTGTCGGCAGGTAAGGACAAGTACATCAGCATCGACCAGGCGGGTGCGAACGTCATCATCGACTTGAATCAGAACAAGGTCGAGCTGGACAGCATGGACACCGTTTCCGTGTCGGCTGCCGATGTGACGCTCGTCGTGAAGAACGGCACCATCGTCAACACGAACAAGGACAGCTACGGTCTGTACACGTACACGGGCGCCGATAACGCGGACATCACGTTCGAGAACCTCGTACTCGATACGGTCGACCAGGCCATCGGCGTGCAGGGGCTTAACTCCAACCAGAACGTGACGCTTAAGGGCTGCACCATTACCAGCAAGGTGCTCGGCGCGTACTGGCCGCCGAAGTCCGGCACGTTGACCATCGAGGACACCTCCATCACCGCGCCTTCCGCCGTGACCGTCAAGGGCGGCAACGTGGTGGTCAAGGGCGACAGCCATATCAAGGCGTACGGCGAGAAGGTCGTTCCCGAGGATTATTACAATGGAACTCCCGGCGGTAAGCTCACCTCTACTGGCGCGGCGATCTACGTCGAAAGCGGTTACAACGATCGCGATATCGTTCTTGACATTCAGGGCGGTACTTTCGAGAGCGAAAACGGCGTTACCGTTCTTTACTTCCAGAAGGAAGGCGAGTCCGCCACGGTTGACCGCGATATCGCCATCTCCGGCGGCACGTTCATCGGCGAGGCCCCGGCCCCTGAGTTCATCGTTCCCGGCGCCGGTCTTCAGACCGACGAGAACGGCAACCTCGTGACCGTGAGCGCGAAGCTCGTCGCGAACTCCGACAAGGTCGTCGACGGCGTCCATTCCTATGATGTGAAGAACGGCGCGGTTGATGCGGCGTATCTGCTGGGCCTTATGGGCATGAACGTCGACCCCGAGAAGAGCGGCTATGAGCTGGCGGTCGATCAGACCAACCTCGAGGCTCTGAACAAGGCCATCGCCGCGAAGGATCTGAGCGCGACGTTCGACTTCACCTACACGGCTTCCAAGGTGGCTGCTGACGTGACCACGCTCGCCGCCGATCAGGTCGATCCCGTCACGGTGACCATCAAGCTGGTGGATGCTCCGCTGGCTCCGGGCGAGGGCCCGGGCGATGCGAGCGTCGACGAGCCCGTCTCCGACAATGCGGCTTTGGCGGCTACCGGCGATAACACCATGTTGATGGTCGGCGTCGTCGTCGCTGTCGCGGCTGCGGCTTTGATCGTGGCGGCCGTCGCCATGATCGCACGCCGCAAGCAGCACTAGTTTTACTTTGCGCGCCGTAAGGCGCACAAAGCAGCAGGGCGGTAACATCATACGAGCAATGAAGCGGGGGCGCGTTCCTTGAGGGCGCGCCCCCGCTTATGTTGGTCGATCAGCTCCGGCGAGACTGTCTGCGTGGGTTCGTCGGAACCTTGTGCCGATTTGAATTTCGAGAAGGGCGCGCCTGTTGAGTGCGCGCTTTTTTGCGCTCGCGAGCAGAGCCCGTGTTTGTCCGCGCGACCATGACCGCTTTCGCTCGCGACAGGCCCGCATGGTCAAGATCGGGTGTTATGAGCCTTTTCCCGGCGGGAAGGCGCGAGCTTGGTCAAGATCGCGCGATATGAGCGGTTTCGACCCTCTTCGGGGCTGGCCGCTCGCTTTGAATCGCGCATATCGCAGCCTCAGAGACCACGCCGAGGCTCATATCGTGGCTTTTCGACCGGCCTCGGGACGGGCGGTGTGTTCCGCTCCTCCATCGGCTTTGGGACGGGCGGCGTGTTCCTGCATCTCGACTGGCTTCCGAGCTGGCAGCACGTTCCCGCGTTCCGCGCGGCCTCAGGTGTAACCGAAAGCCGCTGATCCTTTTTCGCATCTACTGATGGAGGCCGCGCGGAAATTCAGGCAGCCGGCGAACGACTTCTTTGGCGCTTTTCCCTATCCAATCTCTATGGGAGGATTCCATTCGAGCGAGGAACTGTCGATTGGAGAGCGTTCGTTCAACGCGTGCGGTTGCGTTAAGGCGCGAGTATCCGAATTCGCGTTCGTATCGTGCACGCATATCGTCAAGTCTCATTAGAACACCTCCCCCCCCCAAAGCGCGTTCGAGATGCGCTTCGCCGTGCGGGATGGCTTCCGCATAATCTTGCAGCTTGTATATGTCCATTTTATCCGATCGGTTGCGGAACGAGAGAACGGCCTCTTTGTAGAGATCATGAGGCAGTTTGTTGCGTGA
Organism: uncultured bacterium; assembly: GCA_937890835.1. Taxonomy (GTDB): domain Bacteria; phylum Actinomycetota; class Coriobacteriia; order Coriobacteriales; family Eggerthellaceae; genus CALADF01. The sequence continues at coordinate 28,960 of CALADF010000030.1, forward strand.
CCTCATAAGTTCAAGGAGCATGCGCTCGAGATCGTAAGCGGGGAAATCGATTCCGCCCATTGATATGGTCGTTCGTCCGATTTCCAACCACTCTTCAGGGACGAAATGCTGACGTACGGTGAGGTCGTGTATTTTGGTTTCTCCGCGTTTCGTGGCCGAATCGATTCTCTCGGGGGGGGAGCGGTGACGAGGCCGTGAGCGTAGAGGGTGGTCTGCCCTGTTAGTATGCCGTTGGGATGCCTCTTTGCGATTGCGACGAGAGGGTATTCGTCCTCGCTTGTTGAGTAGAGCCCTCGTCCGATGGAGCGAATCTCTCCTTCTGACACAGCTTTTCGTATGCGGTATCTGCTTCCGAACCTGTTGAGCGCTTCTTGGTAGGTGAGCACCACGCCTCCTCCTTACTAAAGCCATAATTGCCAACTTTAATAAAGATTTGTTGGCGTTTATGGTTTTAGTAAAACATAATTAAACGCGAAGGGCCGACCGGCCGCGGCGGCGTCGCCGCTGTTCGCGACGACGAGGGCTTATGCCCTTCGCGGTGGTCGGCCCTTCGTGGCTGAGTCGATGGAGTTGCTGCGCTTGCCTCGGTTCTCTACGCTTTGCGCACTCGCGCTGCCATCGCGACGACGGCTCCTGCCGCGCAGGCGATTAGCGCGGCGAATCCGATGAGCATGCCGGCGCCATCGGAGGTCTTGGCGAGGGAGCCGGAGCCTGTGGTGTCAAGCGGCTTGGAGCCGGACTCGTCCGTCGGATTGCTCGGGTCAGAGGGCGCGACGTAGCCGGGGTCGGTCGCTCCGCAGACGGAGCACGTGCCGTTGACGAAGTTGTGCGGAAGCTTCGCGATGGCGGTGCCGCTTTCGAGGAGCTTGCCGCATTTCGCGCAAACCTTGTCTCCCGTATAGCCCTCGTCGGTGCACGTGGCGTCTTTGGCGCCGACGATTTCGAACGAGTCGTGCTTGTCCACTTCGAAGTGGGACCCGTCGTTGGGGATGACCGCCTCGGATTCGTCGATGGAGGTGGCGGCGCCCTTGCTCTCGTCGGCAACGTTGTCGTCGGCGCCGTAATAGCCCTTCTCCTGAACCATGACGTCGGCGTCGGTGTTGGTCATGGCGAGGGTCACGACGCCTTGCTCGTCCTTGGCGTCGTGGCGGCCGTCGCCGATGAGGATGTCGCCGTTGCCGATGTTCTGCTTGCCCTCGCTGTAGACGAAGCGCGTTCCGTTCACCGCGAGGTTCGTCTTTGCGCCTTCCTGGGCGACGACGCGCACGGGGGCTCCGTAGGTTTTCGTGGCATCCGCTTTCTCGCCGTCTGCGAGAGCGCAGTCTTCGAACAGGCAGTTCTCGAGCGTGATGTTCTGCGTTCCGCTGGATTTATGGTTGATGTTCAAACCGACGGCGATCTGGGTGAACGTGGTGTCCTTGATGCTGATGTCGCCCATCGCGTTGGAGTACACCGCCGTGTCCGGGTTCGCCCGGAGCGCAGCGTCAGCGCTGCCGTCGAAGCTGCATCCGGTCAGGGAGATGTTGATGGCCCCCTCTTTGTTGGCGCTGTTGGTGAAGTAGATGCGCTGCATGTTCTGGCAATCTTCGAACACGAGGTTGACGGTGTGGGCCGTGTTGCGCTGACCCCAAGCCGCGATGCCGTCGAGCTCCTTCACCGTGACGGTGATGTCCCTGTCGAGGAAGGCGCCGTTCGCGTTTTGGACGCCCGTGGCGCGATCGTATTTGTAAGTGTCGATCTCAAGATCGCGCTCGCCGCCCGAGACATACGCGTCGTTTCCGTAAATGACCAGGTCGTCGGATACGTGTCCGTGAGTCATGGTTCCAACGTCGGCGCCCGGCTTGCAATAGACCTTGGCCGTGCCTGCGGGCGAGCCGGTGTAGACCGCTGTCAGCGCGGCGGTGAGCGTGGGATAGTACGAGCCGTTGTAGTACACGGTGTTGGTTCCGAAGGAGGAGTCGGTCAGCTCCGATCCGTCGAAGGAGTTGTTCGCGAGGACGGCGTCAAGTTCGAGCACGCCGGCGGTCAGGGACGTGTTAAGTTGGCGAATGGCGCCCGCGCCGCCCGTGGAGGTGTTCCCGCTGATGTCGATGCTCGCGTTCGAGTAATCTCCCGCAGCTGAGAACTGGATGAGACCGCGGGTGAACTTCTTGTCCTCGGCGGCGTAGGCGTCAACGTCGGTGAACGTGTTGCCCGTGATGTTGATGGCTCCCTTCGCGGAGGCTCCTTCGAAGTAGATGCCGCCGCCGCAGTTGGTGAACGTGCATGAGGAGATGCTCGCCGACGCGGAACGGACGTCCTTGATGGCGTAGCCGTTGTACACGTTGCTGAAGTTGCAGCCGGTGAACGTCGAGTTCGTCGTGCTGGCGTACGGGCTGGCGATCACGCCGTCGAAGCCGCAGTTGGAGAACGTGACATCGCCGGTGTTGAGCAGCTGCAGCTCGGCGTTTTTCACGACGTCGGCCGTGAAGGCGCCGGCCCATCCGCTGTTCATGCAGAGCGTGAAGTCGGCGGGCACGAACTTGAAGTTCACATTGGCGATGGTCACATCATCCTGCCCGCTGAAGATCTGATACTGGGCGTTGTTGCCCTGCCCGCGCTGGGCGTTGTTCCCGTCAGGCTGCGGCGCCTCGCCCTCGAACAGGCAGTTGTGGTTGCCCGCTCCGCGGTTATCGGTGCAGGCGGAAGAGGGGCTCCATTCGACGGTCACGCCCTGCCCGTCGTAGGAGTACCCCGATTCGGCGACTTCGGTTAAAAACGTGCCGAAGTCTATCGTCCTGCCGTTGCCCGATTCGGTTGCGAACGCCGTTCCGGGGACGAGCAGGAGCGCGGCTGTCGCGCAGACGAGCAACAGCCGCCATGCTCTTGTTCTCATAGCGTTTCCTCTCTCTTTCTACGAAACCTATCGTTTCGTGTAGATAAAGATAGTATATAGGATGAAAGGGGCGAATATGCTCGCGGCTGGGTCTTAGGGGGGGCGGCTTGGGGGAGAGGCGTCCTCTGCCGTTCGCCGGCAAGTTCGAAAAAATCTCGTGACAGCTCGCTCGTTTATATGTTATAAAATTAGTAGCAATTAGAAACCGACGTTTCGCAGGTGCGACAAGCTGGTTGCCCGAAAGGGCGAAGGGCGCGTCAAGGTCGGGCAGCCTGCGAAAGCACAATCCCGCTCGACTACCCCTGTTTACATTTCGCAGAAAAGGATGCATATCATGTCGCTCATCAACAAGGAAATCGGCGAGTTCACCGCCCAGGCGTTCGTTAACGGCGAGTTCAAGACCGTCACCAAGGAAGACCTGCTCGGCAAGTGGAACGTTCTGTTCTTCTACCCGGCCGACTTCACCTTCATCTGCCCGACGGAGCTCGAGGACCTGCAGAACAACTACGCGAAGTTCCAGGAGATCGGTTGCGAGATCTACTCCGTTTCCACCGACACGCACTTCACTCACAAGGCGTGGCATGACTCCTCCGAGCGTATCTCGAAGATCACCTACCCGATGCTCGCCGATCCGACGCATGTCATCTCCAAGGACCTCAAGGTTCTCATCAAGGAGGACGGCCTGGCCGAGCGCGGCACCTTCGTCCTCAACCCCGAGGGCAAGGTCGTCCTCTACGAGGTGAACGCCGGCAACATCGGCCGTAACGCAGACGAGCTCCTGCGCAAGGTCCAGGCCGCTCAGTTCGTCGCCGAGCACGGCGATGAGGTTTGCCCCGCGAAGTGGCAGCCCGGCGCTGAGACCTTGAAGCCCAGCCTCGACCTGGTCGGCGCGCTGTAAGACTCCCGCTTCTTCTCTCGAATTCCCTTGCGGGCGCAAGCTCGCAGCAACTCTCTCAATTAACTCGGACCTAGAAAAGCCGCGGGGCGTGCGCTCGGCGGCTTTTCGGTTAGAAGGGCTCAACATGGACAAGACGAAACTCTACGACGCGGTCATCGTCGGCGGTGGTCCCGCGGGTTTGACGGCGGCGCTGTATCTGGCCCGCGCGCGTTATCGCGTGCTGGTAGTGGAAAAGGACCGGTTCGGCGGGCAGATCACCATCACCGAGGAGGTGGTGAACTACCCCGGCGTGGCGAAGACGAGCGGGCGGGCGCTTGCCGAGACCATGCGCGCTCAAGCGGAGTCGTTCGGCGCGGGGTTTTTGCCGGCGGAGGTGACGTCGCTGGAAATGGACGGTGACGTGAAGACGGTTCGCACTACGCGCGGCGACGTGCACGCGTTCGGCGTGCTGCTGGCGACGGGCGCTCATCCGAGGCGCATCGGCTTTCCCGGCGAGGCGGAGTTCCAGGGGCGCGGCGTGGCGTATTGCGCCACGTGCGACGGCGAGTTCTTCACGGGCAAAGAGGTGTTCGTCGTCGGCGGCGGTTTCGCTGCGGCCGAGGAAAGCGTGTTCTTAACGAAGTACGCCAGCCGCGTGACCATCCTCATGCGCGGCGATGATTTCACGTGCGCGAAATCCGCGGCGGAGCCTGCGCTTGAGAATCCCAAGATCACGGTGCTGCGCAACACCGAAGTGGTGTCGGTGGAGGGCGATACGTCGCTTCGATCGATTCGCTACCGCAACAACAAGACGGGCGAAGAGGGCGTCTACCGCGCCCCCGAGGGCGACACGTTCGGCGTGTTCGTGCTGGCGGGCTACGAGCCTGCGACGGCGCTGCTCGACGGTGTCGCGGAGCTTGCGCCCGGCGGATACGCGTTGGTCGACGAGCGTCAGCGTACTACGAAAGACGGCCTGTTCGCCGCAGGTGATGTGTGCGCGAAAAGCCTGCGCCAGGTGGTCACGGCCACGGGCGAGGGCGCGCTTGCGGCAACCGAGATGGAGCGTTACGCGGCCGCCATGCAGAAGAAGACGGGTCTTGTTCCCGCAGCGGCGAAGCCCGCGGCGGGCTCTTCTGCGGAAGCGACTTCCGCCGCGCCCTCTGACGGAACGGCGGGGGAGCCTTCCGCAAGCGCCTCTGCCGCGTCTGCCGCGGGCGGGGCGTACCTCGACCCCGCGATGAAGCCGCAGCTTGACACCGTGTTCGGTCGCATGACGTCTTCGCTGGTGCTGCAGCTGCATCTGGACGACCGCCCCGTTTCCGCCGAGTTGCGCGGCTGGATGGAGGAGCTTGCGAGTTACACCGAGAAGCTCTCGGTCGAGGTTGCGCCGTCGCCGTCGGAGCCTGCGCCGTGCGTGAAGGTGCTGCGCGCCGACGGGTCGGATACGGGCTTGGCGTTTCACGGCGTGCCGGGCGGGCATGAGTTCACGGGCTTCGTCTTGGGCTTGTACAACGCCGCGGGGCCGGGGCAGCCGCTCGACGACGCGACGCGCGAGCGCATCGCAGCTGTCGAAGGCCCGCGCCGCCTCGATGTATTGGTGTCGCTTTCGTGCACGAACTGCCCCGATGTGGTGCTGGCGGCGCAGCGCATAGCCGCAGAGAACGCGGCCGTCGAGGCGCACGTGTTCGATATCAACCACTTCCCCGAGTTGAAAGAGCGCTACAACGTGATGAGCGTTCCGTGCTTGGTGGTCGACGGGGGAGAGCAGATCGCGTTCGGGCGCAAGAATCTCGAGCAGGTGCTTGACGTCGTCGGTTAGGCGAGCGTCGCGCTTACATGAGCGATATCGTGTCTTTCGGGCCGTGCGAGACGAGGTGTCCCTTGTTTCGTACGGCCCGATTTCGTCATATGTGTTAGGCTGATTTCCCGCCCGCCGCTCGGCTGGGCGGTTCAGGGTCAAGAAAGGTCGGCGAGCGCCGTTATGCTTACTATCGGATGCCATTTGTCCAGCGCGAAGGGGTATCGGAAGATGGCCGAGGAAGCCGCTTCCATTAACGCGAACACGTTTCAGTTCTTCACGCGTAACCCGCGCGGCGGCAAGGCGAAGGCCATCGACCCGGCCGACATCGAAGCGTTCGCAGAGCTATCGTCTCAGGTGGGCATCAGGGTGTTTCTGGCGCACGCGCCCTACACGCTGAACCCGGCGGCATCCAAGCCCGAGACGCGCGAGTTCGCGCTTGCCGTGCTGGCCGACGATCTGCTTCGCATGGAGAACACGCCCGGCCAGCTGTACAACATGCATCCGGGTTGTCATGTGGGCCAAGGCTCCGAAGCGGCGGTCGAGAAGATCGCCGACGCGCTGAACCAGGTGCTGCGGCCCGATCAGACGACGACGCTTTTGCTGGAGACGATGGCGGGCAAGGGGACCGAGGTCGGGCGGACTTTCGAGGAGCTCGCCGCCATCATCGAGCGCGTGGAGCTGGCTGAGAAGGTGGGCGTGTGCCTGGACACGTGCCATGTGTGGGACGGCGGCTACGATATCGTCGGCAACCTCGACGGCGTGCTGGAGGAGTTCGACCGCGTGATCGGCCTGGATCGTCTGCATGCCGTTCATCTGAACGACTCGAAAAACCCGTTGGGTGCGCACAAGGACCGCCACGCGCCCATTGGCGAAGGCTGCATCGGCTTCGAGGCGTTGGCGGCGGTTACGAAGCACCCCGCGCTGCGTGACATGCCGTTTTTCCTGGAGACGCCGCATGACGTCCTGCCCGAATGGGGCGAGGAGATCTCCGCGTTGCGTGCGGCGTGGGAAGCCTAGCGCATCGGTTAGGCGAGGCGACGCGGTGGGATTCAGACGCCGTGCGGCGCACGCCGGGGCGCGGGCGCGGGCGTCGTGGGCGTCGTGCGGTGCGCGCCGGGTTCTTGTCGGATACGCATCGGTTGCGCAAACGGATGTCGGCGCGCCGGTAGGATGGTCTATTGAAGGGCGGGGCCGCCTTGTGCTCGATGGCGGGCTCGAAGAGGAAGGAGCTTTTGATGAATTGTCCTGGTTGCCATGCCGAGGTGTCTTCCGGCGCGAAGTTCTGCGGAAGATGTGGGACGAGGCTCGAGGTTGCGGAAGAGGCGGCGGGCGTTCCGGTGACGACGCCGTCGGCGAACGCGCAGGTGACGACGCAGCCGATGTCTGTCGCTGCGAGCGGGGGCTCGGGCGCTGACGCCGCCGTGTCGGGAGGAGACGGGTCCGGCACGGGGACGCCCGTGTTCCACCAGGCTCCTCATGGGTCGGCCGCTGCGAACGGGAACTTCGCCGGGGGCGGTTACGCTGCCGCAACCGGGTTCACCGCGACGAGCGGAGGTGCCTCTGCGGGCGGGTATGCTGCGCCGACGGGGTATGCCGCCGCGCCTCAAGGATGCCTGGGTGCTGCCTGGCACGACATCACCTCGTCGCCCGGATGGGTCAAGCGGGTGCTTTTGCTGATGGTGATGAATTGCGTTCCCGTGCTCAACTTCTTCGCGAAGGGCTACAACCTGCAATGGGGAGCGCAGGCGGCTCGTGGTGACGTGCAACCGCTTCCGCGCGGCGTGTTCGGAAAGAAAACGTTTCTGGCCGGCGTGCTGTTCGCCGTCATCAACCTCTTGGGCGGTATCGCCTCTGCGGTGTTGTACGCGCTCAACCTTATCCCCCTGGTCGGCTTCATCGCCGCGTTGGTCGCGGACTTGTTCGTCGGCGCGTTTCTCTCGTTGGCGGCCATGCGCATGATGCTGTACCGCTCGTTCGGCGAGGCGTTCGAGCTGTCCGAGCTGTGCGCGAAGTACAAGAAGAGCCTGGGGTCGCTGTTCGCCGCAGCGTGCGTTCCCGGCATCATCGTGGGCGTGGCCTTCTTCCTGGTCGTGACGGTGGTGCTGGTCGTTATGGTTCTCGTTTCGATGGCGGGATCCTCGGGGTATTACGGATACGGGTACGATTCCTCGTCGCTCATGTACTATCTGAGGGGATTCGGCTACGACCCGGTCAGATCGGTGTTCGCGCTGCTTTCGGCGTTCGGCGTGCTGACGCTGGTCCTTGTCGCCCTGTACTTTTTCGCCAACGGTTTGGCCGAGATCTGGTCGATGCGCGCCGTCGGCCATTGGGTGGCGCGCAACGCCCCCGATTGGGTCGAGGAAGCGCGTGATTCTCGCGGTGTGCTGTCGTAGGCCGACGACGTCGAAGGGCGCTTGACGGGTCGCCGGAACCGTCAAGCGTATGACGATATGAGGGAAGGGGAGATATGAGCGAGGGCGGCAAGGGCTCTGTCGGAGAGAGCGCTGAACGACTTTGCGGACGGTGCGGAGCTCCTGCAACGGAGGATGCCGTGTCCGACAGCGAATCGCCATCGTCGGGCGAGCGGGTCGTTCAAGGGCCCGTGACTATCTCGTTCGGTGCGGTGAAACCCGTCGCCGCCGCGCATGTTCGCCCGTCCTCGACGTGTGAATTCGACGGGGGCGAAAGCATGGTGAAGCCCCTATCGCCTGATCGGCAGCCAGATACGGCGCCGCCTCGCCCGAACGCTTCATGCGACACGCCCACCGTGCCGCACGCCGGCGCACCCGACGCGGATGCAGATCCGGGACGGGGTTCGAGGGGGAGCTCGGGAAACCTCGCGATCGTCTTGGGCGTGATCGTGGCGCTGGCGGTGGCCCTCGGCATCGGGTTCGGGGTTTCATCTTTCAGCTTCTCTTGATACAATGTAACACATGGCTAACAATCATGAACAACATGAACGGAACGAAAAGTGCGGGCGGGTTTCGTGCGGCACGGTGACGGGGTCCTCGGTCGGTGACTCGCCCGCAGTCGCGCGCCGTCGCGCACGCGAGGCTCGCACGGTGTCGCAGATGATCGCGCTGTACTGCGCGGGGCATCATGAGGCCGGCGCGCGCGCCGAGGTCGCTCATTGCGGCGAGCCCGTGTGCGCGGAATGCGCCGCGCTTGACGCGTACGCCGTTCTGCGCACGCAGCGCTGTCGGAAGATGGACGTGAAAACGTCATGCGATAAGTGCGAAAACCACTGCTATCGAGCAGCCGAGCGCGAGCGAGTGCGCGAGGTCATGCGCTATTCGGGGCCGCGTATGCTGGGCAGGCATCCGATAGCGGCGATCCGACATCTGCTGGGAAAGTAGAAGCGTCGGCCTCGTCTTTCGAGTTGGTCGATCCCGGGAGCGCAGGTTTCCTATCCGCGCGATCCTTCTCTTCCTGCCGCGCATGGTCTGCGAAACGCCGCGTTCCTCCCTGACGGTTTTCGCTCGCACCTCGGTTTTCCGAACAGCAAGTGATTTTCGCTCTCCCAACGCAATAAGTTTGCTATAGTTAACTTATTGCGTTGGGATTGATGAAGTGCGTCGGAAGGAGCTTTATGGTCGCCGGTATTTCGAGAACCCTGGAGAAAGGGAGGACGTACTCTCTTGCCGAGTTGGAGGCTTGCCTGCTGGTCGGCGGGGCATCGCTTGATCGTCTCGTCGACTCGCTGATCGACTCCGGCCGTCTGCGTCCCGCGGTCATCACGCGTGGCGCTGTGACCTCCTATGATGAGCACGGCATGCCGCTTGCTGCCGTCAGCTGCGATCCCTTCGGGGATCGTCTTCGCTACGAGGCGGTTTAGCTTGCTTTGAACATGAGAATGCGCTGCGGCGCTGCGTGTTGTTTCTCACACGGGAAGAGCAAGCGATGGAGGCTTTCGCGTACGGGAAGCGCGAGCGGTGGAGGCTTTCTCGTACGTGAAGAGCGAGCGATGGAGGCTTACGCGCGCGGTGGTTCGTGCGGTTGCGTGAAGCGCGGCGCTCCATCGCGCGAAACGATGCGAATTTGAGAAGAGCTTTCTCCTTCGACCGCGCCGGTATGCAGCCGCCTCCTTGTGCGAAATGATGCCGTTTTGACGATTGCCCCGGCGCCTTGGCGGCCGATGGCTTTCCGAGGGCTATCCTGTTTCCAATACGGTAACAACGCGGGCGTTGCCTGCTGCGAGCAAGGGGGATTCAGATGAAGGTTCTGCTGATCAACGGAAGCCCGAACAAGGAGCGCTGCACCTACACGGCGCTGCGCGAGGTCGCCGACGCGCTCGAGGCCGAGGGGGTCGATTGCGAGTTCGCGTGGGTCGGGCGCGATGCGGTCCGCGGCTGCTTGGGCTGCGGCGCATGCTCGCGCAAGGGCGAGGGCCGCTGCGTGTTCAACGACGACGTTGCCAACGGCATCATCGAGCAGGCCAAGGCCGCAGACGGCATCGTGGTGGGCACGCCGGTGTTCTACGCCGGTGCGAACGGCGCGCTTCTGGCGCTGCTCGACCGCATGTTCATGGCCGCCGGATCCGAGCTGAAGTTCAAGCCGGCTGCCGCTATCGCCAGCGCTCGCCGTGCGGGCACCACGCCTGCGATCGATCAGGTCAACAAGTACTTTCAGTTCAACTGCATGCCGCTGGTGTCGTCGAACTACTGGCCGATGGTGCACGGCAGCTGCGCCGAGGACGTCGAGCGCGACGAGGAGGGTCTGCAGATCATGCGCACGCTCGGCAGGAACATGGCGTGGATGTTGAAGTCCATCGAAGCGGCGCGCGCCGAGGGCATTGAGGCGCCGACGCTCGAGCCGAAGGTGAAGACGAACTTCATCCGTTAACCGCAGTTGCCGCTTCGTTCGAAGCCCGTGATTTTGCGAGAATGAAAAAGCGGGACGCGCTCTGTTGAAGATCGCGCCCCGCTTTTGTTTACGCGAGTTGCCTGTGCGCGTACCGCTTGGTCCATCCGGGTCGGGCTCTCGGTGCGCGGCGCTCGACGTCGGCTGCCCATCGGGACTCGCAGGCGCTTACACCTGCACCGTATTGGCGGGATTGGCCGGCTCCGTCTCATCCTTCGCGATGTTGGCGGCGAGCATCTGCTCGAACATGGACGACGTCTCCGCGAAGTTGGAGGGCAGCACCACGGTGGCTTGCTTTCCGTTGCGTGCGAACTCGGTCATCATGTCGGTCCACTGCGTGAAGATGAACAGCTGGTTCGCCTCCTGCGCCGACACGCCTGAATCGCGGATGACGGAAAGCGACTCCGAGATGCCGTCGGCGATGGCCTTGCGCTGCGCGGCGATGCCGATGCCCGCCTGCTCCATGGCCTCGGCGCGAGCACGCGCTTCGGTGACCACCTTGATGCGCTCGGCCTCGGCCAGAGATTGCGCGGCTTCTTTTTCGCGCTGAGCGGAGTTGATCTTGTTCATGGATTGCTCGACGTCGGCGGGAAGGTCGATCGACGTGATGAGGGTGGAGACGACGTCGTAGCCGTAGGTGACCATGAGATCGGATACGGTTTGGTTGACGTCCGAAGCGATGGCGTCTTTCTTGTCGAACACCTCGTCGAGGGTGTATTGCGGAACGGACGAGCGCAGCGCGTCGATGAGGTACGAACGCATCTGGCTGACGGGGTCGGCCAGCATGTAGTAGCTGCGCCAGACGCCGGATTGCTCGGGTGCGACGCCCTGGGTGAGCGATACGCGGTACTGTGCCGCGATGGACATGGTGACGGTGACGTTGTCCCTGGTTTTGGCGTCGATGGCGAACTCCTCTTGATGGGTGCGCAGGTCGACGCGCGTCGCTATGCGCTCGATGACGGGGATGCAGAAGCGCAGGCCCGCGGGCGCGGTTCGGTTGAACTTGCCGAGGCGTTCGATGATGGCGACGTTTTGCTGCTCGACGATATACACGCTTTTGATCAGCAGGAAGACGATCAGCACCAGGAAGACGAGCTGGATGACGAGGAACATGGACGATCCTTTCTCTTTAGCTCCGCCGTTTTGCGGAGAGGGTTCGCCGACGGGTTCATGATACAAGAAGGCGCTGCGTTGCGTTTGCGCAATCCTTTGCACGGTGCCGCACGTGACGTTGTCGATGCCATTGGGTTCATTCTTCAAATTGAAATATCAAGAAGCGCTCAACGCATCGTTGGCGGAGTGCGTGGAACCCGGCGAAAGACCCATCGACGCGAGGGGCCTTCGCCTAGCGGCGATAGTTGATGGTTCCTTGTGGGATGCGCCGACGTTCCTGCTTGTTTGCCGTTGGAAACCAGGCGGGTCTATACTTGCAGGCGAAACGACAACTGTGAAGGAGGCTCGCCATGAGTGAATTGCTGAACAGGGATGAATGCGGGAAGAACGGATACCTGACGCTTCTCGGGCATCGCTACTCGTGCCGCAAGTTCGGTGCGACGCAGCTGACCGACGAGGAGCTCGACGTTATCTTAGAGGCGGCGCGCAAATCACCCTCGGCGTGCAACAACCAGCCGATTCGCCTATGCGTGGTGCAAAGCGAGGAGGGCCTGGCTAAGGTCGACGAGTGCACGAAGTGCCGCTACGGTGCGCCGACGGTCATCATCGCGGCGTACGATCACGATGCATCGGCTCATCCGTCTTCGACGTACGGGCCTGAGACCTGCGACTTCGGCGATATCGACACGTCGATCGCCCTGACGAACATGGAGAACGCGGCGGCTGGCTTAGGGCTTGGCACGTGCTGGGTGGGCGCGTTCGACCCGAACGCGGTGCGCGAGCGCTTCAACGTGCCGGAGAGTTGCAAGTTGGTGGAGCTTCTCATGGTGGGGCATGCTCTGGCGGCGCCCGGCCCGCGTCATGCCGAGCGCAAGGCCGTCGAGGAGTTCACGACGCGCGAGTCGTTTTAGTTAGGCGGCTTCTCGCGTGACGCCCGGGTGCGCGTGCACCCGGGTTTTTTCGTGCGGGTGGGACCGAAAGCCTAGAACAGCTCGTGGTGAACCCTCGTGCGTGCGGCGTCGTCGACGGAGCGCGGCGCGGGGTGGTCTTCGCATGCGCCGAGCGACAGGATGGCTTCGAGACGGTATTCCTCGGGGATGTCGAGCGCGGCGAACACGCGCTCTTCTGCGGTGCGCCCGTCGGCGGCGTTGCGGCCGCGGCCTTGCACCCAGCAGCTTCCCAGGCCCAACGCATCGGCGGCGAGGTGCATGTTCGCCATGACGATGGAGCAGTCCTCGACCCAGGTGTCGGACACCTGCGGATCCCCGATCACCACGATGGCGGCATCGGCCTTAGCCAGCATGCCCGCACCGGCCTCGCGGCATTCCGCGAGCTTCTCGAGCCTCGCGCGGTCCCTCACCACCACCAGCTCCCAGGGGCGCTTGCCGCGACCCGATGCCGAGCTCAGCCCCGCCTCGATCACGCGCTCAAGATCGCGATCGGAGATGCGCTCGCCGGTGTAAGCGCGCACGCTGCGGCGACGCGTCATGGCAGCCAGCACGTCGACGCCCGTCTGAGCTGCGTGCGAACGTTGCGCGGGGACGATCTCGATCCAGCATCCGTCCGGGTCCTCGATGAAGTACAGGCCCATGCGCTCGTTCACGAAGCAGACGCAGCCCATTTCGTCATGAAGGACGCGCGCGGCGTCCATGTCGTCGACGGCGTAGGCCAGATGCGTGTCGCGACCGCCGTTGACGTAGGGTTCGACGCGCCCGCGGTTCCACGTCAGCTCGATTAGAAAGCCGCCCGCATCGTTGCCCATGAAGACGTTCTCCCATGACCCGTCGTCAGGTCCCATGCGGTCGACGACCTCAAGCCCGAGAGCTTGCTCGTAGAAGGCGATCGACTTCTCGAGGTCGAGCACGTGAATGCGACGGTGGATGGCTTGCGCGCGCATGGGGGCTCCTTTTCGGTCGAGGGACGCTTATGCGGTGATTATAGATGCGCGCGTCGATTGCGCGCGGCGTATCGGGAAACGACGAAAAATCAGCGGATGCCCCTTGACCCTCACGTTGCGTGAGGGTTTAAGGTACGTTTCGTTGTGAACGAGCAAGGGATCGCGAAGACGAGGGATGCGCATGACGAAAGGAAGACGTGCGGGCGCGGGTTCTCAGACGCCCTATACCGTGCATGAGCTGGCGCAGCTTGCGGGCGTCAGCGTACGCGCGCTTCGTCACTACGATGAGCTGGGGCTGGTTCCCGCCGCCCGCGCGGAAAACGGCTACCGTATCTACGACGAGTTCGCCGTCGAGCGTCTGCACCAGGTGCTGTTGTTCCGCGAGACGGGCATGAAGCTCTCCGCCATCAAACGCATGATGGACGATGATGCTTACGACGAGCAGGCGGCTCTGTCCGACCAGCTGCTGCGCCTGCGCGCCGAGCGCGATCGCGTTGACGCGATGATTCGCAACGTCGAGAGGACGCTGGCAAGTATGAAAGGGGAGGATCCCATGTCCGACAAGGAGAAATTCGCGGCATTCAAGCGCGGCTTGGTGGAGCAAAACGAGACGAAGTACGGCGCGGAGGCGCGCGAAAAATGGGGTGACGATGCGGTGGACGCGAGTAACGCCCAGCTGATGGGCATGACCGAGGAGCAATGGGCGCAGGTGCGCGATACCGAGCAACGCGTGCGCGAGCTTTTGCTGGTTGCCATGGGGAAGGGGGACCCGACGTGTGGCGAGGCGCTTGAAGCAGCTCGCTTGCACGGGGAGTGGCTGAGCGCATTTTGGAAGCCGGGAACGTACTCGAAGCAGGCGCACGTGGTGCTGGCTGAGGGGTACGTGGCCGACGAGCGTTTCCGCGCCTACTACGACACGTGGGCGTCGGGCGCCACGGAGTTTCTCCGCGACGCCGTTTGCGCGTATGCGGCGAATTAGGCTGCGGAAGCTGAAGCGCTGTCTCGCGCGATGCGCGCGAGCAGTTTCCGTGCATGAAAAAGCCCCGTTCCCGATCGGCTTTTCAGCTGTGGGAACGGGGCTTTTCGCAATTTGTTTTTCTACCAGCTGAGCAGCTCGTAGCCGTCTTCGGTGACGACGATCTGCACTTCCCACTGGGCGGTGGGCTGACGGTCGGCGGTGCGCACCGTCCAGCCGTTGGGGTCGGTCATGTCGATTTCCTGCGCGCCCATGTTGATCATCGGCTCGATGGTGAACATGAGACCGGGCGCCATGATGGGGCCTTCGCCCGGCTCGGTGACGAAGCTGACGAAGGGGTCCTCGTGGAACTCCAGCCCGATGCCGTGGCCGCCGAACTCGCGAACCACCGTGTAGCCGTGCGTTTTCGCGTATTCGTTCACGACCGCGCCCACATCGCCCAGATGCGCCCAGGGCTTCACGGCTCTCAAGCCCTCTTCGACCGCCTCTTTGCACACGCGCACCAGATCGGCCTTCTCGGGCGTGGTCTCGCCGATGATGAACATGCGCGAGGAATCCGAGTAGTACCCGTCTTTGATGGTCGAGCAGTCGATGTTGACGATATCGCCCTCTTTGAGGATCTCGTCTTCGGACGGGATGCCGTGGCAGACCACCTCGTTGATGGAGGTGCACACGCTGCAGGGGAAGCCCTCGTAGTTCAGCGGCGCGGGGATGGCGTCGTGTTCGACGGTGTAGTCGTGCACCCAGCGGTCGATCTCGGCGGTGCTCACGCCCGGCCCGATGCGCTCGGCCACGTAGTCGAGCACGCCGACGTTCACCTCGGCGCTGCGGCGCACGCCCTCGATGTCCTCGGGCGTCTTCAGCAGATCGCGATAGGGCACCTCTTCGCCCTGATCGTACAGGGCTTGCAGCTTCTCGTCGAAATCGAGGTGGCACTTCTTGTATTTCTTGCCGCTGCCGCACCAGCAGATGTCGTTGCGGCCGGGTTGGGGTTGTCCGTCGTACATGTTCATGATGGTCTCCGCATTCGCGTTCGGTGGTCGCGTGCTGCCGATCGGCGGCTTGGCGGCCGTTGCATTCGAGGTAGGGCGTCGCCTGCGGGCGGCGCTCCGGTTTGTCGCAGCTATACTACCGCAATTCGGCGATACGTGCGGGCGCTGGATGCCTTTGGGGGCTAGTGCGCGTTTTTCGAGGGGTGGATTCCCGTTTTTGCACGAAATGTATCAATTCGGGGCGGAAATTCGCGCAGATGAAGCGCAGGCGAACGTGCAGCTGCGTTTTGATCGCATGTTTTCCCAGTTCAGAGATGTGGTGTTTGGATGCTCGCTGCTATGGAAGATGCTGTGTGACACAAGTCGTTGAAAAACGGGAATCGAGGAGGCGGGTTTCAAACGAGCGCCCTATTATGCGGTAGCGTCCCGATTGTTGGTGTAAGAGATTCGCCCGGAGTCCTTAGTCGCGCC
>CALADF010000031.1 GCA_937890835.1 uncultured bacterium
GTCACGGGTCCTTCGCGCCCTTCACTAGACGCGCCTGAGGATATTGGCGCGCTGCACGAGCGATGGTGGTCATGCCGCAGTCTATGCCGTCTCGGCGTGATCCTCCGCTGAGATGGAACTGCCTCACGTCTGTCTCTTCGGACAAAACGCGAACGAACTCCAAAACCTCGTTTTCGGTCATGGACCGTTGGCCGGGAGATCGCCAGTAGGGACAGTATGTGTAAAGGGGTCTGAGATGACAGCGCAAAACCGAATTGAAGGCGGCCTCTCGTTCGGCGGGGAGGCCCTCTTTGTCACGGACGACGCGTGCCGAAGCACAAAGCGCATCGATCGCGTTAGCGTCTTTTCTGCAGATGCGAAACAGTTCTGCTATCTCGCGCTCATTCGGCGCGCGCGTTTCGAGTTCCCGCGCAAGTGCGATTGCGTCTTCAGGTGATGCGGAGTCTGATCTAGTCATGATGTTCTCGTCTTTAGGATGTCGGATTCGCGATGCGTAGGGACGGGCGATCGCAAATCCGTCTCTATAAGGTACGTGTTTTCTACGCGTAATCGATGATGCTCGCGATCTCTTCGTCGGACATGTCATATTCGAAGAAGTGGCTGTAGAAGTGCTTGATGTCCTCGGCGAGCTCGGCCTCGGAGTACAGATCGGGGTAGAGCTTGTTCAGGGCCCACATGACCGTCAAGGGCTGCTCGACGGTTCGGTTGCCCCAAACGTGAGCGACCGTGGGAACGACGTAGATCTTCCCGTTTTGAACGGCGGGAATGTTCGCGAGGTTCGCATCGCTTGTGATCGCGTCGACGTTGGAGTTGCTGCTGAAGATGACCTGCGGTTGCCAGGCGAGCAGCTGCTCCATGGTGTATTCGAGGGAGTTCTTCTCGTGTGCGTCGGCGGTGACGCTCGCGCCGCCTGCTGCTGAGATCCACCATTCAGAGATGATATGGGGATTGGTGAGAGAGGTGACGTCGCCGTAGATCACGGTCTGGCGTTCGCTCTCGGGCAGGTTCGCGGTGATTTCGGAGGCCTTTGCCACCATCTTGTCAAAATAAGCGTTGTAGTCGTTCGCTCTTTCGACATCCCCGAGCACGTCGCCCATCAAGCTCACGGCCTTCTTCGCGTCATCGGTGTCGTTCCAGGAGAGCACGATGCGGGCCATCCCGTTTTCCTCGAGCTGCTGCGCGGTTTCCTTGGTCATCGTGATGCAAAGATCGGGGTCGAGCGCCAGGGTCTTCTCGATGTCGATCCCGTCGGCGGTTTCCAAGACGGGTTGGTCTTTGATTTGAGGTGCGAATTGGTACTGCATCTTCCACTTGTCGTTTTTCGTGAAGTTGGCGGGCATTTCGTTCACGAGGAGATCCCCAGCGCCCATGCACTCGACGAACGCGTTGAGCACGCCGACTGAGCCGAACGTTGCGATGGACTCCACCTTCGATGGTGTCTCAACCGTGCGGTCCGCCATATCGGTGATGGTTCTCGTTTCCGAAACCGCTTTTTGCTCGGTATCCTGAGATGAGCTTCCTTCGGGAGAATCCTTTTGGGCGGCGCAGCCAGTTACGCCTATACATGCGATTGTCGCCGCAAGGGCAACTACGAGAAATCGCGTTGCCGCGCTGCGGACTTTGGCTGAGGGGTTTGCCATGTCGCCTTCCTTTCGCTGTGTTCGGTTTTTATCTATTGACTCCGCGATCCGCCGGGGATGCGGGGAGCTCCCAGTTCGCGTGCGTTCGGTGCGTGTCTTCTCGCGCCGCCCTATGATGCGAGGCATGCTTCGTCGAGCAAAGGTATGCAGGTCTTGATGCTCAACGAGCCGACGTTGGTTCTTCCAACGTGGACGGGCGTGTCGTGGAGCGCGGTCAGGCTTTCGCTTGTTGCGATCTGCTCGGGCTTGCCGCACGAGATGACCCTTCCGCCCTTCATGAGGGCGACTTTCGTGCAGGCGAGAAACGCGTGGTCGGGGTAATGGGAGGTCATGAGTATTCCGAGTCCTTGGCTTGCAAGGTATTTTATGGCGGAGAGTATCTTCACCTGATTATGGTAATCGAGATTCGCCGTAGGCTCGTCCATGATGAGCAGCTTCGCGTCTTGGGCAAGCGTGCGGGCGACGAGAACCATTTGCCGTTCTCCTCCCGACATCTCCTGGTATCGGCAGTCGGCGAGATGGGTGATTCTCAGCCGCTCCATGGCTTCCATGGCTACGTGTTTATCGTGCTGCGAATGGGAGGCGCCTGCCCCAAGGTGCGACACTCGCCCCATGAGCACGACTTCGAACGCGGTGTAGGGAAAAGCGATCTGCGTCGATTGGGGTACGTACGCCATAAGTTGAGCGTGTTTCTGCGGTTTCAACCTCAGCAGGTCGACGCCCTCGAAGTCGGCTGTCCCTTCAGAGGGACGCGCGAGTCCGAGCAGACATCTCAGGAGCGTGGTTTTGCCGGTCCCGTTCGATTCGAGAAGGCACATGATATCTCCTTCGTCGAGGGAGAACGTCACGCCTTTCAAGGTTTCCGGCTTCCTTCCGTAAGAGAATCGGATGTTGTTGACGTCGAGCATCAGATCCATTCCTTTCTTGTCTTAAGCAGAATGAAGACGAAGACCGGGGCGCCGATGAGCACGGTGAGGACGCCGAGCGGAAGATCTGAAAGCGTTGTTCGCACCACGTCGTCGATGAGAAGGAGGAAGAGCCCTCCTGTGAGGAATGAGCTCGCTATGAGCTTGGAGTAGGAGGCCCCCGTGATAGCGCGCGCTATATGGGGGGGGACGACCATGCCGATCCAGCCGATGATGCCCGCGACTGAGACGGCGCACGCCGTCATAAGCGTCGATGCTGCGATGACGACGCCTTTGACCAGGATCACGTTGACGCCCATGGCTCGGGCTTCGTCTTCGCCGGCGGCGAGAACGTCGATTTTGTGACGGAAGATGAAAAGCAGCGCCATCGATATGATAGTGGCGGGGAGAACGACCAGCACGTCGAGGTTGCCCCCCTATTCAGGCTTCCCATGAGCCAGAACGTGATCGAGGGTAGAACGGAGTCGGTATCGGCCACCGTCTTTATTATGGAGATGAGTGCTTGAAAAAAGCTCGATACCACGACGCCCGCCAAGACGAGGACGGTGAGATTCTGCTTGCCGAAGACGGTGCCTATGAGGTATGCGGCGATGACGGCGAGCGTTCCGCAGAAGAATGCGGAGATTTGTATTTCCCACCATGCGCAGTTGTTCAACATGGCGAACGCCGCGCCGAAGCCGGCTCCTGCCGATACGCCGAGGATATCGGAAGAAACCATGGGGTTTTTGAACACTGTCTGATACGATGCGCCCGATACGGACAGCGCTCCTCCGATGAGGATGGAGAGCGTGATCTGGGGAAAGCGGACGCCGACCATGATCTGCTCGAGCACGCCGTCCCAGTACGGCGCGACCTCCATGATTTGAGATCTGAGGATGTCGATGACGGCGAGGGGGGAGATATCCACGCTGCCGACGACGAAAGAATAGATGTAAACCATGCACAGTGCTATTGCGAGCGCTGTTATTTTGATCCAGAAGGGAATAGGATGCTGTTTTCCCAGGCTGAGGGTTTCGCTGCGCTCCTCATCGCGCTTGTCCAGGGGCGAGGTTGTGCTCATATAATACCTCTTAATCTAGAATATATCTATATTAGGATAATATAATCAATAACGATTATTTTCCGTTGGAAATACAACGAAGCAGTGTGCTGCAATGGTTGGTTTTCCAGTGTGCTTACCCCTGGCTCATTGCGGCCTCCTTAGGCGTGGTGCAGCAGCTGAGATTGGCCAGAAGCGGCTCGAAGCGAGTCGATGCGGACGTGGCTTTTCTCATGAAGCGGTAACGCGACGTCATTGTTTGCGCAAAGTTAGTGCAAGGGCGCATGCTAAACTCTGACACCGAATCGAGCCGTACGTCATTCGCGTTGGATTGCCTGCTGGGGAAGAGCTTGGTTGGGGCGATCGCGATTGTTTCAGGCGGGAAGGGGAGGCGTTCATGAAGAAGATCCTTTTGGTGGCGACGGGCGGCACCATCGCCTCTGCTGAGGAAGGCTCGGGGTTGGCTCCTGCGCTTACGGGCGAGCAGCTTGCCGCTTTCGTTCCCGGCATCGACACGATGTGCGACTTCGACGTCGTGCAGCCCATGAACATCGACAGCACTAACATGCGTCCGGCCGACTGGGTGCGCCTAGCCGATGTGATCGCGAAATCCTACGACGCCTACGACGGTTTCGTCATCCTGCACGGCACGGACACCATGGCTTATACGGCGGCGGCTCTAACGTATTTGGTTCAAGGGATCAAACCTGTTGCGCTCACGGGTTCGCAGCTGCCCATGGGGGATCCCTTCACGGACGGCAAGCTCAACGTGTGGCAGGCGTTTCGCTTCGCAACCGACGATCGAGCTCGTGGCATATGCGTGGTGTTCGCGGGGAAGGTGATCGCGGGAACGCGGGCGCGCAAGCAGCGCACCACCAGTTTCGACGCGTTCGAGAGCGTCAATTTCCCGCTTATCGCGCGCTTCAGAGGGGATGAGGTCGTCATGGCGCCGGGCTTCGACGAGGCGGATGCGGCGAACGATTCGGGGGCGGAGGCCGCCTTGCAGCCCCCGCGTTTCTTCGACGCGCTCAACGATCGGGTTTGCGCGGTGAAGCTGACGCCGGGCATGAACCCTGCGTTCATCGCGGCGCTCAAGGATGATTTCGATGCCATCATCTTGGAAGCGTTTGGCATCGGCGGCGTTCCCGAGTTCGACGAATACGGCGAAGCGCTGTTCGACTGGGTGGATTCGGGACGATTGCTGGTCGTTACCACGCAGGTTCCCGAAGAGGGACTCGACCTGGGTGTTTACGAGGTCGGGCGCGCGTACGCCGAGCATCCGGGCATCTTGAAGGGCGGGGACATGACGCCCGAGACCTTGCTGGCGAAGACCATGTGGGTCTTGGGCCGGACCGACGATCCCGCGCGGGCGGCGGAGCTGTTCTACGCGCCGGTCAACCACGATCGACGGTTCTAGGGAATGCCGCGGCGAGGCGACGCTCGGCCCCGTCGCTTTATGGCCCGGCGACCGCGGGTATCGTCGGCTCGCTGCGGTCACCGGGCTCAAGTGGGCGTTGATGCGGGGCGCGCCTCTCTACAAGCCGGCTGCGTAATCGTCGCGCCATTCTTTGAGATCATGCGCTTGCTCGGCGACTTTTTTCTCATGGTCGCTCATGCTGTCCCGGTCGCTAGAGCTGGATTTCCCGCAGCTTCCGCTGCATGCGGGGAGCAGTATGCCGAAGAGGGGCAGGATGAACACGACTCCGATGAGGTTGTCTTTGAAGCTTTGCTTTTTATCCTGCCCTTCGTCTGCTTCTCGCTCGTTAGGTTCGTGATCCATCGCGGCTCCCCTTTCTGTTTGGCGGAGCCGGAGGGTTGACAGAGACCGTTGCCTTTGTTTGAACGGAGCGTTGCTGCAGGCTCTCCTTCACCCGCTTGTACATGAAGGATTTCTGCGAGTCTCCGAGCGAGCCGCTGTCTGCGATCGCTTCAACGTTTCCGGTACCTATCGTTATCGTTGCCTGATCCTCGCTCACGAGGAAGTAGCAGTCGCCGAATTTGTCGTTGTATTCGTATTTGTTGCCACGCTCGCCGTCGCCGGTGACCTTCCTGGTCTCTTCGTAGGCAAGGTAGACGGCTCACGTCTTGCCATCTGTTTCAATGGTTTCGGGTAGGTTCTCGTTTTTCTCCCAAGTTCCTTTGAGCACGCCGAGTTCGCTAACCGAGCTGTTGGTGTGGGTGAACGTCCCGTCGTCGTATTGCTCCAGGTTACCCGAAGGGGCTTCCCACGTCCCCGCAATCGGCTCTTGCTTTCCGCATCCTACGACCGCGAGAATGCAGACGAGGGCTAGTGCAAGCGATGCGAATAACGCGGCTCCTGATTCTTTTCATCTTTACCGGCTTTCTTGACTGAATGGCGAATACCCCGACCGCTCGTTGCTCGGTGCCTTCAGCCGCGGGATAGGTGCGGGACTTTGGCAACGCGTCGGCGGTTCTGCTCCTGATTCTCGTTTTGAATGCCGTATATCTGTTGAGCAACATTTGCGTGGCGAATTCCTTCGGTTCCCGGGCGGTTTCACGCGCTCGCTTGGACGACGCGCAGGATCATGTGCTGCTTGTCAATGTCTGTAATAACGAACACTTGTTCTTATTAATGCGACGTGATAAACTGACTGCGTTGATAAGCCCCGCGGCATGGGGCAAGCGAGCGAAAGGGGCGATGGTGGCTCATCTGTCGAACATCGAAGGCGTGGAGATGGTGGGGAAACTGCCCGAGGTGCGCTTGTCGAACACGCCGTTCAAAGTGGTGTCGCCTTACGAGCCTGCGGGGGATCAGCCTGCCGCCATCGAAGCGCTCGCCCGCAACGTGGAGGACGGGCTGCGTTATCAGACGCTGCTCGGCGTCACGGGCAGCGGCAAGACCTTCACCATGGCCAAGACCATCGAAGCGGTGCAGAAGCCCACGCTGGTGCTCGCTCCCAACAAAACGCTCGCCGCGCAGCTCGCCGCCGAGCTCAAGGAGTTTTTCCCCGATAACGCCGTCGTGTATTTCGTGAGCTACTACGATTACTATCAGCCCGAAGCTTACGTGCCTTCGTCGGACACGTTCATCGAGAAGGATGCTTCCATCAACGAGGAGGTCGAGAAGTTGCGCCATGCTGCCACGAGCGCGTTGCTCTCGCGCCGCGACATCGTGGTGGTCGCTTCGGTCAGCTGCATTTACGGTATCGGCAGCCCCATGGACTATGCGGGCATGGCGGTGTTCGTCGATAAGCAGAAGGAAGCGGATCGTGATGATGTCATCCACGATCTCATCGACATCCAGTATGATCGCAACGATTACGAGCTCAAACGCGGCACGTTCCGCGTGAGGGGGGACGCGCTCGATGTGTTCCCACCCTATGCGGATAACCCGATCCGCATCGAGTTCTGGGGCGATGAGATCGAACGCATCTGCGAGGTCGATAACGTCACCGGCGAAGTGCTCAACGATTACGAGGCGCTGCCGATTTGGCCCGCATCGCATTACGTCACCGCGCGTCCGAAGCTCGACAACGCGCTTGTCACCATTCAAGAAGAGCTGCGAGAACGCTTGCAGCAGTTCAAGGACGAGGGAAAGTTGCTCGAGGCTCAGCGTCTCGAGATGAGGGTGAACTACGATCTCGAAATGCTCGAGACCATGGGTTTTTGCTCGGGTATCGAGAACTACTCGCGTCACCTTGACGGCCGCGAGCCAGGTGAGCCTCCGTACACGCTTATCGATTATTTCCCGAAGGACTTTTTATGCATCATCGATGAGAGCCATGTGACGGTGCCTCAGATTCGCGGAATGCACGAAGGTGATCGTTCCCGTAAGATCACGCTCGCGGAGCATGGCTTTCGCTTGCCGAGCTGCTTGGACAACCGTCCTTTGCGATTCGATGAGTTCGAGCAGCGCGTGCCGCAGTTTATTTACGTGTCGGCGACTCCGGGCGACTACGAGGAGCGCGTCAGCCAGGCGCAGGTCGAGCAGATCATCCGCCCCACCGGTTTGCTCGATCCTGAGATCATCGTGCGCACGAGCGCAAGCCAGATCGACGACATCATCGACGAGGCGAAAGAGCGCGCCGCTCGCGATGAGCGCGTTCTCATAACAACACTCACGAAGAAGATGGCGGAGGATTTGACCGACCATCTTCTTGATCAGGGGGTTAAATCGCGCTACATGCACTCGGACATCGCGACGCTCGAGCGCGTTGAGATTTTGCGCGACCTCCGCCGTGGTGAATTCGACGTGCTGGTGGGTATCAACCTTTTACGCGAGGGTCTTGACTTGCCCGAGGTCTCGCTTGTCGCCATTCTCGATGCCGACAAGGAGGGCTTTCTGCGCAATCACCGCTCGCTCATCCAGACCATCGGCCGCGCTGCTCGTAATGTCTCGGGTCAGGTCATCATGTACGCCGACAAGATCACCGACTCGATGCGTCGTGCGATCGATGAGACCAAGCGTCGTCGCGAGATTCAGATGGCCTACAACGAAGAACATGGCATCGAACCTCAAACGGTGCGCAAGGCCATTAGCGACATCATGGGCTACATCACCGACGATGTTGCCGGCACTACTGCCGAGCAGGTGAACAAGGAGCTTGCGGAGCTCTCACGTGAAGAGGTTTTGCGTATCATCTCGTCGATGGAGGACGAGATGGCCGCGGCTTCCGCGAGCATGGATTTTGAAGAGGCGGCGCGCCTGCGCGATCAGGTCGTCAAGCTTCGCTCGAGTTTCGAAGGGCAGTCCGAGGAAGACGTTTTGAAGGATCTCAAGCGCACGGCGCGCAAGGGCAGCGCGTTCGGCAACCGCAAAAACGCCGCTTACGGTTCGTCCCGCAGGTCGTAGGCGAAGCTCAAGCGTTCGCTTTCCCCGCCGCCCCTGATTTGCCTATCGTTCGTCGAGCGTTCGAACGCTGCGCGGCAGGTAAAGCAGCAGCGCGATGATCATGCATGCTATGCCGTCCACGATGAAAAACGGCGCGACGCCGATAGCGTCCGCAAGCGGGCCGCCGATAGCGATGCCGATGGGAGAGGTCAGTCCCATGAGCGCGGCGATGAACCCCATGGCGCGTCCGAGTTTCTCCTCGGGCACGTTTTTTTGCACA
The DNA here is from genome assembly GCA_937890835.1 of uncultured bacterium. Lineage (GTDB taxonomy): Bacteria > Actinomycetota > Coriobacteriia > Coriobacteriales > Eggerthellaceae > CALADF01. The sequence continues at coordinate 8,678 of CALADF010000031.1, forward strand.
AGCGTGAGACTCGGTCCGTTTATCCATGCGCAGGCCATGGCCATGAACGCGTTGAGCGCGGCGAACGCCCAAAAGCCTGTGCTCGGCAGAAAGCCGCATGCCGCAGTGGTTGCGCCGACGATGACGCTCGACACGATGATGAGCCTGGCGAGCTTTTTGCCGCCGCCCCAGGCCATGATGATCGCCGAGCCGACGAGCATGCCGATGCCCCATGTTGCTTCGGCGATGGAGGCCATGTATCCGTCTCCGCCGAAGTGCTCGAGCGTCATAAGCGGATAGAGGGCGCCGAGCGGGGCGAACACCACCATCACCAAGGTGATGCCCAGAAGCAGGATGACGAGTCCCCTGTTCGAAGAGAACGCGCGCCATCCGTCGACGAGGTTCGCTATGACATGCTGCTTTTTCGCCGTCTCATCGTGGGTGACGGGTATTTTCGCCAGCGTGAGTCCGGCGACCGCCGCCACAGCTCCGATGAAGTCGAGAAACATCACGGCCTGAAAACCGAGCGTCGTGTACAGGAATATGCCGAACACGGGCGCGCCGATGCTCGCGGCGCTCGCAAGGGTTTGATCGAGCGTGTTGATGCGCACGAGATGCTTTTCCGGCACTAAATGCGGCATGGTCGCCATCATGGCGGGGCTGTGAAACGCCTGACCCGTCGCACGGGCGATGGTGAAGAGCAGCAGGAGCGGGATGTTCACCGATCCCGCAAGGATGGCGAAACCAAGCCCGAGTGAGATGAGCCCGACGGCGCCGTCGGAGATGATCATGATGGCTTTACGGTTGTAACGGTCTGCGAGCACGCCGCCGAAAGGGGATATGAGACCGATGGGCAGGTATGCGCAGATGCTCGCAAGTGAGAGCAGTAGCGCGCTTGAGGTGTTCTCGGTGATGTACCACACGACGGCGAAGCTCGCCGCGTAGCTTGTGACGATGGATACGGCTTGACCTGCCCAGATGGCGCCGATAACGGCAAGCCAGTGCTGTTGGAGCGGATGCCCCGCCGCGTTGAGGGTGATTTCGCTGTCCTTCATTTTCTGAACTCCGTGTTTGGTCAAAAATGGTGTTGCTGCAGGGCTCGTGTGGGTGAGGATCGCTTTTCAAGCTGACGGGATGCTAGGCCGCGTTGCGATCGATGACCACTGCAATGGGTTGAGTAGTATACCATCGCTGTCAATCAGGTGACCTGCCTATCAGCTCGTCCCGGTCTGAGGTGCGATCCCGAATCCCTCGGAATCCCCTACAAGGCATGCCATGCAACCGCTAGCTTCCCCTGGCTTGGAGCGAAGTGTTGATTGTAATACTGTATTACGTTATAATGATTCTAGAACGAATAAGGGCAAGTGCCGACGTAAACGGAGGTGGTTTGGTTGGACGCCATGGTCACTGCTCGTGTTCCGGTGGAGGTGAAGGAACGCGTGGGGTCTATTCTCCGCGAGATGGGCTCGTCGCCGACGGAGCTTGTGAACGCGGCGTACGATTACGTCTTGAAGTATGGGAAGCTTCCCGACGTCGAGCGCGAGGATCCTCTCGTGATTAGGTTGACGCCTGAGCAGGTGAGCCAGTTGCGCTCGAGGCGAAGCCGATTTGCAAATCTTCTCAGCTCGATTGACGAGGCGGAAAGGAGCTGATGGCGCTTTGAGGTTGCTGCTTGATGACACGGTGCTGGTGGATTTCATAGGCGAGCGCCGTGAGACATGCGCCTGTCGAGACAAGTTGAACGCTCTGCAGATTACCGGGACGGCAGAACTGTGGACGACGGTGTTTTTTTACGAGCGACTGCTTGCCCGTCTTGAGCGCGAGCTACCTGAGCCGGATGCGAGAGGAGCCCTGATTTCAATGGCGGAGTTCGTCGAAGTGTGCTCGTTCGACGAGGAGGATATGATCGACGCGCTTTGGGACGAGAAGCCGTTTCTGCTTTCCACTGCTCTGATCTGCGTGGGCAAGCTGAAGGCGGATTGCTTTATCACCTACGATGAGGATCTGATATCGCTCGCCCCCGAAAAAGCGTGTACGCCCGAAGGCTTTTTCGACGGGCTCGAAATAAAGCGGGGCATTGTCTTCGAACTCGTCGATTTTTAGGCGCGTCGTCTTGTTCGCAGGGGTTACAGTCGGTCGGTGTCGAGAATGATGGTGAAGGGGCCGTCGTTCACCAACGATACGTTCATGTCGGCGCCGAATCTGCCCGTTTCCACCCGATTGACGTCGCGCTTCGCGCGCTCGACGAAAGCTTCGTAGAGACGCTCGGCTTTGTCGGGTGCGCCTGCTTCGGTGAAAGAGGGTCGGTTGCCGCGCTTGCAGTTCGCGTAAAGCGTGAACTGCGAGACGACGAGGATCGAACCACTCACATCCGCAAGGGAGAGGTTCGTCTTTCCTTCGGCATCGTCGAAGATGCGCATTTTGAAGATCTTCGACCACAGCCGTTCGACTTCGGGTTCGTCGTCGTCTTGCCCGACGCCGAGCAGTATGAGAAAGCCTTTTTCGATTTCGCCGACGACTGATCCTTCGATGGAGACGGAGGCGCTTGTTACTCGCTGGATAACGGCGCGCATGGCAATCCTTTCGCTCAAATGACGGTTTTGGCAAGACGATAGCACAGCTGGTGTTCGAGACGGGTAAGATGATCGCTGGCGCATCATACGATGCGGCGATGAATGTCGGGGGGCATGAGCGAGGAGTACTGTCGTGATCGATGAAATCCAGGTTGAGAATCTTGCGCTCATACGCAAGGCTTCGATGGCTCCTTCGGGCGCTCTGACCGTGTTGACCGGTGAAACCGGAGCCGGTAAGACCGCCCTGCTCACCGCTTGCAAGCTGCTCATGGGCTCGCGTGCAGATAAGAGTTCGATTCGCGAGGGGGCGGATGCGGCGCGCGTCGCGGGCAGGTTCTATCTTCCCTCCGATGATGGCGAGCGTGAGCTGGTTGCAACACGCAGCGTCTCCGTCGACGGGAGGTCTCGTGCGACCATCGACGGCTCGATGGCTTCCGCTTCCGAGCTTGCGAAGAAGATAGCGCCGAGCGTCGACCTTTGCGGGCAGCACGAGCACCAGCGTCTCATGAAGCCGGCGTCTCACGGGCCTTTGCTTGACGCGTGGGCGGCGGACGAGGTGGAGAAGCCGTTGGGAGAGTACCGCCGGGCATACGCCCAGGCGGTGGAGGCCCGGCGCGACTACGATCGCGTTCGCGAGGCGAGGAGCGCTTCCGAGGCTTCTCTCGATGAGGCTCGATTCACGTTGCGCCAAATCGACGGCGTGGGCTTGATCGAGGGGGAGTACGACGACCTCGTCTCTTATCTCGACAAGGCTGAGCATGCCGAGGTCCTCGCCCGTGCGGCGCATGGGGCTTACATCGGGCTTTCGGGGGAGGGCGCTGCGCTTGACGGCGTGAACGCTGCCATCGAATCACTCTCGGAAGGGGCGCGGTTCGACGCGAACCTCGCTGCGTTCGAGCAATCGCTTCGCGAGGCGAGCTACGTTCTCGAGGATGTTTCGAGGGAGATGCTCAGCTATCGCGATTCTGTCGAATACGACCCTGATGAGCTTGCGCGCTCCCAGGAGCGTCTTGCTGCGCTGCAGGGGCTCATGCGCTCCTACGGCCCGCGATATGAAGACGTCGTCGCTCGTCGCGAGGAAGCCGCCTCGTTGGTGTCTATGGTCGATGACGCCGACGAGCATGAACGGCGTGCGCAGCGCGTGCTCGAGGCGGCGGAGTCGCGCCTTGCCAAGGCTGCGGCATCGCTTCATGAGGCTCGGCTTGCAGCTGCTCCGCGCTTCTCCGAATCGGTGAGCAGCGTGATGTCCCGGCTCGAGATGGGCACGGCGATGCTCACCTGTTCGGTTGAGCTTCTCCCCAGGGAGTCGTGGAGTGCGTCGGGCCCATCGAGCGTCGAGTTCTTCTTCCGACCGGGCGCCGGCATGAGCGATCGGCCGTTAGCGCGTATCGCGTCGGGCGGTGAGATCAGCCGCGTGATGCTCGCCGTTCATGTGGTGCTCGGCGAGCGCGATGAGGTGTCCACGTTGGTGTTCGACGAGGTCGACGCGGGCGTGGGAGGGGCGACCGCCGTCGCGCTCGCCGCTGTGTTGTCAGATCTTGCGCGCACTCATCAGGTTATCGTCGTGACGCATCTTCCCCAGGTGGCGGTCGTCGCCGACACGCATTACGTGGTCGAGAAGACGAAGGGCGATGCGCCCGAGACCTCGCTGCGCAGCGTATCGGGGGCGGATCGCGAGGGGGAGATCGCGCGTATGCTATCGGGCTCGGTGACCGAAGCATCGCTCGCGCACGCGCGCGAGCTGCTTGAAGACGCATGAGGGGAGCCTCCGCAGCTTTTGCCGATGGCGTGCCGAGGTGCGGTGCGTCATCGCATCGGGGCCATGGTGCGTTCTCGCATTCGGGCCGCGTTCGAGCTTTGACGCGTTCTCGGCGCGAGGGGGCGTCCCCCGCGGTCCTTGCCGTATGATTTGCGCCCCATTTGTTTCGAATGTGTGACATTTCGCGTTCTAGAGACCCATGCCTCGGGATTTCCATTGCGTCGATCGGCCGCTGTGCTAGAGTTCTTTTTGCAATTGAATACCTTAAACCGTTGAGGCGAAAGTCAAGCCATCATAAGCACTCACAGAGAGCGGGCGTAGCTGAGATTCCCGCAGGAACGCTGGTTGGTAAATGGATCGCCGAGGGAAAGGGGAAAGGCATGCGGCGGCTTTCCGCAGCGGGCTGAGTATCTGGACCGTGAGCCCGCGTTAGTGGCAGGACATGTGATGGCATGTTCGCGAGGGGACTCGTGTATACGGGTCAATTAAAGGTGGCACCGCAGATCTCTTCAAAGGGGACCTGTCCTTTAATCATAAGGACAGGTCCCCTTTTTTTGTTGACGCGCGCTTCCGGCAACTCGCTCGTTCACGCATCGGTCTTGAGGTAGACAGGTCCAGCCCGCTAGTCGGGCGCAAACGAAGGCGTGCGATCGCCGGAAGGGAAGAGAAATGTCCGAGTCCAAAACAGCCGTCATGAACAAGCGCGTCGTCGCGGAGCGCGCAAATTCGTCGCTCGAGGTGCGCGATCTCATTTTGATCGCGGTCCTGCTCGCCGCAGGAGCGGTGCTCAAGCTCACCGTGTCGAGCTTTTTCAGCTTCGCGGGCATGAAGCCCAACTTCATCATCGCCATGTATTGCCTGGCCATCATCTTGGTGAAGCCGAAGGTGGGTCAGGCGGTCGTGATCGGCTTGCTGGCGGGGCTGATGTGCCAGATCCCCATGCTGAACGCTACGCCGTTCGTGAACATCGTCTCCGAGGTGCTCGGCGCGCTGGTTTGCGGTCTGCTTACGTTGGTGCCCATGAAGATCGCGGGCAAGGTCGATGCGAACCCGCTGGTCGCCACGTTCCTCTCGACGGTGGTTTCGGGTTGCTCCTTCGCGCTCATCGTCGGCGTCGCCCTCAACGGCTTGAGCCTGCCCGTCACGCTGGCGACATACGCCGTCATGGTGTTCGGCACGGCGGTCATCAACTGCGTTCTGGTTGCCGTTTTGACGGTTCCTCTGCGCAAGGTTCTCAAGAAGTAGTGAGACGACGCCCCTGATTCCGCAGCGGGTAAGACCGCGTGTCGCCATCCGGCTGCGAACCTGGTTTCATCGAGAGAGGATGTGCCGCCTATCATGATTGAAGTATCCGACATGAGCTTCAGGTATCGCGAAGGGGCGAGCTGCGCCGTCGCCGACGTGAATCTGCGTATTCCCGATGGCGCGTTCGTCGGCGTCACCGGCCCTGCGGGGTCGGGGAAGTCGACCCTTACCTACGCCTTGAACGGCATCGTGCCGCATTGCTATCCCGGCGATTTCTACGGGTCGGTGCGCATCGACGGCGTCGACACGGTCGATGCGGGTCTGTCCGATATATCGCGGCTGGTGGGAAGCGTCTGCCAGGATATCGACAGCCAGATGGTGGCATCGGTCGTGGAGGACGAGGTGCTCTACGGCATGGAGAACTTCGGCGTGCCCAAGTCCGAGATAGAGAGCCGCTTGCAGCGCGTGCTCGAGGAAATGGGCATCGTCGACCTTCGCGATCGCACCATCGACAGTCTCTCGGGCGGGCAGAAGCAGAAGGTCGCCATCGCCTCGGTCATCGCGCTCGAGCCCCGCGTGCTGGTGCTCGACGAGCCGACGGCCGAGCTCGACCCGGCGTCTTCGATCGCCGTGTTCGATCTGCTGGCGCGTTATGCCGCCGAGCGTGGCATCAGCGTGGTGGTGGTCGAGCAGAAGATCGCCCTCTTGGCCCGCTATGCCGACACGATCATCGTCGTCGAAGACGGTCGCGTTCGTTGCGAGGGCGAACCCCGGCAGGTCCTCGCGCATGCCGACGACCTGCTTGCGATAGGCGTGAACTGCCCGCGTTCGACGAGCCTCGTCGACAAATTTTGCTCTGCGGGCATATACGATGGCGCCCCTGTTCGAAGCGTCGAGGAAGCGTGCGCGGTGTGCGAGGAGGTGATCGCATGATCACGTTCGACCATGTCTCTTACGAGGTGGAAGGGCGCACGATCATCGACGATGTGAGCTTTTGCATCGAGGCGGGCGAGTTCGTGTCGTTCGTGGGAACGAACGGGGCGGGGAAATCAACCACGATGCGCTTGATCAACGGGTTGCTGAAGCCGACCTCGGGATGCGTGCGCACGGCCGGTCGGCTGACGAGCGAGACGAAATCCAGCGAGATCGCCCGCCGCGTGGGCTTTCTGTTTCAGAACCCGGATCGGCAGATTTGCTGCAACACGGTGCACGAGGAGCTGATGTTCGGTTTCATGGCGCAAAAGGCCGACCCGGACGTTGCGCGTCGGAGGGTGGACGCCATCGTCGAGCGTTTCGGCTTCCGACCCGATGCCGAGCCCTACCTTCTGAATCGGGGGACGCGGCAGCTGCTCGCCCTGGCCTCGGTCATCGTCTGCGAGCCCGAGGTGGTCGTTCTCGACGAGCCCACCACGGGGTTGGATTATCGGGAATGCGAGAAGGTCATGGAGGCCGTCGAGGAACTTCACGAGCGCGGGACGACCATCGTCATGGTCTGCCATGACATGGAGGTCGTCTCAGATCACGCTCGGCGCGTCGTGGCCATGACCGAGGGACGCGTCATCGGCGACGGGCCTGCGGGGGACGTTCTGCGTGATCGCGATATTCTGCGCCGCGCTCATCTGATGCCGCCTCAGATCATGCAGATCGGAATGGGTCTTGCGGCGCGCGGCGTCGTGGGCGAGACGTCCGCGGTTGCGCGTGCGTGCACGGTCGATGAGATGTTCGACGCTATCGTGGCGGCGCGTGACGAGACGCGAGCGGAGAGGGAGGTTCGCTGACATGGCGGGTTTTTTCGAGTACGTACCCGGCGATTCGCCGCTTCATCGCATGAACCCCGTGGCGAAGGCGGCGTGTGCGCTCATCATCTCGATCGCATGCTTTTGCACGGGCAGCGTGGTGTTCCTCGCGATGTTGATCGTCCTCGATTTCGCGCTCGCGGCAAGCTGCCGCATGATTCGAGAGACGCTCTCGCTCGCCCGCGCCGTCGCCGTCTTCTCGGCGGTGCTGGCCCTCATCGCGCTTCTGACCACGCCCGGGGGAGTGTTCGTCGTCGCGTTGCCGTGGGGCTACATCGGCGGCGAGGCGGTGCGCGCCGCCGAGTTGGTGATCATGCGGCTCGTCGCCTGCGCGGTGCCGCTTTTCCTTGTGATGTACGTCACGCAGCTGGCCGATTTGGCGAACACGTTCTGCAAGGTATTGCACGTTCCCTACAAGTATGCGTTCACCTTCACCTCCGCCGTGCGTTTCATCCCCGTGTTCATGAACGACATGGCGGGCATCATGGAGGCGCAAACCGCTCGAGGCGTCGAGTTCGACGTGGGGCTGGCGCGCAAGCTGAGGCTGATGGTTTCTTTGTGCGTGCCCCTTCTGGTGTCGTCGGTGCGCAAGACGGGCTCTGCCGCCATCGCCGCGCAGGTACGCGGGTTCGAACTGCGCACGCCGGCGAGCGGGTTCAAGGAGTATCCGTTCTCGGCGCTCGACGGGGTGGCGTTCGCGGTGTCGTTTACGGTGCTGCTGATGGCGATCGCCGTGTTCTAGGGCCGTTCAAGCGAAGCCGCCGTCGTGTTTTTTTGCCGTTTGCGCTTGAACGAGAGGGCCGCCTTGGGGATTATAAACGGATGCGCATCGCCCTGAATTTGATCATCGACGCGCATCCGCGTTGCGCTTGGACGCTTTCGCGGGGCTTTGACGGACGGCGAAAGGCTACTTTTGACGCTATTGGAAAATGTGAGGAAGCGCGTGCTTGCTTGTTGCATGACGCTGCTTTTGGCCTCGACGGGCGCGATCGCCCCCTTTGCGCAAGCGTGCGCATATGCCGACGAGGTCGAGGAGGGTCAGCGCGCGATCGACGAGGCCCAGGCTTCCCTTGACGATGCCGAGGCCCGCATGAGCGAGATCGCTTCCGATTACGAGGCGCTCTCCGCCGAGGTCCAGGCTCTGCAGGAGCAGATAGACGCGTCAGCCGCCGAGGTGCTCGTCGCGCAGCAGGCGATGCTCGAGGGCAAGGCTGCTCTCGGTGACGCGGCGTCGTATCAATACCGCAGCGATCCCGTGTCGGCGCTTCTGTCCGTCTTGCTCGAATCGTCCAACTTGAGCGACCTTCTTCGCAATATGGAGTACATCGATCAGATCATGAGCTATCAAGCGGATGAGATCTCCGCTCAGCGTGAGCGCAAGCAGCGCTTCGAGCAGATTTCCGCCGACTTAACGGAGAAGAAGAACGAGCAAGAGCGTCTTCTCGGCGAGCTCGAGGCGAAACGAGCCGAAGCCGAGCAGTTAGTCGCTTCGGCGGGCGCGAACCTGTCGGGCGCTCAGGCCGATCAGGCGGCGCGTCTCGAGGCGTTGCGCGTCCAGGCCGAGCAGTTCAATCAGTCGAGTGAATCCGGCGGCGCCGACATCTCCGAGGACGCCAACACCGTCGACCGCGAGGAGGTCGTTCCCGACAACGCGCCCGTCATCCCGAACCCCGACGGCAACGCATCCGGCGGCGAGGGGACAGGCGGCGGTTCCAGCTCGGGATCCGACGGTTCGGGCTCGGGTTCGGGGAACGCGGGCGGGGGATCCGATTCTTCCTCGGGGTGGCTTACAGGCGTTGCCTCCGCCTACGGTGGATCGAGCGATCCGTACACGCCCAATCCTGGCATCACCGCGACGGGCGCGGTGTGCGACGACTGGTCGATGGGCGTGGCCGTTCCCATGTCGCTGCCCAACTACCGCTCTTACTTCGGCCGCACGGTGGAGATATCGTACGGCGGCATGACGGTGTACGCGGTCGTCAACGACTGCGGGTACATGGGGGGCGGAAGCCGCGTGCTCGATCTTCAGCCGGGCGTGTTCAAGGCGTTCGGCTTCGGGGATTGCTATGCGTGGGGTCTTCGCACGGTGAACTACCGCTTCCTGTAGGGCTTTCACCGCGCGCGGAGCATCGAATCGAATCCGTGCAGACGCGTTCCGTCAGGGGCGCGGGCTCCTCGCCGCTTCTGCAGCTCATTGCCGCGCTCGGGTTTGCGTGATGCGCCCGAACCGCCCCGGCTGCGTGGGGGGCGGCCCGCTGGATCATGGGAGTCGAGACGGGCGAGTTCCGCCCGCGCCGCCCCGGCTCACGACCTGCTGTCGTTTACGCCTTCAGGCGGCATTCGTAGAGGAACATCTCGTCGTCGTTTCCCGTCGCGGGTTTTTTGTCGAACGACGAGTAGACGCCGGTTACCTCGAAGCCTGCGGCGTCGAGTATCCCGTCCATCTCCCTGAACGAGTGCAGATGGGTCTGGAAATCCATGCTCTCGACTCCGATCGGCTCTCCGTCTTCGATGAGCTCGTAGATGCCGGGCGAGAACTGCGTTTTGGTTTGCGCGTCGAAGCGGTTCTTCGTCTTCAGGATGAGCTCGCGGCGCGCGTCGATTCGCGCTCTCGCCGCGATGCGGTAATCATCGTCGTCGGGTTCGACGCAGGCGATCGTGTCAACGGCGAACACGAACAGTCCCCCCGCGGCAAAGCGCGTCGCGGATGGACCTGAGCATCTTCCTCAAGGGCTCATCCTCAGTGAACAGCGAGACCGAGCCCGAGGTGATGAAGATGTAGTCGAGCTTCTCCTCGGCCTTGAACGCCGTCATGTCGTCGCACGTAACCAACGCGTCCGGGCGTTTCTTCTTGAGCTTCGCGAGCATGTGCGGGGATGAGTCGACCCCCTCGATGCTCGGTTGCGCACCGTGTGCGTGGTTTTCCGTTCGATCTTAGCGGGGTCGGGTATAAGTGCGCTATACTTCACGGTTACATGCTATGACGAAGACAGTGGCGTGCAAGCGAAGTCTTCAGAGACGGATCTCGCCGGCTGAAAGGATCCGGGCCTATCGCGCGCGTCAATTCCCTTCCGAGCAGCGCGTCTGAAAGCGGACGCGCGGGTCGTCGTTTCCAAGTCGGCTCGCGCGAGATGCCAAGTAGGGCGCGACGGGTGCTTCCGTTATCGAGTGAAAACGAGCGGGCGATGTCCGCGCCGCATTCGAGGGGCTGCGTGCGAAACGCTTCCCGTCGATGGGCGGTACGGGCGCGTCAACCGAGGTGGTACCGCGAGAGTCTTCTCTCGTCCTTGGACCTGAAAACTTGCGTTTCAGATTCCAGGGACGCGAGAGGGCTCTTTTTTTGTACGGACAGGAAAGGCGAAGTCACATGGCGATTACTGAAGAACTGTCGGCGTTGCGCGCGTCAACGCTCGCCGACATCGAAGCAGCCGAGACGTCGGCGCAGCTCGAGACGGTCCGCGTGGCGGTGCTCGGGAAATCCGGCACGTTGACGGGGTATCTGCGCTCGATGGGCCGGGTTCCCAAGGAGGAGCGCGCGGCGGTCGGCAAGGCCGTCAACGAGGCGCGTGTCGCCGTCGAGGAGGCGCTCGGGGCGGCCAAGGCGAAGCTCGATGCGGCTGAGCTCGCGGCGGCGATCGACGCGGCGGCTGTCGACGTAACGCTTCCCGGACGCGTGCAGCAGATGGGCACGCGCCATCTCATCAACGCGATCACCGACGAGATCTCCGAGGTGTTTCTCGGTTTGGGTTACACGGTGGTGCATGGTCCCGAGGTCGAGACCGACTACTACAACTTCACGGCGCTGAACGCGCCTGCGGACCATCCGAGCCGCTCGATGCAGGACACGTTCTACGTGCGCGATCGCTCGGGTGACGAGGCTGCGGTGCGCGGCGAATCCGACGTGCTTTTGCGCACGCAGACCTCCGGCGTGCAGGTTCACGTGATGGAAGACCAGGAGCTTCCCATCTACATCATCGCTCCCGGCAAGGTGTACCGTCGCGACGTGGCCGATCCCTCGCACCTCCCCCAGTTCCACCAGATCGAAGGTCTCGTCATCGACAAGGACATCACCTTCGGCGATTTGAAGGGTACGCTCGAGTACTTCTGCAAGCAGGTCTTCGGCCCCGAGCGCAAGACGCGTTTTCGCGCGCATTATTTCCCGTTCACCGAGCCTTCCGCCGAGGCGGATGTCAGCTGCGGCGTGTGCGGCGGCACCGGACGCACGCACGACGGCGAGCGCTGCCGTATGTGCAAGGGCACGGGCTGGCTGGAGATCCTCGGCTGCGGTATGGTCGATCCCAGCGTCTTGCAGATGAGCGGCATCGACCCCGAGGTTTATTCCGGCTTCGCCTTCGGCGTCGGCGTCGAGCGCGTCGCGTGCTTGAAGTACAACGTGCCCGACCTGCGCATGTTGCTCGAGGGCGATATGCGCTTCCTGCGCCAGTTCTAGCGTTGCGTTCGAATCGGCTTGATGGAGAGTAACGCGCGAAGCGCGTTGAAGATAAGGAAGAACGAACATGAAGGTATCTTTGAAATGGCTGTCCGACTACGTGGACGTGCCATCTGACATCAAGGAGTTCTGCGACCGCCTCGACCTCACCGGCACAGGCGTCGAGGGCGTTGAGAAGCTCGGTTCCGCTTATGACGGCGTGGTGGTGGGCCATGTGCTCACCTGCGAGCCGCATCCCGACAGCGATCACATGCACGTGGTCACGGTCGACGTGGGGGCGGGCGAACCCGTGCAGATCGTATGCGGCGCGCCGAACATCGCCGCGGGCATCAAGGTTCCCGTCGCCACCATCGGCGCGGTCTTGCCGGGTGACTTCAAGATCAAGAAGTCGAAGCTGCGCGGTGTGACGAGCTGCGGCATGTGCTGCAGCAAGCGCGAGCTGGGCATGGGCACCGATCACGAGGGCATTTGGATCCTTCCCGAGGACGCCGCGTGCGGGCAGCCCATCGCCGATTACCTGAAGCTGACCGACACGGTGCTCGATCTCGAGATCACGCCGAACCGCCCCGACTGCCTTTCCATGGTCGGCATGGCGCGCGAGGTGGGCGCGATGTACCAGGTGCCCGCCTCCGATCCCTTGCAGGACATGGCGGGAAAGCTCGAGATTTCCGCCGCCGAGGCTGCTTCGGTCAGCGTGTCCATTGAAGACGAGGTGCGCTGCCCTCGCTACACCGCTCGCGTGATTCGCGACTGCAAGGTCGGGCCGAGCCCCGATTGGATGGTAGAGCGCCTCGCCGCCATCGGGCAACGCTCCATCAACAACATCGTGGATGTGACGAACTACATCCTGTTCCTGTTCGGGCAGCCCCTTCATGCTTTCGACTTCGACAAGCTCGTCGGTGACGACGGCGCGGCGAAGGTGATCGTCCGTGCGGCTCAGGAGGGGGAGAGGCTCGTCACGCTCGATGGCGAGGATCGCGCCCTCACCCCCGACATGACGGTTATCGCCACGCCCGAGCGCGGCGCCGTGGCGCTCGCGGGCGTCATGGGCGGTCTCGATACCGAGGTCACCGACGAGACGACGAACATCCTGCTCGAAGCTGCGACGTTTGAAGCGGGTCGCACCTCGCGCACTTCGCGCAACCTGGGGTTGATCTCCGAGAGCTCCATGCGTTACGAGCGCGGTGTCGACGATCACAGTATAGAGGTCCGCTCTGCCGCTGCGGCTGCGCTCATCGCCGAAGTCTCGGGCGGCACCGTCGTGCTCATGAACGAGGGTGACGAGATCGTCGATACGTGGCCTGTGCGCTCCGAACCTGTGAAGCTTCGGTTCCGCGTGCCTCGCTTCTGCGCCATGATGGGCTCCGACATCCCGACTGACTTCGTCGTCGGTACGCTCGAACGACTCGGCTGCAAGGTCGAGGGGTCGATCGACGCCGAGGTTCTCGAGGTGGTCGCCCCGACGTTCCGCCCCGACCTCGAGCGCGAGATCGATCTTTACGAGGAGGTGCTGCGTCTTTGGGGCATGGATCGCATCGGATCCACGCTGCCGGGCGGTCGCGGCCGCGTCGGCGTGCGCACCGAGGAGCAGCGCATCGCCTCGCTGGTCAACGACACGCTGCGTGCATGCGGGATGAACGAGACCATGACCTATTCCTTCGCGGAGCCGAGCGATATCGAGCGTCTTCGCATGAAAGCTGACGATCTCGGGGATGCGGTCGAGCTTTTGAACCCCCTGAACGCCGATCAGTCGGTCATGCGTCAGTCCATCGTCCCCGGCCTTCTGCGCAGCGTTGCCTACAATCAGAGCCGTGGCGTGAAAAACGTCCAGCTTTACGAGATCGGCACCGTGTTCTTCGCCGCCGAAGGTCGCAAGAAGCCCAAGGAGCGCCAGAAGGTGGCGGGCGTCATGGCGGGCGCCATGCACGAGGCGGGTTGGAACCGCTCCGAGGTCGCTTTCGACTTCTTCGACGGCAAGGGCGTGCTCGAGAGCATCGCGCGCGAGCTCGCGCTGCCCAAGGTTCGCTTCCGAGCGCTTTCCGCCGAGGAGGCTTTGCATCTGCAGCCCGGGCGCGCTGCGGAGATGATGGCGGCGGGCGCGGTGATCGGTTGGGTCGGCGAGATCCATCCGCTCGCGGCGGGCGCCTTCGAGGCGAACGCGCCGATCGTCGCCTTCGAGCTTGACATGGCGGCGCTCGTGAAGGCCGCACGTCCCGCGCGCGACTACGTTGACGTTCCGACGTTCCCCGCCGTGGCGATGGACCAGGCGTTCGTCGTCTCCGAGGACGTCACGCACGAGAGGATGTGCCAGGTCATGACCTCTGCCGGCGGCAAGCTGCTCGAGAGCGTGAGCCTGTTCGACGTTTACCGTGACGAGGAGCGCGTTGGCGCTGGAAAGAAATCGATGGCGTATGCGCTGACCTATCGTGCCGCCGATCGCACGCTGACGAGCGAGGAGGTCGAGCGTGCGCACGAGCGCCTCGTGAAGAAGGTGTGCGGAGCCACCGGTGCCGAGGTGCGCGGCTAACGGCTTTTTAACCGGCGGCTGCTGGATCTAAGGTTGCGCTGGCGGCCGCGAGCGGCGACGTGAGCGGTTCTTGCGGTCGCTGCTGAATGATACGGGTAGAGGCCCGCGTCTGCTCCCCCTGCCGGGGCAGGCGCGGGCCTCCTTCTTTTCTCCGTTAAATCGAAAGCGTCATGCCGTCGAGCGCGGCCACTACGCGCCCTTCGTAAGGTTTGAGGAATTCCACCAGCTCGGCGTAGGTGATCGGCTCGTCGTAGTGCATGCACATATGGGTGAGGTAGATGGTCCCGGCTTCAAGCTCCAGGCCCTCCTCGATGCACTCCTGCACGCTGTGATGGTCGTTCGGCGACCAGTTCCGCTTCCAGAACGTGGCGTCCATCGCCAGGATGTCGCACCCTCGCACGCGCTCGGCGGTTTCCTTCGGCAGGCGCGCCGTGTCGGATGCGTAGAACATCTTCGTGCCGTCCGTTTCAATGAGATAGCCATAGGTGCCGGGTGCGTGCGTGACCGGGCAGGCGGTGTAGCGCACGCCGTCGAACTCGTGTGTTTCGAACGGCTCGATCACATGGGCGTCGAGGCAGTAGTCCATGAAGTGGAACTCGCTGAGAATCCCCTCGAGGGCGGTCTTGGAGCCGTACGTCGGCATCTGGCGCTTCTGCACCAGCTGGACGAGGTACTCGTACTCGCCGAGCCCGCCGATGTGATCGAAGTGCGCATGGGTGAAGAGGATCTCGTCAACGCGGCGGATGCCCTCGCGTAAAAGCTGATGACGCGCGTCGGGCGGCGTGTCCACGATCAGCGTGGGCACGTGCCCCTCCCCGTCGGCGACGCCGCGGATCATGATGCCGCAGTCGCCGCGCGCAAGCACGGGGTTCTCCCGCGCCTCGGTGCACGCGGGACAGTCGCAGAAGAAGGAGGGCACGCCGCATCCTGCGGCGGTTCCCATGAACGTGAGGGTGTGGGTTTTGCTCGCTGCCGGTTTCTCTGCCATGGGGCGTGCTCCTTCGAATCGCATTCTTATGTCGTCCCTCAGTATAGTCGGGGGATGGAACTGCTCGCAGGGCGCGTCGGCGGCAGGTTCGCGTTATCTCATCTCAGATCGCGCCGCACGTGTCAGCGGAGGGTTCGCGTTTTCCCATCTTGAATCGAGCACGTTTTTTTTTCGCGACGATTCGCTCAAAAGGGAAGCGGCGATCATCCTCCGTGTATCGTGGCGGGCGCGTCGGCTCCGGCAAGTCGAGCCGGCATGATTCGTGCATGTGGGGTGGGGGGAACCTCGCCTCGCTTGAGCCGTTCGAGCAAAGCGGCGGCGTGGGTTCGCAGCGTCGCGTGCGGCTCGGTCGATCATGGCTTCATGATCGCCATTTGTCGGAAAACAATAGGGGATTGTGGCCACTATTGAACACCATCGCTATAATCCCATGTTTGACTAGGTGCATTCGCACGCAGGCGTTGGGAGAGAGCGCCTGCGTGCGAGGTGTTCTAGCCTTCGTCGGGGGTATCCGGCGGCCGAGGGCGTCATACCGAGGGGTGTAGAGAGGTTTTAGGGCTTTCCAACCTGTCGGTTCGATGCTCGAAGCGGTTCGCTCGGCTAAACTCTGGCGATGTATTGCGAACGTGAGGGCGTTTTGCGCTCGCGGAACGCTCTTGTAAGTCGTTGAAAGTAAAGAGACGAGAAGAAGAGGGGAAGGTAGATGACGGAGATTTCGAAGACGTCGAGCGGTTTCAAAGACCTCGTGTGTCCTGATACGGAATCAACCGAGGTCGACATCAACCAAGATGGCGTCACTGTGGTCAAGTCGCTCTGCTATTTCTGCCATGCTAACTGCGGCGTACTCGCCTATGTTAAGGATGGCGACGTGATCAAGATCAAGGGTGATCCTGATTATTCGAGCCAGGGCGGTCTGTGCTGCCGTGGTACCAGCGCGCTTCTGCACGTGAACCATCCTGCCCGCATCAACCATGCGCTCAAGCGCGTCGGCGAGAAGGGCGAGGGCAAGTGGGAGCAGATCCCGTACGATCAGGCCATCCAGGAGGTTGCCGATCGACTCAACCAGATCAAAGCGGAAAGCGGCGCCGAGGCCATCGCCTCCGCCGGCGGAACGACGCGCACCGATGACTTCGCCCGCCGTCGCTTCCTGAACCTGTTCGGCACGCCGAACGGTTTCCACAACGCGCTTCTGTGCTGGATCCCCACCTTCATGGCCGAGACCTGCGTTGCCGGCTGGTCTCCGTTCGAGACCGATCTGGGCACCGCTCGCTCGCTCATCCTGTGGGGCTTCAACCCCGGCGCCTCCACGCTCGGCGGCATGCACGGCTACACCGACCTGCAGAAGCAGGGTCTGAAGATCATCGTGGTTGATCCTCGTTATTCCGAGACCGCCTCGAAGGCCGACCTGTGGCTCCCGCTGCGTCCCGGCTCCGACGCCGCGCTCGCGCTCGCGTTGCTGCACACCGTCATCTACGAGGGCATGGCCGACTACGAGTTCATCGGCCAGTGGTGCGACGGCTTCGATGAGCTCATGGAGCACGTTGCTCAGTACTCGCCCGAGTGGGCCGCCCCCATCACCTGGCTCGAGCCCGACCAGATCCGCGCCGCCGCTCGCATGTACGCCATGAACAAGCCCGGCTGCATCCAGTGGGGCTGCACGTGGGACCAGATCGGACGCGCTTCGACCACCGGTTCCCATGCGCTTGCGCTGCTGCGCGCCGTGTGCGGCAACCTCGACGTCCCCGGCGGCGACGGCATGCCCGGTCCCGCGCTGAACTTCCTCACCGACGAGGAGCTCGAGCTCAACGAGCGCCTTCCCGAGGAGCAGAAGGGCAAGCAGATCGGCTCCGACAGGTTCAAGCTGACCACGTGGCCCGGTTACCAGCTCATCTCCGATAACGCTAAGCGCACGTGGGGCAAGACGCTGCCCTCCGAGTGGTTCTGCGAGGCTCACGGCCCGTCGGTGTTCAAGGCGATCCTCACCGGCGATCCCTATCAGATTCGCGGCCTCATCTGCAACGCCACCAACCCGGTCAACTCCTACGGCGATGCGAAGATGACCCTCGCCGCGCTCAAGAAGGTCGAGTTCCTGGTGACCGTCGACTACTGGATGACCCCGACCGCGTTGTTCTCCGACTACGTGTTCCCGGCTGCCGGCGCCCTCGAGCGTCCGATCATCGTCACGCACTACGGCGCGACCGACTCCGTCATGGGCGGCCGCCGTGCCATCCAGCCGAAGTACGATCGTCATGACGACTTCACCTTCTGGCGCAAGCTCGGTATCGCATGCGGTCAGGACGAGGCCGATTGGCCTTGGGAGACCATCGAGGAGGCGTATTCCGCCATCATCGCCCCGCTCGGCCTTCCGGTTGCGAACTGGGACGAGTTCGTCGAGATGGTTCGCATGTACTATCCGCCGCTGCATCAGAAGAAGTACGAGTCCAACGGCGGCTTCTGGACGCCTTCGGGCAAGGTCGAGTGCAACTCCTCGATCCTGCGCGAGCTGGGCTATGCCGGCATGCCGACCTACATCGGCACCATCGAGAACCCCATCGACACGCCCGAGCTGCTTGACGAGTACCCGCTGGTTCTCACCACGGGCGGCGGCTTCATGCCGTATCACCATTCCGAGCACTTCCAGATGCAGGGCATCCGCTTCCTGTACCCCGATCCGTACTTCTCCATCAACCCGGAGACGGCGGAGAAGATGGGCATCGCCTACGGCGATTGGTGCTGGATCGAGACCCGTCGCGGCCGCATCAAGATGCGCGCGAACGTCGAGCCCGAGGTCGATCCTCGCGTGATCTTCGCACCGCGCGGCTGGTGGTTCCCCGAGCGTGACGGCTCCGCCGACCTCGACAACCCGTTCGGCTGCCTTGAGTCCAACGTCAACGTTCTCACCTCGGTCGATGCCGAGCACTGCGACCCGATGGGCGGCTCGTGGGCTAACCGCGGTCTTCTGTGCAAGGTGTACAAGTGCACCGAGCTCGATCACGACTACAAGCCTGCCGATACTCAGTTCTCCATTCCCGGCTCCGTTGCCGAGCCCGGCATTCACGTGATGCCGAGCGAGGAGAAGCTCTGCCGCGAGAAGATCCCGTTCGAGAAGCCCGTGCCCACCAAGGAAGTCCCCGAGGGTTATTACTGGGTGTGGCAGAACGACGGGCTGTTCCAGAAGGACACTCACTTCAAGCTCGATGACTCCGGCTGGCTCATCGACCCGAAGACGAAGGCCTACATCGACGCTTACACCGGATGGCGTTACGACGCTGCCAACGAGTGCCTCGTCGACGACGCCACGGGCACCATGTACACCATGGACCGCCAGGAGATCAAGTTCGTCGCGGGCATCCGCTGCTATCCCGGCCAGGCTGCTCCCTACGAGGTTCCCGCGAACCTGACGTGGAACGCCGAGCTTGGTTACGCGGTTCTCGGCGACAAGCCCTACGCCTACGATCCGAACAGCGGCTGGCTGATGGACCCCGAGACCGGCGCCTATCATGACGCGAACTACGGCTACATCTACGACGCGGAGCAGGGCAACCTGCTCGACGAGGCGACGGGCAAGCGCTACAGCATGTCCTACGAACCTCTGGGCGAATAAAGACGGCTATCGAGTAGGAAGGGTAAACAATGACTCGTTACGTTATGGTCATCGATCAGCGTCGCTGCATCGGCTGTCATTCCTGCACGGTTGCCTGCCGTACGTGGAACAAGCTGCCGCTCGACATCATCTACAACCCCGTGGTCACCGAAGGCTGCCAGGGCACGTGGCCGAACGTCCACAAGAGCTGGACTCCGCTTCTGTGCATGCACTGCGCCAACCCCGAGTGCGTTCCCTGCTGCCCCTCGGGCGCAAGCCAGCAGGACGAGGACGGCACCGTATGGGTCGATCCCAAGAAGTGCCTGTCCTGCAAGGTGTGCGTGAACGCCTGCCCCTACGGCATGCGCGACGCTTCTCATCTCGAGTCTCGTCTGCATCGTTTCGTGCGCAAGTGCACCTTCTGCCGTGACAAGCGCCAGGCTGATCCGGATGCGCAGCCCTATTGCGTGGAGACCTGCCACCAGAAGGCTCGTATCTTCGGCGACCTCGACGATCCGAACAGCGAGGTTTCGAAGCTCATCGGCTCTGTCAAGACCGAGCGTCTCTTCGAGGAGTTCGGCACCGAGCCTCAGATCTACTACATTCCTGAGTTGGGAGGCAAGGCATAATGAAGCATCATTACTGGGAACCGCCTATCGCCCTGTACCTGTTCCTGGGCGGTTTGGCAGGCGGCATTCTGTTCTTGTCCGCCATCTTCAACACGTTCGTCGTCCCCGGCTACGGCGAGGTTTTCGCCATGCCGGTGTTCTGGTCGCTCGTGGCTATCGCCATCGGCTGCGTTTTCCTGGTGGTCGACCTCGGCCAGCCCGGCGTTTTCTGGCGCGTGTGGACGACGGCGAAGTCCATCATCAAGTGGGGCGCGACTTTCCTGGTCATCGCCGCGGTTTTCGCGCTCCTGTACCTGCTCGCCTACCTGGGCGACAGCTGGACGTTCTTCGCGCCGCTCTCTGACGCGCTGAAGCCGGCTGCGGGCGTGTTCCTGATCATCGCGGGCTTCTTCGGCCTGTGCATCATGATGTACACCGGCATCATGCTCTCGACCCTGAAGGCGCACGCTTTCTGGGCGACGCCGGCCCTGCCCGTGCTGTTCACTATCTCGGCTATCTCCACCGGCTGCGCCGCCGTGGTGCTCTCGGTCGGTGGTTGGCCGGCGCAGGTCTCGCTTGAGACGCTCATCGTCTCCGAGGTCGTGCTCTCCATCCTGCACATCGTCGACATCATCCTGGTCGTGACCGAGATCATCGTGCTCATGACGATGGTTCTGTCTTTCCTCGGCGCCGGCAACGTGACGGCGAAGGCCGCCGCGAAGCGTTGGGTGAAGGGTTCCTACGCTCCCGCGTTCTGGATCGGCATCGTTGGCTGCGGTCTCGTGCTTCCGTTCATTCTGTACGTGGGCGGTCATGGCGTGGCTTCCGAGGTCATCGCTCCCGTGCTCGTGCTCATCGGCGGCTGCATCCTGCGCTTCCTGGTCGTCAACACCGACGACCGCGCGCCGATCCCCGGCGAGATTCGCTACTACGAGCGCGTGGCGAAGCCCGACGCGGAGTTCGTGTCGAAGTGGACTTACGGCAAGAACATCTACTAAGGATGGTCTGCCGGTTCGTTTAACGCGAGTCGGTTGAGGCCCTGCCCGTGCATGCGCGAGCAGGGCCTCGGGGTTCAAGGCGCGCGCTGTCTCGAACCGACGAAGGGCCGGCGGCTGAAGCGGTTATCGTGGACGCGTTTCCGTTTTCCGCCTTCGATCCTTCTTCTGATCTGCATGCGGGGTTCGGCTTTCGCCGGCCCCGCTTCTTTTGCGTTTGCGAGAGATCTATCGTCGATAGGGTTCCCGAAAACGCAACGAGGAGGCTGTCATGGGGGAATATCGTTTCACCGATGCTTTGACGGGCGATGTCGTGACGTTCGATGACGCGGGCGGCGATGCGCATCTTGTCCCGAGCGGGGGCGTTTTGCCTGATTGCACGTCGCTGTTCTTCCCGGGATGCTCGTTTGTGAACTATGCCATGCCGCTGGTGTCGGCGGTTTACGACACGCTCGTGGAACGTGGAGCGGTCGACGGCATCTCGCTTCTGTGCTGCGGAAAGATCTTGTCCTACGAAGCCGATGGCGCCGAATTGATGAAGTCGTTTCAGCTGCAGCTGTGCGATCATTTGGCGGACACGGGAATCAAGCGCATCGTCGCAGCGTGCCCGAACTGCGTGAAGGCCCTGCGCGAGGGCCTGGCGCTCGACGAGCGATGCGCGGGCGTCGAGGTGGCCGTGCTTCCGCGCGTTATGGCTGATCTGGGGTATCGCGTCGATCGCGATGCGGCGGCTTTACTCGTGAAGGGCGACGCGTCTGCTCCGCTGGTGCTGTGCACGCACGATTCGTGCCCCGACCGAGGCGAGGGCGAGTTCGCTGACGGGTTGCGCGCCATGCTCCCCGAAGGCTCGTTCGTCGACCCCGCTCACAGCAGGCGGCGCTCGTTGTGCTGCGGCTCGTCTCCGCGTGCTGCGGGTAAGTTCGAGGCGGCCGATAAGATCGCGCGGCGCAACGGCGAGGAGGCGGTCGAGGTTGGGGCCGATGCCATCGTGACCGCGTGCATGAGCTGCGTGTTCCAGCTGAACATGGCCCAACCCTACGTTCAGGCGCTGCACTTCCTCGAGCTGCTTTACTCGTGGCGCATCGATTGGGCGCGCGTCGGCGGATGGATGAAGTATCGTTTCCTGTTCGACGAGACGCTCGGCGTCGTGCGCGAGGGGGGAAGCGAGCGGTCTTTCAAAGGGCTCGGCGGCTCTGCAGATTCTCGGTAGGACGACGGGTGGAAGATGACGGTGGATAATCGAAAGGGAGCGTGCGCTGGTGACGCAAGAGCTTAAGAAGACGAATTGCCATTTCTGCGGGTACCTCTGTGGTTTCACGGCGACGGTCGAGGACGGTCGCGTCGTCGATCTCGCCCCCGATCCGACGCGCTACCCCTATGACGAGCGCATCTTGGCGGGGTGCCGTCGCTGGCGTATGAACCTCGACGTGCTTGACGGCGTCGATCGCGTCAACTACCCGTTGCGTCGCGCGGGCGAGCGCGGCGGTGGTAGGTGGGAACGCGTGAGCTGGGACGAGGCTCTCGACGATATCGCGCGTCGTCTCAAAGAGCTCATCGCGGAGCATGGTGCGGGTACGCTCGCTTCGATGATCGGAGGGCCTCATACCTCGTTTTGGCCCCTGCATCGGTTCATGACGCTTGTCGGCTCGCCGAACAACATGGGCATCGGGCAGATCTGCTGGAACCCGCGCATCTGGATGGACGTGCTGACGTTCGGTTGGACGGTCGAAGCCGACCTCACCCCCGAGACGGGCTGCGTGTTCCTTTGGGGCACCAACCCCGCCGAATCCGATAACTCGGCGTTTTGGCGCGCTATCCTGCAGGTGGGGAAGTCGGATACGCCGCTTGTCGTGATTGATCCGCGGTTCACGCGAACCGCGCGATGCGCCGATTTGTGGATAGCGCCCAAGCCCGGCACCGACTGCGCGCTCGCACTCGGCTTCGTCAACGTTATCATCGCCGAGGGTCTCGTCGATCGCGCCTTCGTTGACGAGTGGTGCTCGGGCTACGATGAACTGGTTGATCACGTGTCGGCTTACACTCCCGAGCATGTGTCGGATATGTGCGATGTTCCTGCGGAAGACATCGTGCACGCGGCGCGTCTGTTCGCGGGCGATTATCCGTCCGTCTTGGTTTCCGGCCGCGGGATCGATCAGGTGGGGGCGTCGGTCGCTCCGACGCATCGCGCCATCTGCTGTTTGCGCGCCATCACCGGCAACGTTGACAGGCAGGGCGCGTGCGTTCTCGCAGAGGGAAGCGATTTCGTTCCGGAGGTCGACCTCGAGTTAACGCTCGAGCACGCCGATGCGCTTGAGGCGCTGAGCCTCAACACCGGCGTCACGCCTTTGCAAAGCTACGATGGCTACGCGCGCGTCGCGCGCCTGACAGAGCGGCTCGGGCGCAAGCTCCCTGCGCGCTACCTTACGTCGGCTCATCCCGATTTGGTGCTGCGCGCGATGGAGACGGGCGCTCCGTATCGCGTGAGCGCGCTTATCGTGGAGGCCACGAACCCTCTGCTCACCTACGCCGACACGCACCGCGTCTACGATGCCCTCATGAAGCTCGATCTCATCGTGGTGCTCGACTATTACCTCACGCCCACCGCGTCGATCGCCGACTACGTGCTTCCCTCGGCGGGTGCCATTGAGCGCGCGACGTTCCAGGCGCACGGCGGCGTTGCCAACATCGCCTACGGCGGCCCGAAAGCGGTGGAACCGTATTACGAGCGTAAGAACGATTACGATATCTTCCGCGAGCTGGGGCTGCGCATGGGGCAGGAGGGCCAATGGCCCGACGAGACGTTCGAGGACGCCATCGCGAGCACGCTTGCGCCGAGCGGCATGGACTGGGACACCTATTGCGAGCTGGGCTTGTGCTTCCAGCCGCCTGCGTACGCCAAGCATCTCGCGCTTGATGAGGAGGGGCGGCAAAAGGGCTTCGCCACCACCACGGGCAAGATCGAGCTGGCAAGCGAGATCCTCACCGAACTCGGCGGTCCGCGCCTGCCTGAGCCGGGCGAACCTCGGCGGTTGTGCAGCCGGGCGTTTATCGCCGAGCGGGAGGCGCAGGGATGGGTGCATATGCCGCTCATCACAGGCGCTCGAAAGCAGCCCTACAACGCTTCCATGTACCTGAACAACGAAGAGTTCAGGAAGCGCGATCCGTTCCCCGTCGTCGAGATGAGCGAGGCCACGGCAGAGTCGCTTGGCCTTGCCAAGGGCGATTGCGTCGTTATTTCGACGGATAAGGGCGAAGCTCGATTCAAATTGGATACAATACGTATGAGAGACGGTCTAATAAATGCGGACTACGGATGGTGGCATCCTGAATGGATCGATCGGGCGCCGTTTGACGGAGGCATGTGGGAATCCAACGTGAACTGCCTCACGTCGTGCTCGCTTGACGAGAGCGAGCCGATGATCGGGACTTGGTCGTACAATGCCATCGACTGCATGATCCGCAAGGACGACGGGGATCTCAGCTGGCAGGTCGGCTTCTCGGCCTGATGGCTTCTCGCCGTCGATGCGCAAGGGTTGGCCGAATGCTTCGCGAGAGTAACCTCTCGCGAAATCTGCGGGTTAATCGTTAACTTTGCGCCGTCTATCGTTTTCGGCGATGTGCGGCGTTTGATACGGAAAAGGTGAAGGAGAGACAAGTGGCAGAAAAGAAGCAAGCTCTGCTGGTGTTCAGCAAGCCCCCCATCCCGGGTATGGTCAAGACGCGTCTGACCACCAAGCACGGCGGTTTCCTCAGCGACGAGCAGGCGGCCGAGTTCTTCAGGCGCAGCCTTTACGATGTGTCCGAGGCGTGCATGCACGCGCTCATCGAGATGCAGCGTGAAAACGATGCGCTCGTCGCGGCTGATCCGACCGCAGACAAGATCACCTACGATTTCTTCGTCTCCACGACGCCTGCGGAAAACGTCGAGCTCATGAAGAAGACCTATGACGAAATCGGTCCGTGGCCGATGGAGATCCACTACATCACCGACAAGGGCGCTACTTTCGACGATCATTTCGATGACGCGTTCAAGCAGATTTTCGACATGGGCTACGAGCACATCGTTTCCGTCGGCGGCGACATTCCGACCATGCCGAAGTCGCACGTGACCCAGGCGTTCCAGTGGCTCGATTACTTCCAGGCGCAGGGCACGCCCGGTTTCGTGTGCGCTCCGTGCCAGGAGTGCGGCACGTCGCTGGTCGGCTCTTCCTACAACACCGACATCAACCATCAGGGCGTGTACTACAACCTCAACGGCAAGCCCGCGCTTGATGCGTACATGGAGAAGACCGCCGAGAAGAACATCCCCATCGCGTATTTCGCGCCTATCGCCGATATCGACGAGAAGGTGGACCTTGCGCACGCCATTTCCTGCATGAGGGCCATCGAGCAGGCGGCTCGGTACCAAAACGAGCTGTTCGTGCCCAAGCGCGTGCTCGAGTGGGTCGATTTCATGGGCATTCGCGTGTGCACCCCGCCCAACGAGGAGCACGACCCGCGTCAGTACATCGACGAGTAGGGTGTTGCATCGTTGCTTTGCAACGACGCAACCGCTCGACGCTGCGGCTCTCGTTCCGCCCGCGCTGTAGCGACGGGCGGAAAACGCCGACGCTGCGGCTTGGGTTCCGCCTGCCCTGACGGGACAGGCGGAAGGGCCTGACGCTGCGGCTTCCTGCAGCACGCCGCCTTGGCCCCCCCAGGCGCACCTCGCGTACCGAAGTGCACCTGGGCGAGCTTTCGCGCCAATTCGACGCACTGCGGAAACCCCCGTTGACGTTACGAACGACCGACGAGCTTTCGAGCGACCGGCGCCTCGCCGGGTGATCCCGCCCGACCAGCTGATACCAACCGAAGGATTTGCAATGCGAGACTTACATAAGACAACGGCGCTTTGCCCGACGTGCTTGAAGGAGCTTCCCGCGCGTGTGTACGCCGACGACGAGGGCGTTGTGTGGATGAGTCGCACGTGCCCCGAGCACGGCAAGCTCGACACGCGCATGTGGCCCGATGCCGAGCATTACGAATGGTTGCGCTCCGAGGCCTTCCCGAAGACCAAGCCCGTGAACACCGAGCCGATCACCGGCCCGTGCCCAGTGGGGTGCGGCACGTGCGCGCGTCACGAACGTCGCGGCACGTTGCTCGAGATTGAGGTCACGCGCAACTGCAACCTGCGCTGCCCGGTGTGCTTCGCCAGCGCCGAAGGCGGCGAGGACGATCCCACCATGGACGAGATCGAGGCCATGTACGACACCATCGCGCGTGCGGTGGGCACCGACGGCGCCGTTCAGATCACGGGCGGCGAGCCGACGTGTCGCAAGGATTTGGTCGACATCATCTACCTGGGTCGCCAGAAGGGCTTCTGGGGCATCGAGATCAACACGAACGGCCTGGTCATCGCCGCGCGAGACGGTTATTTGGAGAGCCTTGTGGCCGCGGGCCTCACGGGCGTGTACCTGTCGTTCGACGGCGTGACCGGGGACGTGTATGAGGCCACGTGCGGTCGCGACATCCTCGATATCAAACTGCGCGCCATCGAACGCTGCCGCGAGGTTGGCATTCAAGTGGTGCTCTCGGTGGCTGTCGTGGCGGGCTTGAACGACGGCCAGCTCGGCGATCTTTTGCGCTTCGCGCTGGAGAACTCCGACGTGGTGGCGGGCCTGGCGTTGCAGCCTGCGTTCACCTCGGGCCGATTCGACGCCGAGCGCGCCATGCCCATGAGCGCGGGAGACGTCATCTTCAACCTGGCGGATCAGTCGCAGGGCCTGCTCGAGGTGCGTGACATCTGGCCGCTCGGTTGCTCGAACCCGCTGTGCGACACGGGCGTCTTCCTCGTGAAAAGCGAGGACGCCGAGCACGAAAGCGGCTTTTACCCCGCGACGCGTCGCATGACCATGGAAGAGTACGCGGCGGGCTACAGCCCCGATTCGCCGCAGGGCTCGGTATTCCTGGACATCCTGTACAAGAAGGGCGTCGAGGTGAAGACGGGTCTGTCCATCATCATCATGAACTACATGGACGCGGTGTCTATGGACACGCAGCGTCTGCGCGAGTGCTCCATGATGGTGACGGTTCCCGACGGGCGCGCGATCCCGTTCTGCTCGTATCATTTGACGAACTCCGCCGGCAAGCGCGTGTACCCGCCGTGGTGCAAGGAAGAGTTGCGCGGCGTCGGCGATCGCTAGCTTGTCGTCGGCGGCGGGATGCGCTCCTGCCGCCTTCGTTTACCCGCGCGCTCATGTGCGCGCCAACCGGGCGCCTCGATGCGCGGCAGGGTGGGTTTTCCCGTCGCGTTTTCGTTCGCCTTGCGGAAAGACGTTATCAAGAAGAGGGACGAATGGCTGATTACACCATCACCAATGACGCGAACCGCTGCGTGCAATGCGGTCTGTGTGTGGCGTTTTGCCCGTGCAACGTGCTGGAGTTCAACGAGGAGGGCTACCCTTATGCGGCTCATCCCGAGCAGTGCGTGGGGTGCACCACGTGTTCGGGCAACTGCCCGAAGCGCGCGCTTCTGGTGGAAGCGACCGGTGACGCGACGTACAACCCCTTCGCGGACGAGGATCGTGCCGAGCCTATATCGGATGAGCTTCATGCGGAATACGCCGAGCTGCAACGCTCCATTATGCAAAGCCTCGGCCTTCGTTGGCAGCCGGTTGCGGTGAGCCTCATCGACAAAGACGAGCTTTTGCCCGACGTGCCCATGCCGCCCGAGAACCTGCGTTTCTGCCAGGCCATGATGGCAGCGCGCCGCGGCGCGTCCATCCTCATGCCGCCGCATCGTCATTCATGTCCCGACGGCACGTCCATCTTCGGCATGACGGGCGTTCCCGAGAAGCTGGCAACCGGCGAGATCTACGTGCTGTTCCACAAGGTGGTCAACGCCGAAGCAGCTGCGCGCATGGTGGCCGAACGCCCCACGCTTCCGCCGAAGAGCCGCCGTGCCACCTACGTGGCGCCGTTGGCGAAAACGGTGCGCGAGCCGGAGGTCGTCGTGTTCACCGGCACGCCCGAGCAGATGATGTGGCTGTCCATGTCGATGAGCTACTACACTGGGCATCGCCACGACTTCCACGCGTCGGGCTTCAACTCCATGTGCGTGGAGGCGGTGCTTCTGCCGCTGACCAACGACGAGCCCAACATCACGTTCGGCTGCTACGGTTGCCGCGCGGCGACCGACATCGGCGAGGATATGATGTTCATGGGCGTGCCGACGCATCTGCTGCCGATGATCGCGCAGGGCGCGGCGGAGCTGGCGAAGAAGGCCATCCCCGATTCGCGCAACAAGATTTACGTCGAGCCCATCATGTAGAACGCGTCCGCCCGCCCGCGAAGGCGGGCGGTTTGCTATCGAGCACGTTGCCACGGGAGGAAAACATGGCATTGTTCACGCTGAGGCCCGCGCTTGAGAAGGATCGCGAGCTGATCGACTGGTATCTGTACAACGAGGGCATGGATCGCATTCCCTCGCTCGAGAACGTGACGGTGGCGGCGAACGCCGACGATGATTGCGTGGGGTTGTGCCGCATTCTCGTGGGGAGGAACGGTGTCGCGCACGTGAACCCTGTGGTGGCTAACCGCGAGTGGCGCGGCTTCGGCGTGGGTCGTGCGCTGATGGATGACGCGCTCGAGCGTTTCGGCGAGCTACGGTTTGTGGCGCGCGGCGGGGCGGTTCCGTTTTACCGTGCGCTCGGGTATACCGAGATCTCGTGGGATGATGTGGACACGTCGGTCACCGAGGAGTGCGATGGCTGTCCGATGATCGACGAGTGCCATCCGTTGCCGATGGGAAAGAAGCTCCGATAGCTCGTTTCTTGCTTGCCGCGCGGTGCTAACCGGTGCTGTGGCCTTGCGGTTTGACGGATCGCGGCGGTTCGACTCGTGCGGCGGCCCTTTCCGTTTTCGTCGGCGCCTGCTGTGCTCGCCTGAGCGGCGCGAGCGCGTGCGCGGGGTTCTTTACAGGAAACGCGTTGGATGCGAAGAGGAGGACGTTTTGACTGATCAGACTCTATTCGACATGGCGCTTGCGACGATAGACTCGCCGGTGGGCGCGATAACGCTCGCTTCGCGCGCGGAGGGTCTTTCCGGTTTGTGGATCGAAGGGCAGAAGTACCACGGGCGCACACTCGGCCGCGTGGTTGCCGACGGCAGCGAGCATATCGAGCGCGCACGGGCGTGGTTGAAGTCGTATTTCGCGGGCGAGGTACCGACGGTGGATGTGGCGTTGGCGCCGGTGGGATCTGAGTTCCAGATGCTCGTATGGGGAATTCTCTCTGAGATACCCTACGGCCAGCTGACGACGTACGGCGATATCGCGCGCGAGGTGGAGGCGCGCAGGGGAGGGCGACGCACATCCGCGCTCGCGGTCGGCGGCGCGGTGGGACACAACCCCATCTCCATCATCGTGCCGTGTCACCGCGTGGTGGGCGCCGACGGCAGCCTGACCGGATACGCGGGCGGCCTTCGCGTCAAACGCACGCTACTCGAGCTGGAAGGCGTCGACATGAGCGGGCTGTACACGCCGACGAAGGGCACGGCGCTGTAGGGTTTGAGCGAAAGGCAGGCCGCTTCACTTGATCCTCTTTCGTCGAAGATGAGGTGCTCGAATGATCCTCTGGACCGTTCAAGATATAGCTGTATGGGAGCAGCTTGAGAAGACGGGGCTCTATACGGTTCCAGCTGAGCTCATCGTGTTTCCCAAGCGGGACGATGATGCTTGCAATCACATGAATTACGCGTATCGCTGGCTGGCAAATCAAATGAGCAAGCTTGTTGGACCGCCTCCCGAGGGCGTCGAATACCCAATTTGGGCATGGTATAAGCGGCAAGGCCGCCATGATGGAAAGCCCGATATGCGGCAATATCACCATGCCGAGGGTGGTCAGTGCGTGCGCATGAAGTTGGACGTGCCCGATTGGGAGGTGCTCCTGTCCGACTTCGACGACTGGCATCATGCGCTTAACTACTGGTATTTATCGCAGGATGAGGCAGATGACAGCGAATTCAATGAATGGATTGCGTCTCTCGGGGTTGGTTTTCGCGATATCGGCAACTGGAATCTGCGTTCTTCGGAATTATCGCAGGTTCGGGCGAAAGTCGAGAGCAGCTGGGAGCGCATAGTGGGCGTGCGGCAGGGGGACGACTATTGGCATTTCCCGTGGGAGAAGCGCACGATCCAAGCAACGTTTTGGACCCTCTCCCTCGAGCACGTTGTCTCTGTCGAGCGGTTTGCATCGAGGTAGCGCAAAAAAACGAGCCCCGAAGGACTCGCTAAAATTCGATGGTGCACCATGAAGGACTCGAACCTTCGACCTTGGGATTAAGAGTCCCCTGCTCTACCAACTAAGCTAATGGTGCATTGCGTCTAACGCGAGGAAGTATGATAGCACCTATCGGTATTCCAAGGCAAGTGTATTCGAGATATTTATCGTTCCGGGCATTGTGAGTTGCCGGTGCCTTGCTTGAAGCGGATGGGGTTTGCTCGGGGCGTTAACGTATGTTGAGCGGCATGTCGGCGGATCGGATCGCATGAAGGGGCGCGGGGAACCGTTTACGGGACCTCCGAATAATGCGCGATATTCGCTGCGTCTTAAGCATCCACGATGTTCGTCGTATTTCCCTGTCTTGGTATAATCGACGCTGCAGACAAGCGGCTCACCCACCAGATTTTCGCCGCTTGCTGCAACTTGGCTTTCGCGTTTGTCGGAGTCAAGAGATCGGGTGCGTCCACCATGCACCTGCTACCTTGTCGGGCTCGCTTCGCCCAAAGCGTTAGGTGGGTGCGCTGGGCGAAGCGGCTACTCATTACGACGAATCTTGCTTGTACGGCAGAGGCGTTTTCTTGAGTCATGAAGGCTTCACTCGTCATGCGGCGATTCTTTCGCGCATAAGCTTGAGGCACGCGCCGCAGGTAAGAGCGTAGTAGGCCAATCCGATGATCGTCGTCGCCGCTGCGGTGAGGACGACGAAGCTCGCGAATCCCGATGACCCGATGGCGTCTGAGAGAAATCGAACGAGCCCGAGTCCGAACACGTCGTGTATGGCGGCGATTGCCATGATCGACGCGAAGCCGCCTCCCGTTTGAACGAGTACAAGACGGCGCAGGTCTGCGGGGTCTGCGCCGATTAGATGCGACGTGACGAGGTCCTCCTGCGTGTCGACGAAAAACGCCACCTGGTGAAGAGCGGCTACGGCAAATGACGCCACGATAAACGTAGCGCCGTAAAGGATGCCGACGTAGCCGATCGGTGCAAGCGCTATCGCTGCTGTGGCGTTGGCGGGGTCGGCTCGCATGCCGACGCCGAACGACAAGCCTGCGCATATCATGCATGTCGCCGCGGCGACCATCACGCACGCGCACGAGAGCGGCAGCGCCGCTTTGCTTATGGCGAGCTCATTCAGGCGAACGGCTAAAGGCCGCATGCCGCGTAAGTACCGCTTGTCGAGGTGCCGGAAGACGTTCGATAGAAGCGGCGCACCTGGCTTTACGAGGAGGAACGTTCCGCTGAGCGCAAGCAGCCCCATCGGCAAAAGAAGCGTGACGAACATCGCGGGCATTGCGCTGCATGCATACCAGGTGATTGCAAGCAGCACAGCTGCCGCCAGGAAGCAGGTCGTGCGCTTTGCAGGGGTCATCTGCTTGCGGCTGACGTATTCTTGACGCGCGTTCATCTGCTCTGCAAGGGTTTGGCGCGACGCGCTGCGGGCGGCCGTGAAGACGGAGAAGGCGGCCAGGGCGATGAAGCATTCCGCCGACCAAACGACCGCGTCGCTTGATAGCGTCCAAGAGGGTCGCCACGCGACGCCGAACGCGTACGCGGCAACGGCGGAAAACGCCGGCGATAGGGCGATGCCGCAGGCGATGCCCGTCGCAAACGCGACGGCGCACATGATGAAAGTCTCGATAGCGAGAATGCCCGAGGTTTGCGTACTGTTCATGCCGAGCAATGCGTACGTGCCAAGCTCGCGCTTGCGACGGCGTGTGATGAATCGATTCGCGTAAGCGATAAGGCATGCGAACACGATGACGACGAGGGTTGAGAACGCACGCAAGGCGTCTCCGATACGAACGTAGACAGCGCGTTGGTCGGCGGTGAGTTCGAGCGAGGTGAGGTAATCCGCCGATGCGGTGAACGAGTACAAAAGGCAGACGGCTATGCAGAGCGTGATGAAGTACACCAGATGGTCGAGCGCGTTGCGCTTTATGTTGCCAAGAGCCATTTTGAGATACATCGCGCCACCTTCATCCTCGCGGTTTGCTTGTCGAAGTGAAAGTGTGGATGAAAGGGAAGGCGCGAGCCATCGATTCGGGTGACCGGTTCCTTACGTTTGCGAAAGATGCGTCGACGGTTTGCCGGTTTCCGGGCGAATCGTGCCCGGGTTTAGCTTGCAGCCGGCGCGAACTTGTCGCAAAGCCAGCCTGTTCCAAGCCCGAGCGCGGCGGGGGCGAAGTCGAGAGCGAGAGCGAACGCGTCGGCGGTCGCGATGTTGGTGAGTCCGAGGGCTGTTGAGAGGTCGAACGTCGCCATGATGAACAGCTCGTATAGGGTAGCGAGCGCGAACGGCGCGGCAAGCCGCCATTTTCCAAAGCTGCAAACGCGACCGATGAAAAATGCCGAAATCGCGCTGATCGCGGGCAGCGCGCCGTAAAGCACCAGCAGCGTATAAACCATGATCATCCCGCCCGCGATGCCGCCGCTTGCCAGGCTCCCCCAATAGAGGACAAGACAGGCAAGCCAGGAGGTTCCGTAAATCGCGGCGGCGCGCAGCACTCGGCGCGTGCGGGCGGGGCGTGCGCCGGTCATGGGACCTCCTCGTGAGGCGGGCTTTCCGCTACAAGCTCGCCGTGTATTCTGCGGCGGTTTCGGGAATGCGGAAATGCAGCGTTACGAGCGTTGTCTTCTCCTTCGTGGTTATGCCGAGTTCATCGAGCAGGTAAATTCCCTCGCTGGCATCGACCGTGACCTCGAACTTCGCCATCTGCTTATCCGGCCAGAACGAGACGGATGCAACGTCCAGGCGCCCGGAAGAGGAGCTTTCACCGAGCAGAACCGTCTTGTCCTGGCTCAAAGTCATGCTGACGGGTGAAGCGGTTCCGCTGGTGAGGGATTCGAACTCTCCGGCGGCGACGGGAGTCCAGCGAGCGAAGTCGAGCGATGCGAGAACGCCAGCTGCCTCGTTGCCTTCGTAGCGTTTCTCCCCGTTGGCAGAATCTATGACGACGGCTCCGTTTTTCGACAGGTCGTCGGCGGATACGAACTCGCCGAGAATCGAGCGCGCGTCGCTTTCGGTCCATGCTTCCTCAAGCGATGACTGGGCCTCCATGGCGGCGTCGGTCGCTGCGGTTGCGAGGCCGTCGATCTGCTCATCGAGCGCGGTGCTGTCATCGGTGACGAAGGAGCAGCCCGACATCGCCAGAGCAAGCAAAGACGCGATTGCAAGGCATGTCGGCGCTGCGAGTTTTTTCAGGGGCAGCGTATTGCGAGAAGCGGACAAGGTTGCCTCCTTCGATCTGTGCCATATGCGTCCATTCTACGGAGCTTCGATGGGGGGCAAGGGTGAATCGGCGTGCTGCAGATGAAGAACGAGGAGAAGGTGCCGCGAATAGCGAAACGATTGTTTCGCGCGCATTAACTATTCGGGCATTATTTTATCCCTACTAAAATAGTATGAATTATCAGATATCATTGTCGCGCTCTGGAAACAACGTGTCAGGGAAAGGGGAGAGCGTGAGAACATCTGCATGCTTTGCGCACGTCGCGCGTCTTGCGCGTCATTGCGGACGAATGCCGTACTCCCGAGCGCTTTCCCTCGGCAGTCGGTAATTGTTCCGCACGGATACGCCCGACGGACGCCGTTTTCGCGCTCGGGAGCCTTTCGATCGCATACGAACCCTATGCCATGCAAACGGCACCCGAAAGGAATCATCATGTCTGTCTCGCCGCGCAATGACTATCGTTTTGAAACGCTTCAGCTCCACGTAGGGCAAGAGCAGCCCGACCCTGCCACCGGCTCGCGAGCGGTCCCTATCTACCAAACCACTTCGTACGTTTTCGACGATTGCGAGCATGCTGCCGCTCGTTTCAATTTGTCGGACGCTGGGAACATCTACGGCCGTCTTACCAACTCCACGCAGGACGCGTTCGAGAGGCGCATCGCCGCGCTTGAAGGGGGATGCGCCGCGCTGGCCGTGTCTTCGGGGGCGGCGGCCATCGCCTACACCATCTAGGCGCTTGCCCAGGCGGGAGGGCATATCGTAGCGCAGAAAACCGTTTACGGCGGCACGTACAATCTGCTCGCGCATACGCTTGCCGACTTCGGTATCGAAACCACCTTCGTCGACGCGCACGACCTCGAAGCGGTCGAGTCGGCCATTCGCGACAACACCAAGGCCGTTTACCTTGAAACGTTCGGGAATCCTAATTCCGACATTCCCCGCATTGACGAGATAGCGAAGATCGCGCACTGTCACGGCGTCGCCCTTGTCGTGGACAACACCTTCGCCACACCTTATCTGCTGCGTCCCATTGAGCACGGGGCTGACATCGTCGTTCACTCCGCCACGAAATTCATCGGCGGCCACGGCACGACGCTCGGCGGCGTCATCGTGGACGGCGGCACGTTCGACTGGAGCCAGCGCGGGGCGTACCCCGCCATATCCGAGCCCAATCCGAGCTACCATGGCATCTCGTTCACGGAAGCTGCGGGCAAGGCCGCCTTCGTCACCTACGTCCGCGCCATTCTCCTGCGAGACACCGGTGCTTGCATCAGCCCTTTCAACGCCTTCCTTCTTCTGCAGGGTACGGAAACGCTCAGCCTTCGCGTGCAACGTCATGTTGAAAACGCGGAAGCCGTGGTGGCGTATCTGGTGCAAAGGCCTGAGGTGAAGCGCGTCAACCACCCGAGCCTCCCCGATCACCCCGATCACGAGACGTATCGCAGTCTCTTCCCCCGCGGAGGCGCGTCGATCTTCACGTTTGAGATTCGCGGAGGCAAGGAGGACGCCTGGAGGTTCATCGATAATCTGCAGCTTTTCAGCCTGCTCGCCAAAGTCGCCGACGTGAAGAGCCTCGCGATTCATCCTGCAAGCACCACGCATTCCCAGCTTTCCGAAGAGGAGCTGCGCGAGGCTGCTATCACGCCTTCGACCATCCGTCTTTCCATCGGGACAGAGCACATCGACGACATCATCGCCGATCTTGACCGGGCGTTTGAATCCTTGAAGAGCAACTAGGGCTGCGCTCGCCGCATGCAAGGCGACTCGTCGTCCTTACGGGTTGCAATGATGCGCGGAAGGGGGTGGCGAAATGTCGACAGAAGCTCAGAAGAGGGCCGTCGCGAAGTACCAGAGGGAGAAGATGAGGCAGATCAACATTAAGTTCTCCCCGAATGAGCACGATCTCCACGAATATCAGCGATTGCCTGACGATAGACGGTGTCACCGTTCTCGCTTTCGACGAAGACCCCCCATGAAACGGCACGTCGTGGTCGTCGATGGAGAACGTTGTGTTCCAAGGATGATCACGGATGCTGGAAGCAGCGTTGTCGGCGCAGGGGGAAAACGCGACCTCGTCGGAAAAACGTATACATTGACTATCAGCGGGGTTACCTATAACGTGCCGCCAAATGCATTGACGTTTATCGAATCGCCCAAAGAGGAGGGTCGGTCTAAGATCCACGAGATTGCTGAGGAGCCCGTCGACCGCCTTCCTGGCACGCTTGACGGCGAAGGCTGCTTCAGCAAGAGGGATAGAGTTAACGATATCGTCAAGCAACTGGGCGTCGATATCGTAGCGGCTATAAATGCCCGCAATTGAGCTTTGAGCGGTTCGGGCTTGCGCTCAGGTCATGAGAATCTTTGGTAACGAACTAACCGCCTCCGGGCGGTTTTTCCATTTCAAGGGGCGGATGCGTAAGAAAGCGCCGCTGTCATACCGTTTCAAGTAGCCAAGCCCCGCGAGGGGCTTTTTTCATGTCTGGAAGGAGATAGATGGCGACAATATCACAGAGCGAGATCAAATTCGAGGATTACGACGGTTTCGTCGAGGTTGAACGCCGGTCGTAAACCGGTCCGGGGTTCAACCCGACATCATCAATAAAATCGGTAAATACCCCATCGGGACTCATTGCATATTCGGCTATCTCCGCACCCAAAGCATCGAGGACGGCGGCGTAATTCATTGGAGCACCCGTCGTCTTTATCACAGCGCAGGGCGAGATGCCGCCGAAACTCATGTCGTCGTAGCGGCTGAACACGAACGCGTTATCGTACTCGACGCAATGGTCGAACCAAGTTTTATCGGACATCCGAGAGAGGGCAATTTCACGAGCTTGTGCCAAATCGACCATCATGCCTCCTAATATTTCCTATGCGTCACTGAGTTCTTAGCGCGCTCGGACACGCGCAGGTTATCGGTTCGGACGTTGAACGCCGGTCGTAAACCGGTCCGGGGTTCAACCTATGCGTTTTACGTGGGAATATAGTATATTCCTCCTTGGTTCGACCGTCGAATGAGGAGGGCTTATGGCGTTTCGCATTGTATCGATCGAGCACTCGTCTGAGCTTCATGTGGCTAATGGTCAGTTGCGTGTTGTTCGCGAGGATGCGGAGTGCACTATCCCGCTTTCGGATATCATCATGGTCGTTTGCATGGGCGCGAACATTCGCATCTCTACCATGGCGCTTGGACTTCTTGCGGAAAGCTCTATTATGGTTTTGATACTTGGTCGCAACCATATGCCGCAGTCCATGGTCGTCCCCATGGTCTCGAACGCCCGTCAAGCCAAAGTGACCGCTGCACAAGTGGCCACGACGCGTAGGCTTCGCGATGAAATATGGCAGCGCATCGTCAGGCAGAAAATCTTGAACCAGGCCCGTGCTCTGGCTATTGCCGGCCTCGACGGAGCGGAGGCCGTTTCCGTCTACGCGCGCTGCGTTTTGCCGGGCGATAAGGGCAATGCTGAAGGTGCTGCTGCACGCGAGTACTTCCAGTTCCTGCACCCCGGCCTCAACCGTCGATGCGACGATCCTTTCAACAGCGCCTTGAATTACGGTTATGCGATCGTTCGCGCGTTGGTGGCGCGTGCGCTGGTGATCACGGGTTTCATTCCCGCCATCGGGATTCACCATCGCAGCCAGCTGAACGCGTTTAATTTGGCGGACGATCTGATAGAGCCTTTTCGGCCCGTCGTCGATCTGGTGGCACGTCAGCATGCCGATGGCAGTTTGAAGCTCTCGGCGGTGCAGCGAAGCGAGATACGAAAAGTCGCCTTCTCGGGGGTTTCGCTCGGCGGGCGTATCGTGAGTCTCGCCGATGCGGTGGAAGCCTCGGCTGTTTCGCTCAAGCACGCCGTCGAGGAGGGGTCGGCGAAATTGCTGCTTTTGCCGATGGTGATACCGCCTTCCAGCGTGAGTCCCGTGAAGGAGTGATCGCATGCGGGTCATCGTGATGCTTAAGCCCACGAACAAGCGGGGGACGAAAACCGCGTACACGAAGTTCAGGGAGTATCTGAGGAAAGACGGGTACGTGCTGATGCAGCCCGAGGTGTACATGAGGGCGGTCACCAGTCGTCGCGCGGTCGCTAGCCATCTGTCCGCGCTGAGCGCGAAATGCCCCAAAACCGGAACGGTGCGCGTTCTCACGCTGACCGAAAAGCAGTACGGCCGCATAGTCGTGTTCTCGGATACGGAGGACTTCCAGGATAGCGTGGTGGGTGCGTGGGAGCTTGTCGATTTGTAGGCCACGGCGCTCCGACGGTCGGCTGATCTCTCCGTGGGTCCTGATTCCCGCGAAGATGCCCTCGCCGCTTGGCGCCGCCGTGCTCGCGCCGGGTGTGGGGGCGAACTGTCTCGTTGAAGAAAGAGCCCTGGCGCGGAGACCAGGGCACGGTGGGCGAGGCTTGCAGGCGCCGTATGATGAGCGTGCGGAGTTTGAGGGCTGCACGACGTGCGGGCTGCGCCTTCAAGGGCGCTTTACGCTACGCCTACTCCTCCGCGCCGTGCGAGCACACAGGCGCGTCGGGCAGATCGATGCCCAGCGCGCATGCGGCTTGGGCACGCAGCTCCTCGAGCGTCAGCTCATAGCAGGCGAGCGCGTCGATCCAACGGCGCAGGCAGCGGTAGCCTTTGTCGGTAAGAGAGAACAAGCGCTTCGCAGATCCCTCGGACGGGGTGTCCCACTCGGAAGTGACCAGCCCCGACTCCTCCATGCGCTTCAGCGCGCGGTAGATGCCCGTGGCATCGGGCTTCTTGCCGCCGAACATGGGGGAATGGGCCGCTTGCTGAACGATGATATAGCCGTGCATGGGCTCTTGGCTTTGCGCCAGCAGCGTCAGGATGGTCGGCTGCGACAAACGGTTGAGCGACTTTCCGAGTTCGGCGCACTCTTTAAGGTCTTCGTCGGACTTCGGATGACAGCTGCTCCACATGGGCAATCCTCTTTCTCTAGGGGGATTAGTCGTAATCTCGTTGAATAATCGCAACAATAATATCATCGCTTGCGCAGTATTTGCAGACTGCAAGTAATTCTTGCTGGAAGTGGTGCGAATGGATGATTGGGTGGGGCCTGACATGGTGCCGTCGGTGGAGGGGGCCGCAGCGTCGACGGGGGAGGGGCGGCGTGGCTCGCGCCGACGCTTTCGCCCGCAGGTTGCCGCCTGTTGGATGCGCGCCCCCGCCCGCGCCTCGCGTTTGCCGGTCCTGTGTGCGAAACAATCCCGAAATCGAGCGCCCGTAAAGTGGAGGTTCAAGCGCCGTGGGCGTCTTTGACCATTTGCAAGCACCTGGCTGAACGAGCGCGTCATCTGTCACGAGACGCCCGTTGCCGCACGAGGGGCGACGGTGCGCGAATCCAAACGATGGGAGAGTAGCGAATGTGCGGAATCGTTGGTTACACGGGTGAGGAAGCCGCCCAGGGCATCTTGATCGTCGGGCTCGAGCGTCTCGAGTATCGCGGGTACGACTCTGCGGGCGTGGCGATTTTCGACGGAGACGAGCTTCAGGTGGTGTGCAGAAAAGGGAAAGTGTCTCAGCTTGCGCACACGCTCGGTCATTTCGATTTCGCGGGAACATGCGGCATCGGACATACGCGCTGGGCGACGCACGGCAGGCCGAGCGAGGCTAACGCCCACCCGCACACCAGCTGCGACGGGCGCATCGCGGTCGTGCACAACGGCATCATCGAAAACTTCGCCGAACTGCGAGAAGAGCTCGCCGCGCGCGGGCACCGCTTCAAAAGCGAAACCGACAGCGAGGTTTTGGCACATCTCATAGAGGAGGCGATCTTTCAGGTTGAAGGCGCGGCGGGAGAGTCGTGCGATTTGGTGCGCGCCGTGCGTGAGGCGACGTCGCGAGTGGTGGGGTCGTATGGCCTTGCGGTGGTAAGCGCGGACGAGCCCGGCGTTATCGTCGTGACGCGCAAGGGCTCTCCCATCGTCGTCGGGCGCGGGCAGCGCGGAAGCTACGTCGCCTCCGACGTCATCGCCATGATCGATGCCGCACGTGACGTGGTCGTGCTCGGCGACGGGCAGACCGCGCGCCTCGATCCTGCGGGCATCGCCTATTTCGACGAGACGGGCCGTCCGTTCACGCCTTCGCTTACGCACATCGACTGGGACGTCGATGTGGCCGAGAAAGGCGGCTATCCCGATTTCATGTTGAAGGAGATTCACGAGCAGCCCCGCGTCATTCGCGATACCCTGGCGGGGCGTCTTGTCGGCGGCGAGCTGTTCATCGACGAGTTGGACATGACGCCCGAGGAGCTCGACTTGATCGACCGCGTGTACGTCATCGCCTGCGGGACGAGCTATCACGCGGGTCTCATCGCCAAAAACCTCATCGAGGGCTGGGCGCGTATCCCCTGCGAGGTGGAGGTGGCAAGCGAATTCCGCTACCGTAACCCCATCATCACGCCCACGACGCTCGTGGTGGCGGTGTCTCAGTCGGGGGAGACGGCCGACACTTTGGCGGCTATTCGCGACGCGCGCGTGAAGGGCGCGCGCGTGTTCGGCATCACGAACGTGGTGGGAAGCCCCGTCGCGCGCGAGAGCGACGGGGTCATTTACACGAAGGCGAACAAGGAGATCGCGGTCGCGTCGACGAAGAGCTTCCTCGGGCAGGTGGTGTCGTTGACGCTTCTGGCCCTTTTACTCGCGCAGGTGAAGGGGAAGCTGAAGACGCCGCAGGTCAAGCTGCTGTTCAGCGAGCTTGCCGACACCGCCGAGCAAGTCGAGCGCATCCTGGCCGAAAGCGGATCCGCCATTGACGAGGCGGCGCTTGCGTGTAAAGACGCCGCGAGCGCGCTTTTCATCGGGCGTGGCATGGGCGCGGCGGTCAGCTACGAGGGAGCTCTCAAGCTGAAGGAGATCAGCTACCTTCACGCCGAGGCGTACGCGGCGGGCGAGATGAAGCACGGCCCCATCGCGCTTATCGACGAGGGCTTTCCCGTCATAGCCATTGCCACGAAAAGCCCCGTGTACGACAAGGTCGTCTCCAACTTGCAGGAGGCGAAGGCGCGCGGTGCGATGGTCGTGGCCGTGGCGACCGAGGGCGATGAGGATATCCGAGCGCATGCCGATCACGTCATCTACATACCGAAGGTGCGCGACGCCTTCTCCGCCATCACGGCGAGCGTGCCGTTGCAGCTGTTCGCCCGCGCCGTCGCCCTTGCGCGCGGCTGCGATGTCGATCAGCCGCGCAACCTCGCGAAAAGCGTTACGGTAGAATAGACGCGCTCGCGCCGGCGTCGACGTGCTCGTTTCGCGTGTCGGCATCGTTTGCGAGCGCCGGCGTGCGCGATCTCGCGCCGCTGCGTTTTTTCTCCGTGACATGTCGCGGCCTTGAAAGGGCCGGGATACGATTTTCAACTGAAGGTGGGGATATGGCTCGTTCGAAGAAAGCCCAGGCTGCGATCGACTCCGCGCTTGAAACGCCGATGCCGACCGATCAGGTGGGCCTCGGCGTCGACATCGTTTCCATCGAGCGCATGAGGAAGATCCTGAAGCGCACCCCGTCGTTTTCGCGTCGCGTGTTCTCCGAGGCGGAGCGCGCGTACTGTGACGCGAAGGCCCAGCCCGAGGTTCATTACGCGACGCGCTTCGCCGCGAAGGAGGCGGTGGTGAAGGCGCTTGGCACCGGCTTCAGCGAAGGTATCGGCGTGCGCGATATCGAGGTGCGACGCACGTCGAAGGGACGGCCCTACGTGGTGCTCACCGGCCGCGCTCGTCAGGTGGCGCGCGATCAGGGCGTCAACGAGATCCCCGTCTCGCTTTCTTTCACGCACACCGACGCCGTCGCCTGCGCCATGGCCATCACCGCCGATTCCCTCGCCGCTGCGAAAAAGCGCGTCGACCCGATGGAGGAGCTCGCACGTCAGTTCAAGGACGCGCGGGCGATGCTCGACGACCTTCCCGCGCAGTCGACGGCGTCGCCCGCGAGCCCGTCCTCGCCGTTCGCCGATGCGGCTTCAGACGATCGCGCGGAAGGCGGAGCGTCCGCATGCGCATCGAGCGCCGCCGAAAACGGGTGCCTCGCAGGGGATGCGGCCGCCGTCGACGGCGAGCCGTGCGAGATGCAGGGCGCATCGCCTTCCGCCGTCGTGCAGACGACGTCCCCGTTGTTCTGATTCGCCTTGGGGTGTGAACCGATGCTAGACGAGGAAACGAGGAGTTTCGCCGCCTCGGGCTTGGAGTCCGGGGCGGACGCTGCGTACGCGTTGCGTTTCGAGGGAGACAACAGCTTCCCCGACTGCGCGTGCTGCGGACATTGCTGCGATCTCAACGTCATCTGCGCTTCGGCGGAGGAGGTCGCGCGGATGCGGGCCTACATCGCCGAGCATGACGTGGCTCCCATCGACAAGAACGCGGAAAGCTGCTGTTTGAAGGGCGAGGACGGACGTTGCATGATTTGGGAGGCGCGTCCTCAGATCTGCAGGCTTCACAACTGTCATGTTCCGCGCAGCGAGATACTGCGTATCAATCCCTCCATCATCGTGGACGACGACATTCCGCTCATCGACCTGCATGATGCGTTCATCTTGGGTGATTTCTCCGACCCGCGCTTTCGCCCTCCGACGGGCCATCCGCATGCGCGCTAAGGCGTGAGTCGGACATCTTGCGGGGCGGGGCGGTGGAAGGCGGCGAATCCCTCGGGAACTCCGTTTCGCGTCTGCTCGTTGTGTGCGGCGACTACGCCGTTATTTTCGCGCGTGGTACCATGTGTTGCGAGAATTCGAAGGCTCGAAGTCCTCATCCGGGGTCTTCGGGCCTTTTCACGCGAGAAAGGTGCTTTATGGGAGACGGTCTGGCCCGCAATGCCGTGTACGGGACGAGCGATGGGGAAGGGGCGGAAGGGTCCTCGCCGCGTCTTGGGGGCGCTTGCGTCGAGCAGCCGAGCATGCTCGACGAGCACGAGCTCGCCTCCGTCGCGTCGGATCCTGCTGCGCGCGTCGAGGCGCTTCGTCGCGAAATCGAGCATCATACCCACCTGTACTACGCCCTTGACGCCCCCGAGATCTCCGACGCGGCGTTCGATTCCCTCATGCGCGAGTTGCGCGAGCTGGAGGCGGCGCATCCGGAGCTTGTCGACCCGACGAGCCCGACCCAGCGCGTCGGCGGCTATGTCGGCGAGCAGTTCGCCCCCGTCCGGCACGCCCGGCGCATGTACTCGCTCGATAACGCGATGGATCTCGCCGAGCTCGATGCGTGGCTCGCTCGCATCGAGGAGGCGTGCGGCTCCATGCCCCCGATGTGCTGCGAGTTGAAGATCGACGGTTCGTCCATCGCGCTCACCTACGAGGGCGCGGCTCTTGTGCGCGCGGCGACGCGCGGCGACGGCACCACCGGCGAGGACGTGACCGCCAACGTGCGCACGGTGAAAGACGTCCCGCTTCGCTTGCGTGCTGAGGCTCTTTCCGCCGTGCGCGATGGTTCGATCGAGCTGCGCGGCGAGGTGTACATGCCCAAGAGCAGCTTCAACGCGCTCAACGAGGCCGCAGGGGAATCCGGGCGCGCTCCTTTCGCCAACCCGCGCAACGCGGCCGCCGGCTCGCTTCGCCAGAAGGATCCGCACGTCACCGCCATGCGCGACTTGTCGACGTTTATGTACGCCACCGCGGACGATTCGTCGCTTGACATCGCGGGGCAATGGGAGCTGCTCGAATGGCTGCGTTCGGCGGGGTTCCACGTGAATCCCGACGTCAAGTTGTGCCAGACCGCCGAAGAGGTGCACGCCTTCTGCGCCGAGGCGCTGAAGCGCCGCGAGAGCCTGCCGTACGAGATCGACGGCGTCGTGGTGAAGGTGAACGAGTTCGCGCGCCAAGAGGCGCTTGGGTTCACCGCGCGTGCGCCGCGCTGGGCCATCGCCTTCAAGTTCCCACCCGAGGAGAAGACCACCATCCTGCGCGACATCACGGTGCAGGTAGGGCGCACCGGCGTTCTCACGCCGGTGGCGGAGCTCGATCCGGTGCTGGTGGCGGGCTCGACCGTGGCGCGCGCGACGTTGCACAACCTCGACGAGGTTCACCGCAAGGACGTGCGCGTCGGCGACACCGTGATCGTGCGCAAGGCGGGCGACGTCATCCCCGAGGTCCTCGGGCCGGTCGCTTCGCTTCGCCCCGCTGATGCGGTGGAGTGGAGCATGCCCGAGCGTTGCCCAAGCTGCGGCAGCCCCGTCGTCCGCGACGAGGGGGAGGTCGCCTTCCGCTGCATCTCCATCGACTGCCCGGCTCAGGCTCAGGAGCGTCTGCTTCATTGGGCGAGTCGCGGCGCGCTCGACATAGACGGCATGGGCGAGGAGATCGTGAACCGCCTGGTCGAATCGGGCCGTTTGTCCGACGTGGCGGATTACTACTCGCTTGACGAGGTTGAGCTTTCGATGCTCGACATGGGGCGCGTGAACAAGGACGGCGAGCCTATCCGTCTCGGGTCGACCGTTGCGAAAAAACTCGTTGACGCCATCGCGGCCTCGAAGGGGAAGCCGTTCGCGCGCGTGCTGTTCGGGCTCGGCATCCGCCATATCGGCAAGACCACGGCAGAGGCCGTCGCCGCCGCGTATCCGTCGATGGAGGCGCTTTCCCGGGCTGACGAGGAGGCGCTCGCGGGCATCGACGGCATCGGCCCGAAAATCGCCCGCAGCCTGTGGGTGTTTTTACGTACGCCCGACAACGTCGCGGTCATCGAGCGCTTGCGTTCGGCGGGCGTGTCCATGGCGCAGGAGGCGATGGCGCCGGGCGACGAGGTTCCCCAGACGTTGACGGGCTTGACGTTCGTTTTGACGGGCTCGCTTGCGGAGTCGGGCATGACGCGCGACGAAGCGGGCGCTCGCTTGAAGGCGATGGGCGCGAAGGTGTCGGGCAGTGTCTCGAAGAAGACGAGCTTCGTCGTCGCGGGCGAGGCGGCGGGGTCGAAATACGACAAAGCGGTCTCGCTCGGCGTGCCCGTGCTCTCCGAAGTCGATTTGCTTTCGATATTCGAGACGGGGAAGGCTCCCGAGGCCTAGGACGGGTTGGCTCGAGCCGCGCAGCGCCGCGGCTCGGCCTTCGGAGGCGGTCCCTCGTTCACCTTATTCATCCTCGCAATGCGATAATTCACGCTTGACTATAACCGTCGTTTAGCATAAAACTGTTAACGGCTCAGCATGTTTCGTGGTTTTTGCCACCAAGTGCGCTCGGTTCCGCCTCGGAGTGCCCCGCGTGTTTGCGGCTCGCGATAGCGTGCGATGCTCGGCTTCGAAGCGTGCTCGCAACGTTCGAGGTGGGAAGGGAAGACGCGTGGCTTTTCAGGAAGAGGGCGCGCGGTCGGTTTGACCAGGGAGGTTTCAATGAAGAAGAGAACCCGCAAGTTCGCG
Organism: uncultured bacterium; assembly: GCA_937890835.1. GTDB lineage: Bacteria > Actinomycetota > Coriobacteriia > Coriobacteriales > Eggerthellaceae > CALADF01. The sequence continues at coordinate 53,020 of CALADF010000031.1, forward strand.
GCTGCGGCGCTTGCCGTGTCGCTCGTCGGCGTGTTCGCGCTGTTCGGCTGCTCGGGAGGAAGCGCGGCGAGCTCGGCATCGAGCTCCGCATCCAGCTCGGCGGCATCGGCGGAGCCCGTGGAGCTCCAGGTGTTCGCGGCGAATTCGCTGTCGAAGGCTATGGAGGACATTCAAGCGGCCTACATCGCCGACGGCCACGATAACGTCACGTTCGCCGACACCCAGTACAAATCTTCCGGCGAGCTGAACGAGATGCTCGGCGCGGGCTCCTACGCCGACTTGCTCATCTCCGCGTCGAAGGGCTCGATGGACACCGCCGTCAAAGAGGGCTATGTCGATGAGTCGACGCGCGTCGACATGTTCGTGAACGACCTCGTGATCGTCGCGAAGGAGGACTCGGATATCTCCGAGGTCACGCTGCAGGATATCGCCGATGGCGAGTACACCTTCTGCGTCGGCGACGAGTCGGTGCCTGCCGGCAACTATGCCTGCCAGGCGCTCTCCACGGTCGGCGTGTACGTCCCCGCAGGTGACGAGGCGGGCAAGACCGGCAAGGACATCTCCGGCAAGGGCGGCGCGTTCGCCGATGGCTACACTCCCGTTCTCGACACCTCGGTCGGCAACGTCTGCAAACATGCGCAATCCGGCGACGTCGACGTCGCGTTCGTGTACACTTCCGACGTGTACCGCTTCGGCGGCGTGAAGATTGTCGGCACGGTTCCCGCGGACACGCACAAGAACATCGTGTACCCCGGCGCCATCACGGCTAACTGCGAGAACGTCGAGGCGACGCAGGAGTTCCTCGATTGGTGCCTGAACAGCGACCAGGCGAAGAAGATCTGGCAGGAGTGGGGTTTCGAGCTCGCCTAGCCGATCGGCATGATCACGTGCGTATCGCGGGATGAGCGCGATACGCTGCGGGAGGATGGGCGGTGCGCCCATCCTCCTTTTTGGTGTGAGGGGCGTGTCGTCCGACGACGCGCCGCCCGCGCGGTTGAGTTGGGGCATGAGAGGGGAAAATGCGCATGAGAAGGTTCATCGCGTGTCTCGCCGTCGCCTGCGTGCTGGCGTTGGGGGGCGCGCAGGCGGCTTTCGCCGATGACGCGCTCGGCGATGTCGACAGCCCGCGGACGCCGGAGCAGGAGGTGGCGGCTTCGAGCTCCGGGAACTCGGAGGCGACAGGTGTTGCGGTGTCGAGCGAGGGCGATGCGGCCGCCGTCGACGGGGCGAGCTTCGCGATGAGCGATTTCTCCCGTGCGCAGAAGGGCACGAACCGCGACATCGGAGGGGCGTACCGCGGGTACTCGTATCTGGTCGGTCACGAGACGGGGTGCTTCGTGCAGGTGGTGGCGGCTGACGGCTGCGCGGTCGTCTACGTTCCCGCAGCTGTTGCGTCGGCGCTTGGCGTCGACGTGTCCGATACGGCGGTTCAAGACCAGCTGAGAAACTGCCTCGTCGCGCTTGACGCCGGGCAGGCGGCGGGGTCGACGCCCCTTTCTGAAATCGAGGATTGGAGCTTCACCTCGGAGACGTCTTACGTCGACGGCGCCGTGAGGTTCGAGTTCGACCAGGAATTCGATGGCGGCGTGTACGCGTTCGTCATCGGCGCGGACGGATCCGACCTCACCGACACCGACAATCCGAACTACCTGAAGCCCTCCTTCGCCGACTTCGGGCGCATGGTGGCGCCCTCCGAGGTCGAGATAGCCGCCGCGCCCACGTGGTTCGAATCGGCGGCGGAGTTTCTGCGCACACTTGACTGGAGCCCGTTATGGGTGACGCTCAAGACCACGGGCGTCGCCATCGTCATCATCTTCGTTTTGGGCTTGCTGGCGGCGTATTTCTGCTTGAACATCTCGCAGAGGGCGAAGAACATCTTCGACTCCATCTTCACCATCCCCATGGTTTTGCCCCCGACGGTGTGCGGCTTCGTGTTGCTGTACCTGTGCGGTCGCAACACCGCGTTCGGCCAGTTCTTCATCGACATCGGGTTCCCGCTCATCTTCAGCTGGCCCGCTACCGTCATCGCGGCCGTGGTGGTGGCGTTCCCGCTCATGTACCGCAGCGCGCTCGGTGCGTTCGAGAACCTCGATCCCAACATGCTCGACGCGGCGCGCACGCTCGGATGGAGCAACGCGCGCATCTTCGTCAAGCTGATGCTTCCGTTGTCGTGGAGCTCCATCGCGGCCGGCACGGTGCTCGCGTTCGCCCGCGCGCTCGGCGAGTTCGGCGCGACGTTGTTCCTCGCGGGTAACTACCTCGGCGTCACGCGCACCATCCCCATCGCCATCTACTTCGAGTGGATGAACGGCAACGATGGCGTAGCGTGGTTCTGGACGGCCATCATCATCGGGTTCAGCTTCGTGGTCATCCTGTTCATCAACTTGTGGAGCGCGCGTACCACCAAGTACCGCAAGCGCGAGCTGAAGGAGGAGAAGTGAGTCTCGAGGTTTCCATCAAAAAGAGGTTTCCCGCTTTCACGCTCGATGTCGATATCGACGCGGGCTCGGAGACGCTGGGTTTTCTCGGCGCGTCGGGTTGCGGCAAGAGCCTCACCATGCGCTGCATCGCCGGCATCGAGACGCCTGACGAGGGGCGTATCGTGGTGAACGGTCGGGTGTTCTTCGATTCGGAGAAGAAGATCAACCTCACGCCGCAGCAGCGCAAGACCGCGCTTCTGTTCCAAAACTACATGTTGTTCCCGAACCTCACCGTGGCGCAAAACGTTGCGGCGGGCGTCGGGCGGGACGTCGCCAAGAGCGAGGCGCGTTCCATCGTCCAGGGCGAGCTGAAGCGCTTCGGATTGGAAGGCTTCGACGACAGGTATCCCTCGCAGCTTTCAGGCGGCCAGCAGCAGCGTGTCGCGCTCGCGCGCATGCTCGCTGCGCGTCCTGGCATCCTCATGCTCGACGAGCCGTTCTCCGCGCTCGACTCTCATCTCAAAGGCGTGCTCGAGCAGAACCTCGTCAGCTTGTTCGACGCCTTCGACGGCACCATCCTCTACGTGAGCCACGATATCGACGAGGCGCTGCGCTTCTGCGACCGTATCGCCGTGGTCGAGTCGGGGCGCATTCTCGAGGTCGATTCGGGTGACGAGCTGGTGAACAACCCCCACTCCTCCGCCGCTCTCAAGCTATCCGGATGCAAGAACGCCGCTCCGGTGACCTACGTCGACGACCATCGCGTATGGGCTCCGAAATGGGGCGTTTCGGTGTCGGCCGGCAAGGCGGTCCCGCGCGACGTGAAGTACCTGGGCGTACGCGCGCGTTACATTGAGCGCGCGGAGGGGCCGGGGGAGAACTGCTATCTCATGTCGGTCGATCGCGCGAGCGACTCGCGCTTCGAGCGAACGCTCCTGCTCGGTTTCGTCGAGCGCGACGAGCGCGAGGTTCCGACGGTGGGGCATGCCGAAGACGAGATGAAGTACCTGCACCAGCACTTGTTCTGGCGCGTGAGCAAGGAGGGCGGCGGCCCTCTTCCCGAGGAGGGGGACAGGCTTTGGATTCGCATCCCGAAAGATCGGATCTACCTGGTGACGCGCTAGCTTTCGTAAACGATCGCCCCGAGCGCGTCGCAGTTGTCGGCGGTCATGCGGACAAGATCCTCTTTGAAACCGCGCGATGCCGTGAGAGCCTTCATGGCCCTCACCAAGGGAAGGGTGCGCTCTGTTTTCGCCACGGCGATGTCGAGCCATTCGTTTTGCAGCGGCACGAACTCCACCCCGTCCGCCTGCTTGCTCGCGTGCTCGGTCGCCAGCCCGATGTTGCAGCTGCCCTTCGCGGCGGCGTTGACCACGGCGAGCGCGCTGGGAAGCTCGTCGTCGTACCCTTCGATCGAGCGGGGGTTGGCTTCGAGCGATACGAGCTTCTCGTCGAGCAAGATGCGCGTGCCGCAGCCCCGCTGCCTGTTCGCGAGACGCACGCCCTTATTCAGCAGGCCGCCCCACGTCGTGATGCGAAGCGGATTGCCTTCCCTTACGACAAATCCCATGCGGCGTTGGTACAGGCGGATGATCGTCACGGGCGCGCCCGGCGCAAGACGCTGAACGAACGCAGTGTTGTACGAGTTGGTGCGCCAGTCGTACAGATGGGTGAGCGCGGCGTCCGCGTTGCCGGTGTAAAGATCGATAAGCGCGTAGTAGCTGCCCCGGTACACGCGTTTGGTCTTCACGCCCGACGCGTTGAGATGATTCGCAATGATGTCTCCCGCCATATCGTTGCCGGCGAGCACGAACCCGCCATCGTCTCTCGCGTTTCGCGCCGTCGTCTCCGACTTGCCCTTCCAGGCCGAAGGAGCTTCGTCGACGTCGCGGCCGGGCGAATGACGGGAGGAGCTTGCGCTGTTGCGGATTTCCGCAAGATAGCCGTTGACGTCGTCGAGGGTGAAGAAAAGCTTGCGTCCGATTCGATACGAGGCGAGTTCGCCTGTCTGCGCGAGCCTGTAGACGGCGTTTCTTCCGATTCCGATGATGCCCGCCGCCTCTTCGGCGGTAAGGCGCTCCTGGTTCATCATGGCTGACCTCGTGCTGACTTTGTATATTGCTTTTCAAGTATAGATCAAAGCGAGAATATTATTATCAAACGAGATGAACAAGGACGAAAAGGGACGAACGGGGACGTCGTCTGTGCTCTCGACGCGAGCTGCGTCTTCGCTTTGCCGCCGTCGGGCATACTCGGTCTCGACAAGGGGTCGCGCCCCGAACCTGGGGGGCGAGGGAAGCAGAGCCGCCCGCGTACGCTGAGCGGTTCATGATCCGGGCGCAAGCCCGAGAACGGACGTCATCATGAAGATTTCCGCACGTAACATCCTCAAGGGCGCCGTCGTCGCCGTCGCCGAGGGCGCTGTCAACGGCGTCGTCAGCATCAAGATCGGAGACGATGTGGTGAAGACCGACATCACCATGGAGGCCATCAAGTCGCTCGGGCTCGCCGAGGGCGTCGAGGCCTTCGCCATCGTGAAAGCGAGTTCGGTCATGTTCGCCGCGGGATCCGAGAAGATCGCCGGCATCTCCGCTCGCAACCAGATCGCCGGCACGGTCGTCGAGGTGACCGAGGGGGCCGTCAACGGGCATGTCGTCATCGAGACCGCCTCGGGCGCGCGCATCAAAGGGTCCATCACGAACGAGGCCATCGAGGCGCTCGGTCTTGCGCAGGGCGCTCCCGCCATCGCCGTTGTGAAGTCAACCGATGTCATGGTGGGCGTCGAGTAGCATTCGCTGAAATCCGATAGTCGGCACGTTGGTGCTTGGACGCGGGGCCGCTCGGGCCCCGCGTTCGCGTGCGCTCGCTTTCGTGAGGCGAGCCATTCGCCCTCAGTGTGTATAATAGTCGCCGACAAATGGACGAGACCGTCGAGTAGGCTCGTGGTCTCTGCGCGGGTTTCGCGCTTCGGAGGAAAATGGGGGAGGGGTCTTGAAAGATTCTCACGGCAGGGTGATCGACTACCTGCGCATCTCGTTGACCGACCGGTGCAATTTCCGCTGCATCTACTGCATGCCCGAAAAGGGCGTCAAGCAGATGACGCATGAGGAGATCCTTCGCATCGAGGAGGTCGAGGAACTCGTTCGCATCGCGGCGGGTATCGGCATCAAGAGCATCAGGCTCACCGGCGGCGAGCCGCTTGTTCGCAAGGGCGTGGTCGATCTGGTCGAGGCCGTCACCAAAACGCCCGGTATCGAGAACGTCTCGATGACGACCAACGGCGTCTTGCTTCCTCGCATGGCCGAGGATCTCAAGCGCGCCGGTCTCTCACGCGTGAACATCTCGCTTGACACGCTCGATCCCGATCAGTTCCACATGGTCACGCGTGTGGGCTATCTTGAGGACACGCTTGCCGGCATCGATGCGGCGCTTGAGGCGGGCTTCAACCCCGTGAAGATCAACGCCGTCACCGTTCGCAGCCTGGATCAGGATTTCCTCGGCTTCGCTAAGCTGTCCATCGATCGTCCGCTGCACGTCCGCTTCATCGAGTACATGCCGGTCGGCGAGTCCTCGGGTTCGGACGGATGCGGTTGGGGCAAAAAGGACGTCATCCCGAGCGAGGAGCTGCTCGAGACCATCAACGAACGCGCTCGCGAAGAGGGCATGGCTGAGCTTGCGCCCGCGGGCGAGGACCGGCCGATCGGATGGGGACCCGCGCGCTATTACGAGTTCCCGGGGGCGAAGGGCACGGTCGGCTTCATCTCGCCGCTCTCGCGTCATTTCTGCTCGGAGTGCAACCGCATTCGCCTGACGGCCGACGGCAAGATCCGCCCGTGCTTGTTCAGCGACACCGAATACGATGTGAAGACCGCGTTGCGCGAAGGCGGCGAAGACGCCGTGCGCGCGGTTCTCTTCGAGGCGCTCGGGGCGAAGCCCGACGAGCATCATGACAAGGTGGGCACCGAGCGCGGCATGAGCCAGATCGGCGGCTAGCTATCGGGCGGAAGCCGGGTTTCCCCGGCAGGCGGCTCCTTGCCGTCGACGAACACGTATCGAGCATCGCCTCTGCGGGCGAGTGCATACATGAAGGAGAGCGACATGACTGACCAGAAGCTGACGCACATCGACGAGAAGGGCGAGGTCCGCATGGTGGACGTCTCGCAGAAGGCGGATACCGAGCGCGTCGCCGTGGCGGAGGGGTTCATCGCCATGCATCCCGAGACGCTTGACATGATCGCGGGCGGCACGGCGAAGAAGGGCGACGTCTTGGCCTGCGCGCGCGTGGCGGGCGTTATGGCGGCGAAGCGCACGAGCGATCTTATCCCCATGTGCCACCCCCTCAACATCACCAAGGCCAAGGTGGAGTGCGAGCCGGTGTTCGCAGGCGAGCGCGTCGACGGTCGCGTGGGCGTCCACGTGCTGTGCACATGCGGCGTCACGGGGAAGACGGGTATCGAGATGGAGGCCCTCACGGCGGCGAGCGTCGCGTGCCTGACCGTGTACGACATGTGCAAGGCGGTTGATCGCGGTATGGAGATCATGGACGTGCGTCTTCTGAAGAAGGACGGCGGTAAGACGGGGCTTTGGCTGCGTGAGGAGCACGAGGCGTAAACGCGCCGTCGGCTCGGTCGAATATTGCTATCATGATGGCGGCGCTTTCCGGAGCGCCGTCGTTTGCTTTTCCTGCGCGCCCACGCGCGGTTGCGCGTCGGGTTTTCAGTGCGCCTTCTCGAAGGAGGTCCTTTCATGCTCAAGAGGACGAAGATCATCTGCACGCTCGGCCCTGCGGTCGATGATGACGAGACGATCAGGCGGCTCATCGAGGAGGGGATGGACGTTGCCCGTCTCAACTTCTCTCACGGTAGCCACGCCGAGCATGCCGAGCGCATCGCGCGGTTGAAGCGGGTGCGCGAGGAGATGGGGTCGCCGTGCGCCCTTCTGCTTGACACGAAAGGCCCGGAGATTCGCACGGGGACGCTTGCCGCCGGAGAGCCCGTGAGCCTCGAGGAGGGAGCTCGCATCACGCTGACGGCGCGGGAATGCGAGGGCGGCGCCGAGCGCGTCTTTCAAAGCGCGTCGGTGCTTCCCCGCTATGTCGAGCAGGGCACGCGTATCCTCATCGACGACGGGCTCATCGGGCTTGTCGTCGAGCGCGTCGAAGGGGACGACATCGTTTGCACCGTCGAAAACGCGGGCGTGCTCGGGCAGCGCAAGTCGGTGAACGTGCCGGGGGTGTCGGTGCCCTTGCCTGCGCTGACCGATAAAGACCGGTCGGATTTGCTGTTCGGCATCGAGCACGAGATAGACTTCGTTGCGGCGTCGTTCGTGCGTACCGCCGACGATGTACGTGCCATCAGGGACTTCCTCTCGCGCAACGGCGGCGAGGGCGTGCGTGTCATCTCAAAGGTGGAAAACGCCGACGCCGTGCGCAACATCGAGGAGATCATCGAGGTATCCGACGCCGTCATGGTGGCGCGCGGCGACCTGGGCGTCGAGGTTCCTGCATGGCGGATCCCTCATATCCAAAAGAAGATCATCCGCATGTGCAACCGCGAGTCGAAGCCTGTCATCACCGCGACGCAGATGCTCGACTCGATGATTCGCAACCCGCGGCCGACGCGCGCCGAGGTCGCCGATGTCGCCAACGCCATCTACGACGGGTCCGACTGCGTCATGCTCTCCGGCGAGACGGCGGCGGGTGCGCATCCGGTTGACGCGGTGCGCATGATGGCCCAAATCGCCAAGGAGAGCGAGTCGCGCCAGTTCGAGGAGTGGTTCCCCGAGCGCACGCGCAGCCATGCGCGCGCGTCGCTTGCCGTCGGCATCGCGGCGGTTCAGACGGCCGAGACGCTCGATGCGGCCTGCATCGTGGCACCCACCATGTCGGGGCGTACCGCTCGCCTTATCTCCAACCTGCGTCCGCGCATGCCCATATACGCGGTGACGCCTTTTCCGCGCGTCATGCGCCAGTCGCAGTTGAGTTGGGGCGTCGTGCCCATGCTCGGCGACGTGCAAGGAGATATGCGGCGCATCATCGACCAGGCGCGCGACACCGTGCGCGCCGCCGGTTTGGCGAAGGCGGGCGATCTCGCGGTGTTCACGGCGGGCGATCCCGATACCTCGCCTGTTGAGGACGTGGGAGGGCACGTCGGCTCTTCGGCGACCAACGTCATGTACGTCGTGCAGTTCAGGTGAGGTCGGGCGGTTTCGCTTTGAGCTGCGCGTTCGCCGACGCGCTTTCTCGGTGCGCGGGCCGTGCGGGGGTCGCTCTCCCGACGGCTCTCGACGCGTCCCCGGGGCTGGGTTCCCGTGGCGCGCGGACTGTACGGAGGCCGCCTTGCCCGCCCTCGGCTCCGCTTCGCGTTCGATGGCGCTGCGCGCCATGTGCGCCGTGCGACTAGTTGCGCGAGTCGGTTTTTTGCGTTTTCGGGTACCTTGAGCCTGAAAGCGCAGGACAAGATGGCTGATTGTGCTATTATGCACCGTTGGTATCACAACATCTGAAAGGGTCGTATATGTCAGGGCATTCAAAATGGGCAACAACCAAGCATCGCAAGGCAGCGCAGGACGCTAAGCGCTCCGCCTTGTTCTCCAAGCTCTCGCGCAACATCACCGTTGCTGCGAAGGAAGGTGGCGACCCGAATCCCGACAACAACGCCTCTTTGGCGGCTGCTATCGAGAAAGCGAAGGCCAACTCTCTGCCGAAGGATAAGATCAAGGTCGCTATCGACAAGGCTTTCGGCTCCGGCAAAGACGCCGCCAACTACGAGACCGTCGTCTACGAAGGCTACGGTCCTGCGGGCGTGGCGGTTTACTGCGAGGCGCTGACCGACAACCGCAACCGCACCGCAGCGGATGTGCGCTCCGCCTTCTCGCACGCGGGCGGCAACCTCGGCACTTCCGGCTCGGTCGCTTACATGTTCGAGCGCAAGGGCCAGGTCGTCGTGGCCAAGGAAGTCGAGACGGGCGACAAGAAGAACCCGGTCAAGCCCAACGGCGCCGCGGCTGACGAGGACGAGTTCATGATGGCGGTCGCCGAGGCCGGCGGAGACGATTACGAGGACGCCGAGGACGAGTGGGTCGTCTACACCGCCCCGACCGACCTGATGGCCGTCAAGGGCGCGCTCGAGGAGCAGGGCATCGAGACGAAGGGCGCCGAGATGATCATGGTGGCCACTACGCCCGCGACCGTTTCGGTCAACGACGCGAAGAAGGTCATGCGCCTCATCGACAAGCTCGAGGAGCTCGAGGATCTTCAGAACGTCTACCACACCATGGATATCACCGACGAGATCGCCGAGGCTCTCGACGAGTAACGTCGAACTCGATCACGCTGAATGCAGAAGCGTCTCCGTTCGATCCGAATCCCGCAAGCGCACCGCTGGGATACGGATCGACGCGGAGGCGCTTTTTTCGTTCTCGCGTTCATCGCCTGCACCCGGATTAATCGTGCAGGTCGCCGTCTGTAACGCGGGCATCGTGTCCGTGACGTACAATGTCGGCTGAAACGGATGCGCGATGGCGCGGTGAGGAGTGCAACATGCTAAGAGCAATCGAGATCAAACCCGATGTCTATTGGGTCGGCGGGACGGACTGGAACGAGCGCAACTTTCACGGTTACACCACCGATCGCGGTTCGACTTACAACGCCTACCTGATCATGGACGAGCGCATCACGCTCATCGACACATGCAAGGGCGCGTTCGCCGATGATCTCATCGAGCGCATCTCCGACATCGTCGATCCCTCGCGGATCGAATACGTCGTGTCCAACCATGTCGAGCAGGATCACTCGGGGGCTATCCCGCGCGTGATGGAGCTTGCCCCGAACGCCACCATCATCACGAGCGACCCGCATGGTTTGAAGGGCCTCACGGCGCATTACGGTTCCGATTACAACTACCGGGCGGTCAAAACCGGCGACACGTTGCGCATCGGCAAGCGCACGCTCACCTTCACCGCCACGGTCATGGTCCATTGGCCCGACAACATGGTGACGTATTCGGATTACGATAAGATCCTGTTCTCCAACGATGCGTTCGGTCAGCACTTCGCCTCCTCGAAGCACTTCGACGACGAAGTCGGCCTGCCCGAGGTTCTCGAGCAGGCGAAGAAGTACTACGCCAACATCGTCATGCCGTACTCCCGTCATGTGGTGAAGGCGCTCAAGGTCCTCGGCGGCGTCGAGTTCGATATGATCGCGCCGAGCCACGGCGTCATTTGGCGTAGCCATGTCCCCGAGATCCTCGAAGCCTATGCCCGCTGGAGCTCGCTCGAACCCGACGATTACGCCATCGTCGTGTACGACTCCATGTGGCACACCACCGAGAACATGGCGCTTCAGATCGTCGAGGCGTTCATCGAGGAGGGCGTGCCCGCGCGTCTGTTCGATCTTAAGGCGAACCATATATCCGACATCATGACCGAGGTTTTGAGCGCGAAGTACATCGCGGTGGGCTCCCCGACGCTCAACAACTCCATGATGCCGACGGTCGCGGCGTTTCTGTGCTACCTGAAGGGCTTGTCTCCGAAGAATCGCATCGGCATCCCGTTCGGTTCGTACGGGTGGGGGCAAACCGGCCCCAAGGAAGTTGCGGAATCGCTTGAGAAGTGCGGGTTCTCGCTCGATTTCGGCACGCTCACGCGTCAGTGGACCGAAGACGAGCAGGGGCTTGCGGAGCTCGACCGCGCCATCATCGACGGAATTCGCGCGACGCGCGGCTAACGTGTCCAGAGCATCGTCGCTACCTGCGCGTCGCGACGATGCTCGCCTTCAGGTAGAGCGTGTAGGCGACGGCCGCCGATGACGCGATGACCAGATCGCGTTCGAAGTCGCCTTCTTGATCGCCCTTCATCAGGGAGTGGGGAAATTCGGGCGTGGAGGCGAACAGCGCATGGCAGGCGTCTTCGAGCGAGGTGCAGAAGTAGTCGTAGGCCACAGGCGTTGAAAAACTCGCCACCTGCTGCTTGATGAGGTGGTCGATATCGCTGATGGAAAACGCCTGCTTCAGAACGTCGATGACGATGAGCCGCGCGATGTTGTCTCGTCCGTATTTCTTTCCCCGAGGTGCGCTGAGGATGCCCTGCTTCACGTAATTGTTCACCATCGACGGCGTGACGATCTTCTCGTCGGGCAGGTGAAGCGGCCTGAGGGTGCTCTCGAGCAGCTCGATGAGCTGATCCATGTATAGATCGATCGAGGGGATCTCGTCGTAGCGGGGAAGGTGGAGCGCGGCGATTCCCGAGGCGAACTCGCTTGTATCCGCTAACGATTTCATAGACTTCCTCCGTTTCTGCCTTGCGCTGCTCCGGTTGAGTTCCCGTATCGGACGAGCTGCCGGTTGAGGGCGCTGCTGCGCCTGGGATCCACCGTGTCGGGTGGCGCTCCCGATGCCTGCGATCCTCGCAATGTCGGTGATTCTCCCGATGCCGGGCTATTCCTCCGATCGCTCCGCCGGAAGGCTCTTCCAGCCGCTACGCGCGCCCGCCTTTCCGCCGAAGTATCCGTTGCACCGCTTCTGTTTCTCGGGGATAAACATAGCAGACGTCCCGGGTGTGGTCAATTTCTAAAAACGGTTGACGGAATATATCGAATTACATAAGCTGGTTTTAATAACTAGATCGAGTGATTTCGAAAGAGAGCGCCATGAGCAACGGCAAGATCGCCATCGTCGTCGATTCATGCACCGATGTGCCTGAAGCCGATATCGAACGTTTTGGCATGTACGTGGTTCCCCTGCAGATCAATTACGAGAAGGAGAGCTTCCTTGACAAGGTGACCATCTCCGCCGAGGAGGTTTACTCGCGCCTTGGGGAGGAGGTTCCGCGCACATCCACGCCGACGCCGGCGGTGGTGGAGGAGGTTCTCGATCGCGTGGTGGCGGACGGCTACGATCAAGCGGTCGTCGTCACCATTTCAAGCGGGCTGTCCTCAACCTATGATCTTCTGAGGTCGGTCGCCACCGGCATGCCGCATTTGCGCTCGGTGCTCGTCGACTCGAAGAACATCGGCATGGGCGCGGGTTTGGTCGTGCTGGCGGTGGCGCGCATGGTCGAGGCGGGCGCTACGCTTTCCGACATCGAGCGCGCGGTGCCCGGCATCGTCGAGAACACGAAGGTGTTCTTCTGCGTCGACACGCTCGATTACCTCGTGCGCGGCGGCCGCATCGGGAAGGTCACGCATGCGGTGGGCAGCCTGCTTGACATGAGGCCCGTCATCAGCTGCAACGAGGACGGTGTGTATTACACGGTCGCCAAGGCGAAGGGCCGCAGGCAGTCGCTGAAGCGCATGATGAAGTGCGCGATGGAGGTCGCCGAGGGCTTTGATAGGTGCGTGGGCGCCGTGGTGAACGCCGCTGCCCAAGATGAGGCCGACGCGATTCTCGCCGAGTTGAAAGCGAAGGCGGGCAACGTCGAGAAATGGCACATCGGGCATATCTCGCCTGCGCTCGTCGTTCACGCAGGCCCCGGCATGGTCGGGGTCGGTTTCCAAAAGATTCTTTCGTAGACGGTTATCGAAGCCTGTCGTTATCGCTCGGCGTGTCTTGAAAAAAGCAAACACCTGTTCTATAATTGCGCCCATGCTTTTCGATATGAGGTTAGGAGCGGCATGTCCGGCGTCGAGCGCGTTGTTTTGGGGATCGACCCCGGTTTGGCTAACACCGGCTGGGGCGTCATAGAGCAGCGCGGTCCTCGGCTTTCCTGCGTTGCCTACGGGTGCGTTTCAACGCCGGCGTCGATGCCGCTTGCGCAGCGTTTGCTGAAGATCCACGACCAGATCGGCGCGGTGGTCGGGCGGTTTCGCCCGACCTGCGTCGGCATAGAGACGGTTTGGTTCGGGCAGAACATCACGGCGGCGTTCGCGACGGGCCAGGCGCGCGGGGCGGCGCTCGTCGCCTGCGCGGAGGGCGGGCTTGAAGTGGGGGAATTCGCCCCTCGCCAGATCAAGCTCGCCGTGGTTGGCGAGGGCGGTGCTGAAAAGGAGCAGGTTCAGTACATGGTCAAGCGTCTGCTGAACCTCGAGCGAACGCCGCAGCCCGATCACGCGGCCGATGCGCTCGCTGCGGCCATCTGCTACACGACGCACGACGGCCTGTCTCAAGCCGAGAAGCGCTTCGATGAGATGGTCGCCGCTGCCCAGATGCGCGAAGCCGCGCGTGGTGCATGCGGGTCCCGATAGACAAGAAGGTGGCGCGATGATTGCTTTTCTCGACGGACGTCTTGCCGGTAGAAGCTTGCAGGCGGCCTACATCGATGTTTCGGGCGTTGGCTATGCCGTTCAAATGTCGGCAAGCGCGCTGTCCAAACTTCCTGAGGCGGGCTCTTCGGTTCGCGTTCTCACGTATCTGCAGGTGAGCGATAGCGGCGTGGCGTTGTACGGCTTTCTATCCGAAGAGGAGAAGGAGCTGTTCGAGCGACTCATCACGGTGAGCGGGGTGGGCCCGAAGGTCGCGCTCGCCGCGCTTTCAACGTTTTCGCCCCGCGCTCTCGTCGATGCGGTGGCGGCTCAGGACACCGCGCTCATCTCGAAGATTCCGGGTGTCGGAAAAAAGACCGCCTCGCGCATCGTGCTCGAGTTGAAGGGGTCGTTCGACTTGTCGGGAGACTCCCTGTTCGCTTCCTCCCCCGATGCTCCCGCCGCCGACGCGGCGGTGAAGGGTGCGACCGAGGCGTTGCTGTCCATGGGGTTCACATCGGCGGAGGCCGAGCTTGCGTTGAAGGGATCGCCTGAGGGCGCAGGGGAGACCGCGCTGCTACAATATGCTCTCAAACGCTTGGGGAGTCGATAGGCGAATATGTTCAATAATGTGGAAATAGAAGGCATGGTGTTCGAGGCACGTTCCGGCGAGGGCGACGATGCTCTTTCGCGCGAGAGGGTCGTCACGCCCGATCTCGTGGAGGATGATCTCGCGCTCGATCGATCGCTGCGCCCGAAACGCCTTGCGGATTACCTCGGTCAGACCAAGGTGAAGGAATCCCTCGGCATTCTCATCGAGGCGGCGCAGGCGCGCAACGACGTGGTGGATCACATTCTGTTCTCAGGCCCTCCCGGTTTGGGCAAGACCACGTTGGCGGCGGTGGTTGCCAACGAGCTCGGGTCCAACATCAGAACGACGTCGGGGCCCGCCATCGAGCGCACGGGGGATCTTGCCGCCATCCTCACGAACCTCGAAGAGGGCGACGTCTTGTTCATCGACGAGATCCATCGGCTGAATCGCATGGTGGAGGAGGTGCTTTATCCCGCCCTCGAGGACTTCGCTCTCGACATCGTCGTGGGCAAAGGCCCTGCCGCACGCTCCATCCGGCTCGACATTCCGCGGTTCACGCTCATCGGGGCCACCACGCGCACCGGCCTTCTGACCGGTCCTCTGCGTGATAGGTTCGGTATCGCGTATCGTCTGCAGTACTACACTCCCGAAGAACTTGCTTCCATCGTGAAGCGTTCGGCGCGCATCCTCGACGTCTCCATCGACGAGGGCGGTGCGCTCGAGATAGCCCGCCGCAGCAGGGGAACGCCGCGTTTGGCCAACCGCATGCTGAAACGCGTGCGCGATTGGGCCCAGGTTTGTCGGGACGGCGACATTACCGAGGACGTGGCATCGGCGGCGTTGAGCTTCTTCGAGGTTGACGAGCTCGGGCTCGACGCGATCGACAACCGCATCCTCGAGCTTCTGTGCGTTCAGTTCTCGGGGCGGCCTGTGGGACTGACCACGCTTGCGTCCGCGCTTGCCGAGGATCCCGATACGGTCGAGGACGTGTACGAGCCGTATCTCATGCAGCAGGGCCTCATGATGCGCACGCCGAAGGGCCGCCAGGCCACCATGCGCGCATGGGAGCATTTGGGCCTTACGGCGCCGGGCGAGCCGAACTGATGCTGCTGCCGACTTGATGAAGAGGGGGAGTGGAACGTGTTCGAACGCGATTACCTGATGAGGCTGATCATGGACTTCATGCAGGGCATTCGATTGTCCCTGGAGCGCGCTGCGGACGGGCATGACCCGGCGGGGGCCGCCGATTCGCTCGACAACGCCATCGGCTCCGCGACCGACATCGATCCCGCCACGCTTCTCGCGCTCACACCCGACTCCATCGCGACCATCATGCAGGTCTCGGGCGTCGACCCGAAGGTGACTGAGTACATCGCGCGTTCGCTGCTGCTCTCGTCCCGCTATCACGCGGATGCGGGCGATAACGAGACGGCTGCGCTCCGCATGGAGCAGGGGCTTGCCGTCGCGCGAGCGTACGGGCACGATGTGAGCGCCTCCGATGCCGACCCCGCGTCCATGGAGCGTTTTCTCGGGTGAGGGGAGCGTGTTTGATTGCGCGGCATCGATGCGCGTCGCCGTTGCGGCCTTCGTGCTCGGCGGGAAGGGGCTCTGCCGATCCCATGAACTTGCTTGTTTGCTGACGCTGCAGCCGCGCTGTGCGCGGTAAGCCGCGTTCGGGCGCGGTCGCGCAAGGGGTTTCGCGCACCTTGATTCGAGTGCGGTCAAATAATCTTCGGTCGTGCGTTATTTCCACCTTGAAAAGCGAATATATAGCGTATAGTGGAGAAGTGCCCGTAAAAATTGGGCATGTGCTGCCGCCATGCAGCATTTGGTTTACCTTCCCGGAGACGGGGAGAGGAAAGAGGATAGCGAAATGGCAGAAGGTACTGTTAAGTGGTTTAACCCGGAGAAGGGTTACGGCTTCATCTCTCAGAGCGACGGCGAGGACCTGTTCGTTCACTTCTCTGAGATTCAGATGGACGGTTTCAAGACTCTGGATGAGGGTGCTGCGGTATCCTTCGACGTCACCACGGGCCAGAACGGCAAGCTTCAGGCGAGTAACGTCGTCAAGCTCTAAGCTGACCTCGAGATCTCGATAACTGAAACGAAGGCCCCGCGTTCGCGGGGCCTTTTTCGTGTTGTGTGCCCATCGATCGGAAGTCAATCCCGCACGTGCCGGTCAGACGTCGGCTATATGTGCTGTGGTGAGGTGGAGCCTTCCTTCGTCCTTCACGTCGTAATCGATGAAGTACGAAACATCAATCACGTCCCCGACGGCGAAATCGAGAGGGGCGGCGAGGGAGTCTTCGGAAACGAGGAAAACACGAACCTGCTCGCCGTCGTCTGCTTCCTCTACGGTGAGCTCCATGCGCCATGCGGACTCGCTCGTTTCCTCTAGGGCCGTCACGACCCCTCTTTCCATGCGCACGTTCGGCCCCGGCCCTATTTCCATGGTGGCTTTCTCGTAAGGTTCCATGGAAATAGGGCCGACGATGAAAAGCAGCGTCGCTGCGATTGAAGCGAGAGCGATGCGTTTAGCTTTCATTTCCCGTCTTTCGTAGTTCGCCGGCTTCGAGCATAGGCCGCCTTGAAGGCAGGACGTTTCGTCATGCCGATTCTTCTGTCGTTTTGACGCTCGGGCAAGACGTTTTAATAGATGAACATCGCGTCGCCGAAGGAGAGCAGGC
Source organism: uncultured bacterium (assembly GCA_937890835.1). Taxonomy (GTDB): domain Bacteria; phylum Actinomycetota; class Coriobacteriia; order Coriobacteriales; family Eggerthellaceae; genus CALADF01. The sequence continues at coordinate 69,895 of CALADF010000031.1, forward strand.
GGTAGCGCTCGTCTATTGCGTGTTGGTACGCATCCATGATCATGTCGCGGCTCGCGAACGCCGACACTAGCATCATGAGCGTGGACTTCGGCACGTGGAAGTTCGTGACGAGGGCGTCAACCACGTGGAACTCGTAGCCCGGCAGAATGTAGAGCGATGTCGCCTCGCGGTTGCGTGCGCGTAGCTTGCCCGCTTCGGCGTCCCAGGCGCTTTCGAGCGAGCGCACCGAGGTGGTGCCGACGGCGACGACGCGCCCGCCCGCCGCGTGCGTGCGTTCAACCGCCTCCACGACGTGCGGGCTGACCGTGTAGAACTCGGTGTGGATGACGTGGTCGGCGGGGTTCTCCTCGTCGACGATGCGGAACGTGTCGAGCCCCACTTCAAGCTCGACGGTCTCCCAGCCGATGCCCTTCTCGCGCAAGCGCTCGATGAGCTCGGGAGTGAAGTGCAATCCCGCGGTCGGCGCCGCGGCAGAGCTCTCCCTTTTCGAGAAAACGGTCTGGTACATCTCCTCGTCGCCCGCGTAGCCTTTGATGTAGGGAGGCAGCGGCGTGTGACCGACCGCGTGCAGCGCCTCGTCGAGCGAGGGCAGCTCGGTCGTGAGTTTCGCCACGCGCTCGCCGCGCTGCGCGCCCGGCGCCCAGTCGACGATCTCGGCGGACAGCGCCACCTCGCCTCGCGCGTCGGTGAAATCGACGATAGCCCCCGACCCGGGCTTCAGGCGTTTGCCCGGTCGTACGAGCACCTCCCACCAGGCCAGCTTGTTCGTGCGCGGCTCGGGTCCGCCGCATTCCCTCAGCAGAAACACCTCTGCCGCACCGCCCGTGCCGCGCTTGGCGCCCAGAAGGCGCGCCGGCATGACGCGGGTCTCGTTGGCGATCAGCAGGTCGCCGGGGCGCAGGTAGTCGATGATATTGCGGAAGATGCGGTCTTCGATGGCGCCCGTCGAGCGGTCGAGCGCGAGCATGCGGCACTCGTCGCGCACCGGAGCCGGCGCCTGCGCGATCAGTTCTTCGGGAAGGTTGTAGTCGAAGTCGGAAGTTAGCATGTGGGTTCCTTTTTCGCGTCGTCGTTTGGGGAAGCGGCGGGTGTCGCCGGGGCGCCGTGCGCGGGGGTTGCAGGCGCTGAGGGGCTGTCGTTCGCAGGTGCGGCGGGCGTTGACGGGGCGCTGTCCGTAGGCGCCGCCGGGGCCTCGCCTCGATTCGCCTCCCGCAGTTGCTTGAGGATCGCGCGCTTTCGCGCTTGCTTCGCGTCGTAGGCGGTGCGCTCGGCCTTCCTCTCGCGCCGCGCGCGCTCCTCGGCGGCACGCTCCTCGGCGTGCTCGGCGGCCTCACGCGCTTTCTTCTCGACGCGCTCCAGCTTCCGCTCCGCGCGCTCCGCCGCCGCCTCCTCGTCGGAGAATCGACACCCGCAGTAGTTCTGGCGGTAGAGGCCCTCTTCCCGCGATCGTTTGGTCGCGTTGTCGTAGTAGGGGCGGTAGTCCTCGAACAGGGCCGCAACGCCCGCTTTCTTGCACGCGCGGACAAGCTCTTCTTCTATGATGTCGGTGTATTGGTAGGGACTCACCGAGAGCGTGGTGCCGAGCGCATCGAACCCGTGTTCGGACGCGTGGCGTGCGGCTTCCTCGAACCGGATGCGGTAGCACGCGCGGCAGCGCGCACGCCGCGCGTTTTCGGCTTCGCGTCCATGACCGAACGCCCCGGCGTTAAGCGCGCCGTCATCGAGCACGTCTCCGGCGATGACGCCGAAGCGCTCCCGTGCGGCGTCGCCGATGCGGCCGACCACATCCTCCCAACGCTTCGGATCGTAGGTTCCCTCGGCAAGCGCGAGGTCCTCGCGAACGGACCATTCCTTAATGGTATCGAGCCGATGCTCGTATTCCCCGTCAGGATGAATGTTGGAGTTCGCGTAGAAGATGCTCGGCTCGATGCCCCGCTCGCGGAGAAGCCTCACCGGCTCCATGGAGCACGGGCCGCAGCACGCGTGAAGCAGCAGCTTCACCTGGTTTTGGTTTGCATGTTTCATGCGCGATATACTACCATTTCACGGTTAGAACGTGACGATGTGCATGGGAACTGCGAATCAGTTGCCTCCCGACGCATGCTGAATCTCGCCGAAGCTTGCAAGGCGCCTGCGCCGTGACGACGCAGAGCGGGCGCTTTTCGTCGGCCCGCTCGCGGAAGGAGGCGCATCGAGGTTCGCGGTCTGTGCGCATCTTTGTTTTGCGAGCAAGGAGAATTGTCATGACGACTACCACCGCCGCGTATCGCGCGGTGTTTTTCGATTTGGATGGGACGCTTTTGCCCATGGAGCTCGACGAGTTCATGAACGCGTACTTCAAAGCGCTCGGCTCTTTCGTGGCGCGCAAAGGGCTCGATCCCGCTTCGTTTTCAGCGGGCTTGAAAGCCGGCACGGCCGCGATGGCGGAAAACGACGGGGCGCGCACCAACGCCGAGGTGTATTGGGAGACGTTCTTCCGCCATGTCGAAGGGGATGAGGCGGCTTGGCGCGCGGTCCTCGATGAATTCTACGAAACCGAGTTCGGCGATATCGGCAAGACGGTGACCCCGAACCCGTTTGCGTCGCGCGCGGTGGAGACGTTGGTGGAGAAGGGCTATCCGGTGGTTCTCGCCACCATGCCGATGTTCCCACGTCGTGCCGTGGAGTGGCGTCTTGTGTGGGCGGGCGTCGATCCGAGTTTGTTCTCGCGACTCACCACGTTCGAGAACTCGACCTCGGTGAAACCGAAGCAGGCGTATTGCGCCGAGGTCGTGGCGGCGTGCGGCGTGCGCGGCGAGGACGTGCTGATGGTCGGCAACAACACGGTGGAAGATCTCTGCTTCACGGGCGTCGGCTGCGATGCGTACCTGATCACCGATCATCTGCTCGACCCAGTGTCTTACGACCTCGACCGGGTGAAGCATTCGACTATGGAGGAGTTCTGCGCCTGGGCGGAGGCGCTCGAGCCGTGTTCGAGCCCGGCATGCGATATCGAAGCCGGTCGGGTGGACGCCGATGCCGTAGCGCGCGTGCTTAAGCGGGATCTGACGGTTTCCGCCGATCAACAGAAGGCCGATCTGGAGGCTGCTTGGGCGACCAACGACGAAGTGATGAAGAGGGCGCGCGATGCTGCGCATGACGAGGGGGAGGCGAAGTAGATGGCATTGTTCGATTGCACTTGCGATGCGCAGTCGGGGCATGCGCGAGCGCTGACGTATGAGACGGCGCACGGGACGTTCCAGACGCCGATGTTCATGCCCGTAGGCACGCATGCAACCGTGAAGGGGGTGTTGCCGTCGCAGCTGCGCGAGCTTCAGTCGCAGGTGGTGCTGTCCAACACGTACCATCTCGCCATGCGCCCGGGTGCCGACTTGGTTGAGGAAGCAGGCGGCGTTCACAAGTTTATGAACTATGACGGCCCCATGCTCACCGACTCGGGCGGTTTCCAGGTGTTCTCGCTGGCTGACACGGTGAAGCTCTCCGACGATGGCGTCACGTTCAAGAGCATTTACGACGGCGCGAAGATCCACTGGACGCCCGAGGAGAACATGGCCATCCAGCAGAAGATCGGCGCCGACATCGCCATGCAGCTCGATCAGTGCGCGCCGTATCCGGCGACGCGCGAGTTCGTTCAGAAGGCCGTCGACTATTCGAGCGCATGGGCGCGCCGCTGCCTGGCGGCGCACACGCGCGAGGATCAGACGCTGTTCGGCATCGTGCAGGGCGGCATGTTCCTCGATTTGCGCCTGGAATCCGTGCGCCGCCTGAAGGAGATAGAGCAGGAGAGCCTCGCTGCGGGCGGCAGGCGCTTCGGCGGCTTCGGCATCGGAGGTTACTCGGTGGGGGAGAGCCACGAGGTCATGTTCGAGACGCTCGGCCAGGTCGCCCGCGCACTGCCCGAGGACAGGCCCCGCTACCTCATGGGCGTCGGCAACCCCACGACCCTCGTGCGCGCGGTGGCCGAAGGCGTCGACATGTTCGATTGCGTGCTGCCCACGCGCACGGCTCGCATGGGCACGGCGTTCTCCTCGCAGGGCCGCATGAACATGCGCAACGCGAAGTACGTGCACGATTTCGGCCCGCTCGACGAGAAATGCACGTGTCCGACCTGCCGCGACTTCACGCGCTCCTATATTCGCCACCTGGTCAAGCAGGACGAGATGCTCGGCGGCATCCTGCTGTCCACCCACAACTTGCATTTCCTGCTCGATTTGATGCGCCGCGCCCGGGCCGCCGTGCTCGACGGCGTCTACGACGAGTTTCTGGCGGAATGGATGGAAAGCCCTGCGGCGAAGGATTACTGAGGAACCGCTTCGCGGGGTCTGGGGACAAGGCGTGACATCGGGTCGTGCCCGCTCGGTTCGTCGCGCTAATTCGCGCCGCCGTCCTACCGCGCTGTCAGGTTGCCATCCCGCGCTGCCGATCAGCCGCGCCGCTCCCGCTTACGGTCGCTTCGCCCCGCACGCCTCCCGCGCCCCTTGCGCCTGAACTGCACCCCAAATCTTGGACAAAGAAAAGAAAGTTCAGATTTGGAGGTGCGGTTTCTTATGGGAGACAGCTACTCGTTCAGCCACGGAAAAGACATGAGGACGGTCGCATCGGAGCTTATGGAGCAGCATGCAGGATGGGTCACGCTTTCGAGGGAGCTTGCAATTCCCGAGACGACGGCTAAGAATTGGATTCGGAGCTACAGGGCCGTCGGATCGGAGGCGTTCATCAACATGGGCGACGTCAAGAGGACCTACGATTACGAGACGAAGCTTGCTGCCGTGCTCGACCACGTCGAGGGAGGTATGACCAGGCAGGAGGTCATGCGCAAGTACAAGATCGCCAGCAAGACCTCCATCGACACGTGGGCGCGCAACTGCCGCCGGGGTGGTCCCGATGCGCTGAAGCCCGCGCCGAAGGGCAGGCCGCCCGGGTCGCAAGGCACGGCCAAGCCCAAGACGCGAGAACAGGAGCTCGACGAGGGGAATCGCAGGCTCAAGGCTGAGGTCGCCTACTTAAAAAAATTGAGGGCCCTGGAAGCGGCAAAGCGAGCACGTGGGAGAAATGCCAGGCGATCAGGGAGCTTTCAGGGGAAGGGCACAAGCTGGCGGATCTCCTGGCCGCGTCAGGCGTGCCCGCATCGACCTATCACTACAACAAGGCCAAGGGGCCGAAGGCGCCGACCAGGCCGGAGCTGTGGGAGGACGTCGCCGAGATCTTCTCGCGCACGGCCAACGGCTGCGGCCGCAGGCAGATCGCGATGTGCCTGCGCGCCGAGAAGGGCGTCTGCATAGCCGACAAGACCGCGCTCAAGATCATGCGCGAGATGGGCATCAGCTGCGGCATAAGGCGCGAGACCGGCTACCACAAGTACAACTCCTACAAGGGCGTCGTCGGCGAGACGTTCGAGAACCTGCTCGGCCGCGACTTCTCCGCCGACGGGCCGTGGCAGAAGCCGGGGACCGACGTCACCGAGTTCAAGCAGGGCTGGGGCAAGGCCCACCTCGCGCCGGCCTACGACTTCGGCGGCAAGGAGATCGTCGCCTGGTCGATATCGGAGCATCCCGACATGATGCAGCAGAAGGAGATGCTCGCGATGCTGCTGCCCAAGGTGCCGGCGGGATCCAGCCCCGTCATGCAATCGGACATGGGCCGGCAACACCAGCACGAGTTCTACTGCAATGCGCTCAGGGAAGCCGGGGTGATCCAGAGCATGTCGCGCAAGGGAAACTGCATAGACAACGGGGCGACGGAACAGGTGTTCGGCCACATCAAGGACGAGTTCTTCACGGGCCAGGAGTTCCCGGACTTCGAGACGTTCAAAGCCGAGCTGGAGAAGTACATCATCCACTGGAACACGAAGAGGAGACAGGTTAAACTCAAGGGACTGACCCCGGAAGAATTCCGGAATCAGTCCCTTCGTGTGGCGTAGGGCTCCTTATTTAACACGTCCAAGAAATGGGGTGCAGTTCAGCCTCCCGCGCAGGGGGCGCTCCCTTTTCCTGTCGTTAATTAATTCCGAATTAAGAATAATCAACATGTTAAGTGGTCGAGTCGGTGTCTTTGTGGCAAAATAGCTGAGTTAATGCCCGAACGGGCATTTGTCTTTGCGCGACACGGGGTGTCTCGGGCCAATTGTTCGGGCGGATCGTCTCGCGCTGAACATCAGAAGGAGCATTTCATCAATGGGTCTCGAGCGTAACGTAAAGAAGAAGCCGTCGCGCGGCAAGGATCGCCGCAACGTCTGGCTTTTGATCGCCACCACCATCCTCGTCGTCGTCTCAGCGGCGCTGTTCACGCCTCCGAACGAGAAGATCAACCAGGGCCTCGATATCCAAGGCGGCCTATCGGTGGTTCTCACGGCGAAAAGCGACGACGGCGGTGCGGTATCTTCGGAGGATCTGGAGAAAAGCCGTGCGATCATCGAAAGCCGCGTGAACGCCCTCGGCGCCTCCGAGGCGACGGTTCAGATTCAAGGCGACGATCAGATCCTCGTGCAAATCCCCGGCTTGTCCGACACCGAGACCGCGCTTTCGACCATCGGCAAAACGGGTTCGCTCACCTTCGCGCGCCTCGACTCGTTCACCGACGAGAGCGTCGTGTCCGCCATCGAAAGCGGGCAGTACGCCAGCGAGGGCACGATTACCGATTCGTTCGGCAACTCCTTCCCGTCGGGCGAGACCCAGCATCTCACCGTGGAGCCCGGCACCTATATTCCGTTGGTGACCGGCGAGCAGATCACCAACGTCACGGTCGGCCGCGCGAGCGACACGTCGACCGACTACGCCGTCAACGTGACGCTTAACTCGGAGGGCGCCGCCGCGTTCGCGCAGGCGACCTCGGAGTTGGTCGCGACGCACGGCCAAATCGTCATCATCTTGGACGACGAGGTTCAGTCGGCCCCGGCTGTCCAGTCCTCGATTCCCGACGGGCAGGTGTCCATCACGGGCGGCTATACCATGGACGAGGCGAAGTCCATGCAGACCGTCCTCGAGTCGGGATCGCTTCCCGTGAGCTTCGAGTACGCGCAAAGCCAGGTCGTCGGACCGACGCTCGGTCAGGACGCCTTGCTCTCGGGCGTCATCGTGGCGCTCATCGGCCTTGCGGTGGTCATGCTCTACCTGCTCGTCTTCTACAAGGGGCTCGGCATCATCACGGCGGCGGCCATGGCGGTTTTCGCCATCTTGTACCTGGGCATCCTTGCAGCGCTTTCCGCGTTCGGCCTGTTCACGCTTTCTCTCGCCGGCATCGCGGGCATCGTGCTGACCATCGGCATGGCAGCCGACTCCTCCATCCTCACGCTCGAGCGGTTCCGCGAGGAGATCCGCATGGGCAAAAGCGTCAAGAACGCTTCGAAATCGGGCGTTCGCCACGCCATCCTAACCTCGATCGACGCCGACCTGGTGACGTTGGTCTCGGCTCTGTCGCTGTTCTTCCTGGCGAGCGCTTCGGTGAAAGGCTTCGGTCTCACGCTGGCGCTCGGCATCTTCTGCGACATCGCCATGATGCTTCTGTTCAAGGCTCCGCTGATTCGCTTGCTCGCGCCGCGCGTGATTGCGAAAAACCCCAAGTTCTGGGACGTCGACGACTCGCTTAACGCCGCAGCTGAGTACGAGCGCGTGGCGTCCGCCGAGGGCGCTGCGGTCTCGCAGTTCGAGGCTGCCGCTCAGATGAACGAGGCGGAGGCGACCGAGGGCGTGTCGCCGGAGGATAAGTCCTACACGGTCGAGGCCCTCAAGAAGATCAAGGGCCGCTTCATCAAGCACGACATCAACTTCCTCGGTTACCGCAAGGTGTTTCTCACCATCGCGGCGGTGCTCATGGTGGCGTGTTTCGCCGTAGTGGGCGTTCGCGGGCTCAACTTCGGCATCGAGTTCGTCGGCGGCACCTCCATCGCGTTCCACGACACCGGGGACGTGAGCATCGAGCAGATGCGTTCCGCGTTCGAGGACGCGGGTGAGCCCGACGCGGTCATCCAGACCACCACCGCCGATGGCGAGGAGGGCTTCCTCGTGCGCACCACCACCACGAGCGCTGAGGACGCGGCGGCGAGCGCGAGCCAGGTTGCGGGCGATCTGGGGCTTTCGACCGACGGTTTCGAGGTGACCACCATCGGGCCGGACTGGGGGACGAGCGTCATCAAATCATCGCTCATCGCGTTTCTCGTGTCCATTGTGCTCATCATCGCCTACATCGGCATCCGCTTCCGCGACTACAAGATGGGCGTCACGGCGGTCGTCGCCCTTCTGCACGACCTCATCTTGGTCATGGGCATCTACGCGCTCGTCGGACGCGAGGTGAACCCGAACACCATCGCCGCGCTTCTGACCATCCTCGGCTATTCGCTCTACGACACGGTGGTCGTGTTCCATCGCATCAACGACAACATGAAGGCGGAAAGCATCCGCTGCACCTTCATGACCATGGCGAACCACTCGATCAACCAGGTGTTCATCCGCACGATCAACACCACGCTCACCTCGTTCATCCCCGTGTTCGCGATGCTGCTGTTCGGCGGGGAGACCCTGAAGGACTTCGCGTTCGCCATGTCCATCGGCCTTATCGCGGGCTCGTATTCGTCCATCGCGGTGGCAACCCCGCTGTATTGCCTGTGGAAGACCCGCGAGCCGAAGTTCGCGAAGCTGCAGAAGAAGTACGGCGACGAGATCGGGCGCTTCGCATTTGATCGTTCCGCGTCTGCGGCCATCGCTCAGGTTCCGCTTGCCCGCCTCGAGGCCGAGAAGAAGGCTGCGGTATCTGATGTCGCGGCGAACGGATCGTCGAAGAACGCGCCGACGGGCGCCTCCCGGGCATCTTCGCGCAAAGGATCGAAAGGCTCGAAGGGCGGCGGGAAGAAGCGCTAGGCGCCGCCTGCCGCAAGCGCGCTCATGTTGATAATGCGCGATGCGACGCTGAGCTGGTCTTTGATTGATGATGCGGGGGTCGGGTTGTTATCCGACCCCCGTTCTTGTTGCACGCTGTTATACTGAATCGTCGCGTGCGCCGTTGCGGCCGCGCATTCGGTTTTGATGAACGAGGAGGAATCTCATGGTTCGAGAGGGAAGCGCGCCTAACTTCTGCCCGCCGACTGAGGAGGGCGTCACCATCACGCTTCAGGATGAGCGGGGGGACGAGGTCGAGCTGGAGTTCCTCGGCCTCATCTTGCACAACGATCGCAGCTACGGGTTTTTCTTCTCCGTCGATGAGAAGAACCCCGCGTGTTCGTCGGGGGAGGTCGTGTTGCTCGAGGTGACCGATCTCGATGAGGACGGGCAACCGAGCGCCTTCGAGCTGGTCTACGACGAGGCGGTCGCCCGCGAGGTCTACGAGGATTTCCAAAACGCCACGCGTGATCTTTACGAGTTCGCCTAGGTTTGCGGTGGGCGTGCGTGCTTCTTGTGATGCGCGGCGAAAAGTCACGTGCGCGTAAGCTTGGCGTAAGGTGCGCCCTGTACACTCTGCCACGTGGTTTCGGTTGAGCGAGGAGGGCTTATGCGCGCGAAGTTGCAGGCGATGGCGCGTCTTTCGACGATTGCCATCGCCTGCGTGCTTTCTCTGGGGGTCGGCTTCTCCTCCGTGCTCGACGCGGTGGTGTCTCGTGTCGTGACGCCCGCAGTCGATTCTCGCGTTGCCCTCGCCGCGGACGGCCGCGGTGCTTCGACGACCTATGAGGTGTCCTATCGAAGCGAGATCTCAAGCCTCGGTTCCGCGGACTCTTCGGTCTCCGCCCGCGTCGGATTCGAAGATGCTTGGTTTATCGGGGATCACGCCTCTTACAACAACGATCTCGCCCGAACGTGCGCGGCGTTGTCTGCCGCTTGCAACTCCCAATCCCGCGCCCGCATGTTCGACCGGGGCGACGCCGTCGTCTCGTTGGAAAACCTCGGGTTTGAAGACATCGATGCGTCCTCATACGAAGGGCGCAGCCTGGTCGCCGACGAGCTGCTCAACATCGTGGAGGGCGAGACGGACGTGGTCGCCTACGTTTTCGCCCATCGTCCGCTTCGCGACGGGCGCGGCGGCTATGCCGGGGAGCTTGTGCTCGTCGGAGTGAGAGGCACCTACGGTAGCGAGTGGATCAGCAATTTCAACGTCGGCGCGCAGGTATCTCACGAGGGGTTTTCGCGTGCGAGCGCGGAGGTCGAGGCTTCGCTCGATGCTTATCTGTCCCGGCATCATCTCGACGGTGAGCAGGTGAAACTTCTCTTGACCGGGCACAGCAGGGGAGGGGCGGTGGCGAACCTGGTCGCAGCGAGGCTCGTCGACCGTGCGTACGCGGGTGAAGCGAGCTGGTCGACCGAGGACGTTCGGGCGTACACATTCGCCTCGCCGAATGCGTCCGCATGCGGCGAGCGCACGGCTTCCCGTTACGATAGCGTTTTCAACGTGGTCAACCCCGCCGATGCCGTGGCGCGCGTTCCCCTCAGCTCGCAGGGAATGGGATTGTTCGGGGCGACGGTCGAGCTGCCCGATTCCTCCCAGGACGATTCGTCGGCTTCGTTCGGCCTCATGCAGAAGAACCGGGCGCTGCTCACCGGCTGCAATATCGAAGGGGAGCAGCCCTCGTCCTCTCGGACCCTCGATGCGCTCGAACGCTCGCTTGACGGACTTGTCTCCTGCGCGGGGAGCTTGGGCGCATTACTGCATGCCGTCGACGTCGCGTCGGCGACGGTTCAGCTCGATCTTCTCAGCACGGTGGTCGCGCATTCTCCCGATACGTACCTTTCCTGGTTGTCCGTGGTCGATCCCGCCGATCTTCGGTTCAGCACGCGCTGAGGCCGGGTTATCGAAGAGCTCGCGCGATTGCTTCGGTTATCGTGCGTTCGTCGTAGAGGTCGGCGGGAATGGGCAGGCCGCGTTTCGAAAGGCGCTCGGCGAGCAGGCACGCGCTCGGCGCCGCGAGCCCGATGGACGCGAGCGCGTCGGCGCGCTCGAAGATGGCGCGCGGCGTATCAAGTCCGACGAGTCGTCCTCCGTTGAGCACGAGCACGCGATCGGCCAGTTCGGCGAGGTCGTCCATGGCATGGGAGACCATGACGATGGTGAGGCCGTCGTCATGAAGTTGTCTCACGAGGCCGAGGAACTCCCTGCGCGTCGCGGGATCGAGCCCGGCGCAGGGTTCGTCGAGCACGAGGACCTCGGGTTCGACCGCCAGCACGCCGGCGAACGCGACGCGGCGTTTCTGCCCGCCGGAAAGCTCGAAGGGGCTGCGGTCTTCCATCTCCGCCGGATCCAAGCCGACGCGCGCGAGGGCGCGCTCGACCCGCTCGTCGACCTCGCGCGCGTCAAGGCCGAGGTTGGCAGGCCCGAACGCCACATCCTCTCGCACGGTTGCGGCGAAAAGCTGTTGCTCGGGGTATTGGAACACCACTCCGACGCGGTTTCGGGCGCGTGACGCGGCGCGCTTGTCCGAAAGATCCTCGCCGAAGGCGCGCACGGTACCGCAGGAGGGGTGCGCGAGTCCGTTCATATGGCGTATCAACGTGCTCTTCCCGCTTCCCGTGTGCCCTGCGACCCCCAGAAGCTCGCCGCGTTTCACCGAGAAGCTCACGTCGGTCAGCGCGGGGTGAGCGCTGCGCCGATCCTCGTCCGCCTTGGTTCGATTCGTGCACGCGCGTCTTGCCCGCCGACGTTCCTTCTCCCTGGCTTTTTGCGCGTCTGCATCGTAGGAGAATCCCACATGCTCGAACGTGATGACCGCGTCGCCGGCGTCGTCGCGTATCGGGAGGGGAGGGGTCGTGTCATCTTCGCGCGTGCTGCGATCATCGGGTGAGGAGGGCATGGCTTCCCGCTGCTTTTCAAAGCCCGCTTGCGCATCGTCTGTTCGCGGCTCGCTTTTGATGCCCCGCCGTCGCGCCGCGCGTCCCACGGCTTCCTCCAGCTCGTCGAGGGTCAAGCATGTCGGCATGCGAAGTCCTCGCTTTTCCAGGGCGCACGCGATGCGCGTCGCCTCGGGGGGCTCGAGGCCGAGCGGTGTCAGGATGTCTGCGCGGCCGAGCACCTTGCGCGGGGTTCCGTCGAGCGCGATGGCGCCGTCGTGCATGACGATCACGCGGTCCGCTTCGGCCGCCTCCTCCATGAAATGGGTGATGGCGATGACGGTGATGCCTTCCGCGCGCATTCGCCTCACCACGCGGGAGAGGTCTGCGCGTCCGCGGGGGTCGAGCATGGCCGATGCTTCGTCGAGAACGACCGCGCGCGGATTCATCGCCAGCGCGCTCGCGATGGCGAGTCGTTGCTTTTGCCCGCCCGAGAGCGCGTTGGTTTCGCGGGTACGCGTCGAGTCGAGCCCCACGGCGTCGAGCGCAGCTTCGATTCTCTCGTTTATCTCCTCGGAGGGCACGCCGAGGTTTTCTGGTCCGAACGCCACCTCGTCCTCGATGATGCTCGCGACGATCTGGTCGTCGGGGTTTTGCAGCACGAGCGCTGCCCGGGATCGGATGGGGACGGCGTTTTCCGGATCCGCCGTGTCGAGGCCGAACGTCACGACGGCGCCCTCGTGCGGGATGAGGAGCGCGTTCACGTGCTTGGCGAGCGTCGATTTGCTCGATCCGTTCGCTCCGACGATGCATACGAGCGAGCCCTGCTCGATGTTGAGGTCGATATGCTCGAACGCGTTTCGAATTCCGTCGTAGCTAAACGACGCGTCTTTGAATTCAATGACTGCGTCGGATGCCATAATTCGCCGTCCCTTCCTGTCGGTGCCGCTTTTGCTCCGAAAACGTGAATTATCGCACGTATCGACATGCCGCGTGCGCGTCTTCGCTACAATAGCGAACCATTATGATTGAGATACTTAACACCATAGACTCGCTCGTGTGGGGCCCGGTTATGATCGCGTTCCTTCTGGGAACGCACGTGTTCCTCACCATCCGCACGGGGTTCATCCAGCGCAAGCTCCCGCAGGCCATCCGCATGTCGCTCAAGGGAGACTCTTCCAGCAAAGGGGACATCTCCAACTTCGGCGCGCTTGCGACGGCGCTCGCGGCAACCATCGGAACGGGTTCCATCGTCGGCGTGGCGACCGCCATCATCGCAGGCGGTCCGGGCGCGGTGTTCTGGATGTGGATCGCGGGCATCTTCGGCATCGCCACGAAGTACGTTGAAGTCTACGCCTCCATCCGCTATCGCGTGCGTGATCATAACGGGCAGATGCTCGGCGGCGTCATGTACGTGTGGGAGCGCGCGTTCAAGCGCAAGGACGGCACCGTTCCCTGGTGGGCGAAGCTCGGCGCCGTCGCGTTCGCGGGTTTCGCCGTCGTTGCCACCATCGGAACGGGTTCGGCCGTGCAGGCGTCCGCCATGTCCGGCATCATCACCTCGTCTATTCCCGCCATACCCAACTGGGTCGTCGCCATCGTCATCGTGATTGCCGTTTCCGCTGTCGTGTTCGGCGGCGTGCGCTCCATCTCGCGCGTGTGCGAGTGGCTTGTGCCCATCATGGCGATCGCCTACGCGCTCGGATGCGTGGTCATCATGGGCATGAACTTCGACAAGCTCGGCGAGGCCATCGTGCTCATCGTCGAATGCGCGTTCACGCCGAAGGCCGCTTTCGGCGGAGCCGTGGGGTCCGGCTTGCTCATGGCGTTGCAGTTCGGTTGCGCGCGTGGCCTGTTCTCCAACGAGTCGGGTTTGGGCACCGCTCCTATCGTGGCCGCGGCCGCCAAGACGAAAAATCCCGCCGAGCAGGCGCTCATCGCCATGACGGGCACGTTCTGGTCCACCGTCGTCATCTGCCTGCTCACCGGCATCGTCTTGGTTTCGACGATGCTCAACCATCCTGATATTCAGGCTCAGATCCTCGAGAACCCCGGCATCTACACCGGCGCGATGCTTGCGTCGGCTGCGTTCGCGAAGATCCCCTTCATCGGCAGCGCCATACTCGTGCTCGGCATGGTGTCGTTCTCCTATTCGACCATTCTCGGATGGTCGTACTATGGCGACCGCTGCGTCACCTACCTGTTCGGCAGCAAAGCGGTCATTCCGTATCAGGTCGTCTACGTTGCCGTGGCGTTTCTCGGCGCCATCGGCGTCGGCGATATCGTCTGGACCATCTCGGACATCGGCAACGCGCTCATGGCCGTTCCGAACATCATCGCCATCTTGCTTTTGTCGGGCATGATCGCGCGCGAGACGAAACATTACGTCTACGAGGACAAACTCGAAGAGGTATACGACGAGCCCATTCCCGTGGTCGAGAGCAAGTAACGCCTTTCCAGCCCAAAGAGCGTGACTCTTCGTTTTGCGCCGCGCACGAGGCGCGCGCGGCAGACATCGCGTCGAGACTCGCGTTTATTCGATGCGCAGGGAGCGCGCTGCTCTCGCTTCCTGCGCCTTAACACCCTCCCCGAACGATAGTCGGATCGCCGCGAGGCGTTTCATTAGGCGTTATTCTGCGGGGCATGTTGCCGCCAAAGCCGGTTCGCGAGGATTCGGGGCTTTCGCCGTAGCTCTTCCATGCGCCTCTCGTCGATTTTCCATTGTGCCGTGCGCACAAAGCCCTTCTCGTTTTGCCCGCCGCGTTGCCCGATGACGCTTGCCGTGACGCTTCCTAGAATCTTGAGCAAGGTAAAGGCCGTCGGCTTATCGCAGATGATCTGCGCAGGGGAAGCCGGCATGTTCAAGGAGGGGTTGATGGCAGTATCGAGATACATGCGCCTTGCAGCGGCGTCTCTCATCATGATCTGCACGGGTATCATCTACATGTGGAGCGTTTTCAACGCAGGCGTGAGCGCCGCGTTGACCGGCATGACGCCGTCCGAGGTGTCGGACTTCGCGTTCACGTCCTCGGTCATGATCACGTTGTTCTCGTTCGGCGCGTTGTGCGGAGGAAAGCTGCAGGACAAGTTCGGTCCTAAGATCATCATCGTGATCGGGTCCGTTTGCTTCGGCTTGGGCGTTTTCCTCACGTCGTTCACGATCGACATGGGTCCTGTGCCCACGTGGCTCACGTTCGGCGTTCTGGGCGGTTTCGCGGTCGGTTGCACGTACAATTCCGTTATTCCGTGCATTCAGAAATGGTTCCCCGATAAGATCAACGTCTGCATGGGCGTTATCGTCTGCTGCTTCGGGCTGGCGTCGGTGGTGTTCACCCCGCTCGCGCAGATGTTGATGGACTCCATGGGCGTGCGCGTCACCTTCCAAATCCTCGGCGTGGCGTTCGCGGTCATCTGCCTTGCGGCATCCGTTCTGATCAAGAACCCCGAGCAAGGCTGGCTGCCCGAAGGTTACGAGCCCGCGAAGAGCAAGTCGAACATCTCTCAAGAGCAGGTCGGTTTCAGCAAGGCCATCAAGACGCCGCAGATCTGGATCATCTTCCTGACGTACTGGTTCGTCACGGCGGGCTTCTTCGCCATCAATCCCATCTTGCGACAGCTCGGCATGGCGCGTGGGCTCGATGTCGATCTTGCCAACGGCATCGTCATGGCATGCGGTCTCGGCCTCGCGGTCGGTCGCTTCTTCGTGCCCTTCGTCGTCAACCTCATCAACAGCAGGCATAAGACGGCGCTCGGGCTGTCCGTGCTCGTTCTTGCGGTGTCCGTCGCGCTGGTGTTCTCGCCTGGCGTGCTGTTCATGATCCTTGTGTTCTGCCTCGCGGCGTTCTCCGGCGCTCCTGGCGCCATCTATCCCGCCTGGACCGCCGAGAACTTCGGCCTGGCGAACAACGGCGCTAACTACGGTTTCGTCATGTGCGGTATCGGACTGTCGTCCCTCGTCTCGTTCCGCTTCACGAACCAGGTGCTCGCGCCCATGTTCGGCGGCTTGACCGAAAGCGGCGTGGCGGTGAACACCGAGATCTACTTC
This sequence comes from uncultured bacterium, assembly GCA_937890835.1. Taxonomy (GTDB): domain Bacteria; phylum Actinomycetota; class Coriobacteriia; order Coriobacteriales; family Eggerthellaceae; genus CALADF01. The sequence goes on from CALADF010000031.1 coordinate 85,687, forward strand.
ATCACGAGCGCTGTTTTCGCGGCCGTGGCGTTGGTCTTGCTCCTGCTGTTCAAGCCCTATGGTGCGAAGAGCAAGAAGTAGCTTCAACCTCCTTGCGAACGCGCTTTCTCTCTCGTCAGGCGCGTGAGGTCACGAGGCGCCCGCGGCATCCCCCGCGGGCGCCTCTTCGTTTGTCAGGATCTGCGCTCACTCGCCTCTTTTTTCGCCTTCGCAACCTCTAAGGAGATGAGCAGGGCCAATCGGTTGTCGGGGTCGTCGAGATCCGACACGATGAGCTGTTTGATCTTCTCGATGCGGTACATCACGGAGTTTCGGTGCATGAACAGCTCGGCCGACGTCTTCGACATGATGCGCTCGTTGCGGAGGTACGAATACAGCGTCTTGGCGAGGCTCGACCCCGTCTTCTCATCGTAGCGCTCGAGCGTGATGACGTCGCAGTGCTGCAGCAGGGGGTCTTCCATCTGCGACATCAGCGATGCGCGCAGGTGGGGGAGAAGGTAGGTGTGGTAATGGTGCAGCGTTTCGTCCGGCTTCGACCTCGAGCCGATCTGCAGGGCGGCGAAGGCCTGCTCGCAGTACGGTTCGATTCGCTCGATGTTTTCGAACACGTCGCTTACGCCGGCGTTCCAGCCGAACTGCTTGCAAAGCGATTCAAGTTGATCGAGGTCGCGCACGCCGCGGGCTTCGGATCGATTGAGGATGCTCACGACGCAGCTGCCGAACACAAGCGCTTTCGCGGGAAGAGCCCCTTCGATGACCTGCACTTGGACGTTGCCGGTGTCGCGCGCCTCTCGGGTTTGCTCGAGTTCGAATGCGAGGACCTGCAGCGGATCGTCGCCTTCCCAGGTAAAGAGCGTCAGCAGGCTGTCGACCTCCTCGCGGTCGAGCTTCTTGCCGCTCAGCAGGTCTTTGAGCGTCTGCTCGTGATGGCGTCCCGAAGCGGGGTAGGCTCGGTAATGATGTTCGACGAACAGCGTTATGAGGTTGCCGAGCTCCTCGAGCACGTCGATGTCGCAGGCTCTTTGGCTCGAGTTCGTCTCGATGACGAAGATGTGGCCGAAGACGCTTCCGTGGCAGAACACCGTCTTCGATACGAAGGGAATGCGATAGGTTGCGCTGTCTTCGAACAGCCATGCGTCGCGTCGCTTGTTTATTCGCTCGAGGTCGCCCGACTTCATCATGGAGGCGATGGCCTCGACGGGGTGCCTGCCGTGATGCACTTGGTAGCGGTAGATGTCGCTTGAGGTGATGAGCGCCTGGTCGTCTCGTATGGTGATGGTGCGGAAGCTCGCGTCGCAGTAGTAGAAGGGGTTGTTGGTCACCTCGGAGAGGGTCTGCACGACGTTGTCGATGCTCTCCTTCCGCAGCAGAAGCTGCTGAACGTGCGTCGACCACGAGTTCATCAGGTCGAACATGTCGAGCAGGTAATTCAGCACGTGGAGGGCGTCTATACGCTCTCGAATCCAGATAGCGGGCTTGCCCGCCGGCGGTTCGGCTTCGTTGATCCACACGAGTCCGGGCGCGTTCTCGATCAAGTTCTGATCGCCGTCTTCGTCGTCGCACACGACAAGCCAACCCGGCTTCGGCGAGACGAATCTGTTGCGATCGGCGTAGCGTGCCGTGGAGAAGCGCGCGGATCCGTTGCCGAGAACCTCGGGAGCTCTTCGACAGATCAGACCGAGCTTCTTCGTGATGAACCATAGCGATAGTTCCATTTTCTTCCCCCTTGTAAGCGTCGCACAAACACTTGTCGACAAGTATGGGCATTTCGCATCGTGCCGAAGAGGACGAGGCTGTCTATACTCGAAAAAGCCTCAATTGCGCTTTGGCTGTATGATACCGCGCTTGCGCGGATCGGCTCAGGGCGCTTGCGCTGTCAAATGAGTCGGCAGATTCGACTGAGAGGAGCAGATATGCTGACGGAGAGGGAGAACCTCCTGGAGGTTATCCACAGGGGGAAACCTGAGCGCTTCGCGAACCAGTACGATGCGTTCAAGATGATCCGCAACCCCATCCTCGCGCACCGCAACCAGGCGACGCGCGGCGAGATCAACAAGATCAACGACTGGGGCTGCACGGTTTCGTGGGAGGAGGGCCAGCCCGGCGCCTTCCCCGTGCACAAGCCCGGCACCATCGTGATGCCGGACGTCGAGGAGTGGCGCGAGACGGTCAAGGCGCCGAAGGCCGATTACGCCAAGATCGACTGGGAGCCGTTCATCGCCCAGGCCGAGGCGATCGACCGCAAGGAGCACTTCGTGACCGCGATGGAGCTTCCCGGCATCTTCGAGCTGTGCCATTACCTCGGCGAGATCACCAACATCCTCATGGCCTTCTACGAGAGTCCCGAGGACCTGAAGGACCTCATCAAGTACATCACCGAGTGGAAGCTCACCATCGCCGAGGGCGTTTGCAAGTACATCAAGCCCGATGTCTTGTTCCATCATGACGACTGGGGCACCGACGTGTCCACGTTCGTCTCGCCCGAGATGTTCGAGGAGTTCTTCCTGCCCTCCTATAAGGAGCTCTACGGCTACTACCACGACCACGGCGTCGACCTGGTCGTGCACCACTCCGACTCCTACGCCGCCACGCTCGTGCCCTACATGATCGACATGGGCGTCAACATCTGGCAGGGCGTCATGCGAGTCAACGACATCCCCGCCCTCATCGAGAAGTACGGCGACAAGATCTCGTTCATGGGCGGCCTCGACAGCACCGTCGTCGACGTGCCCAACTGGACCCCCGAGCTCATCCGCTCCGAGGTTGAGAAGACCTGCGAGCAGAACGGGCCTCTGAGCTTCATCCCCTGCGCGACCCAGGGCCTGAACATCTCGACGTTCCCCGGTGTCTACGACACCATCCACGACGAGATCGACCGTTACAGCAAGATCTACTTCGCTTAAGCGAGCGAGACGGCGCCGCCTCGCGACTGCGGCTTAGGCGCTGTCCGGCATTCGTGCACTGTGCACGAACAACCTTGTCAACTTGGCATCATCGGTATGCGCCTGCGGGCGCAGGGCGGCGCGTCCGCCTCGGAGAATGCGGGTGGGAATCCCGCGCTAAGCCAGTAACCGTAAACGCGCTCGTGCGCAAAGTCGGATCGCCGAACTGATGAAGAGCCCTGGAGTCTTCACTGAAAGGAAAAGCATCATGACCATCTTCGAAGAAATCTCCTCGGCTGTTCAGCGTGGCAAGCGCAAGGAGGTTGCGCCGCTCGTCGAGCAAGCGCTCGAGCAGGGCTGCGACCCCAACGAGATTCTCAACGAGGGCCTGATCAGCGCCATGAGCATCATCGGCGACAAGTTCAGCGCCAATGAGATCTTCGTTCCCGAGATGCTCGTGGCCGCACGCGCGATGAGCGCCGGCACCAAGGTGCTCAAGCCGTATTTGTCCGAGGCCGGGGCGGAGCCGCTTGGCAAGGCCGTCATCGGCACCGTTCAGGGCGACATGCACGACATCGGCAAGAACCTCGTCCGTATGATGATCGAAGGCAAGGGCTTCGAGGTGGAGGACCTCGGCGTGGACGTGTCCCCCGAGCAGTTCGTCGATTACATTCAGAACAACGATGTCGACATCGTCTGCCTGTCCTCGCTGCTGACCACCACCATGCCCAACATCGGCGTGACCATCAAGGCCATCGAGGAGGCAGGGCTGCGTGACAGCGTCAAGATCATGATCGGCGGTGCGCCCGTGACCCAGGCGTTCGCCGACGAAGTCGGCGCTGACGCCTACACTGCGGATGCCGGTTCCGCCGCCGTTCGTGCCGTCGAGCTCGTCAAGGCTTAAACAACGTTTCCGGGCCGGCATCTCGCCGGCCCGGTTTTTTACCACTCAAGTAAGGAGATCGAACATGAACATGAAAACGTGGGCGGCGGACATCATCGCCGCTGACAGGAAGAAGGCCCTGCCCGTCATTTCGTTCCCTGCGGTGCAGGACATGGGCATCACGGTCGCCGAGTTGATCAACTCGGCTGACAACCAGGCGCGCGCCATGAAGCTTATCGCCGACAAGCTCGATACCGCAGCCAGCGTCTCGTTCATGGATCTCTCCGTCGAGGCCGAGGCGTTCGGCAGCAAGATCGTCGTCTCCGACGAGGAGGTGCCCACCGTCGTCGGCTCGATCGTCGACGAGGACTCCGACCCCGACGATCTCGTCGTGCCCGAGGTGGGGGCGGGCCGTACGGGCCTCTACATCGAGGCCATCCGCGAGGTGTCGAAGCTCATCGACGACCGCCCCGTGCTCGCCGGCGCCATCGGCCCCTTCTCTTTGGCGGGACGTCTCATGGACGTGAACGAGGTCATGATCTTGTGCTACGAGGAGCCTGAACTGGTTCACGCCGTGCTCGAGAAGGTGACGCAGTTCATCATCTCCTACGTCGCCGCCTTCAAGGAGGCGGGCGCGGACGGCGTCGTGCTCGCCGAGCCGCTCGCGGGCCTGCTCTCACCCGATCTGCTCGCCGAGTTCTCCACGCCTTACGTGCGTCGGATCGTGGAGGCGCATCAGGATGACGAGTTCAGCATCGTGTACCACAATTGCGGTTCGTCGGTTGTCGATGCGGCCGAGGCGGTCGCCGCGACGGGTGCGGCGGCCTTCCATTTCGGCAACGCCATCAACATGGCCGACATCGTGCCGCTTATGCCTGAAGACGCGCTCGTGATGGGCAACGTCGACCCTGCGGGCGAGATCCGCAACGGGACGCCCGAGAGCGTGCGCGAGGCGACGCTTTCCGTGCTGGGCGCCTGCGCGAAGTACCCGAACTTCGTCATCTCCACCGGTTGCGACGTGCCCCCTATGTCTCCATGGGACAACATCAACGCGTTCTTCGCTGCGGTCGAGGAGTTCTACGACGCGCGGTAGGGTGCAGGGGCGGTGTCGCCTTTGACTGCGCTGTGCTTCAGCTTGCTTTGAATGGATCGCCGCATGCGGTTTCGCGCCGCCTGCGGCGATCTTTTTATCCGTTCGCTTGCTCGACCTGCGTCTTTGCGAAGCGTCGCCATTTGCCTTCGCTCAATCCTCTTCCTTCGGCGCATTAAAGGAAGACGCGCGAACTTTATCTGCCTCTTTCGTCTCGGCATCGTGCTCGTATCCGCCCTGTTGGCGAACCCTTTCATCATGACGGAGGGCGGCATCTCCGCGTGGTCCGATCTGTCGAGTGCTGCGCTCGCGCATGATCGCTCGCGAGACGAAGCACTGCATCTACGACAAGAACCTCGACGAAGCGGACGGCACGCCCATCCCCGGTTAAGGGAAAACGATCCCTCCCCGTTTAGCGCCGCCCGCCCGTTTCGTGCACGTGCACGCCCTCCTCGGCGCAGCGGAGCGCGAGCGGGCGGTTCTCGCCTGCGGCCGCTTCGGCGGCCAGACGGTGCTTCAGCTCGACCCATTGTCCGAGCAGCGCTCGCACCTTCTTCTCGCCGGTGACGGCGGCGTCTTTCGGATACATTTCCGCTGCGATCTGCGCGACGCTCATGCCCTCCGCGAACATCTCCCGAACCCGAACGGTCGCTTCCTTCCGTCGCCGGTTCTTCGCCTTCGTCTTGCATTCCTCGCTGCAGAAGCGCCGCTTGATGCCGCGGTGCCCCGTGAGCGAGAACCCTTTGCCGCACACCTCGCACAGCCCGATTTTCACCTGGCCGAGCTTGCGCGAGAAGCTGTACCACAGATAGCTCAGGTAGGTGTCGAACGTAAGGAAATCGTCCCCTTCGGACGAGCGGAACACATCGAGGGTGACTCCCTGCAAATGCAGCGAGATGATGGCGTGGATGAGCTTTTGGATGTGCTCCAGATCCGTTGCCTCGAGGCTCTCGGTGCCGATGGAGAGCGCACCCGGCTTCGCAAGCAGGCCGATCGTGCCGTCGTCGATGGACGGCAGGTCGAGTAGGTCGACGTCGCCCCGGGCGGTGCGCAGCATGTCGCGCACCGCGTTCTCGTCGAAGAAGCACCGCAGCACCGCGAGGAAGTCGGCGGTGGTTATCTCGCTTTCGAACGACAGCAGCAGCGTCGCGAGGTATTCCCCGTCTTCGTCCTCGTCGCAGGCGATGAAGACGTACTCGTAGCTGTCGTCGCCGCCGAACTTGCGAAACCAGGGAAGCGACGGCATGTGGGAGACGTAAGAGCCCTCGACGCCGCCTGCAAGGGGGGAGGTGGCCGCCATGATGGAGAAGACGCTGCCGGTTTCGGTGTTGCGCACGACGGTTTTCGGCAGGATGTCGTCGATGGCTTCAAGGGGCAGGGTGCCGTTCACCGCCTGCTGCATGAGCACGGTGATGCGCGCCACTTCGGCGGCGTCCTGCCAGTCGGGAACGCTCTCACGCGTCGACCCGCCGAAGAGGGGCCCGCATCGGCGGGCGAGGTCTTCCACGCTGCCGGGCGCGATGACGGAGAGATCCTCGAGGCTCGGCGGAGGCTCGAGCGAGCGGGCGGCAAGGCGACTCGCCCGCGCGATGTCCTCGGGTGACTTGAACGTGAACTCGATGACCGGGTGCATCCCCTCTTCGCGCACGATGCGCGTGCGGGCGGTGGGGATCTGACCTTGGGGTGTTTTGATCTGATCGTGAAGCTGCATGGCGCGCCCGATCAGTTGCCCGTGCCCTGATTGCCCACAGCGCCGAAGACCCGCTCGGCGGTCTCGGCGCCCTCCTTCGCCGCGAGCTCGTCTTTGGTCATCCAGGTTCTCACATAGGGGTCCGCGCCGGTCGCATCGGGGTTCTCCTCCAAATAGCTGAACTCCATCTCCCCGCTGATCACGTTGGTGCGGTAACCGCCGTTGGTGATGTGCATGCCCTGGACGATGGACTGCGCGAGCATGAGCGCCCTTCCGCTGTCGTCGGCAACCGCCCATTCCTCATCGGCGTGAAGGGCGTTGTCCGCGACGGCCTTAGAAGCCTGCTCTACCGGGCAGCAGCCGATGAAGCTTCGCACGTAGGCGGGCGTTGCGCCTTCGGAGGTCGGGGCGCCCTTCACGTCCATTTGGCAGAGGTACCAGCAATACTTCTCTCCGCCGATGGTGAGAAAGCCCACCCGCGCCGTGGTCGATCCCATCACTCCCTCCTCCTCGTCGCTGAACGTTGCGAGCGCGATGGGCAGGCCGCATGATTCAGCGAGGGCGGCAGCCTGCTCGTCGTCGAGCAGGGGGAGGGGAAGGTTGTTCACCAGCACGCAGTTGGGCATCGTGGAGTTGAGGAGATCGCCCTCGTCGATGGTGAAAGACGCCATGTCGTAGTACAGCCCGATGCCGTGAGGGGGCATGACGTCCGCGCCGAACATGACCGAGGCTCCGTCGGCGGTCTCGTCGGCGGGCGTGGAGGCGTACGACTTCGGGTAGTCTTGCACCTCGACGCTCACCCCGTCATCGCTCAAAGCGGTGAAGGGGGCCGTGTCGTCTGCGGCGCACCCCCAGAAGGCGCCGCTGTCGGGAGACGCGCCCATGACGGGGTTCGCCTCGTGCATCGCAAGTCCCTGGCTTTCGAGGAACGCGGGGATGTCGACGGGGTTTTCCATGGAGAGGATCTCCGCCAGCTGAAGGATGTGCTGCGGATTTCCCTGCGGTTGCGCGGGCTGCTCGTCGGCGACGTCAGCTGCCTGAGTCTCGCCTTCGTCCGTCGCGGGTTCCTGTTGCGACGCTTCGATCTGCGGAAGCACGACCTCGGTGTACACCCAAAACGCCGCGTAGGCGACGCCGGAGATCAGCGTGAGCGCAAGCGCTATCAGCAGCACGAGGGGAACGCGGCGACGGCTGCGGTGCTTGGTCGCTTCCACCGCCGCTTTGAGCGTGTCCGATCCGGGGTCCGTCGTCTCAGCAGGTGCATCGGGTGCGGAAGATGGAGCGCAGGTGGATTCGGCTTTCGCGTCGGTGGGCGCGGCGACATCCGGGCGCGTCGCGTTCGGGGCGTCTTCGGCGCCGGGCGCTGTCTTGGGGCGCTCCGCTGAGCAAGGCGCCGCCCCGTTCTCGTCGCGCCCTTCTTCCGGGCGGCTCTCGTCGATCGGCGCGCCGCACTTCGTGCAGAACCTCGCTTCTTCTTCCAACTTGCTGCCGCATTTCGCGCAGAACATGGGCGCCCCTCTTCTTGCGTTTTCGCACGATCGAATCCGATGTTTCGTTGCGATCTATCTTAGGTCTATCCGATGTATCGATAAAGGGTTTCTGAAGGGGTCATTTTTTAGCGAGGGAATCAAGGCGGGTAGGATAGACTGTTTTTTGGCCCTTTCAAAATACCTTTTTCGGGTTTTGGCCCTTTCGTAAAATTCTTCTCGTAAAGGAAAGACGATTCGTGAGGAGCCGATGATGAAGTGCGCGAAGTGCCAGGCGGAAAACGAAAGGGAAGCCCTGTACTGCAAGATGTGCGGTACCTCGATGAGCGGATGCGCGGGCGAGGCCGCTTCGGCGCTCGTCGAGGCGAAGCCCGTGATGCTCGATCCTGTGCCGGAGAGCGCGCCTGCGGTCGCCGCGGTTGCCGCGACCATCGCAACGTCCTACCCGCATACCGAAAGCGCCGCCGACTTCGCGCGCTACCAGCGCAAGCTCGCCGACAAGGCCGAGCAGGTGAGGGACGCCCGGGAGGTGGCCGCGCTGAACGCCGCAGACCATGAGGTGTATCGGAGGCGCCGGAGGAACTGCCTTGTCGTCGGCATCGTTCTCGTGGTGCTGTTCGCCATGATGTATCCGTCATGGACCGGATCGTTCGCGGTGGGCGTGGGGGAAGACCCTATGCGCTCTCTCGCTTCCCACGCCGTATTGTTCTCGCTCGGCGCGTTCAACGCCTTCTTCTTCCCGTTCGGGTTCACGCCGATCAAGAACTTCATCGTGAACAACGGTTTCTTCGTCGTCGCGGGTTGGCTGTTCCTCGCCCTGGCGGCTTTGCTGCTCGTCATGCTGTCTATGCTGTTCGGCGTTCCCTACGCGATTTGGCTCAGCTGGAAAGTGCGGAAGAGCCGCAAGGCGACCGAGGAGGCGGTGGAGTTCGCCCAGGTGGCCGAACTCGAATACCAGCATATGTAGCACGGCGGGCGCATGATCGCCTGCTTCGATATAATGACGCCTATGAAAACTTTGGCGATCATAGGAGGCGGCGCGTCTGGTTTGGCGGCCGCCGTAGCTGCGGGCGAGAAGCTCGCGTGCATGGGGCGCGAGCAGCGCTTCGAGAAGGTGCGCGTCGTGGTGTACGAGGCGGACGACCGCGTGGGAAGGACCATCCTTGCCACGGGAAACGGCCGCTGCAATTTTTCCAACGAAGACGTGCGTGCGAGCCTGTACCACAACGCCGATTTCGTGGGGTCGGCGCTTCTCGACTTCGAAATTCGCGCTTGTTCTGAAGTGACGTCGCAGCGCAAGAGGTCGACGTCCTACGGCTCCGGCGTGCTCGGGTTCTTCTCCGATTGCGGCCTGTGTTGGCGCGGCGAGAGCGAGGGACGGCTGTATCCGCTGGCGAACAAGGCGACCTCGGTGCTCGAGGTGTTGCGCGCCGCAGCCGCTGCTGTCGGCGTCGAGGAGCGCTGCGATGCTCGCGTGGACGCGCTCGAGCCGCCGCGCAAGCCGGGATCGCGCTACACCTTGCGCTTGCATGACGGGAGCTTCGAGCGTGCCGACGCCGTCATCTTGGCGACGGGCGGGAAAAGCGCGATTCGCTTACCCGCGCAGCTTCCCTGGATCGAGCCGCGTCCCGTTCTTGGGCCGCTTGCGACCGACACACAGCTGGTCAAGCAGCTCGATAACATCCGCGTGAAGGCGGCGCTCGAGCTTCGCCGTGCGGGCAAGCGAATCGCGCGGGAGGAAGGCGAGGTGCTCTTCCGCAAGTACGGCGTCTCGGGTATCGCGGTGTTCAACCTGTCGCGCTTCGCGCAGTCGGGCGACGTGTTGGCGGTCGATTTCATCCCGTGGATTCGCGCGGTCGACATGGAATCGTTTCTCAACAGACGGCGCAAGTTGCTGCGTCCGCACGCAAACGATCCCCTGACATGCGGCGATATGCTGCGTGGAATGGTGTTACCGCAGGTGGCGCACGTGCTGTTGGAAAGCGCGGGTCTCTCCGAGCGCACGCGCTACGAGCGCGGACATGTGGCCGTTCTGGTCGATCTGCTGAAGGGCTTCGAGCTTCACGTGGAGGGCATAGGCGACGCACGCCAGTGCCAGGTGCATCGCGGGGGCGTCGGCGTGTCCGCGCTCGATTCTCGCACCATGGAGGCGCGTGAGCTGCCGGGTTTGTACGTGACGGGCGAGCTGGCCGACGTCGACGCGCCCTGCGGTGGCTACAACCTGCACTGGGCGTGGGCGAGCGGTTTGCTTGCAGGGTGGAGCGCGGCGGAGCTGCTGACCGGCGTGGTCGGCTTCACGGACGATTGCGGGTCCGATGCACACCGCGAGATTCAGAACGGCGGTGCGCGATGATCGAGGTTTCGAACGTTCCCGTGTCGTTGGACGCGGCGCTGCCCGAGCACGGCGACATGCTGCGTCGTGAGGTCGCGCGCGCCCTCGGCGTGAAGCTGCGTGCGGTCGGGAGCGTCGTCGCGCTCAAGCGCAGCGTCGATGCGCGGAAGAAGAGCAACGTCCATTTCGTCATGACGTGCGCGGTCGAGCTGAGCGATGGGTGCGAGCCGCGCCCCGTGCGCGGCGTGAGCGTGAAGGATCACGCGCCGCGCGCGTCGCTTGCCGTGCCCGATGCGTCCGCGGTCTTCGCCGCTTCCGGCGAGCCGCGTCCTGTGGTCGTTGGAGCCGGGCCTGCGGGTTTGTTCGCCGCGCTGTATCTGGCCCGTGCGGGCATGCGCCCGATCGTCGTCGAGCGCGGTGCCGCGGTCGACGAGCGCGTTGCCGCCGTAGCGGCGTTCGACGCGGGCGGACCTCTTGACGTGCGCACGAACATCCAGTTCGGCGAAGGCGGTGCGGGCACGTTCTCGGACGGGAAGTTGAACACGGGCACGAAAAGCCCCCATATCCGTCACGTGCTCGAGACGTTCGTGGAGGCGGGCGCGCCCGTCGATATCCTTGTCGACGCCAAGCCCCACATCGGGACCGACGAGCTGGTGGGCGTGGTACGCAACTTCCGCAGGATGATCATCGATGCCGGGGGAGAGGTCCGCTTCCTCATGCAGTTGGCGGACGTGGAGCTGGCCGGTTGCGAAGGCGGCGGCGATGCCGCAATGCTGCGTGCGGGCGGCTCCGAAGGCGAGCGACCCCGGTTCCGCGTGAAGGCGGTCGTTTTGCGTGACGAGCGCAGCGGCGTTGAGGAGCGCATCCCGGCGACGCGTGTCGTGCTCGCCTGCGGTCATTCCGCGCGCGACACGTTCGAGATGGTGCGCGATGCGGGGCTTCTCATGGAGCGCAAACCCTTTGCCGTCGGCGTGCGCATCGAGCATCCGCAAAAGATGATCGATTGTGCGCAGTACGGCGCGTCGGCGGGGCACCCCGCGCTCGGAGCTGCCGATTACAAGCTGGCGGTGCATACCCGTTCGGGCAGGGGCGTGTACACGTTTTGCATGTGCCCCGGCGGTGAGGTGGTCGCTGCGGCCAGCGAGGAGGGCGGCGTGTGCGTGAACGGCATGAGCCGTCATGCGCGTGCGGGCGAAAACGCCAACAGCGCGCTTCTCGTGGGCGTCGAGCCCGCCGATCTACCCGGTGACGACGTGCTCGCAGGCGTCGCGCTCCAGCGGCAGATCGAGCACGCGGCGTTTGCCGCAGGTCGTGCGTGCGGGGCGGCTGACTACACGGCTCCCGCCCAGACCGTGGGCGATTTTCTTTCGGGCCGAAGCGGCGGTGCGAGCACGCTTGTGACCCCGACTTACCCGCGCGGAGTTGCGTGGACCGATCTGCACGAGTGCCTGCCCGCGTTCGTGACCGGGGCCATGGAGGAGGGCCTTCCTCTGCTCGACCGCAAGCTGCGCGGTTTCGCGCACCCCGAGGCCGTGCTCACCGGCGTCGAGGCGCGTAGCTCCTCGCCGGTGCGCATCGTGCGCGACGAGGCGTTTCAGGCTTGTATGGCGACGGCGGGCGAAGCCGCGCTCGATGCGGCTGCCAAGAAGGAGGCGCCCCGTGTGGAGGGGTTGTATCCGTGCGGCGAGGGGGCAGGCTATGCGGGGGGCATCACGAGCGCCGCGGTCGACGGGTTGCGCGTGGCCGAATCCATAGCGGCCGATTTTCTCGCGTCGCAAGCTGCTTGCGGGGAAGGCGATCGTTGATGGGCGAGTTCTCGGAAGGCGTGTTCGAGCAGGTTCGGCGCATCCCTCGGGGAAAGTGCGCTACCTACGGGCAGATCGCTCGCCTTATGGGGCGGCCCCGCTCGGCGCGCTACGTCGGCTACGCCCTGCGGTCGAATCCCGCTCCCGGCGCCGATGCCGGCGACATACCCTGTCATCGCGTCGTTTTTAAAGACGGCAGTTTGTGCCGGGGCTTCGCGTTCGGCGGGCCTGAGGTTCAGCGGGCCATGCTTGTCGAGGAGGGTGTGGCTTTTCTCGAGGACGGTCGGGTCGATCTCTCTTTGTGCGCATGGGACCCGGCGAAAGACGACGCCCTGCTTGGCCCGCCGCCCGGTTTCGACTGGGAAAGAGAGCTGGGGGATAGGGAGGAGCAGGCGCCTGGGAGACGGCCGCGCGAGCACCGCGCGAGTGTCGGCGCCCCGGCAGCAGCCTCGACCTTTTCCGCTCTCCGTTGAACCCTGCGCGTCCGTGTGCTCTCTTCGCGTTGCCTCCTCGCGCGGCGCCTTCGCCTCTTTCCCTTCTCGCCCTTCCGTTTTCCCATCGCGCCCTGCGCGATATCGCGGAAGCTCTATGTAAAGCCGTGCTTACATGATTTGTTGCGGTATCATTCGTTTTGTGATAACTGTATTTCATCATGTGATTCGATGGCGCGAAGGGGAGACGTCGCGCCGTGCGAGATGCGGGGGACGTCTCGCAGTCGTGAAAGAGGGGTGCTGCGTGGGCTGTCGCCACGACCAAGCGATCGACCGTGCTGCCTGCGCGCTGAAGCGGGGAGAAGCGGTGATCTTCCCCACCGACACGGTCTATGGAGTCGGCGTCGCGGTGCGCTACGTCGACGCTCCGGCTCGGTTGTTTGAGTTGAAACGCCGAGACGAGGGAAAGCCCGTCGCGTGGTTGGTCGGCTCTCTTGATGATCTGAGCCGCTACGGGCGCAACGTCGCTCCCTATGCGGTTTCCTTGGCGCAGGCGTTTTGGCCGGGCGCGCTCACGTTGGTCGTCGAGGCGTCGAAGGAGGTCCCCGAAGCCTACCGCTCGAAGGAGGGCGCCATCGGGTTGCGCATGCCCGCGAGCGAGACGGCGCTCGGGCTGGCGCGCGCGACGGCGTCGCCTTTGGCCGCCACATCCGCTAATTTCTCGGGAAGCCCCGCGCCGAAAAGCCACGAGGATCTCGATCCAGCGTTCTCCTCGCAGGTCGGCTGCGTTCTCGTTGACGAGATGGCGGAAAGCGGCGTGGCCTCGACGGTTCTCGATTGCAGAGGGAGCAGCCCCGTCATCATCCGCGTCGGCTCCATTGGGGAAGCCGACATCGACGCGGTTCTTTCGACCTTGCGGTCGGACGAGGGTTAGGGCGCGACGGTCTGGCGCCTTTTAGTTTCATCTATGGTTGCACTGACGGTTTTAGGAAGGGGTCGGGTATGCCGGAATCCGTTGAGCGCCAAACGTTGGGGTTTTCTTCCAAGGACGGGAAGAGCCAGATCAAGGGGTTGATGTGGCAGCCTGCGGGCACGACGGCGTCGTCCCCTCGGGGGATCGTCCAGATCGTGCACGGAATGTCCGAGCACATCGGGCGCTACGATGAATTCGCCCGTTTTCTCGCACAGCGCGGCTTCGTCGTCTGCGGGCACGATCATATCGGGCATGGCAAGAGCGCCCCGCGCGCCGAGGACAGAGGCCACATGCCCGTCGACGTCGGCGCCGACATCCTCGTCGAGGACGTCGGTTCGATGCGCTCGGTCATGGGCTCGCGTTTCGCGCGAAGCGTGCCGTACTTTATCTTCGGCCATTCGATGGGCAGCTTCGTCGTGCGCAATTACCTGACCAGATACGGCGCGGGTCTTTCGGGCGCCATCATATGCGGAACGGGGAACAAGCCCCGCGTGGTGGCGCGTTTCGGGAACCGCGTCGCGCGCTCCCTCGCCGACAAGAAGGGCGAGCGTTACGTCAGCCCGTTTCTCCACTCGCTCGCCGACGGGGCGTACGGGAAAGCCGTTCGCAACGCCCGCACCTCCTTCGATTGGCTATCCTACGACGAGGCGAACGTCGATGCTTACATCGCCGACGAGATGTGCGGCTGCCCGTTCACGGTGGGGGCTTACGCGTCGTTGTTCTCCTTGGTCGAGCGCGCCGCACGGCTCGATCTGGCCATGGGCGTGCCGAAGGATCTGCCGATGTTCTACATCGCCGGAGCCGAGGACCCCGTCGGCGATAACGGGGACGGGGTGCGCGATGCCATCGAGGTCATGCGTGCGGCGGGCGTCGCCGATATCAAGATCAAACTATACGAGGGAATGCGGCACGAGATTCTCAACGAAACCGGCCGCGACCAAGTGTTCGAGGACGTGCTCGAATGGCTCGAGGGCCACGGGGCGCGAAAGGCTTAGCGGAAGGGGATCGTCTCATGGGAAGGTACGTCATCGCGCTCGATCAGGGAACGACCTCCTCGCGCGCCGTCTTGTTCGATCACGCGGGGCGCCCCGTCGCTTCGGTGCAGCGTCCTTTCCCGCAGATCTACCCGCAACCGGGATGGGTCGAGCATGATCCGCACGACATCCTCTCGTCTCAGCTCGGTGCGCTCACCGAGCTGCTCGTGTCCGAGGGGCTCGCGCCCGACGACGTCGATTCCATCGGCATCACCAACCAGCGCGAAACCACCATCGTGTGGAACCGGCTCACAGGCGAGCCGGTGTGCAACGCCATCGTATGGCAGTGCCGTCGCACCACGGAGATGATCGAGCGGTTGTGCGCCGATCCCGAGGTGGCACGGCGCATCACCGCGACGACGGGGCTTATCCCCGACCCGTACTTCTCCGCCTCGAAGATAAAATGGATCCTCGACAACGTCGCCGGGGCGCGTGAGGCCGCCGAGCGCGGCGAGCTGGCGTTCGGCACCGTCGACAGCTGGCTTATCTGGACGCTCACCTACGGCAGGGTTCACGCCACCGACGTGACCAACGCCAGCCGCACCATGCTCTACGACATTCACAACGGCTGCTGGGACGAATACCTTCTCGACCTGTTCGGCATCCCCGCCTCCATGATGCCCGAGGTTCGGCCTTCCGCTTCGTCGTTCGGGGAGACGTCGAATCCCGGCTTGGTGCAAGGCATTCCCATCTGCGGCGTCGCGGGCGATCAGCAGGCGGCCCTGTTCGGGCAGTGCTGTTTCAAGGCGGGTATGGCGAAGAACACCTACGGAACGGGGTGTTTCCTTCTCATGCACACCGGGCACGAGGCGTGCGAGAGTTCTCACGGCCTGGTCACCACCATCGCCGCGTCGGCACCCGGGGTGGAGGGCGCCGAGTACGCTCTCGAGGGCAGTGTGTTCATGGCGGGCGCGCTCGTGCAGTGGCTGCGCGATGAGCTCGGGCTGATCGAATCTCCCGCGCAAACCGAATCCCTCGCCAAGAGCGTGCCCGACACGGGCGGGGTCTACATCGTCCCCGCGTTCACGGGACTCGGCGCACCGTATTGGGACGCCGAGGCGCGCGGTGCCATCTTCGGCCTCACGCGTGGAGCGGGCAGGGCGCATATCGTGCGCGCGGCGCTCGAGGCGCTGGCCTATCAGGTTCTCGACCTCGTGGTCGCCATGGAGGAGGATTCGGGCATCACGCTCTCGACGCTCAACGTCGACGGCGGCGCCTCCGCCAACGACTTCCTCCTTCAGTTCCAAGCCGACATCATGGATCGCATTCTCAAGCGCCCACGCAACACCGAGACCACCGCGCTCGGCGCAGCCTACCTCGCCGGTCTTCAGACGGGTTTTTGGAGGGATCTCGAGGAAATTCGAAGGCTTGGGGACATCGGGGATGTGTTCTCGACGAAGATGGCTTCGAAACGTCGGCACGAGCTTATCGACGGCTGGCATGAGGCGGTCGGCCGCACGCGGACGCGACGCCCGTAGACATCGCGCCTGCGTGCCGCGCGTCGCGTTTTCGCGATACGCTTGCCCGTAGGGGGCGTCGACTTGTGCGATTTCGAGGGCGGGCGGTTTTTCCCGTTGCGCCGTTTCGTTTCGTCTTACAATTGCAGGAATCTTATACGCCAGCCCGCTGTCGCCTTGATAAGCGCAGCGGGCATCGATTGAGACGGGAGCGAGGAACCCCATGCGCATCAGCATTGCCAGCGACCATGCAGGATTCGAACAGAAGCAGGCTTTGGCCTCTTATCTGAAGGAATCCGGATACGAGGTGTCGGATCGTGGTCCCGAGGACGACGGCCGTGTCGATTACCCCGATTTCGCCGAGCTCGTGGCCGATGACGTTGCCTCGGGCGTGGCCGATTTCGGTGTTCTCGTGTGCGGCACGGGCATCGGCATGGCGGTTGCGGCCAACAAGGTGAACGGCATTCGCGCGGTAAACGTCGTCAACACGCAGTTCGCCGAGCTTGCGCGAGAGCACAACGATGCGAACATCGTTACGCTTTCGGGTCGTTTCGTCGATCTTGAGGAGAATAAGCGTATCCTGAGCACTTTCCTGTCGACTGAGTTCGGCGGGGGGCGTCACGCGGGGCGTGTCGAGAAGATCATGGCCCTCGAGACTCGTTAATTCGTCTGCGTTCGAGAAAAGGAACCCCCTCATGTCTTTTGAATTCCTCAACCAAAGTGACGAGCAGGTAGCCGACGCTCTTCGCGCGGAGCTCGCGCGTCAGCGCGGTTCCATCGAGCTTATCGCGTCCGAGAACTTCACGTCCCGCGCGGTCATGGAGGCCGTCGGCAGCGTGCTCACCAACAAGTACGCCGAGGGCTATCCCGGGCATCGTTATTACGGTGGATGCGAGAAGGTCGACGTCGTCGAGGACCTCGCACGCGATCGCGCTTGCGAGCTGTACGGCAGCAAGTTCGCCAACGTTCAGCCTCATTCTGGTGCTTCGGCGAACTTCGGCGCGTACCTCTCCCTTATCGAGCCCGGCGACACGGTGCTCGGCATGAGTCTCGACCACGGCGGGCATCTCACGCACGGGTCTCCCGTCAACTTCTCGGGCTTGCTGTACAACATCGTTTCTTACGGCGTTAGCCCCGAGACCGAGATCATCGACTACGACGAGCTCGAGCGCATCGCCAAGGAGGTGCGCCCGAAGGTCATCGTCGGCGGCGCGAGCGCGTATCCGCGCGTCATCGACTTCGAACGCATGGCCGATATCGCGCACGAGGTCGGGGCGTACCTGATGGTGGATATGGCTCATATCGCGGGCTTGGTGGCGACGGGCGCCCATCCGAGCCCTGTGCCCTATGCGGACATCACCACCTCGACGAGCCATAAGACCCTGCGCGGCCCGCGCGGCGGCTTCATCCTCACCAACGACGAGGCCCTCTCGAAGAAGGTCAACAAGGCAATCTTCCCCGGGGCTCAGGGAGGCCCGCTCATGCACGTCATCGCGGGCAAGGCGGTCGCTTTCGGCGAGGCGCTTAAGCCCGACTACGCCGACTACATCTCCAACGTGGTCGTCAATGCGCGTGCGATGGGGCAGGGTATCGCCGACGGCGGGCTTCGCCTCGTCTCGGGCGGCACCGATAACCATCTGTGCCTGGTCGATCTTACGGCGGCCGACGTCACGGGCAAGGACGCCGAGAAGATTCTCGAGAGCGTCGGCCTTACGGTGAACAAGAACACCATCCCCAACGAGACGCGTTCGCCTTTCGTCACGAGCGGCATTCGCGTCGGCTCCGCTGCGGCGACGACGCGCGGTCTAGACGAAAAGGATTTCTATGAGGTCGGCAGGCTTATCGCTCACACGGTGTTTCACGGTGGCGATGATAAGGTCTTGGCGGAGAACCGCGCGAAGGTCGACGCCATCCTCGACGCGCATCCGCTGTATCCGGGCTTGGAGTACTGAAAACGAGCGTATCGAGAGCTAAAAGGAGGGCGCAGGCATGTCCCAGGCAACCCATTACGATCATCGACCGAGTTGGGACGAGTATTTCATGAAGCTCGCCAACGAGGTGGCGAACCGCACCACGTGCATGCGCCGCGGCGTCGGCTGCGTCATCGTGAAGGACCGCCGCATTCTCGCGACGGGTTACAACGGCGTGCCCTCGGGGCTTGCGCACTGCGCCGAGACCGGCTGCCTGCGCGCTCAGCTCGGCATTCCCTCGGGTCAGCGTCATGAGATCTGCCGTGGGTTGCATGCCGAGCAAAACGCCATCATCCAAGCCGCGCGTTACGGCATCAACATCGACGGAGCCTCGATTTACGTCAACACGCAGCCGTGCGTGGTGTGCGCGAAGATGCTCATCAACGCGGGCATAGTCGAGGTGGTGTATCAAAACCCCTATCCCGACGAGCTCGCGATGTCCATGCTCGAGGAATCGGGCATGCGCTTGCGCGTGTTCAACCCGGATGAAGAGGATGCTTCCGCGTAGACGCGCGTATCGGACATCGGGGGAGAGGCGCTCCCTGTGTAGACCTGTGGGCGCGATCGGGTTCTCGGCGACAAGTCGGGATCCGATCGCGCCCGCGTTTGCGCAGAAAGGGAAAAATTTTAGTTCGATAGTCTGACGGCTGTGTTTCGGGGGACGGCGCTTCGGCAGATGGCGTATATAAGCAGTCTGCGGAATTCCGTTGCCGCTCACCCGAAAATACGGTATAGTTCGTCACCATGCCTTCGCGGCTTCTCCACATTCGGCTATGATACGTCACGCTTGTACGGGTCGAATTGTGCATGAGCCGTGCGGGCAGTCGCGGGCGAACACGCAACCAAAGAAAGTGAGTCATGGTAGCAGCAATCATAACGGGCGTTTTACTGGGATTAATCAGCGTGATCCCGTTTAAAGTTGCCACCAAGAAGATCCGTACGATCAATCCCGCCAATTCGCTTAGCCTCCTCGGGCCTTTTCTGCTGACGATCGCGCTTTCGTTCCTGATTCTCATCGCGGGAATGATCGTGTGCAAGTTCGTCGCGCCCGATGTGGTCATAGCGTTCTCGGTTGCCGAGATATTGGCGTTTGCCGTAGGGGTCATCGTCTTTGGCGCATTCTTGTCGAAGCGTCAGTGAAGGTAGAAGAAGGAGAGGTACATGGCTTTTGAACTTACGGGAGATCCCTTAGCGGATATCTCCGCCCCGATCGAGCATCTCAGCGGATCGTTCGACTCCGCGCTCGTGGTGGATTTCGGCGGAGGCATCGGCATCACCCAGTACACCGTGTGGATGTTCATCATCTGCGCCATCGTGCTCGCCGTGGTCCTCATCGGCGTGCGAAAGGTCAAGGTCAACCCGCAGGGCAAGTTCGCCGGTCTCATCGACTGGGGTTATGACGCGGTTTGCCGCAACATGGGCGAAGGCGCCATAGGGCATGGCTACAAGAAGCACATCCCCTTCCTTGCCACGCTGTTCTTCTTCATCCTCATCAGCAACATCGTGGGCCTCATTCCCGGTTCTAAGACGCCTACCGGATCGCTTAGCATCACCTGGGCGCTCGCGCTGATCGCGTTCATCTACTTCAACTTCTACGGCATCAAGGCCAAGGGCGGCTGGGGCTACATCAAGTCCATCGCTCCGTCCGGGCTTCCCAAGCCGATGGTTCCCATCATCTGGTTCTTCGAGTTCTTCTCTTTGGTCATTCGTCTTCTGACGCTGGCCGTTCGACTCTACGGCAACATGTTCGCGGGTCATATGATTCTCGGCATCTTCGCCATCATGACGCAGTTCTTCATCCTCGATGCCATTCAGTTCGCTGCTCCGCTGACCGCGCTGCCGTCGTTGGCATGGGCGTTCTTCTTGTTCGCCATGTACGCGCTTGAGTGCCTGGTGGCCTTCCTGCAGGCGTACGTGTTCACCATCCTGTCGGCCGTGTACGTCGGCCTGGCAACGTCTGAGCACTAAGCCGCGCGTCTTCATCGCGCCGCGCTATTTCGCGGCACCCCGCTTTGGTTTCGACGGCGCTTGCGCCGAGAGACATAGATACAGGTGTTTTTGAGAAACAGGCTCAAAAACGGTAAAAGGAGGAAATTGTGGAAACAACTCTCGTCATCGCTGCCCTGAAGGTGGTCGGCTACGGTCTTGGCACCATCGGCCCTGGCATCGGTCTCGGTCTTTGCGGCTATGGCCTCTGCGTCGGTTCCGCTCGCCAGCCTGAGCTCGCCGGCAAGCTGTTCACCAACGCTCTGATCTTCGGCGCTCTCGCCGAGGCTCTCGCCCTCATCGGCTTCGTTCTTACCTTCATCTTCTAATCAGGCTGATCTGTTCAAGTGCATCAAGCCAAGAAGGAAGGTGGATACGTGAAAGCGAAACTGAAGACTAAGTTGGCAAGCGCCGGCGCGGCCGTTGTTGCTGCCGCAAGCCTTGCATGTGCTTTCCCCACCCTCGCGTTCGCCTCTGAGAAGGAGGGCATTGCGGTTCTCATTCCCGACATGAATGAGTTCATCCCGATGCTCGTCGCCTTCATCTTGATTCTCATCATCCTGGCCAAGTTCGGTTGGCCGGTGGTCGACAACATCGTCACCAAGCGTGAGAACACCATCAAGGAGGCTTTGAAGAAGTCCGAGGAAGCACAGATCGAAAGCGAGCGCGTGCTCGCCGAGTACCGTGATCAGCTGGCTGAGGCGAAGACCCAGTCCGCGCAGATCATCGCTGATGCCCGTGCCACCGGTGAGGCTGTGAAGGCCGAGATCACCGAGAAGGCCCAGGCTGAGGCTACGGAAATGATCGCCAAGGCGAAGGTTGCCATCGAGGCCGAGAAGAAGCAGGCTATCGCCGACCTTCAAGCCTCTATTGCCGACACCTCGGTCGATGTCGCCGCGCGTCTGATCGGTGAGGATCTCACCGAGGGCGAGCATCGCGCCATCATCGAGCGCTACGTGCGTGAGGCAGGTAGCTTCAATGCCAACTAATCGTCTTGTCGTCAAAGAAGAAGTTCTCGCATACGCGCGCGCCATGTTTGACGCCGCGTATGAAATTGGCGGCCAGGATGCCGTGCTCGAGGTGCAAAGTCAGATGGAGGATATCATCCGCCTCATGCACTCCGACATGGATCTCTCCATGGCCTTGTCCGACGTGACCTACAGCCCGAAGCAGCGCTTCGATCTGGCGAACGCCGTGTTCGCCGATTGCAACGAGGCTTTCCTCAGCGTTGTGGCGGTCATGGCGGAGCGCGGAGACGCCGAGCTGCTGCCCCGCGTGCTCAAGGCTTTCGGGGACGAGCTTGATAGCAAGCTCAACTTGTGTGTGGTAGACGTTACGACCGTCGTTGCACTCGACGACAACCTGCGCCACATCATTATCGAGAAGGCAGAGGCCGAACTGGGGAAGAAGGCGGTGCTGCGCGAGCACATCGACGAGTCTATCCTCGGCGGCATCATCATGAGCGTTAACGGCAAGCGCATCGACGCGAGCGTGATCTCGCAGTTGAACAAGGCTCGCCACGTGCTCAAGGAAACATCAGATGGAGGTGAATGCTAGTGACTGAAATTACCGCTCAGGCTATCGACGAGGCGCTGCGTAAGCAGCTCGACGCGCTGAACGTCAGCGTTGAGTCTCGTGAGGTGGGTACGGTCATCCAGGTCGGCGACGGCATCGCGCGCGTCGACGGCTTGCGTGACGCAATGGCAGGCGAGCTCCTCGAGTTCGTCGGCGAAGGCGGCAAGACCGTGTACGGCTTGGCTCAGAACCTCGAAGAGGACGAAGTCGGCGCCGTTCTGCTCGGCGACGTCACCGCAATCAAGGAGAACGATCAGGTTCGCACGACCGGTCGTATCGTGGAGGTTCCCGCCGGCAAGGGCATGCTCGGCCGCGTGGTGAATCCGCTCGGCATGCCCATCGACGGCAAGGGCCCCATCAAGGCCGAGGGCACGCGCCCTGTCGAGTTCAAGGCTCCGGGCGTTATCTCCCGTCAGCCCGTTCACGAGCCCATGCAGACCGGTATCTTGGCCATCGACTCGATGATCCCGATCGGCCGCGGTCAGCGCGAGCTCATCATCGGCGACCGTCAGACCGGTAAGACCGCTATCGCGATCGACGCCATCATCAACCAAAAAGACACCGACATGATCTGCATCTACGTCGCGATCGGCCAGAAGGCATCCACGGTCGCAGGCGTTGTGGAGACTCTCGAGCGTCATGGCGCGATGAAGAACACCATCATTGTGTCCGCTTCGGCGTCCGATTCCGCTCCGCTGCAGTACATCGCTCCTATGGCGGGTGCCGCCATGGGCGAGTTCTTCGTCTACAACGGCGAGGACGGCAAACCGGCTTCCAAGGAGAACCCGGGCCGTGCGGTTCTCATCGTCTACGATGACCTGTCCAAGCAGGCTGTCGCTTACCGTCAGATGTCTCTGACGCTGCGTCGCCCGCCGGGACGCGAGGCTTACCCCGGCGACGTTTTCTACCTGCATTCTCGTCTGCTCGAGCGTGCGGTGAAGATGTCCGAGGAGAACGGCTCCGGCTCCATGACGGCTCTTCCGATCATCGAGACTCAGGCCGGCGACGTTTCCGCCTACATTCCGACCAACGTCATCTCGATCACCGACGGTCAGATCTTCCTGCAGACCGACCTGTTCTTCCAGGGGCAGCGTCCTGCAGTCGACGTCGGCATTTCGGTTTCGCGCGTCGGCGGTTCCGCTCAGATCAAGGCTATGAAGCAGGTTGCGGGCTCTTTGCGTCTCGACCTTGCCTCGTACCGCGAGCTGCAGGCGTTCACGCAGTTCGGTAGCGACTTGGACAAGGCGACTCAGGATCAGCTGACCCGTGGTTCGCACATGACCGAGCTGCTCAAGCAGGGTCGTTACAACCCTATGCCGGTCGCTGAGCAGGTTATCTCGATTTTCGCAGGTAACCAGGGCTTCCTGGATGATCTGTCGCTTGAGGACGTCGTTCGCTTCCGTAACGAGTTGCTTGGCTACGTCCGCGCTTCGAAGCCGGAGGTCATCGCCGCAATCAACACGGAGAAGAAGCTCACCGACGAGATCAAGGCCGATTTGAACGAGATCTTCACCTCGTTCAAGCAGTCTTTCGCGACGACGGCTTAAGGTAGGTAGACCATGCCCAACCTTCACGATATTGAAAGGCGAATCAACTCCGTCACTTCGACGAAGCAGATCACGCGCACCATGGAGATGGTCGCGGCTGCTAAGATCCGCCGCGCTTCCGAGCGCGTTGCGAACGCCCTGCCGTGGGCATGCTCCATCTCGGACATGCTCATCAGCACGGCTAAGTACGCGCCGATCGATGCTGAGCCTCTTCTGCAGACTCACGAGCAGGTCAAGCGCGCGCTCGTCGTCGTGGTGGCGTCTGACCGCGGCCTTGCTGGTGGTTTCAACAGCAACGTCTTGCGTCACGCCGAGAAACTCATCAAGGAGAAGGAGCGTCAGGGCGTCGAGGTCGAAGTGGCCGCGTGTGGTAAGAAGGCCATCGGCTATTTCAGCTACCGTGGCATCAAGCCGGTTTTCGAGTTCGCGGGACTCTCTGCTGACCCGACGTACGAGCAGGCGGCTGAGCTGTCTCTCTACGCCGGTGACGGCTACCGCAACGGTAAGCTTGACGAGGTGTTCGTGGTTTACAACCATGCGAAGAACGCCGCCGAGCAGACGTTGGTGGAGCAGCAGATCCTGCCCATCAATCAGCAGACTTACGCTGATCTTTTGGGATTGAACCCCAAAGAGGAGGACGTTCTCGAGAAGTATCGCGAGGACGAGAAGCCTCTGCAGGGCGACATTGATTTCGAGCCTGACGCCGAGTCGGTCATGTTCTATCTGATGAAGGCATATCTGCGCAACGCGTTCTTCTATGCCCTTCTTGACTCGGCTGCTGGTGAACAGGGCGCTCGTCGTAACGCTATGAAGTCGGCTACTGACAACGCGAACGAGATGGTCTCGACGTTGACCCGCGTGTACAACCGCGTACGCCAGGGTGCAATCACCACCGAGATCACCGAGATCGTTGGCGGTGCCGCAGCTTTGGAGGAATAAATGGCTGAAACTATTGAGAAGACGGTCAGCCAGGGCGCCACGGGACGTGTTGTCCGTATCGTCGGCGCTGTTGTGGATGTCGAGTTTCCGCCGGACCAGATGCCGGCCATCTACAACGCCCTGACCGTTAACGCAAAGACCCCGTCGGGGGAGATCAGCACGGTGCTTGAGGTGCAGACGCACCTTCCGGGCGACTTGGTCCGCACTGTTGCCATGTCTTCCACCGATGGTATGGTGCGCGGTATCGAGGCAGTCGATACCGGCAGCCCCATTAAGATGCCCGTGGGTCCTGAGACCCTGGGCCGCATCTGGAACGTCATGGGCGAGCCGGTTGACGGCAAGCCGATGCCTGAGAACGTCGAGTGGATGCCCATTCATCATCCCGCTCCCGCGTTCGATACGCTGACCACGACCACCGAGGTTTTCGAGACCGGCATCAAGGTCATCGATCTCATCGAGCCCTACGTCAAGGGTGGTAAGACCGGTCTGTTCGGCGGTGCAGGCGTTGGCAAGACCGTTTGCATCCAGGAACTCATCAACAACCTCGCTCAGGAGCATGGCGGCACGTCGGTCTTCACGGGCGTTGGCGAGCGTACCCGTGAGGGCACCGACCTCTTCTTGGAGATGAGCGAGTCCGGCGTTATCAACAAGACCTGCTTGGTCTACGGTCAGATGAACGAGCCTCCGGGAGCGCGTCTGCGCGTCGGCCTTGCAGGCCTCACCGAGGCGGAGTACTTCCGTGATCAGGGTCAGGACGTTCTGCTGTTTATCGACAACATCTTCCGCTTCACGCAGGCTGGCTCCGAGGTGTCCGCACTTCTCGGTCGTATGCCTTCCGCCGTCGGCTACCAGCCTACGCTGGCAACCGAGATGGGCGACCTGCAGGAGCGCATCACGTCGACTACCACGGGTTCCATCACCTCGGTCCAGGCTGTCTACGTTCCCGCCGACGACCTGACCGACCCCGCGCCTGCCACGACGTTCACCCACCTCGACGCCAAGACGGTTCTGTCGCGCTCCATCGCCGAGCTCGGCATTTACCCCGCCGTTGACCCGCTCGAGTCCACCTCCCGCGCTCTCGACCCCGAGATCGTCGGCGAGGAGCACTATCGCGTGGCCGTCGGCGTTCAGCAGATCCTTCAGCAGTACAAGGACCTGCAGGACATCATCGCCATTCTCGGTATGGACGAGCTCTCCGAGGAGCAGAAGCTCACGGTTAACCGTGCTCGTAAGATCCAGAAGTTCCTGGGTCAGCCGTTCCACGTTGCTGAGATCTTCACCGGCAATCCCGGAAAGTACGTTCGCGTTGAGGACACCGTGCGTTCGTTCGGCGAGATTCTCGACGGTAAGTGCGACCACATTCCCGAGCAGTGCTTCGTTTACAAGGGAGCTATCGAGGATGTTTACGCCGCATACGAGGCGATGCAGAAGGAAGAGGACTAATGGCTACGCTCCACTGTTCAGTGGCCATTCCTACGCGTGAGTTGTTCTCGGGCGAGATCTACTATGCGAGTGTTCCCGGTTTCGAGGGCTCCTACGGTGTTCTTCCGGGTCACGAGATGCTTGTCGCGACCAACAAGTCCGGCGGTATCCTGACGCTTCATCTCGATGCGGAGGGTCGTCAGAAAAAGCAGTTCATTCTCTACGAGGGTGCTTGCCAGGTCTACAACGACGTCGTCTCGGTGCTCGGCCGGTTCGGCAAAGACGTCGAGGATATCGATGTTGACGAGCTGCGTAAGAAATCTGATGGGCTTCGCCTGACGATTGAGGAGCTTGAGAAGTCGAGCGATGAGCAGGCCAAATCGGCTCTGCATACTCATCGTAAGAAGCTTGAGTGGTATCAGATGCAGATCGACTACGCGGAAGGTTCCACGAAGTAAACCTCATATTTGAGCCTGTTTGAGAGGGCGGGGGGCCGTATCGGTCCTCCGCCCTCTTCATGTTTCAGGGGGGGGGATCTAGGGGATACGATCATCTTTTAGTTGGTCGGATATCGCTCCTCCGTTGAGTCGGGCTTCGATTTGACGAGTTGAATCTTATGCTCGGCTAATGTTGCGTTTGGAGAAGATCGTTTATTGAATACGGACCTACGTTCATCGACATCCGTTTTGTCCATGAAAAAACGCCTCTCCGTTTCTGTCGTCTTCTGGTTGCTCTGGTTGAGAAACGAAAAGATGCGACGTCGCCGGAGAGGCGTTTGCTTTACGCAGGGTGCGTCCTTACTTGTGGTAATACCGATGCTGCTCGTATTTCGGCTCACAGCATACGTTGATTCCGAGGGTGCGGTAGAGCTTCTCGTCGGTGGAGGAGATAATCACCGAGAAGTAGGCGTCGCAACCCCTGAGCTTGTCGACGTTGTCGATCAAGCGCTCGGCGATGGGGTTGGTGACCGAGCTGACCGAGAGGGCCAGCAACGTCTCGTCTGAGTGAAGGCGGGGGTTCTTGCTTTTCAGATGCTCGGTCTTCAAATGGCAAATGGGCTCGAGCACGTCGTCCGATATGACGTAGAGCTCGTCGTCGACGCCCGATACCCCTTTCAGGGCGTTCATAAGCAACGCTGATGCGGAGCCGAGCAGGTTGCCCGTTTTTCCCGTCACCACGCGCCCGTCGGGAAGTACCATCGCTCCGGCGGGGGCGCCGGTCGTCTCCTCCTTCAGCAGCGCTGCGCTGCGCGCAGGGGAGAGATTGGTCGTAACGCCTGCGCGGTTCATGATCATCTTGAGCTTCTCGAGAACTTTCTCGCCGGTGCCGTTGCGCTTGTGCTCAACGGCGGCTTGGAAGTAGCGTCGCACGATCTCGTTACGGCTTGCCTCCCGGCACGCCTCGTCGTCGACGATGGCCATCCCCGCCATGTTCACGCCCATGTCGGTGGGTGACTTGTACGGGCTTTCCCCCAGGATGCGCTCCATCATCGACTTCAATACGGGGAAGATCTCGACGTCGCGGTTGTAATTGACCGTGGTCTCGCCGTACGCTTCGAGGTGGAACGGATCGATGATGTTGTCATCGTCGAGGTCGGCGGTCGCCGCCTCATAGGCGATGTTGACCGGATGGTTGAGCGGAAGGTTCCAGATGGGGAACGTCTCGTATTTCGCGTAACCCGCCTTCACTCCGCGCAGGTTCTCGTGGTAGAGCTGCGAGAGGCATGTCGCCATTTTGCCCGAACCTGGCCCCGGTGCGGTGACGACGACGAGCGGTCTGGTGGTTTCGATGAAGTCGTTTTTGCCGTAGCCGCTTTCGCTGACGATAGAGTCGATGTCGTACGGGTATCCTTCGATGGGGTAGTGCAGATAGCTCGTGATGCCCATGACGTTGAGTCGCCTGCGGAATGCGTCAGCGTTGGGCTGGTTTGCATAGCAGGTGATCACGACGCTGCCGACGAGAAACCCCATGCTGCGGAAAATGTCCATGAGCCGCAGCACGTCCTCATCGTAGGTGATGCCGAGGTCTCCGCGGATCTTCGATTTCTCGATATCGTTCGCGTTGATGGTGATGACGATCTCCGCGTCGTCGGCGAGACTTTTCAGCATGCGGATCTTCGAATCGGGCTCGAATCCCGGCAGCACGCGCGAGGCATGGTAATCGTCAAAGAGCTTGCCGCCGAATTCGAGGTAGAGTTTGCCCCCGAACTGTTTGATACGCTCGCGGATGTGCTCCGCCTGCAGGGCGATGTACTTATCGTTGTCGAAGCCTTTTAGCATGACTCTCCTGTCAGTTGGAATACGTTGGCTTGTTTGCTGGTCCGTCGCCGTCAAGGCATGGCGACGCGGTTGCGCAGCGGGCATTACGAGCATTATAGCGAAGGGGGGCACGACGCCGTTACGCCTTTGTAAAAACAGAATCGCAGCGTGGGGGAGGGGTAGAGGCGCTCTGCTCGGGCGCGGGCCATGCCGTGTGCCGAGCTTTGCCTGGGCACAGGCCGCGCTGTGCGTTGCGCTCGTCGGCTGCCGTCCCGCGAATCGCCTAATTCGAGGATGGATGCGTTTACAATTGCTAATGTACGCGCGTAGGGACGAGGCGCAAGGAGGGGTCGGTTGTGAATAAGCTGGTGAAGGACTATTTGGCATACCTGCGCGTCGAGCGCGGTTGCTCGCCTTTGACCGTCGAAGCGTATGCGTCCGATCTCGCTCTGTATCGCGCGTTCCTCTCCGACGATCGCGGCGTGTCGTATGTTGACGAGGTGATGAAAGGCGATGTGATCGCCTTCGAGGTTGAACTGGCCGAACGTGGCTTTGCTCCTTCGACGGTGCGCCGTCGCATGGCGTCGGTGAAGGGGTTTCATCGCTATCTGCTTCGGGAGGGGCTTGCCCAGAGCAATCCTGCGGAGGGGATCTCGACGCCTAAGATCCCCGAGCGTTTGCCCGACGTTCTGTCCGTCGAGGCAATGAGCGCGGTACTCGATTCTCAGGACCTGACGACGCCGACCGGGCTGAGGGATTCCGCTCTTCTCGAGGTGCTCTACGGATGCGGTCTGCGTGCGAGCGAGGCCGTGGGTCTCGCCTTGTCGGGAGTGTTTTTGGAGGAAGGCTTCCTTCGCGTGGTGGGCAAGGGAGGCAAAGAGCGTTATGTTCCCATCTCGGGCGTTGCCGCAGCGCGCTTGTCCCGCTATCTCGAGGAAGCGCGTCCGAGGCTCTACGCTCATGCCCATCGCATCGCCTCGGGCGACAGCGACGCGGTCTATCTCAATGCGCGCGGAGGGCGCCTTACGCGTCAAAGCGTGCATCGCATCGTGGCGGAATCCGGTGCGCGCGTGGGCATAGAGGGTCTGCATCCCCATACGCTTCGGCATTCGTTCGCAACTCACATGCTCGCGGGTGGGGCGGACCTTCGCGTCATTCAGGAGATCTTGGGTCATGCCGACATCTCGACGACGCAAGTTTACGTCCACCTCGACCGCACTCATATTAGGGAAGAGTACATGTCGGCTCATCCTCGCGCCAAATAGGCGGAAACGGGCGCATCGCCGGCTTTCCTTCCTCCGCGCCGAACGGCTTAGACTCGAACGCGCATCGGTGCGCCCCGCGATCGCCCGGCGCACGCCGCCTGGTGCCCTGCCCGTCGTCGTGCAATCCTCGGCGCACGCCGCGCAGCACCCGTCCCGTCCTCTCGAGACCGCCGGCGCACGCCGCGCAGCACCCGTCCCGTCCTCTCGAGACCGCTTTTATGTGGGCGTGATGTGAACGTGAGTTGAAGGGGCGTTCACATCGAAAAAAACCGAGTCAACGCGAAGCGGCGTGCGATTTCACCCCATTTGATCTCACTGCGCCCCCCACCGCGCCCCACCGCGTTCCATATGCCGTGCAGTCTGTTTTTACTACCTACAACATATTGTGTTGCACTAGCTCTATGAGTGCTGTCCATCCGTGATGTTGCGTATTACGGACAAGGAGATGAAAGCCTTGCCCCGCGTTGCGATGTGGTGTCCGGTGGTGGAATATAAGTCCTAAAATGTTGCGAAGTGGGGCAATGTGGGGTAATATGCAGCGCACGGAACATACCTTGTCGGGATTTCGAAACGCAGCATCAACACACTTCGAAATCATCCGCAAACGCAACACGGAGAGGGCGCATGACCGAAGTCGTCGGCAAAGAGGAGCTCGCTGATCAGCCGCGCCAGGTTGATCTCAACGGCGAGTTTCGCTTTAAGGTCGACGCCAAGGGCCGCGTCGCCCTCCCCGCGAAATTCCGCAAGGTGCTTTCCAAGGATCTCGTGGTGACGCTCGAGCTCGGCGACGAGTGCGTGTACGTTTTCGAGACTCCCGACTTCAACAAATGGGTCGACAAGCTCTTCGTCGACAAATTCGGTGAATTCAAGGAGTCTGACCGCGTTCACGTGAAGCTTCGTCGCAAGCTGAAGGGTCGCGCACGCGACGTCGAGGTTGATTCCTCGGGCCGCATCATGCTTCCGGCTGAGGTGCGAGCTGCTGCTGGCATCGACAAGGAGGTAGTGATAGTGGGTAATACGGGTCGTTTCGAGATCTGGGATGCGAAGCGTTACGAAGAGATGAACGACGACATCGATTTGTCGCTGTTCTACAACTAGTCGTAAGACGTGAGCGTTATGACAAGCGAATACCGACATATTCCGGTTCTGCTATCCGAGTGCATGGAGTCTCTCGAGCTTCGTGCGGGCGATGTTTACGTCGACGCGACGCTCGGGTTCGCAGGGCATTCGTTCGAAGCCGCGCAGCGACTCGGTGCCGAAGGCATGCTGATCGGGGTGGATCAAGATGAGGTGGCGTTGCGTGACGCGGCGCGCAAGCTCTCGACGATCCCCGATGGGCGAAGGCCCCGGCTCGAGCTTTTGCGCGGGAACTTCGGAGATCTGGATGACCTTTTGGTTTCGGTTGCGGTCCCCGGGATCGACGCGATCCTGTTCGACCTCGGCGTTTCCTCGGTCCAGATCGATACGCCGTCACGGGGCTTCTCCTTCAAGGAGGACGGCCCGCTCGATATGCGGATGGATCCGGGTAACCAAACCCTTGATGCAGCAGAGATCGTCAACACCTATAACGCAGCAGATCTCGCTCGGATCATTCGCGCTTATTCCGACGAGAAGTGGGCGAGCCGTATCGCCGAGTTCGTCGTCAAAGCTCGCGAGAGCGAGCCGATCGAGACGAGCGCGCAGCTCGTCGAGATCATCAAGGCGGCGATACCTGCGTCGGCGCGACGAGCCGGCGGGCATCCCGCTAAAAGGACGTTTCAGGCGCTTCGGATAGAGGTCAACTCGGAGCTGACCGTCTTGCGTCGAGGGCTTGACGCGGCGGTTCGCTGGCTGAATCCGGGGGGTCGAATCGCGGTCATCAGCTATCACTCGCTGGAGGATCGCATCGTGAAAGACACGTTCGCTTCGTTTGCTAACAGGTGCACGTGTCCGCCGGATTTGCCGGTTTGCGTGTGCGGCAAGGAGCCTGTGCTCGATGTCGTCACGCGTAAGCCTCGGCTTCCCCAACCTGAGGAGGTCGAGCGAAACCCGCGGGCGCGCAGCGCGAAGCTGCGTGTTGCGGTCAAACGTTAATCGATCATATGCGGGGTCTGCACGGGCACGCCCTGCAACGTAACAGGGGAGGTTGAGATATGAGCGCGTTGCCGGCATACGACTACGCCGAGCGTGCATACGAGCAGCGACGCGCGCATGAGGAGCAGCCTCGAATCAGCGTCGTGCGCGGTCAGGGGGCTAGCGGGCACGCGCTCAACCCCGCCGTGTCGGCAGCTGCCAAGATCGCCGTTGTCGCGTTCGTCTTGTTTGCCGTCATCGGCTTTGCCCGCGTCGCCATCAGCGCTGCGACGGTGACCACGTCCATCGAATCCCAGCAGCTTGCGGGTCAGATCAACGATGCGCGCACCGAGGGCAGCGACCTCGAGGTCACGCAGAGCATGCTGTCGAACCCGACGCGCATCAAGGCCGAGGCGGCAGCGCTTGGCATAGGCGCGGCAGCCGATGTGGAGAATATCGATCTTTCGGGCGACGTCGTCGTGACCGACGAGGCGGGAAACCTCTCTTTGTCGGGCAGCGTCGCCGCCGTCAGCTGATGTGAGGAGGAACGCGGTGTCCGAGCGCCCTCGCAATCATCGCGGCTCGAACTCGAGCCGCCTTCGCTCCCAGTCTCATCGATCGTCGACGGAGGGCCGAGTTTCGGCCCTCTCTGATTTCGCCGACTCGAGCAAGTTCAAGATCATATTCATCGTATTCGTCGTATTAACGCTTGTGTTCTTCGCGCGCCTGTTCTATCTGCAGGTCATCGTCTCCGACGAATACTCCTCTCAGGCGCAGGCGTCGCGCACCATCAGTTTCGACATTCCGGCGCGTCGCGGAACCATATACGACCGCAACGGCGTGGTGCTCGCGACGAGCGTCGATGCCACGACGGTGTACTGCGACCCGAGCGAGATAGCCGATGTCTCCTACGCGGCGGCGAAGATCGCCGAGACGCTTGGCGGGAAGGCGTCGGACTACACCGACGTGCTCGACAGCGATACGGCGACGTTCGCGTACGTGAAGCGCCAGGCCGACGTGGAGGCGGCGGCGAAGCTCGAGCAGCTCGACATCGCCGGAATCTATTTCATCGAGGACTCGCGACGCGAGTATCCCAACGGCGCCATCGGCGGGCAGGTCATCGGGGTGTGCAACGTCGACGGAAACGGTCTCACCGGATTGGAACTGCAGTATGACGAGATTCTGAAGGGGACGCCCGGGACCTATTCGGCGCAGCGCGGTCGAGACGGCACGCCCATTCCCGGAGGCGTGACCGAGGACGTCCCTGCCGTTGACGGCCAAGACATCATGATATCGATCGACATAAAGCTGCAAGACAGCGTCGAGCAGGCTTTGAAGGCTGGCGTGGAGGATCCGCGTATCGCGGGTGAGAAGGGGACGTCGGTGGTGATGGACGCCGCGACCGGCGAGATCTACGCCATCTGCTCGCTTCCCTATCTCGATCCTACGAACCGCGAGGAGGCCGAGTCCGACGCGTTCAACCTCTCGCCCGTCTCCCAGGCCTTCGAGCCCGGCTCCATCTTCAAGACGGTGTCGACCACGGCCGTGCTAGAGAACAAGGTCATGTCGCCTGAGGACACGCTGTTCTGCCCGAGCGCCATCCAGGCTGATGAATACGAGGTGTCCGACGCGCACGACCGCGGGGACGAGACCATGACGCTTCGCCAGATCCTCGATAAATCATCGAACGTCGGCATTTCCTTGGCTTCCGAGAAGCTGGGCTTCAGCAAGCTTTACGACGCCATCATCCGATACAACCTCAACGAGGCGACGGGCGTGGACTATCCGGGTGAGGCGTCGGGATATCTGCTCGATTACACCGACTGGGCGCTCATCACCGGCTACAACGTGAGTTTCGGGCAGGGCATCTCGGTGACACCGCTTCAGATGACCCGCTTCTACGGCGCGCTCGCCAACGGGGGCGTCGAGGTCACCCCGCATTTCCTCATTTCGCTGCCTCAGACGGGAGAGCATCCGACGTACCCCACCGAGCAGGTGATCACCGATAGCGAGGCCCTCGATGACATCAAGAGCATGCTGAGGACCGTCGTTACCGACGGCACCGGCAAAGACGCCGCTATCGAGGGGCTTGACGTGGTGGGAAAGACCTCGACCGCCGAGGTAGCGCGTGAGGGCGTCTACGTCAAGGGGCTTTACAATCTGTGCTTCACGGGCTTCATCGACAACTCGTCAAGTCAATTGGTATGTTTTGTGAGTGCCAACGAGGTTTACAGCGAAGCGTCGGTGGCCTCGATATTTCACGATATAATGGCGGATGCTGTAGATCAGTACAAAATCGTGCCGGAGTAAGGACCTGTATCATGAGCAAGACATGCGCTGAGTTGTTTGAGGGACTTGAGTGCACCATCCTCGGAAATCCCGATGAGACCGTGGAGGGCCTCGCGTATCGAAGCGATCGGGTCACGTCCGGGGACATGTTCTTCTGCATCGTCGGTTTTTCCACCGATGGTCATTCCTTTGCTCAGGATGCGATCGATCGCGGAGCGAAGGTCCTCGTCGTCGAGCGCAAGGTCTACCTCGCTGATGCGACCGACGTTACCGAGGTGGTCGTCTCGGACAGTCGCAAGGCGATGGCGCATGCGGCGGCGAACTTCTACGACAACCCCTCCGAGAGTTTTCAACTCGTCGGCGTCACGGGGACCAACGGCAAGACCACCACGACCTACCTCGTCGAGCATATCGCCCGTGTCGCGGGCATGCGCACCGGCGTCATCGGCACCGTTGGCATTCAGATCGGCGACGATCATGAGAAGTCCGAGCACACCACGCCCGAGTCACCCGACCTCCAGCGAATGCTCGCGCGCATGCGCGATGGCCGCTGCGGCGCCGTCGCCATGGAGGTCAGTTCCCACGCCCTCGATCTCGAGCGTACGTGGAAGACTCGTTTCGCGGTGACCGCGTTCACCAATCTCACGCAGGATCATCTCGACTACCATAAGACCTTTGATGCGTACTTCGAGGCGAAGGCCCTGCTGTTCTCGCGCGATTACCCTGCGCGACGGGTTATCAACGTCAACGACAAGTGGGGGCAGGAACTCCTGCGCCGCTGCACCGCCAACGGGGACTCGGTCATCACCACCGGGTTCGATGCGGCAGCTCAGATTCACCCTGTTGAGATCGATTACGCTGCCACGCACACCGACATCGTGCTCGATGTACGCGGGAGCTGCGTCCCCCTTTCGTATCCGCTCGTGGGTCGCTTTAACGTCGAGAACGTCATGACGGCGTTCGCCGTCGGCATGCAGCTCGGCGTTTCGGTCGACGTCATCGTCGAGGCGCTTTCGGACGTTCCCTCGGTGCCGGGGCGCCTTGAGCGCGTGAAGAGCTCCCGCCGTGACGACATCTCGGTGTACGTCGATTACGCTCATACGCCCGATGCGCTCGCCAAGGCGATCTCGTCCATCAAGGCGCTTTCGCAGGGACGCACCATCGTGGTGTTCGGGTGCGGCGGCAACCGCGACTCCTCGAAGCGCTCCATCATGGGCGAAGCCGCGCTTGCGGCAGATTACGCTGTCGTGACCAGCGACAACCCCCGCCATGAAGACCCGCTTGCCATCATCGACGACATTCTCGCGGGAATGGGCGATGGGCGGGATCGTTTCGAGGTCGAGCCCGACAGGCGTCGCGCCATCGCGCGTGCCATCGAGGTGTCCGCACCCGGGGACTGCATTTTGCTCGCGGGCAAGGGACATGAGGATTATCAGCTCGTCGGCGACGAGGTTCTTCCCTTCGACGATCGCATCGTCGCCGCCGAAGAGCTCGATCGCGACCGTGAGACCGAGGAAGGCGAGTAGCCTTGCGCCTGAATTCCAAGCAGATCGCCGCCTACACGGGCGGCGAGTTCATCGTTGAGCCCATCGACCCGACGGAGTTGATGTGCGGGGTCACGTGGGACTCTCGTGAGGTCGAGCCAGGCTGGCTTTACGTCGCCTTGCCCGGCGAGCGCGTCGACGGGCACGACTTCGTGGGGGCGGCTCTGCGCGCAGGCGCTCGTTGCGCCTTGGTGACCGAGCGTCCTTGCGAGGCGGTGATTCTGCTCGCCAAAGAACTCGGAGCCGCTCTCGTCGCGGTTCCCAACACGGCGAGTGCGGTGACCGACCTTGCTGCGCAGTGGCGTGGGCATCTGCGTGGGCGCATTATCGGCCTCACGGGGTCGACCGGTAAGACCACCACGAAGAATCTCGTGCGTGACGTGGTGGCGGCTGCGCACTCGGTGGTTGCGACGAAGGCCAACCAGAACAACGAGCTCGGCGTTCCCCGCACGTTGCTCGCCGCCGATCCTGAGACCGAGGTCGTCGTAGTTGAGATGGGCATGCGCGGTCAGGGTCAGATCGCGCAGCTGTGTCGCTTCGTTCGTCCCGACTGGGGGTTGATCACCAACGTCGGCGAGAGCCATATCGAGCTGCTCGGAAGCCGCGAGAACATCGCGCGCGCGAAAGCGGAGCTGGCCTGCTCCCTTCCCGCAGGCACGGGACGTGCGTTCCTCAACGCCGATGACGACTACATCTCGTTCGCGATCGACGAGGCCGAGCTTGCCGAGCGAAACGTCTCCTGCGTTTTGTTCGGCGGTTCGCCTGACGCGGATCCCGCGATTCCGCGCGTGTGGGCGTGCGACGCCCGTCTCGACGAGGAGGGCCGCCCGGTGTTCACGCTGCGCATGCGTGGTTTCGACGCCGACGACCCCGGTCTTGTCGAGGAGGCGGAGTGCCATCTCAACCTTCGCGGAGTGCACAATGTTTCGAACGCTTGCTCCGCCGCAGCCGTCGCGCGCTCCCTCGGTATGGACGTCGATGTCATCGCGCGCGCTCTTGAGCGTGCCATGCCGGAAAGCGGCAGGCAGGAGATCATCGAGGCCCGAGGCGGCTATTTGCTCGTCAACGATGCCTATAACGCGAATCCCGATTCGATGCGCGCATCGCTTGCCATGTTCGCAGCTTTGTCTGTCGAAGGCGACCGTATCGCCGTGCTCGGCGATATGGGCGAGCTCGGCGACTTCGCCCGCGCGTGTCATCGCGGTGTCGGCCGTACGGCGGCGTCGCTTCCCCTCGATTATTTGATCTGCGTGGGCCGGCTCGCGCGCGATATCGCGTGCGGAGCGATCGAGGGCGGTATGGAAGAAGAGAAGGTCGTCTGCGTCGATGCGGTCGCGGATGTTCTCGAAGTGCTCGATGCGCGTTTGGAGCCAGGGGACGCGGTGTTGGTTAAGGCATCGCATTTCATGGGACTCGAGCGCGTCGTAGAGGGATTGGTTAGCTAACATGTTCTCGATTTTTTCGTCATATCCGACGTTTTTGGTGTTTCTCGCCATCGTCTTGGCCCTTGTCTTGACCATCGCGCTCATGCCTGCGTGGATCCGTGCGCTCAAGTCGAGTCATATCGGGCAGCAGGTTCGCGCCGACGGCCCTCAGAGCCATCTGGTCAAGCAGGGTACG
Source organism: uncultured bacterium (assembly GCA_937890835.1). GTDB lineage: Bacteria > Actinomycetota > Coriobacteriia > Coriobacteriales > Eggerthellaceae > CALADF01. Next base: position 122,218 of record CALADF010000031.1, read on the forward strand.
CCGACGATGGGCGGCGTCATCATGCTCATCGCCGTAGCCGTGGTGACGCTTCTCGTGGGCGTCCCCGTTCCCGAAACGTTCCTCCTTCTGGGAGCCACGCTTCTCACCGGCGTCCTCGGGTTCATCGACGACGCCTCGAAGGTGGCCCACGAGCGCTCCCTCGGCTTGACCCCTGCGGCCAAGCTCGTCGGGCAGTTCTTCATTGCCGGCGTGTTCATCCTGGTCGCCGTCAATCTGCTCGGTGTCGAGCCGACCGTTGAGATCCCGTTCGTCTACACCTTCGATCTCGGTATCATCACCTGGGTCATCCCCATCGGCGACGGCATTTCCGTCCCGGTGCTCTACGTGCTGTTCGCGCTCATCTTGCTCGTGGGAATGTGCAACGCCGTCAACCTCACCGACGGGCTCGACGGCTTGGCCTCGGGCACGGTCATGATCGTCATGATCGTCATGGCCGCCATCGCTTATCGTTCGAACATGCTTGAACCCGCCATCTTCGCCGCTGCGCTCGCGGGTGCCTGCATCGGCTTCCTGTGGTTCAATTCCTTTCCTGCGGATATTTTCATGGGCGATACCGGTTCACTCGCTCTTGGTATGGCGCTTGGCTGCCTTTCCGTCGTCACCAAGACCGAGTTCGTCGTCATCATCATCGGCGGCCTGTTCGTCGCCGAGGCTCTCTCGGTTATGATCCAGGTGTTTTACTACAAGCGCACGAAGAAGCGCGTTTTTCTCATGGCTCCGCTTCATCATCACTTCGAGAAGAAGGGGTGGAGCGAGACGAAGGTGGTCGTCCGCTTCTGGATCGTATCCGGCGTGCTCGCTGCATGCGGCTTCGTTCTGTACTTCGCCGAGTCTATGATGGTGGTTGCATGATGAATCGACATGAGATGCTCGCGGGGCGCAAGCTCGCGCCCGCGCGACTTGGCCGCGTCGTCGTCCTCGGACTCGGCGTGAGCGGTCGCTCATGCGCGGCGTACCTGCTCGATCGCTTGGGCGGGCGCGTTTCCGAACTCGTCATCTACGCTGGGTCCCCGGGTGAGGAGGCGCGTCGCTGGGCGCAAGACGCCGCCTCGCGGGGCGCACGCGTGGTGTTCGACGACGAGAGGGTCGAGGGTTCCTTCGACTTGTGCATCGCGAGTCCCGGCATATCCGAGTTTTCCGACTTCTACGTGAGCGCCGCGCGCGCTTCGCTTGAGGTGATCAGCGAAGTTGAGTTCGCTTGGCGTGAGAGCCGTGCCGATTCCCGTTGGGTCGCCATCACCGGAACCAACGGCAAGACCACGACCACGGCGTTATGCGCGCACTTGCTGAACAAGGCGGGAATGAACGCTTGCGCCGTGGGCAACATAGGGGACACCTGCATCGACGCCGTCGCGTCCGACGCGGCAGATGTGTTCGTCGCGGAGGTCTCGTCCTACCAGCTCGCGTCGACGAGGGACTTCGAGCCCGAAGTCGCCGTGGTGCTCAACATAACGCCCGATCATCTTTCTTGGCATAGGTCCCATGAGAATTACGCGGCCGCGAAGTGGAAGGTGCTCGCCAACCTCGCGAAGACGCCGGGGTCCCTGGCCGTCCTCGATGCGTGCGATGAGGAGGTTCGCGCGAAAGTTCGCGAGCTCAAGATGCGTTCCGACGAGGAGCGCGGGTTCTCCTATCTTCCGCTCGGCTGCGGTCGAGGTTTGGACGGCGACATGCGGACCGTGTGCGGCAGCGCCAACGCCGCCTTTTTGGCGGAGGGGTCTATGATGCGCATCGCGTTCGGCGATGAGGAGATCGATCTCGTGCGTGCCGACGAGCTGCTCATCAAAGGCGAGCACAACGTTGCCAACGCGCTCGCTGCGTCGGCTGCGGCCGTGGCGCTGGGAGCTGATGTGTCGGCCGTCAAGGCCGGCTTGCGTTCGTTCGGCGCTCTCGAGCACCGTATCGAGCCCGCAGGCGAGATCGACGGCGTCGCGTGCTATAACGACTCGAAGGCGACCAACGTCGATGCCGTGCTGAAGGCATTGGTCGCGTTTCGACCTGTGAAGCCCTATATCCTTCTCGGGGGACGCGACAAAGGGACCGATCTGTCACCGCTGGTCGCCGCTTGCGCCGAAGACGCGCGCGGCGTCGTGTGCTTCGGCGAGTCACGCGAGCGCTTCCTCGAGGCTTTCGCCCCGCTCGCGGAGCAGGGCGTTCCGGTTGACGAGGCCGTTTCGCTCGAGCAGGCGCTTGATGTCGCCCTTGCCCGGGCGAAGCGCGGAGACGTCGTCTTGCTTTCGCCCGCCTGCGCCTCGTTCGACGAGTTCTCCTGCTTCGAGGAGCGTGGTGACGCGTTCAAGCGCTATGTTTCCGAACGTGCGGCCGCGGCTGCGGGGCGTTAGGCGATGGCGCGTGGAAACAGCGCCTCGTCGTTGCCTGCTGATGTGCGCGCTGCGCGCATCGCGCTCGTCGTCGCGGTGCTCGGCCTTTTGCTCATCGGTTTCGTCATGGTGTATTCCACGACGTCCGTCGAGCTCATCAACGATGGGAAGGACCCTCTGAGTGATCTTGCGAGCCAGGTGGAGTTCGCGCTGATCGGCATCGTGTGCGTCGTCGTTTTGTGGAAGCTCATCCCCCATACGGCTTGGTGCACGCGCGCGGTTTGGGTTATTTGGCTTATCGCCGTCGCGCTTTTGGCGCTGACGGCGCTCATGGGCACCGAGCTTTACGGTGCTAAGCGCTGGCTGCAGCTGGGGCCTATCGGCCTTCAGCCTTCCGAGTTCGTCAAGATCGCGCTCCTTCTCATGGCGGTGCGTGTGCTCTATGATCTGCGCGCGGGTTCCATCGAGGCGAAAGCGGCGGGCATCCAGGCGCTCATCTTCGTGCTCGCGCCCCTGGTGTTCATGTACAAGTCGCAGTCCGATCTCGGGACGACTCTTATCTGCGCGGTGGGAATTCTGGCCGTCATGTGGATCGGAGGCGTGTCGACGCGGTTTATGATCGCCTTGTGCGTCGCCGGGATCGTTGTCGTGCTCGTCTCCATTTTCGGCGTGGGCTATCGTGCTGACCGCATGGTGTACCTCGACCCTTGGAACGACGGCCAGGACGGCTATGGCACGGGGTACAACATCATACGCTCGTATTACGCCATCGCTGAAGGCGGGCTGTTCGGTGTGGGCGTCGGCAACTCCCACGAACGGTTCCAGTACCTGTTTGGTTCCGAGAGCGACTTCATCTTCGCGATAGTCTGCGAGGAGCTCGGCATGCTCGGCGCCCTTCTGGTCATCGGTCTGTTCCTCGTCATCCTCGTCTCGGGCATGCGCATCGCAGCGAACGCGCCGGATGATCTCGGCAAGATGATCGCGGCGGGTTGCTCCATTATGTTGGTCGCTCAGGCCTTCCTCAACATAGGTTGCGCGATAGGCGTGCTGCCGACGACGGGAAAGCCCCTGCCGTTCATCTCCTCGGGCGGCACCTCGCTGGTGGCCTCGATGATCATTGTCGGTCTTATCCTGTCGGTGTCCAACGCCGCGTCGGATTCTTCGGTCTATGAACGGCGACGCGCCGATCTGCGCGTTGTGCGCGCTACCTCGACCTCTTCATCGTCACGCGTCTCGCGTGATCACCTCGACGACGAATCGCGCAACCCCTCCCGTTCGGGCGTCGATGCGGACAGGGGAGGAGAACGTCCTCGCGCTCGGGGCGCAGGAGGGGCTTCCTCGCGTTCGGGGTCGGGATCCAGAAGGTTCGATAGTTACGAGCGGATCGAAATGCCGCGCAGATCAAGGAGGTAATCGTCATGCTGGCAGTTCTTTCGGGCGGTGGCACGGCGGGGCATATCAACCCCGCTCTCGCTTTGGCGGAGGTGCTGTCCGATCGCGGCTGGGACGTGCGTTTCGCGGGCACTCCGAACGGGGTTGAATCGCGTCTCGTCCCTCAGGCCGGTGTTCCCTTCACCGGTTTCGAGGCATCGGGGTTCAATCGAAACCATCCGACGACCCTGTTCACCGGGATCGCGAAGATCTTGAAGTCAACGCATGCGGCCAAGCGTTGGTTCTCCGAGATTAAACCCGATGTCGTCGTGGGGTTCGGGGGCTACGTCTCCATACCTGTGGCACGTGCCGCGCTCTCGATGGGCGTTCCCGTGGTCGTGCACGAGCAGAACTCGGTTATGGGCATGGCCAACAAGTATCTAGCAAAACACGCCTCCGCCGTGTGCATCACCTACGAGCATTCCGCGCGTGATCTTGACGATCAGACGCGCGTTCATGTGACCGGCAACCCCGTGAGGTCCTCGGTGCTGAAAGCCGACAGGGCCCGGGGGCGTGCGATGCTCGGTATCGAGGAGGACGAGCGCATGCTGCTCGTTTTCGGCGGGAGCCTTGGCGCGCGCAGCATCAACGAGGCCGTCGCCTCGTTGAAAGACGAGCTGCTCGCCCGTCCCGGCTTGCGCATCGTTCACATCACCGGGCCCAAAGAGCTCGATGCTGTGACGGAGCGTCTCGCCTTGACCGAAGAAGAGAGCAGCCGCTGGCAGCTTATGGGCTATCAGGACCGTATGGGTGAGACGCTCGCTGCCTGCGACATGATCATCTCCCGGTCAGGCGCCACCTCGCTTGCCGAGATATCCGCGTTGGCCGTCCCCGCGCTGCTCGTCCCCTTCCCCTTCGCGACCGAGGATCATCAGACCACGAACGCGCGGGCGTACGTTGAAGCAGGATGCGCGTCGATGATCGCCGATGACGCGCTTGCGACCGATGAGTTCAAGCGGGCGGTCTTCGACCTCGTCGACGACGAGGCGCTTCGCGCGCGCATGACCGAAGCGGCGCGAGCGCGCAAGTCCGCCGATGCCGCCGCCAACTTGGCAGATGTTGTGATAGGCGCGGCGCTGGCTTAGACGCTCGTATTACAATAGCCCCACATCTCACGATCGATCAATGGCCGCTCGTTTAGTCGCGGCCGCTCAGGAGGAATAGGTCATGAACGAAGCTACCACCGAGGCGTTGCACTTCATAGGCATCGGCGGCGTCGGCATGAGCGGCATCGCCCATGTTGCCCACGACCAGGGGATGCGCGTCAGCGGATCGGATCTGAAGGAAAGCCGCTACACCAAGCAGCTTGAAGAAGACGGCGTGCAGGTGTTTATCGGCCAGAGTGCGGAGAACGTTCCCGATGGCGAGCCGATGATCGTGGTGTCGACCGCCATCCTCGAGAACAATCCGGAGCTCGTCGAGGCCCGCCGCCGCGGTCTGAGCATCTGCCATCGCGCCGAAATGCTCGCACATCTCGGGCGCGGTCTCGACACGCTTGCCGTCGCCGGCACCCATGGTAAGACGACCACGTCCTCCATGCTCGCCTTCACGCTCGATGCCATGGGGGAGGATCCGACGTTTCTCATCGGCGGAATCGTGAGGTCCTACGGCACCAACGCCCACTCGGGCGCGGGGCGATATTACGTGGTCGAGGCGGATGAGTCCGATAAGTCGTTCACGTACCTGTCACCTGCCGCCATCATCGTCACGAACGTTGAGACCGATCATCTCGATCACTACGAGGATCTCGAGGAGATCTACGAGCAGTTCGAGAAGTTCATCGGCTCGGTGCCCGCCGGCAATCCCGTCGTGGTGTGCGGCGATGACGCTCGGCTCGTCGAGATTGCGCGACGCGGCTCGGGATCGGTCGTTACTTACGGCTTCGACGAATCGTGCGACGCCTGCATCCTCGACGCCGCACCGCATGGCGTCGGGTCGACGTTTGAGCTCCGCCTGCCGAGCGGCAAGCTGGTCGGCGGTTCCATCAAGCAGAATCCCGGTGCCCACAACGTCGCCAACGGCGTGGCGGTTCTGACGCTCGTCGACGCCCTTGGTTTGGACGTGGATCTTGCCGCCGAGAAGCTCGCTGAGTTCTCCGGCGTCCGCAGGCGCTTCGACTTGGTCGGCGAGGCGGGCGGGGTCACCGTCGTCGATGATTACGCGCACCATCCCACCGAGATCGCCGCGACCATTGAGGCGGCGAAGAACCTCGACTTCAAGCGCGTCCACGTCCTGTTCCAGCCGCACCGTTACTCGCGCGCCCCTCTCTTCACGGAGGTTCTCAGGGACGAGTTCGGATGCGCCTTCGACGGTGCGGACACTATCACGTTCATGGACGTGTACTCCGCAGGTGAAGCCCCTGTTCCGGGTGTGACGGGGAAGACGTTCCTCAGCGTCATCCTAGATCATGCCGGCCACCCCGAGGCGCATTACGTTTCTCGCAGGGTTGACGTTGCCCCGGCCATGGCAGCGCTCGCTGAACCCGGCGACCTCATCATAACCATGGGGGCGGGCGACGTCACAGCGATCGGGCCTCATGTACTCGATGAGCTGGCGGTTCGGGAGGCGTAGCCGGGACCTATGGCAGCAAGACATACATCGCCGCTTCAGGCTCTTCTCGTCGACGATCGCTTTGACGGCGACATCTACGCTCACGAGCCGATGTCGCGGCATACCACGTATCGCCTTGGAGGGCCTGCGCGTTTCTACGTGCGGGTCGCCTCGGTCGGCGCGCTCACACGTCTGGTCGACGTGTGCGAGGCCGAGGACGTTCCTTGGGCGATTGTCGGCCGAGGATCGAACCTGCTCGTCTCCGACGAGGGCTTCCCCGGCGTCGTGATCTCGCTCGGACGGGATTTTCGTGCCATGCGCGTCGATGACGAGACGCATCGCTTCATGGTGGGCGCAGGCGTTTTGCTATCCGCCGTGGTTCAAGAGGCGTTCAAGCGTTCCCTCGCAGGTCTTGAGTTCGCGGTGGGAACCCCTGGCACCGTCGGCGGGGCGTTGCGCATGAACGCGGGCTCTCGCGATGAGTGGATCGGCTCTCATGTTGTGAGCGTCACCACGTTCTCGCGCGAAGACGGGCTCATCAGACGCCCAGGGTCGGAGATTTCATGGGGATACCGCACCTCGTCTATCCGCGCGGATGAGGTGGTGCTTGAATGCGAGATCGAGACGAAGCCGGCGGATCCGTTCTACATCCGTGGAAAAATGGAGGCGAATCTCGCGCGTCGGAAGAAGTCGCAGCCCCTCAACGCCGCATGCTGCGGCAGCGTCTTCCGCAATCCCGAAGGAGCGTCGGCCGCAGCTCTCATCGACGAACTTGGGCTTAAAGGCGCCTCGCTCGGCGGGGCCCGCGTGTCGGATGTTCACGCGAACTTCATAGTCAACACCGGTGAGGCGACCGCTCACGACGTGCGCGAGCTCATCGGATATCTAACAGCGAAGGTGTACGAGGCGTATGGCATCGAACTCACGCCCGAGGTCAGGTTCCTCGGGTTCGAATAAGACGCAGGGTCGCAACAACCCGCGCAATGCGCAGCGTCGCGTCTCGCCTCAGATGCGTTCCGGCGCTCCCGCTTCGGGAATGTATAGCACCTCGTCGCCACGCCGTTCTTCGCCTCAGCGCACGGCGCCTTCTCCGCGACCCCGCCCTCGTTCGGCTCAGGTGACACCGCGTCAGAGCGTGACTTCGGTTCGCATCGGCGACATGGACAGGATCGAGCGCGCTGAGCGCGCTCGACAGGCGCGCAAGAAGCGTCGTGGCCCGCTGATCGCGGCCGGGGTGATCGTCGGGCTCATTGTCGCGGCGGTGATAGCCCTCGCCGTCTTGTCGCGTTCATCCGTGTTCGCCATCCAAGACGTCGACTTCGTCGGTGCCGATCACCTCACGAAAAGCGAGGTGTCGCAGCTCGTCTCCATCCCGCAGGGAACCACGTTGCTCAACGTCGACGTCGACGGTATCAAGAACTCTCTTCTGCGCGACTCGTGGGTGCAAAGCGTCACGGTCAACCGCGTGTTCCCCGGAACGCTTGAGATCGTCATCACCGAGCGCAAGCTCGGCGCCATCGTCGAGATACCCATGGGAGCGACCCAGACCATTCAAAGTTGGGCCATCGCCGAGGATGGAACGTGGTTGATGGCCGTTCCCGCGCAGGATTCCTCGATCGGGCAAAGCCTCAGTCCGAAGATTTACGAGGACGCCGCCTCGGTGCTGCATATCACCGACGTGCCTTATGGTTTGACGCCCGAGATGGGAACGCGCTGTTCCGATGCCAACGTCAACAACGCTCTCGCCATCGTCGCGGGCATGACGACCGAGCTTGCCGGTCAGGTGACGACCGTTTCGGCGACCGACGAGGAGTCGACGTTGCTGACTCTGGAGAGCGGCATCGAGATCGCGTTCGGACCCGCTGAGGACATCCGCGAGAAGGAGCGCGTGTGCCTTAAAGTCATCGAGGAGCATCCCGGTGTGGTTTACATCAACGTTCGCACGGTCGACCGCGTGACGTGGCGCGCTCTTTAGGGGGCTGCCGCAGATAGCGGGGATCCGGGCGATTCTGCTTGCCGCCCTCAGTCGATTGCGCACTTGTGGTATTCGTGGAGGGTATGCGGCGCCCGCCCTGCGTTTTCGTTGCAAATGGGTCTTCATCGTGTAAAATGTCCGTCGTGTGCGATGCTTCGGCATATGCGCAGTTCACGATTGAAGAATCGCAGCAGCTAAAATGCAGCACGTTGTGGAGGAAGATAATGCCTAACTTTTCAGGTGAGCATCTGGCGGTCATCAAGGTCGTCGGCGTAGGCGGCGGCGGCACGAACGCCGTCAACCGCATGGTGGAAGCGGGCGTCAAGGGCGTCGAGTTCATTGCGGTGAATACCGACCGCCAAGCTTTGTTGATGTCCGACGCGGACAAGACCATCCACATCGGCGAAGAGTTGACGCGCGGGCTGGGCGCAGGCGCCAACCCCGAGGTCGGCTGCCAGGCTGCCGAGGAAAGCCGTGCGGAGATCCGCGAGGCCCTCGCTGAGGCGGACATGGTGTTCGTCACGGCTGGCGAAGGCGGCGGCACGGGAACGGGAGCTGCTCCCATCGTTGCCGAGATCGCCCGCGAGGAGATCGGCGCGCTCACGGTCGGTATCGTCACGAAGCCGTTCACCTTCGAGGGTCGCGTACGTCGCAACCAGGCCGAGCAGGGCATCGATTTGCTCTCTCAGAAGGTCGACACGCTCATCGTCATTCCCAACGATCGTCTTCTCGAGATCGTCGACAAGAAGACTTCCATGATCGACGCTTTCCGCATTTGCGACGACACGCTTCGTCAGGGCATTCAGGGCGTCACGGACCTCATCACCGTGCCGGGTCTCATCAACCTCGACTTCGCCGATATCCGCGCCGTCATGAAGGACGCGGGAACCGCCATGATGGGCATCGGCGTCGCAACTGGCGAGAACCGTGCGCTCGAGGCCGCTCAGCAAGCGACGAACTCGGCGCTCCTCGAGTCTTCCATTCAGGGAGCCTCGCGCGTTTTGTTCTCCATCGCAGGTGGTCCCGATCTCACGCTCACCGAGGTGTCGGAGGCTGCGCGTACCGTCGAGGCGTGCGCGGATGAGAACGCCAACATCATTTACGGTCAGATCATCGACGAGGCCATGAAGGACGCCGTGCGCATCACGGTCATCGCCACCGGCTTCAAAGCGGGTGCTTCCCAGTCCTCCATGGATTTCACCGGGCGCTCTGCCAAGCAGGATATCTTCGCGTCCACCGAGCAGCCCGCGCCTATCGTGCAGCCTGCTCCGGTGACGTTTTCCACCACGTCGAACAGCGGTCGCTTCGCTGACGAGGACTACATCCCCGACTTCTTGAAACGCCAGCGATAGGGGAGAAGCTTGATGGTATCGCAGCTGCCCCTGCCTCGACTTGAGGCACGTGCGCTCGATCCGCTTCATATCGTAACCGATGACGCGCTCGCCCGGGAAACGGGCGTGCGCGTTGTTTTTACCGGTCGAAAAGGCGGGTTGAGCACGGGAGATTACCGGGGTCTTAATCTCGCGGGTCACGTCGGAGACGACCCGTCTTCGGTCGAAGAGAACCGCGCGTTGCTGATGCGCGTCCTCGGTGCGCCCGATGTTCCCGTCGTCGTCCCCAACCAGGTTCATGGCGATAACTTGGTCGTTATCGAGAACTCCTCGACACGGGGTCGCGCGGCTGAACTTGCGCGAGTTCGCGCCATCTGCGCTGAGGGCGCGGACGGCATCGTGTGCCATGCGCCCGATGTCGCGCCGCTTCTGTGCTTCGCCGATTGCGTGCCTGTGATCGTGGTTTCCCCGTCAGGCTCCTTCGCGGTCGTTCACGCGGGCTGGAGGGGCGTTGTCGCCTCTATCGCGTCGAAAGCGGTTCTTCGACTCGTCGAGTACGACCGCTCTGTCGCGGGGGCGACGAGCCGTCTTGTCGAGGACATCGCCGGCTCCTATAACGTCTACATCGGCCCTCACATTCATGGGGAGTGTTTCGAGTGCGGCGAGGATCTGATCCGTCGGTTCGTCGATCAGTTCGGCGAGGCTTGCTCGCGCGATCCGCGTCATGTCGATTTGGCTGAAGCGCTGCGAATCGATTTGGTGCGCGTCGGCGTCGACGGTTCGCGCATAGCCGATGCGGGGGCGTGCACCATGTGCCATCCCGATCAGTACTATTCTTATCGCGCCGAAGGCGGCACATGCGGTCGTCATGGTGCGCTTGCGTTCCGGAGGTCGTAATATGAACATTGCGCAACGTTATAAGTCCGTTCGCGAACAAGTTGACGAGTGCTGTCGGCTTTGCGGCCGCGATCCTCGTGGGGTGACGCTTGTCGCTGTGTCGAAAACAGTTGATGAAATCGGCGTCGAAGAGGCGTTTTCCGCAGGCGCTCGCGAGTTCGGCGAGAACCGCCCCGATCAGATTGTCAGGAAATCCGCCGTGCTCCCCGAGGCTCGATGGCACTTCATAGGCAATATCCAATCGCGTCGTATCGACGATATCGTATCGTCGGCGTCTCTTATCCATTCGCTTCACCAGATGAACCATGCGGTTAAGATCGACTCGTGTGCGGCGCGGCTCGGCATCGTGCAGGACGTCCTTCTCGAGGTGAACGTGTCGGGGGAGGAGAGTAAAAGCGGCATCGCGCCCGCGGATGCGCTTGATTTCGCTCGGGAATGCGCGGTTTTGCCTCATATTCGCCTGCGCGGACTCATGACGATGGCGCCGCAGGGGGATCTCCGCGTCGCCTTCGATACGTTCGAGGGCCTCGCCCGGTTGGCCGAGGATGTACGCGGTGGCATCTCCGCAGACGAGGCCGCCGTTTTCAATGAACTTTCTATGGGTATGAGCGAAGACTGGAGAGAGGGCGTTCGCGCCGGCGCTACTATTGTTCGCATCGGCCGCGCGATTTTCAGCGATTCTTTCGAGTAAGATAATGCGTTGCGTTTTCGCATGAGGCGTTGATGCCTTTGCGGTTAGGGCGTTTTGACGCGCTGCGGGCTTTCGGCTTCATGGCGCATGGAAATACGGGAGGTCACCATGGACTTGCAGGATGGCAAGCGGATGTTCGGAGACATCAAGTCCAAGCTTGGATTCGGGTCGAAGAACCCGGATCGTGGATACGATGACGCCTATGGCGACGGTTACGATGATTACGACGAGTACGAGGAATACGGCGAAGATTACGATGACTACGGCGATGGCGCATCTTCGTCCTCTTATGATCGTTATGCGCCGGTGACGACGCGTAGCGCGCGCGGGCGTACGGCTGACTCGACGATGCCCCGTCTGGTGTCGATCGAAGATGTGCGAGCCAACACGCAGTCTTCCTCGGGTGCGAGCCGCGACGCCTCTCCGCGTCATGCGAGCGCCGAGGCTACGTCGCGTTCGTTCGGGCGCACGATGGTTGATTCGTCGCTGCCTCCGCAGATGACGCCCGAGGGCACGGCCGCTGTTTCCGCAGCTGCTTCCCGTCGTCGCTCCGAGGGCCTCGATTCCCTGTTCACTCCGACCACCGACAGTGCCGATGCGCGCGAGGAGACTCCCCGTTCGGAGATCGCGCGTTCTTCCGCCCAAGCGGCTTATGCCGCCACCGTTCAAGCCGCTAACGCTTCGGCTGCGCAGGCTGCTTCGCAAGCTTCCAAGCCGGTTGCACCTGCTTACACGGGAAGGCGCACGTTGCGAGTTCTGAAGCCCGGAGCTTATGCCGAGGCGGAGAACGTGGCGAAAGCCCTCAAGGGCGGCGACGTCGTCATTCTCGTTCTCTCGGAAACGCCGGCGGATCTTGTCAAGCGCATCCTCGACTTTTCGTTCGGGGCCGCTGCGGTTCTCGATGCATCCGTCGAGTGCGTTGCCGATCATATCTTCGCCATCGCGACGGTCTCGGGCTTGTCCGAGGTCGAGCGCATGACGCTTCGCAACCAGGGGGTCTTGTCGTGACGGCTCTCGACCGCGGAGCGCGCATCCTCGTCGTCGGGGGCGGGAAGATGGGCGAGGCGATCCTCGGCGGCTGGATCGCCTCCGAAGACGGCGTTGCTGCGTCTGTCGACGCTTCGAACGTGACGGTTGTCAATCCCGGCGTCGCCCGAAGGGAGCATCTGACATCGCGTTACGGCGTGACGTGCATTGCCGACGCAAGAGAGGCCGAGCCGGCCGACATCGTCGTGCTTGCCGTCAAGCCGCAGGTCATGCCGAGCGTTCTCGACGACATCCGCGATGTCGCAGCTTATGCCGGCGCCGAGGCGGGCCCTTTGTTCATCTCCATCGCCGCAGGTCTTACCACCGAGTGGTTCGCCGAGCGCCTGCCTGCGGGGGCGCGCTTCGTCCGCGTCATGCCCAACACGCCCCTGCTTGTGGGTGCGGGCACGACGACGGTTTGCGCGCCTGAGGGTGCGAACGCCGCCGATGTAGATCTCGTGTGTGAGTTGTTCGACGCTCTCGGCTCTGCTTTCGTCGTCGATGAGCTCCTCATGGATGCGACGGGGGCCTTGTCAGGTTCCGGTCCCGCTTACGTTGCGCATATGATAGAGGCTCTGCGCGATGCGGGGCGTGACGCGGGCATCGACGAAGCTCTCGCCGAAAGGCTTGCGTTCGATACGGTGTACGGCACATGCAAGCTCATGGCTGAAACACGGCAAACGCCCGAGCAGACGCGCGTCGCCGTCTGCTCACCCGGAGGTACCACCCTCGCCGCCCTCGCCGCGATGGATGAAGCCGGCTTCTCCGCGGTGTTTTCCCGCGGTGTTGCCGCCGCCGTCGCCCGTTCCAAGGAGCTCGCTTCATGCTAACGCTTTTGCTCGTCCGCTTGGCGGACGCGTACAGTATGATCATCTTCGTGTACGTCATGATGTCGTGGCTCCCGACCGATCGTGGTCTGCTCGCCGACATCTATCACGTGCTCGGCAAGGTCTGCGATCCGTATCTGAACCTGTTCAGGCGTTTCATTCCTCCTATTGGAGGAATGGTGGACGTAAGCCCTATCGTTGCTCTGCTTGTATTACAATTCGGGGTGCGGCTCCTCGTGATGCTGTTTTAATTTGTGAGTACGTCTATCGAAGGTGCGCGATCCCAGGTCGGTATCTTGGTGAAGGGAAGACATATGGCTATTACCGCTGCCGATATCCACAATCAGAGTTTTTCAATCGACCGCAAGGGCTATGACGTCGACGAGGTCGACATCTTCCTCGAGCACGTTGCCGACGAGATCGACGTTCTCAACAATCATATCGCCGCTCTCGAGGATCAGCTCGACGGTTCCCGTTTCGACGGTTTCGATACCGCTGTCGCCCCTGTGAACGATCAGCCTGAGGCTTTGGGATCCGATACGCTCGCCTGCGATGCCGCCATTGCCGAGAAAGACGCGCTTCTCGCCGAAAAAGACCAGATCATCGCCGACCTCGAGCGACAGCTTGAGGAGAAGAAGGCTAACGACAGCGCCATCTCCCAAGCTCTCATCATCGCGCAACGCTCTGCCGACGAGATTGTGGCGAAGGCGAATGCTGATGCCGCCGAGACCATGCAGGATGCGCGCGACGAGGCGACGCGCATTCTCAACCGCGCGAACGCGGATAAGCAAGCGGTCATCGATTCGATTCGCAAGCTCGAGGACGATCGCGAGGATGTGCGCGACGAGTACGCCGACATTTTGAAGGACTTCATCGCCGATGCCTCGCGCAAGCTCGCCGATCTGGGCGCCTTTGCGACCGCAGGCGCCGTGGTCGCCGCAGGTGCGTATGCTGCTGTCCAGCCTGCCGCCGAGCTGATCGAGGACGATACGACCGACGCGTTCGATGCAGCTGATTACGTCGAGGAGCCTATGGTCGAGTACACGACTCCTCAGGCTACGGACGCGGTCGTGGCCGCGGCGACGCCGGTGGCGAGCGCTTACGAGAAGGATCTCTCCGGTTTCGGCGACGCCGACGATTTCGAGTTCGAGGAGATCGACTAAATCCGCGCGGATCTTTTGCTCCAAGGGAGCTCTCTCGCTTCAGGTAGAACCCCCGCCTTTCCACCGTAGAGGGATGTTTTGGAAAGGCGGGGGTTTTCTATTTGGGAAGAATGCCTGTCGAGGCTGACGAAAGAGCGAGTGAGCCTGTAAGCCGGGTTCTGTCGAAGGACGGCCATTTATCTCGAATGCGCGTCGCCGCGCATCTCTAGCACGCAACCCGAACGCACGGAAGGGCGGCCGTATCGCGTTCCTATTTGCGCTTGCTCCAGATGGGGTTTACCAAGCTGCGCCGTTGCCGACGCACTGGTGCGCTCTTACCGCACCGTTTCAGCTTTTCTCCTGCTGCGGCGAGGGCTTGCGCTCTCGTTTCGGCAGGGGAGTTTTCTTTTCTGTGGCACTGATCCGTCGGGTCGCCCCGCCCAGCTGTTAGCTGGCATCTTGCCCTTTGGAGCCCGGACTTTCCTCGCACCGCGAACGGTACGCGACCATCCGGCTCGCTCGCGTATGGTATTCTAGCAAACCGAACGCCGTTCACAAGAGGAAAGCGAGATTACCCCATGACTATTTGCGCGCTCGTCGGCGCATCGGAGTTCAACGCCGAGCATTTTCAGATGATGGACGCGGAGGGGGCGTTCGACTATGTCATCGCCGTCGACGGTGGGTTCGCGCATCTTGAGGCCATCGGGCGTGCGCCTGATATGGCGATGGGGGATTTTGACTCTCTCGGTTACGTCCCGAGCATCCCCCAGGTTTCCCGCTTCTCCTCCAACAAAGATGCGTCCGACATGGAGTTGGCGTTGCGTCGGGCGAAGACCTTCAGGCATAAGGAGGTCTACGTTTACGGTGGTCTTGGCGGCAGACTTGATCATACTCTGGCGAATCTGCAGCTTTTCTCCCTTTTCAGCGAGAAGGGCATTGCCGTCACGGCGATTGACCGCGACTGTGCTGTCACGTTCGTCACCGGCCCCGACGCCATCGAGATGCCCGCGCGCGATGCGGGAACGGTGTCGGTTTTCTCCATGAGCGACCTTTCCTCGGGAGTCTTCGAGCGTGGGCTGAAATGGGAGCTTGACGACGTGGGCCTTCGGAACCGGACCTCGTTGGGTCTGTCGAACGAGTTTCAAGGCGAAGCGGTGATGATCGGCGTGGAGAAGGGCACGCTCGCGGTGTTTATGCCGCTGTAATCCATTGTTCATCTGGTGCGGTGTATACTGCGCCGCGAGTAATTGACATACGGGGAGCTCGTGATGCCGCGTGGACGGCGGGACGGGCTGAGAGGGGGCGCCTTTCCGCCTCGACCCGCGGAACCTGATATGGGTAATGCCAACGAAGGGAGTTCTCATGACATCGAATCAATCTAATCGCACGCAGGGGCGCGCCGTTGTCGGCACGTCGAACCGGCCGGGCGGTGCGCCGGTGACGCAGATCGATTTCGCCCGTGCAGGCGTAATCACCGAGGCGATGCGTATCGTCGCTTCCAAGGAGGGGCGTGATCCGGAGCAGATTCGCGAGGCCGTTGCGGTCGGTCGCGTCGCCATACCTGCCAACATCCATCATGAATCGTTGAGCCCCGAGGGGGTCGGCACGTGCGTCGACGGGATCGGTCTGCGAACGAAGGTGAACGTCAACTTGGGCATATCGGGGGATCTCGCCGACGTGTCCGAGGAATGGAAAAAGGTCGATGTCGCGCTCGAGCTCGGGGCGGAGGCGATCATGGATCTGTCGAACTCGGGCAAGACGCATGGATTCCGCGCCGAGCTCATTGAAAGATCGACGGCTATGATCGGGACGGTTCCCATGTACGACGCCATCGGTTATCTCGAGAAGGCCCTTGTCGACATCACTGCTCAAGATTTCCTCGAGGTCGTTCGCGCGCATGCGGAGGACGGAGTCGATTTCGTCACGATTCACGCGGGTATGAACCGTCGCGTTATCGAGTCGTTCAAGGAGACGGGACGGCTGACCAATATCGTCAGTCGCGGTGGCTCGCTTATTTTTGCGTGGATGGAAGCAACGGGCAAGGAGAATCCGTTTTACGAGCATTACGACGAGGTTCTCTCCATTTTGCATGAGCATGACGTGACCATCTCGATCGGCGATGCCATGAGACCGGGGTCGACCTACGATGCGTCGGATGCGTCCCAGATCGCCGAACTCGTCGAGATCGGCAAGCTCACGCGCCGAGCTTGGGATGCGGGCGTCCAGGTCATGGTCGAGGGGCCGGGGCATATGGCTCTTGACGAGATCGCCGCCAACATGAAGCTTCAGAAGCGCCTTTGCCATGACGCTCCCTTCTACGTCCTCGGCCCTCTGGTGACCGATATCGCGCCAGGCTACGATCACATCACCGCTGCCATCGGCGGCGCCGTCGCCGCTTCTTCAGGGGCCGATTTCCTTTGCTACGTCACGCCTGCGGAACATTTGCGGCTGCCCGACGCCGATGATGTGCGGGAGGGTCTTGTCGCGACGAAGATCGCCGCGCATGCGGCCGATATGGTCAAAGGCGTTCCCGGCGCCCGCGATCGAGATAATCGCATGAGCGATGCTCGGCGCCGCGTTGATTGGGACGAGATGTTCTCGTATGCGCTTGACCCCGTGAAGGCGCGGCGTTATTTCGAAAGCGCGCCTCCTTCCAATGAAGGAACGTGCACCATGTGCGGCAAGATGTGCGCGATGCGAACCGTCAACCAGATCATGGACGGCCTTACCATCGATTTGGACGCCGATTAACGAGGTCTCGCCGTGTTTCGGCGCGTCTGCCGCATGTGGGGCTTATGATAAGGGAAAGACGACCGCGCCCAAATGGGTGGATTGCTCGTTACGTTTGCGATAAAAACACGCGGTAGGGGCGTGTGAAGGAGGATACGGATGCTCGGAGACGAAAACAACAATCAGCAGGTTGATCTTGAGTCGGTCAAGCTTGAATCGTGCGCCTTGCTGGTCATCGACGAGCTGGGAGATCCGACGGGCGGGCCGCTCGAGACCGTCTTGCTGGAGCCTACCCTCAATTCTGCTCGGCTCGCGCGCGCCGCACGTGCAGCGCGCGTGCCCGTTATCTTCGCGAACGACGCCCACATCCCCGGTCTCGATAAGGAGCTTGCTTTATGGGGCGAGCACGGCATCGCGGGCTCGCCTGACGCGAAGACGTCTCCTCAGCTTAATCAACAGGAGGGGGATTTCGTGATCGAGAAGCGTCGTTACTCCGCGTTTTTCCAGACGGGGTTACGGCTGCTCCTTGACGAGCTTGGAGTCGATACGCTTATTTGCTGCGGTATGGATACCAATATCTGCGTTCGTCATACGGTGGCAGATGCGTATTTCAATAATTTCGCCACCATCGTGGTCGAGGACGCGACAGCGACGTTCCTCGTAGGCGATCAAGCGGAGGGGCTCTCCTACATGAGGACATGCTACGCCTCCGAGATAATTACGACCGATCAGGCTCTCGGTCTCCTGGGGCGATAGCCATGAGATCCGTTCTCACCATCGCGGGCTCCGATTCGAGCGGTGGAGCGGGCGTTCAGGCTGATATCAAGACCATCGAGGCTCACGGTCTTTTCGCCACAAGCGCTATCACGGCGCTGACGGCGCAGAACACGCTCGGCATTTCGGGGGTGGTGGATGTTGATCCGTCGTTCGTCGTCGCCCAGATAGATGCGGTGTTCGAAGATATCCGGCCCGATGCGGTGAAAATAGGCATGGTCTCGTCGCCCGATATCGTGCGCGCCATCGCCGAGGCCCTTGGACGTCATGGAGCCCGTCATGTCGTCGTTGACCCGGTTATGGTGGCGACGAGCGGTTCGGCTCTTATAACCGATGGAGCGGTTCGAGCCCTCGTCGATAGCCTGTTTCCCCTAGCTGAGGTCGTCACTCCTAACATTCCCGAGGCGAGAGTGCTGGCGGGAGCGGAGATAGCGGAGGAGGCGGACGTCGAACCTGCTGCTCGCTCTATTGCTCGTCTGGTTTCCGGGGGTCAGTCTCCTGCCGTCTTGGTGAAAGGCGGTCACGGTGTGACGGCTGCCGGGTCTGCCGATGACGGGCTTCTTCTTCGCGATGGGCCGTTCACATGGCTCAGAGGCGATCGTATCGAAACGCAAAACACTCACGGGACGGGTTGCACGCTGTCGTCGGCTATAGCATGCGGACTTGCGTGCGGGCTTGACGTGCGTGAAGCGGTCGTCTGCGCAAAGGCTTATGTAAGGGGCGCTCTTGAGCGAGGCTTGGACCTCGGACGGGGGAGCGGCCCTCTCGATCACATGTGGCGCTACAGCGGTGATCGCGAATCGTTCAGGGAATAAGTCGCTTTCCTTGTGGTTTTTCGAAGCGCTTGGGATACGCTGCCGCAGCGTTAGATGCGGCGGGACCGCTTCCCTTAAGGCGGCGAAGGGTTAGGTGGAGAAGATGGACAAACCGATTCTGTATCATTGGGGACCGTGCCCGACGTGCTCGATTACGGCGCATTTCGCCGAAGAGCACGGTATCGAGCTCGACAAGCGTGATGTCGAGCAGGAGGCTCCGTACCAGGAGCTGCTCGCTTTGGGCGGGGATGCGAATCTCATTCCGTACCTGTACGCCGAGGAGAGGCTTATTCAGGGAAACGACGATATCATCGCCTACCTGATGAAACGCTATTTGGGCTAGTACGCTATAGTTCACCATCTCGAGCAGGGGCGCAGCGCCCCTGCTGACATCTGGGCCGCTACGCTATGGCCCGTTCTGGAAGATTGTCTTGTCTCAGCACGAGGATTGTCGGTGCTCGTAATACTCTCGTGCAGCTCGATCCACGCGGCGGGTATATGTCGTGACTAAAAAATTCGATCAATTTTAAAAAATATATTGACGGACGGAGGAATCATCCGTAATATACCAACTTGCGCTTAGCGCTTCAGAAATTGAAGAGCGAGCAGGTGCTGTTGGGGTGTCGTCTAATGGCAGGACAGCGGTTTCTGGTGCCGTATGTGAGGGTTCGACTCCTTCCACCCCAGCCAACTACTTGATATGACTAATAGTTAGGCTATACTGCAAAGCGTGATACGGCTCCGTCGTCTAGCGGTTTAGGACGCCGCCCTCTCAAGGCGGAGGTCGCCGGTTCGAATCCGGTCGGAGCTACCAAATTACCAAGGCTGAGATATATCTCAGCCTTTTTCTTTTCCGTGGTTCTAGCACGGGTTCGTCGATTTCGAAACGAGGAACGCGTTCGTCCTGGGTTATAGCCGAAGAAGAGTGCATCCCCCTCGATTCCTCAAGCTCGCCCCATGTCGAGTAACGTCTAACCCGTCTTGGTAGTCAGCCGCCGTTCCATGACCCGTTTGCCGTTGGGAAGTTGTTCGAGCACGCACGCGAACGACAAGGTGGCTTACGAATGATTGGATCAGAATATGAATGCGTGGAGCAGGCTTATCATGCCGATCGCATCTTTTGTCGCCCGCAAACCCGCAAGAGACCGGTGTGTCCGATGGCTATCCGAGGTGGGTAGGCGTAGTGGCCGACATGGCGTGAAATAATTTTGAGGTGTAAGCGGGTTGTAATCATATTGTGAAGAGCAGGTAAATAGCTTGCATATGCGAGAAGTAGACGTAATATATACAAGCTATCTTTTGGAGATGAGATAGCGCCGCGCGGGCCGCCGCGGGGGGCTCGGGAAAATTTCCGAGAAAACCCCTTGA
>CALADF010000032.1 GCA_937890835.1 uncultured bacterium
AAAGGCAGGCACGAGCTGAAATACCTATACGAAGTGGCAGGTGCTGCGGGTAGGTGCGTGCGAAGCGGGGTGACGGGTGAGCGCAGGCACGAGCGCACGGGCGGCGGTGGCCCGCGAGGAGCGGCGCACGATCGCCGGGATCGAATTCTCCTACTCGTCTTTCACGTCGAAGTTGAGGTTGAACCCGTCGGCCAAGCCGCTCGGCGCGAGCAGCACGCCCTTGCCTTCGCGGGCGCCCTCGTAGGCCAGGTTCATGGCGCGTAGCTTGAGCGCCATAGGGTTCTTCTCGTACACGGTGGCGGCTTCGACCAGCATGTCGGAGATGTCCTTCTCCACCTCGCTCAGCAAAACGCGCGCGTTGCGCTCGGACTGCGCTTGCGCCTCGCGGGAAAGCGCGTCTTGAAGCTCTTCGGGCACGGTGATGTTGCGGATCTCCACGGACATGACTGAGATGCCCCAGTCCTCGCACTTCTCGCCGAGGAGCTTTTGCAAATCGACGTCGATTTGCTTGCGTCGCGGGGAGAGCTCGGCCAAGTCGAGCTTGCCGATGGCGTCGCGCATGGCTGTTTGCGCCGACCAGAGCACCGCCTTGGGGTAGTTCTCCACTTCCAGGCAGGCCTTCTGCGCATCCCATACCATCCAGAAAATAGCCGCGTCGATGTCGACGGGCACTAGGTCGCGGGTGAGCGCCGCCTCGGCGGTGAAGGACATGATGCGTACACGTTGGTCGACGCACGCTGCCGCGTAGTCGGCGAAGGGGATGAGGAAGTACACGCCAGGACCCGCAATGCGGTGGAATCGGCCGAAGCGGAGAATGACCACGTGCTCCCATTCGGCCGCGAGGCGAATGCTCGTCGACAGCGCGGCGCCTACCACCACGCCGACGATGACGCTGAAGGGCCCGACGAGCGGATAGGTCAGCACGCCTGCGACGACGAGACCCGTACCGAACAGCCCGAGGGCGAGCAGGTAGACGCCCAGGCGCCCGGTTTCGCTCGACTCGAGGCCCTCGATGGTCGCTTCCTTCTGAGGACCTTCGTTCGACCTGTTCTTGTTCTTGCCCATGAAGCTGCCCTTTCCAAGACGGGTTGTCTGCGCTGAATCAGTCGTCGAGTTGCTGAATGCGGTACTGGACGATGTGCGGGATGTCTTCCTTCACGATGCCCAGCTCGAGGCACTGCCTGATGAAATCGTCGACGAACACGTCGGTCGACGGATCGTCCGACGTGTCGCTGTCGCGGTAGCCGTCGTGCACGAACGTGCCCTTTCCGCGCAGGGAGATGATGTAGCCGTCGCGCTCGATATCGCGATAGACCTTCCCGACGGTGTTGTAATTTATGCCCAGGGCGACGGCGAGTTCGCGCACCGTGGGGATCTTGTCGCCCGTTTCGTAGTATCCCGACGTGATGAGGTAGATGAGCCGGTTGCGCAGCTGGAGCCAGATGGGTATGCCGCAGTCCTTGTCTACGGTGAACAATTGCTCGGTGCTTTGGGCGGGGCTTGTTCTCATGGCTTCAGTCGCAGTTCTTCCTTTTATCGGGTGTGTCTATATTAGACGATATGGGCCGCCAGCGCTTGCCGAAAGCGACGTCTACAGGGGTTGTGCGTAAGGGGGGCTGTCGCTGATAGGGCGGGATGCGGGCGCTGCGGGATGCGGGCGCTGCGGTGCGGGCGTGACAGAACGCGGGCGCGGTGGTGCGGGCGCGGTAGTGCGGGCGTGATGGAACGCGGGCGAGGCGGGGCATCGGCGAGGCGGGGCGCCGACAAGCGCCGAGCGCGTTGACGAGCGGCGTGTCGGCGGGCGCTTCCCCTCGTCGACACGCCGTCCGAAGATCTCGCGCTTAGCCGTTGGTTTTTCGCGCAGCGATCTTGAAGTTGCGCACGCTCTCGATGCCGACGCCCGCGAGCCCGATCCACACCAGTCCGAAGCAGATGGCGTGCGCGAGGGTGAACGCCTCGCCGAACAGAAAGACCGCGACGAGCATGGAGATGGTGGGGCTTAAGTACTGCATGAACCCGAGGATGACGAACGGGACGTCGTTGGCGGCCGCCGAGTACAGCAGAAGCGGGGCGACGGTGAGGGCGCCGGCTATCACGAGCAGGATGCAGGTGAGCGTTCCGTCGCTCACCGCGAGCGCGTCGTAAGACGGCGGCGTAGCGTTCCAAATGGCGGGGAAGGCGCTGGCGAGGGCGAAAAACGCCAGTCCGAGCACGCCGGTAATGAGGGACTCGAACGTCATGCCGCGCAGTGCGTCGAAACCGCCCTTCTTCTTGATGGCGGCGTACACCGAAAACGTCAGGGCGAGAGCGCAGGAGATCCAGATCATGCCGCCTTGGATGATCACGTACGAGGCGACTCCCGTGCACGCCAGCCCGAGGGCGATCTTCTGCATGACGGTCATGCGCTCGCCGAACAGAAACACGCCGAACAACACCGTGAACAGGGGGCAGAGGTAATAACCGAAGCTCGCCTCGAGGAGGTAGCCGCTGTTCGTGGCCCAAATGTAGACGCCCCAGTTCAGCGAGATGATGCACCCTGATGCGAGGAAGGTGCGGATGGCGCGTGGATCGCGCAAGAGGTTGCCCGCGCGCATGCGCTTGACGAAAGCCGCGAGCGCGAGCATGAGAACGCCCGAGAAGATCATGCGGGCGTCGAGGACGAGCAGGGCGGACACGCCCGAGAGCAGCTTCCAGTAGATAGGCATGAAGCCCCAGATCATCTGACATCCGATGATTTCAAGGACGCCTTTTCCCAGAGGGGACGGGGCTGCGTCGGCGTGTGCGATGGTGCTCAAGGTGCTTCTCTTTCCTGGTTGCGACGGAAGGCGGACGATGTGCTCGGCGCGCGGTGCGCTTCCCGGCGTGCGCCTCGTCGAGGCAAAATCGGGCGCGCGTTTTGCTGCGATGCGGCTGCCGACGGGGCTGCGTCGGCGTGGGACGACCGCTCATTCTAGCAGTATCAGGTCCGGGCGCATGCCCGCGTGTCAGCCTTCCGTGGTCAACGGTATGGTGACGCGAAACGCGGTGACCTCGTCGGGGGTGCTGCTCGCGGTGATGTTCCCGCCGTGTTCGCGGGCAACCTCGCGCGCGATGGCCAAGCCGAGTCCGAACCCGCCGGCATCGCCGCTGCGCGCCTTGTCGGCGCGGTAGAAGCGGTCGAAGACGTGCGGGGAGGTTCTCTTTCGCGATGAAGCTTCCGTCGTTGACGACGCGGAACGTGGCCTCGCGTTCGCTCGCACTCAGCGTCACGCGCACGCTCGAGCCCGCGCGTGCGTATTTGCACGCGTTGTCGAGCAGCGTCGATACCAGGCGTTCGAGGCGTTTCTCCAACCCCTTCACGCGGACGTTCCCCTCGACTTCGCAATCCAGCTCGACGTTGCGCTCGAACGCGACCGATTCGAACTGAAGCGCGAGGTTCTCGACGAGGTCGCTCGGGTCGACGACGGAAAACGCGGTTTCGGCGGAGGCTCTGTCGTCGTCGGGGCGCGCGAGCTCGAGCATGTCGTTCACCAGATCCTGCATGCGCAGCGCTTCCACCTGGGTGCTCTCCACCCATTGCCGTTGGTCGGCGATGGTGTCGCGCGGATGCGATCCGAGGATGGCCGTGTTCGCCAAAATAACGGTCAGGGGCGTTTTAAGCTCGTGCGAGGCGTCGGCCACGAACTGCTTTTGCTGGTTCCACGCGTGCTCGACCGGCCTGAGGGTCCATCGTGAGAAGAATATGCTGATGAGGAAAAACGCCGCGAGCGCCACGACCCCGACGAGTAGAAGCGTCGCCGCGAGCCCTTGCCACGAGGACACGGCGCCTTCATCCGCGAAGGCGACGAGGGTTCCCTCGGGGGTGCTTCGCTTGGCGAAGTAGAGGCCCGCTTCCCCAAGATGTCCGGGTTCGGCTTCCGAGCTTGCCGCTTCTCGACAGGCGATCTCGATCACCGCCTCCGAGATGGTTGCGTTCGAGACGCCGGTTTGCGCGTAATCGCCGTCCTCGCCGATGCGATACACCGCTATCGGCAGGTGCGCGGGCTCCTCGTCGGGATGCTTGCCGATGAGGGGCCTGCCTGCGGGCGACGCGTCCGCTTCGGAGCGATCGAGGGCAATCTCGAGTTCGTCGAGAACCTCGGACACGCTCGACTGGTGTTCGAGATGGCAGATGGCGCTGAACACCACGACGAGGACGAGCGTTGCGAGGGCCATGTTGAGGGCGATGAACTTGAATCGGAGCTTTTCGAGCATGCGGAGATCCTTGGTCGCGAGCTGCGTTGCGGGCCGTCGCTTATTCGGTCAGGCGATATCCTGCCATGCGGATGGTTTCTATTTTGAGTCCCGATCCGACGTGGGCGAGCTTTTTGCGCAGAAACGACACGTACGCTTCGACGTTGTTGTCGCCTGCGGATGAGTCGATGCCCCACGCTTTCGCGATGAGGGTCTCCTTCGAGAGCGTCACGCCGAGGTTGCTCATGAAGATGCGTGCGATGGTGAACTCCTTGTAACTGAGCTTGATCGATCTGCCCGCGCAGGATAGCTCGTAGCTTTCCAGATCGAGGGTCAAGTCACCCGCCGTGAGCTTCTCGAACACCACGTCCCCCTGGCGGCGGGTCAGGGCCCGAAGGTGCGCCATCAGCTCGGCGGGGGAGAAGGGCTTGGTCATGTAGTCGTCGGCCCCCGAGTCGTAGCCGGTTATCTTGTCGGAGGTGGCTCCGCGCGCTGTGAGCAGCAGGATGGGCGTGCTCAGGTTGGCGCGTCGCAGCTCGGAGGTTATGGCGAACCCGTCTTTGCGCGGAAGCATGACATCGAGGATGATGACGTCGTATTGTCCTGTGAGCGCGTAATCGACGGCTTCCTCCCCGTTGTGGACGAGATCGGCGTCGTATCCGTTGTCCTCGAGGATGCGCGCGAGCGCTGCGGCAAGGGGTCGATCATCTTCTGCGATCAGTATGTTCGTGGGCCTCCTCGATATCGATTGCGGATCTTGGACTCTCACGGTTCCCATTGCACCCACGGTTCTGAAAAACACCTGAAAGTCGGTCGGCTTCGGACGTTTCAGGTTCTTTTCAGGAACGGGCTCTATGATGCTTTTCGGTGTTTCCCGACACCGGCGGCGCGCGAATGGGCTGAAGCGATCCCCGCGCGCCGCATCCCCCCCCCAGACGTTTCCGACGAAACGGGTTCTTCGGGCTCTCACACGTTTACATCCATCAAATGCAAAGTGCCAGCTGGGCGCAGTCGGCGAGCGCCGGGAGGCGCGTTGCTCGGTGGCCGCCAAGTTCGAGAAGACGCGGCGGCCGACGTCATCCTCCGTGGGTGCGTCCCGATCGACGTGACCGCTCTTTTCGGCTTGCTCGTCGCTCGCCTTGGAAGCTCGGTGCGATGACAGGAGGTCGTCATGGCGGCATGCGACAACGTGTTTCAGAGGACGGAGAAGAAATATCGAATAAGCGCGGGGCAGCGCGCGCAGATCCAAAACCTGCTGAGTTCGCGCCTTTGCCCCTCGAGCTTGCCGAGGCGCTCGCTCAAATGCGGGTCTACCCGCGCTCGTTTTCCAAATGCGGAGCTGCTTGGGCTCTTTTATCCCAGTCGACGTTGAAAGGCGGTCGTTGTGCTTGATATCACGTTCTCTTCGATCTTCGGAGCGGCGGATTCGCTCGTCTCGAGCGTCTCTACCGCGAGCTTCCTTCTGTGTTGTCTGACCTCGATCGTGCTCGGCGTGCTGTGCGCTGCCGTTTACATGTTCAAGCACGATCACTCCAAGAACTTCGTCGTGACGCTTGCGTTGCTGCCGCTCATCGTGCAGATGGTCATCACCTTGGTCAATGGAAACTTGGGCGCGGGCATCGCCGTCATGGGCGTGTTCAACCTCGTGCGCTTCCGCTCTATCCCCGGTTCGGCGAAAGACATCGGCAGCGTGTTCTTGGCCATGGCCATCGGTCTGGCGACGGGCATGGGGTATATGGCCCTTGCCGTGGTGTTCGCCGTCATCGTTGCGGTGGTGAACGCCGTGTTCGTTTTAACGCCTTTTGACGACTCGCGCGAACAGGGCAAGGTTTTGCGCATCACCATCCCCGAGGACCTCGAATACGAAGGGGCTTTCGACGATATTCTCTCCCGCTACACGAAGAGCAGCGAGCTGGTCGAGGTGCAGACGACCAACCTCGGCTCGCTGTACCAGCTCGAGTACTGCGTGAGCATGCGCGAAGGCGGACACGAGAAGGAGATGATCGACGAGCTACGTTGTTTGAACGGCAATTTGAAGATATCGCTGGGAGCCGTGCCCCGGCTGCGCGAGTCTTTGTAGGGAAGAGGTGCGAACATGGTGAGAAACATAAGGTTCGGCGGAGCTTCCGCCAGGTCGGGCGCTGCGGTTCGCGCCGGCCTTCGCGGCGCCGTTACGGCTGCTGTCTTGTGCGGGTTGTTGGCGCTTGGCGGTTGCAGCGCGGTGGGCGGCGAAGCTGCGACGGAGTCGTCGGCTGCGGAGGGTTCATCGGGGGAAAGCGCCGCCGACACGTCGTCGACCGCCGTCGATGTGTCCGCGATGGACCTCGAGTTCACGGACCGCGACCTTGATGCGAGCTACGATGCGGCGAGCGCGACGAGCATAGCGCTGTCGGACGCTGCGTCGACGGTGACGGGCGCGGGTGCGAGCGTCGACGGCTCGACGGTCACCATATCCCAGGCGGGCGTGTACGTGCTGTCCGGCGCGCTTTCCGACGGGCGAATCGTCGTCGAGGCGACCGATCAGGACAAGATTCAGCTAGTGTTCGACGGTGTGTCGGTGCATAGCGGCGACGACCCCGCCGTGTACGTGAAACAGGCGAATAAGGTGTTCGTCACGCTGGCGGAGGGCACGAGCAACACGCTGAGCGATTCGGCGACGTACACCCTCGAGGAGGGAACTGACGAACCGAACGCCGCGTTGTTCTCCAAAGACGACCTGACCATCAACGGCACGGGGTCGCTCGAGGTCGCAGGCTCGTACGCGCATGCCGTCAACTCGAAGGACGACCTGGTCATCACGGGCGGCACGTTGACGGTGACGGCGGTGGAAGACGGTCTGCGCGGGCGCGACTGCGTGAAGATCGCAGGCGGGACGTTCGACGTGACGGCGGGCGCCGATGCGATCAAGTCGAGCAACGACGAGGACGGCACGCGCGGGTTCGTGCTCATCGGGGACGGTTCCTTCTCCATAACCGCAGGCGATGACGCCGTCCATGCGGAATCGGCCCTGTTCGTCAACGGCGGGCAGGTCGAGGTTGCCTTGTGCGTGGAGGGTCTTGAGGCCGAGCAGATCTACATGAACGACGGCGACGTTTACGTGACGTCGAGCGATGATGCCGTTAACGCGGCAGCGCGTGGTTCTTCGACACCCGACGCTGTGGGTGCGGCAGGCGGCGGGGAGCCGGGCGATGGTGCCGTCGGCGGCGAGATTCCCGAAGGCGGATTATCCCGTCCCGAGGGAGATCCGGGCGCGTCGGGCGGCGCTGCGGGCGATGGCGTTCCGGGCGAAGGCGGCGGGCAGGCTGCGCCGTCGGGTGATGGCGCAGCTTCGGTGGCTGACGCTCCGGCAGCAGCCGACGCCGCATCGGGTGCCCCGATATCAACCGGCGGTGCTGCGGCGGGCGGCTTTCCGACCGCGAGCTCGTCGAGCTCGTGTTTGATCCAGATAAACGGCGGCCGCTTGGTGCTCGATGCGGGCGGTGACGGTCTCGATTCAAATGGTTCCATCGAGATCACAGGAGGCGTCGTGTTGGTGCAAGGTCCTTCGTCGGATGACGACGCCGCGCTCGATTACGAGACGACGGCTGAAATATCGGGCGGGACCGTGGTCATGGTGGGGTCGGCGGGCATGGCTGAAGGGTTCAGCGGAGGAGCCCAGGCGTCGGTATCCGGGAACGTCTCGGGGTCGGCGGGCGATACCGCGTGCGTGACCGATTCCGACGGCAACGTGCTGGCGTCGTTCACGGCGAAGCGCGCGTTTCAGTGGGCGCTTCTTTCGGGCGCGGGCATGACCGAGGGCGATACGTTCAAGGTCGTGGTCGGCGGCACGGTGGCCAACGCCGACGCCGACGGGTTCGCCGCGTCGGGCACGGTGTCGGGAGGAACCTCGACCGAGGTCACGGCGGCGGTGGCGTCCTCCTCCGGGTTCGCGGGCGCTGGCGGCGGCGCCTCTGCCGGTGGTGGAACCTCTGCCGGCAACCCGGGCGCCCAGGGTCAGGCTCCGATGCACGGCTAGCTTAGCTTGGCGTTTTGCAGTCCGCCTGCAACGCCCCGCACCCGCCTGCACCCCGCAGCCGCCCGCCTGCCGCGTCTTCTCTCCGCGGCCGCGCGTTCGCCCCGCCCCCCGCGTGGCGTTTGCGTGGTGAAGCGCGCCTCCTCCCGCAGGTTCCCTGTCGCTTTAGCCGATTAGAGTACAATGGGCGAAGCTTCGCTGCCGGCAGGGCGGCGAACTCGTTGGAGTTAAACCGACTCGAAAGAGGCGCAGGAGTTGGAGAATCGCATCTACACCTACGATTGCACGCTTCGCGACGGCGAGCAGTGCGAGGGGATCACGCTTTCGCTCGAGGACAAGCTGCGCATCGTGCGGCGTCTCGATGCGTTCGGCATCGACTACATCGAGGGAGGTTTCCCCGCGTCGAACCCTAAGGACATCGCGTTTTTCGAGGCCGTGCGCTCCATGCCGCTCACCCACGCGCGCATCGCGGCCTTCGGCAGCACGCGTCGCAAGGGCGTCGCGGTCGAGGAGGACCAGGGTCTCGCCGATTTGCTCGCGTGCGGCGCGCCGGTGGTCACCATCGTCGGCAAGACGTGGGACGCCCAGGTGACGCGCGCGTTGCAGACCTCGCTTGAGGAGAACCTCGCGATGATCGGCGAGTCCGTTCGCTACCTGAAGGACGCGGGCAGGCGCGTCGTGTTCGACGCGGAGCATTTCTTCGACGGCTACAAGGCGAACCCCGACTACGCGCTGTCGTGCCTGCGTGCCGCGCACGAGGCCGGCGCCGACTCCATCGATTTGTGCGAGACCAACGGCGGGGCGCTTCCCTTCGAGGTGGAGGAGATCGTCGCCGCCGTGGTCGCGCAGCTGCCCGGTCAGGCGATCGGCATTCACTGCCATGATGATACGGGCTGCGCGGTGGCCAACGCGATGTCGGCGGTTCGCGCGGGCGCGACGTGCGTGCAAGGCACCATCAACGGCATCGGCGAGCGCGTCGGCAACACCGACCTGCTCACCGCCGTCGCCAACCTCGAGCTGAAGATGGGCCGGACGTGCGTCGGCGCGGACAAGCTGCGCGATCTCACCAGCTTGTCGCAGTACGTGGCGGAGCTGTGCAACGTGTCGGTTTCCCCGCATCATCCTTACACGGGCGCTTCGGCGTTCACGCATAAGGGCGGGCTGCACGCCAGCGCCATCGCGCGTTTCCCCGCCGCCTACGAGCATGCGCGCCCCGAGTCGGTCGGCAACAACTCGCATCTGCTCGTCAGCGAGCTTGCGGGAAAGGCGTCGCTCGTGCAGAAGGCGGCGGCGCTGGGCATCGACCTCATGGAGGACGGCATCGACATCCAGGGGCTGCTCGACGACATCAAGGAGAGCGAATCGCACGGGTACTCCTACGAGGTGGCCGACGGCTCGCTTGCGCTGCTTCTCATGCGCAAACTGGGGCTTTACAAGCCCGCGTTCACGCTCGAGAGCTTCCGCGTTATCGTGGACGATCGCGAGGACACGGGCGTGCTCGCCAAAGACGCCATGTCGGAGGCGACCATCAAGATCCACGTGGGCGATCGCCGCTTCGTGGCGACGGGCGAGGGCGCAGGTCCGGTCGGCGCGCTCGACAGCGCGCTTCGCTTGGCCATCAGTGAGTCGTATCCCGAGATCAGCGCGATGGAGCTTGTCGACTACAAGGTTCGCCTGCTCGACGAGAGCCAGGGCACCGACGCCATCACGCGCGTGACCATCATCACGCAGGACGGGCGCGGCGTCTACGGAACCGTCGGCGTGTCGGAAAACGTCATCGAGGCCTCGTGGAACGCGCTCGCGGAGGCCATCGAGTACGGGTTGATGCGCCTGCGATAGGCGCGGAAGGGGCTTTCGACTATGGGCGAAATCAGGACGAAGGAAGTCGACGACCTGCTGTGCGTTTTGGCGTCGCTTGACGACGAGGATGTCGTTTTCAGCCTGCTCGAGGACCTGTTCACCATCCGCGAGATTCGCGAAACCTCACAGCGTCTCGCGGTGGCTCGCCTTCTGTCCGAGGGCAAGTCCTACGCGAAGATCGAGCGTGAGACGGGCGCTTCGGCCACCACTATCGCGCGTGTCTCAAAATGCTTGAGTTACGGTTCGGGCGGCTACGGCGCGGCGCTTTCCGCTTTGGAGGCGCGGCGCGGCTCGCAGGATTCCGCCGACGATTCCGACGCTTCGGGCGAAGAAGACGGGTCGGTCTAGCGCGCCGCGACTCAATAGGCTATGATTCGGGCGAACGCTATCGTGCGTTCGCTTTGTTTTATAGAGAAAGTTGCGTTGACCTGCGGCTGAACGCCGGTATCGATCGCGCACGTCCGGGGGAGAAGATAGTGATACTGTTCGTGAACGCGTGCGTCCGAGGCGAGAGATCGCGCACGCTGGTGTTGTGCCGCAGCTATTTGGGCGCGCGAAAGCGTGCGGGTGCGCTGGTTCGCGAGGTGAATCTCGAGCAGATGCACCTGCTTCCGCTCAGCGAGAGCAAGGTGGCGTTTCGCTCGCAGCTTGCGCGGCGCGGCGTGTTCGAGGACGACATCTTCGATTTCGCGCAGCAGTTCGCCGATGCAGACGAGGTCGTCATCGGGACGCCGTACTGGGATCTGACGTTCCCCGCCTCCCTTAAGGCTTACATCGAGCATGTGAGCGTCGACGGCATCACGTTTCGCTTCACGCCTGAGGCGCATTACGAGGGTCTGTGCCGCGCGTCGCGCATCACCTACATCACCACGTCGGGCAGCGTGCTCGATGCGGATGCGGTATTCGTTCCGTCGCGCGCTTGCGCGCTCGGCGAAGGCGGCAAAGGCGGCGAAGGCGAGGCCTCCGCGTACGCTCATCGCGCCGGCTTCGCCCCGGCGCCCGGGCGCAACCTCGGTTACGACTATCTTTGCGCGATAGCCCGCATGTTCGGCATTCCCGAGGTGCGCTACGTTTCGGTCGAGGGTCTCGACGTCGAGGGCGCCAACATCAACGATTTGATGGACGGCGGCCTCGCGAAGATCGATCGCGTGCTCGAAGAGGATGCGGCTTTGGCCTCGTCCGCCGAGTAAGCCCGAACTCACGGCGCCCGCTCGCCGCGTCCGGCCGCGTCAGCCCGTGCTCGCGGCGGACGTCCCTGCGGGTGCAGCGCCCGCGCTCAGTTCGCGTGCTTCATGATCTCGAGGATCAGCTGGCAGCGCATGCCGATGGGCGTCGTGTTCCGCTCGAGGAAATCCGCGATGTCGGCCAGCTTCAGCGTGAACTGCTTGATGAGCTCGGTCGGCTCGGGTGCGGCGTCGCCGTCGCGCTCGACGTACGCGAAGGCGATCTGCACGTTCTCCTCGGACAGCCCCGTCGACGAGTACCCCGATTGCGGCAGCATGTAGACTGCGTCGGCGCCCATGTCGGTGCGCACGCGGCACCCCGTCTCCTCGCGCAGCTCGCGGTCGACGCAGGCGACGAGGTCCTCGCCCGGTTCGATGAGCCCTGCGGGGAAGGCGATGCAGTACGAGTTGAGCGGATAGCGGAACTCCTTGATCAGGAGCAGCGATTCATCGGGAAGGATGGGCACGATGCAGACGGCGTCGCTTGCAGGCGGCAGCCCGCGGGCGTTGCGCTCGAGCTCCTCTCGGTAATGCTCGGGGCTTTTGCGGGAGATGCTCTCGTAGCGGTATTTCGATCCGTCGGGCATGTCGTAGGTGAGCACGTACTTGTTGAGCCAGCCGGGGCTGACCAGCTCGATGTCGGCGAGCTTCGGCAGGCGCTCGGCGTTTTGATGGGTGGCGTTCTGCATGGAAACCCCCTTCGTCGTCATCTTCGTTTCCCCTATGCTACGGCAAAGCCGAGAACGGGTGCGCATCTTGACGTTTTCGCCATGAAAGCAACCGCCCCCGAGCGATGTGCTCCGGGGGCGGTCGAAAGGGAAGGATTGGAGAAGAAAGAAGAAGGGTTAGGCGGCGTGTCAGGATGCGAAGCTGCGTCCTGACACGCGAGTCGGGTGCGGCACGGCGCCGGCGGTGCGGGGATTAGCCTTCGATGGCGATCGTGCGTGCTTCGTCGAGCTTAGGCTGCGGCTGCTTCTTCGGCACGGCGATCTTCAGCAGGCCCTGATCGAACTTCGCGTGGATGTCCTCTTCCTGCACGTCGTCGCCGACATAGAACGAACGGCGGCAGGATCCCGTGAAACGTTCCTTGCGAACCCAGGTGCCGGCATCGTCTTTGTCCTCGGACTCGGTTGCGGTCTGCGCGCTGATGGTGAGGTAGCCGTCCTTCAGCTCGGCCTTCACGTCGTCCTTGTTGAACCCGGGCAGGTCGATGGTCATCTCGTAGCCGGCGTCCGTCTCGCGGATGTCGGTGCGCATGAGCGCGGGCGTGGACTTCTGCATCGGGGTCGTGTCGAAGAAGGCGTCGAACGGATCGAGCATGAGGTTGTTGAAGAAGCGGTTGTTTCTCGTGGGCATGAGCATGGTCATCATCGTCATCTCCGTTTCGCGTGCGGCGCGATGAGGCGACGGGCGGCGGGGGAATCGCTTTCGGCGGCGCGTCTTCGCAGTTGCCGTGCGGCTGCCGGCGTTGTTCGCCGTGCGCGTTGCGGCTTGCTTTAGCGCTGCCGGTTGATGTGCTGAGCTTGTCTGATGTGCTGTTCCCGATGCCGGGTTCGTCTCATGTGCCTGTGTTCTGTTTACAGCACGTGTTATACCGCGATTTTTTAGCACTCGCAAGTAGAGAGTGCTAATTCATTACATTCGTCACATTTGCTTCACAAACGAGTGTTCGCTATTGTTGATCGCCGTCTGCTATCATGGGAAGCATGAAGACCATCGGCATCATATCCGACACGCACGGCTCGCTTGGTTCCCGCGCCTACGCGGCTCTGTTCGGGGTCGACCTGATCATTCACGCCGGCGACATCGGCGGCCCGCCCGTTCTAAACGAGCTTGAGACCATCGCGCCTGTCGTGGCGGTGCTCGGCAACAACGATTTCCCCGAGTACGGCTCCGCGGTCGGGCGGTTCGCGCGCCCGGTGGTCGAGGGCGTCCGTTTTCTCGTGGCGCATTACCCGCGCGATGTGCGCGTGGGCTTCGCCGGCTCGAGCGCGCTTGCGCCGGGCGATCCCATCCCGCGCGTGCTCGTGCACGGCCATACCCATGTTCCGAAGCTCGAGGTCGGCGCAGCGGCGCGCCCTGCCGACGTGCTGGTATGCCCCGGCTCAGCGTCCCGCCCGCGCGGGGGTTCGCC
Source organism: uncultured bacterium (assembly GCA_937890835.1). Lineage (GTDB taxonomy): Bacteria > Actinomycetota > Coriobacteriia > Coriobacteriales > Eggerthellaceae > CALADF01. Next base: position 13,442 of record CALADF010000032.1, read on the forward strand.
GCGCAGCATCGCGCGCATGGTCGTCGATGCGGGCGTGGTCGTTTCGGCGCAAGTGGAGACGCTTGACGGCAAGATCATCCTGTCGACGGGCGATACCGCCTAGGCCGCGCGGCGGCTTCCGCCGGCGCCTTCGGCGTTTTTTGCCGGGGTGCGATCGCATTTCACGGTTTTGCTTTCACGGTTTTGCATTGCTCGAAACTCGCCGGACTGCGGTCTGCGACGTTTCATGCTTACCCTTTACCCTGGTTGCCTTCGTGCGCGAATTTTAAAGATGGGATTCCCGAAAAGGAACGAAATGTATCACGAGAGATGTGGTATTTCGCCGAAGCGGTGCCCGGTAGCGCATAGAGGGTTTCTTTTCCCTGCATAATCCCAGGTCAGAAATTCGCGCTATCGCACTTATGAGGAGCTTTGCTGCGGTGGTGATACATTTCGTGCGAAAACGGGAATCCGACCCCCGAATTTTGCGCGCGTCGTGTTCGAGGGGGTGCTGCTCGCATGCGCCGTTAGCCGGGATGTGCGCGCAAAAGAAAAGCGACCGCCTTGCGACGGTCGCCGAATCACGTCGATGCCGATCGAGCCGATGCCCCTACGCGATCATTAGAAAGCGCGGAACTTGTCCTTCGGGCAGAAGCAGATGGGGCACTTCTCGAAGTCGTCGCTCTTCTCGATGTAGCCGCAAACCGGGCACAAGAAGTAGGTGTCGTCGTCGGGGGCGTCGATGTTATTGTAAGCCTCCATGTACAGCTCGGCGTGGACGGCCTCGGCCAGCTTGGCGCGGGTGAACACCTGAACGGCCTTGTCCTCGCCCTCTTCGACGGCCTTCACGATGAATGCGGGGTACATGTCGGAGGTCTCGTAGATCTCGCCCATGGCGCCGGCGATGAGGTTCAGGTCGGTGGCAGCGCCCTCGGCCGCAGGCGGCTCGGGCTTGACGTAGTCGGGCTCCATGCCCTTGATGAGGGCGGCCTCGAGGCCGATGTGAACCTGCTCGGCGGCAGAGGTGGCCTGGAACAGGCGGGCGATCTGGTCGTAGCCCTGCTCCTTGGCGGCAACTGCGCAGGCGGCGTACTTGGCGGAAGCGCCGGTCTCGCCGCAGACGGCGGCCTTCAGGTTCTCGAGCGTGGTGCCGACCTTGGTGGTGCTGTCGGCGACGACGTTGAAGTTGGTCGAGTTTTCCTTCGTCGGGATTGCCTCACGAATCTTCATGGGATACTTCCTTTCCTCGTCTGTTTGCTTGCGGAATAATCCGCGCACGTTCGCCGTTCATTATAGGTTGCCTGGGCACGGGTTTCGGCAAACGCACCGACATTTCACCGGAGGCTTTACATTTGGCGAAGGTGGAGGATTCTGCGTGGGCATGCGAACATGCCGGCGCGAAAGCATCATAATGGGGTCGGAAAACCAGGGTGCCGAAGGGGCGTCCGCTTGGGTTGGGGCGGCGGTCTTGGCGGGGTGCGCTTGATTGCGGCGAACCCCGCGTGCGGGATCGCGCCCCGCAGGCGCCGAGGGAGGCGGGGGCTTTCATCCCCGCGCGGAAAGGACGTGTCATGGAACGTGAATCAGCTTGGAGGAAATACGATGAGGCGGCTATCGTCGAGCTGGAGAAGCTGGCGGCGGGCTATATCGATTTCATTTCGGAGAACAAGACCGAGCGCGCGTGCGCGGCTGCTGCCGTGAAACTTGCCGAGGAGGCGGGCTACCAGCCTCTTTCCGAGGTCATCGGATCCGGCGAGCGCTTGGCGCCCGGTGACAAAGTGTGGGCGTGCTCGCGCGGCAAGGCCGTCATTTTGGCTCATATCGGGTCGGAGCCGATGGAGTCGGGGATGAACATCCTCGGAGCGCACATCGACTCGCCCCGCCTCGACATCAAGCAGAACCCCCTGTACGAGTCGAACGGGTTCGTCTTGCTTGACACGCACTATTACGGCGGCATCAAGAACTACCAGTGGGTGGCTATGCCGCTCGCGTTGCACGGGGTGGTTGCGAAGACCGATGGCGCGGTGGTTCAGGTCAGCATCGGCGAGGACGCGGGCGATCCGGTGTTCTGCGTGTCCGATCTGCTGCCGCATCTGGGCAGGGAGCAGATGGAGAAGACGGGCAACAAGATCGTCGAGGGAGAGGCGCTTGACGTGCTGGTGGGGAATCGCCCGCTGCCCGGGGCCGCTTCCGACGCCGAGCCGAAAGACCCCGTGAAGACGTTCGCCTTGCAGCTGCTCGCGGACAAATACGGCATCGAGGAGGAGGACTTCCTTTCCGCCGAGCTCGAGGTGGTCCCCGCCGGCCGTGCGCGGGAGGCGGGGTTCGACCGCAGCATGATCATCGGGTACGGGCAGGACGATCGCGTCTGCGCCTACACCTCGCTCGCGGCGCAGCTGGCGCTTGCGGCCCCGGGCGCGCAGCCACCGCATCGCACCGCGCTCACCGTGCTGGTCGATAAAGAGGAAATCGGCAGCGTGGGCGCGACGGGCATGGACTCGCTGTTCTTCGAGAACACGGTGGCGGAGTTCATGGAGCTTGCGGGGGAGGGCGGAATGCTTCGCCTGAGGCGCGGTCTCGCGGCGTCGCGCATGCTCTCTTCCGACGTCTCCGCCGGCTTCGACCCTGCTTACGCCGGCGTGTTCGAGACGAAGAACGCGGCGTTTCTCGGTCGTGGTCTCGTGTTCAACAAGTACACGGGGGCGCGCGGGAAAAGCGGCAGCAACGACGCCTCGGCCGAGTACGTCGCCGTCGTGCGGCGCGTGATGGATGAGGCGCAGGTGAGCTTCCAGACGGCGGAGCTCGGCAAAGTCGACGCAGGCGGCGGTGGCACGATCGCCTACCTTCCGGCGAAGTACGGCATGGACGTCATCGACTCGGGTGTCGCCGTGCTGTCCATGCACGCCCCGTGGGAGGTCACGAGCAAAGCCGACGTCTACGAGGCGCGTCGCGGCTACGAGGCGTTCCTGCGAAACGCGTAAGGGGCGCGTGCGACGCAGCCGGCCCGCATCGTGCGACGGAGCGGCCGGCTGCGCAAGGCGCGTATTGCGTCAACGAAAACGCCCCTCCGGATCACGTTTTGCGTGCGTAGGCGCGAAGACGGCTCATCGGAGGGGCGGATCTTGCGAGTCGGGCGGACTCGCGGGAGGTTCGCGATTGGCTCGCGGAAAGCTCGAATCTAGTTTTTGGGCGCAGGCGGCTTGGGGCCGGGTGCGCCCGGGGCGCTCGGCACGCCGGGAACCCCCGGGGCCTTCGGCGCCCCCGGCACGCCGGGAACCTGAGGCACGCTCGGTCCTGCGGGAAGCTCGGCGCCGCAGGCGCTGCAGGCTTTAGCGGGGGCGGGGTTGCTCGCGCCGCATTTCGGGCATTTCTTTCCCGCTTCTGCGCTCGGCGGTCTGAAGCACATGACAAGTCTCCTTTCGACGATGCGGACGAGCAAGATGTCGTCCGCGCTGCTTCACGTTAGGGTCGTGCGATCGCGCATCTCGTCGCACGGGCTTGCCGTCGACATCGGCGGCAAGGCGGTGGTGACGGGCTAAGCCTCGATGGGGCCGATATCGTCTTGGACGGCTTCGATACGCTCGCCGCCCGGACCGCGGAAGAACATGATCTTCAGCTTCGCGCCCCCCTCGCCGTACACCTGGAAGACGTCGCCGTCGGCGTTCTCGAGCGGTCTGTCGAACTCGCATAGCGCGTCGAACGGACCCGCTTCGATGGCGACGCCGCGCTCCTCGAGGCGCGCCACGATGTCGTCCATGCTGGCGACGCGCACCGCGACATGGTTCAGGCATGCGCCGGCGGCGTCGATGGTCGATTTATCCTCCTGTTCGAGCAGCTCGGCTATCACGCCGTCCGCGCTTTTCACCCACGCCATCTTGAGGGGCTTGTCGCCTTCCATGGCCATGGTGGAGAACAGGTGCTTGAATCCGAGGACGTCGACGTAGAACGCGATCGACTCCTCGATGTCTCTGCAGTAGATTCCGTAATGGTGAAGTCCGATCCTCATGAATCCTCCCCTCAGGTTCAGGTGCGAAAAGGAAGCGGCGCGGGATCGTCTCGTCCCGCGCCGCTCGAATGCGCCTCGAGCGGAAGGCGATCCGGTCACCGCCCTCGCTCGCGGCGCAGGTGCTCGCCCCGGCTTGGGCGAGCACCGCCTTTACAGAGCGTACATGGCGATGGTGCCGACGTTGAGGTCCTTATCGACCGTCGAGATGAAGTCGGTCACCACGCGGGAGCGGAAGCCCTCGGCTTCGACCGAGATGCTGTAGTCGGAAGCCGGGATCTGACGGAACCAGAAATCGCCGAAGTCATCGGACTCGGTTTCCCAGGTCCGCCCCGAGGCGAGGTCGGTGAGGACCACCTTGGCGCCGATGATGACCTCCTCTTTCTCCAGATCGGCGATCTCGCCGCCGATGAAGCGCTTGGGGAGGTTCAGATAGTACACGTGAGGCTTGGTGTTGGCGTTCGGTTTGAGAAGCTCGGCCGCCTCCAGCTCGTCCTTGAAATCCTCGAAATCGCCGAAGCGCAGCGCGTCGTGGGCGCATGCCTCCACGCAGCGCGGAACCTTCCAGCCCTCGTCGAGCAGGTGCGCGCAGCCCGTGCACTTCTGCGGGATCTCAAGCTCTTCGTTCCAGAACACGGCGTTGTAGGGGCATGCCTCGACGATGGCTTTCTGGCCCTTCGCCTTCGCGGGATCCACCACCACGAGGCCGTCGTCGCGGCGGTACACCGCGCCGTCTTTCGCCACGGCCATGCAGGGCGCGTTCTCGCAGTGCTGGCACATGATGGGCGTGTAGGCGACGGTGACCTTCGGCACCTGGCCGCGTTCCTTCTCGTCCACGCGCATCCAGAACTGGCCGGTGTCGGGCTGGGGCGCCGCGTAGGGCATCCAGTCGTTATCGCAATGCTCGTCTTTGCATACGAGCTGGCAGCTGCGGCAACCGACGCATTTTTCGACGTCAACAACGAAAATCTTCATGACTATTCGCCTTCCTCGATGATAACGGCTTCAGCGATCTGGCCGGTGGCCGGGTCGTACTTCTTGGAGAACGCCTCGGGATACTGCGCGGCGAGCGCGAACACGTCGACCTTCTCGACGTTGACGAGGAAGCTGTTGGTGACCTCGCCGGGGCAGTTCTTCGAGGTGGTGTTCGAGGGGCAGATGAGGTTGTTCGCACCTGCGCGGTCGAACTCGCCGACCACGATGTTGTCGACGCGCGCGCCATGGTCTTGGTACAGCGCGCCCGGGATCACGCGCTCGGACAGGCGCACGCCGCCGAGGACCGCGCCGCGGTCGTTGAACATGCGGACGATGTCGCCGTCATGCATGTTCAGGCGCACGGCGTCTTGCGGGTTGATCCACAGAGGCTCGTAGGCGTAACCGTCCGGGCCGACCACCTTGCACGTCTCGATCTCGCGGCACCAGGTGTTGTCGTCGTTGTTCGCGTGCACGCGCCAACGCGGATGGTTGGTGATCAGCAGGAACGGGAACTCTTTGGAGCGCGGATGCAGCAGGCTTTCCTGGTGGGACTCGCCGTAGGGCACGAAGTGCGGCACCGGCGGGCGCTCGACGTCGTCCGGGTAATGCTCGGCCAGGCCCGTGGAGTAGAACTCGATCTTGCCGGTCGGGGTGGAGAGACGCTCGCACTCGGCGTCTTTGTACCAGTCGCTGAAGTGGTAGCGATCGTTCTCCCAGTCCTTCGCGGTGGGGACGACGAAGTAACCCTTCTCCATCCACTCCTCGTAGGAGATCATGTCCTGGCAGCCGGAGTTCATGAATCCCTTCTTGATGAGCTCGTCCTCGGTGCCCTCGGCGTACTGATCGTACAAGCCGAGCTTCTTGGCCACCTCGCCGACGGCCTCCCAGTCGGACAGCGAGTCGCCCACGTGCGGGACGGCCTGCTCCTCGTGCAGGATCATGTTGTACTGACCCGAGAACAGATCGGCGGAGATGTCGTTGACCTCGAGTTTGGTGGTGGTGGGCAGGATGATGTCGGCGAACAGGCAGTCGTTCTCAAGCCACGGATGCTGGGCGAGCACGAACTCGAGGTTGGGATGACGCAGCGCGCGTTGCATCTCGTTGCCGCCGTTCCAACAGGTCTGCCAGCAGGGGCTGTCGGTCCAGATCATGTGGATCTCGCCGCAGCCGGGCTGCGGGAAGTCCCATTCGATGAACTGGTCTTCAGCCGGCATGCCCGCGATGACGTGGCCGCCCGACCAATGAACCGGCGGGTTCATGATGGCCTGGGGGATCAGCGTCTTGGGGATGAAGTTCACCGGCTCGGTGAGCATGGCCCAGCCGTGGTAGACGGAGTTCATGTCGGGCTGGCACTCAGAGCGCGGCAGCGGGTAGATGTCGTCGATGCCGAACAGGCCGAGGTCCATGAAGTTGATCTGGCCGGCACCCGGCTTGCCGAGACTCTGCATGGTCAGCAGGCACACCTCGAGGCGGGCGGGCTCGCTGGAGTACGCGGCGCGGATGAGTCCGCCGCCTGCGCAGTGGCCGATGGACACGGAGTGCTTCGCCCAGTAACGTGCGAGCGCCTTGATCTGACGTGCCGGAACGCCGCAGATGGGGGCTGCCCATGCAGGCGTCTTCGGAACACCGTCTTCGTTGCCGAGGATGTAGTGCTCGAACCAGTCGAATCCGACGGAGTGGGCTTCGACCCATTCACGGTCGTAGAGTCCCTCGTCCATCCACACGTAGGCGATGGCGCACTGCAGCGCGGCGTCGGTGTTGGGCAGGACGGGGATCCACTTGTCGGCGTGCGCGGCGCCCGCGTAGTTCAGGTCGGGGCTGATGAAGATCTGCTTGATGCCGGCTTCGGTGAAGAACGACTCGATGCGGCCGGGCATCATGCCGCCCCAGCCCCACGGCGTGGTCTCGGGGTCGCCGCCCCACATGATCACGCAGTCGCCGTTCTCGGCGATGTCTTTGAACAGGTTCTCGGTGTGCGCCTGCTTGCCGACTGGGTCCATGCCCCAGATGTGCTTGGCGCCCCACGTCCAGCCTTCCCAGCTGTCGGGTTGGCGGGCCTGCAGGGTGTAGCCGCCCAGAAGGTCGAGCAAGCGACCCGGGCAGCCGTGCGCCGCGTGGATGATCTTCGACTCTCCGTGGCCGTCGATCTGGGCCAAGACGGCGTAAGGGCCGTATTGCTCCTTGATGCGCAAAAGCTCGGACGCGATGATGTCGGTGGCCTCGTCCCAGGAGATGCGGACGTATTTCGCCTCGCCGCGAGTTTCGGGGTGACGCTCGCCGTTCGGATCCCAGTCGACGCGCTTCAGCGGGTACGGGACGCGGTTCTTCGAATAGACGCGCTTTTTGTAGGCGTATTGCAAGGGAGTGGGAAGCGTGTGCGTCTTCGGCTCGAGCACCGCGCCGTTGCGCGCGGTGATCTTCCAGGGACGCATGCTCTCCATGTCGTACTTCTCATCGTAGTGCATCGGGCGAATACGCAGGATCTTGCCGTCTTTCACGTCGACGGCGGCGGAGTTCGAGCCCAACCCGAATCCGCAGAGTCCAAGCGACTTGTAAACTGTCTTGATCCCGTCTGACATTGCTCCTCCTCTGGATAGCAGTCATTCTCCACCTCACGTGCTTTGTCAGCCCTACCCCTTTCGTGTCGGTCGCTGTTGATGAACGCCTCGCGTTGTTGGTATGCTTGCCAAGTCAACCAACGCCTCATACCCTATTGAGCGCAGGGTCGGATGTAATCCCCGCGGGCGAGCTAAAAGCGCGTCTCGGTAGCGCCGAGGGTGCGAAAACGTCGTATGGCTCAGAGTATGAGAGCGCCTTGGCAAGGTTCTGACCAGGTCTTATTCGAAACGTTCAGTAAGCTGACCGCGTGATGCTACGGGGGGTAGTTCGCATGGGCAAGTTGGGCACGGCGTCGAAATCCTTAACGGGAAAGGCGGGGATCCGAACCCATGAGGTTGATGGGGGTAAGTCGGGCGCAGGGGCGCGAAGCTGCGCGGCTGCCCGCTTTCCGCATGGGGGCGCACGGGGTGACGAAGGTCGGCCGGGCTCCGGTTCGGAGGAGGGCGAGGGCCCTCAGGAGAAGGCGGAACCTCCCCATGACGCACACGAGGGCAGCGGGTGGTCGTCCGACTTCTCGTCGATCCCTCTTCGTCTTCTCGGCTTCGGCGTCCTCATGGGTTGGCACTTCCTCCTGCTCTTCTTTCCGTTGATGATATCCAACGAGCATCTGCTGCCCGAGTACCTCTTCCAGCGACAGCTCGTTTTGAACACCTCGCTCGGCGTGTTCTTCATCGTGTTCGGCTGGGTTCTCGAACGTTTTTGCCCTGCAGGCCGGAACAAGACGTTGAAGCTGCTCGTCTGCGGCACGCTCGCCGCCGTTGCCGGGTGCACGGGGCTTGTGCTCGCCGCCGAGACGACGCCTCTTGTCTTCAGGGTCGTCGCCGTTTCCCTCGTCGGCGCGGGCGAGGCCATACTCATGCTCTTGTGGCTGCGCTTTTACTCCGAGACGTCGGTGAACTTCTCGGGTCGCTATCTCGCGGCCTCCGCCCTCATCGGCTCGCTTCTGTGCTATTTCACGCGCAACCTTACGAGCGAGCTGGCCGTGGGGGTGTTTCTCGTGCTGCCGCTTCTGTCCGCCGTCATGTACCTCCTCGGGCGCAACCATGTGCGCATGCGCGGGATGGACGAGGCCGGCAGGGGCGTGTCGGATTGGAGCGCGGCGCGCAAACCCTTCTTCATCCGGACGGGCCAGCTCATGGTGTTCGCCTGCGTCTTCGGCATGTTCCAGGGAAGCGTCGTGCCGGGCGGGGAGGCTCTGCTCACCGTCGCCGACCCGCTGTCGGTGATCGGCGTGGGCGTGGCGGGCGCGTTCCTCGCCGCCATGTACATGAGGACGCCCGTGAAGCCCGACCTGCGGCTTTTGCACAAGGCGTCGATCCTGCTGTTCGTCGGCGGCATCATGCTCGCGCCGTTCGCGACGTCGTTCGTGGCCACCGTCGCGGCTGCGGCGGCGCTCGCGGGTTTCATGCTGCTTGACCTCATCAGCCTCATTTTCACCATCGACCTCATACGCACGTTCGATTTGCGTTCGGGCATCATCATCGGGCTGAACCGCGGCTTGGAATACGCCGCGTTCGCCGTCGGCATCTTGGCGGGATTTTTGATGTGGGGCGCGTACGGCGCCCTGCCCGAGTTCCCCTACGCGATGGCGTTCGTCTCGGTGCTCGTGAGCTTCGCGGCCGCACTGTTCCTGCTCGATGTGAAAGACGTTTGGACCGCCGATTATTATGCTCCCGCGCCGCCTTACGTGGAAGCGGGGGAGGAGCAGGCTCCCGAGTTCGTGCGCACGCGCGGCAGGTGGCGCAGCGCATGCGACGCGGTGTGCGAGGAGTACGGCCTTTCCCCGCGCGAACGCGAGATATTTCCCTCCATAGCGAAGGGGCGCAACGCCGAGTACATTCAAAACGCGTTCGTCATCTCGGGGCATACGGCGAAGACGCATATTTCCAACATCTACCGTAAGTTGGGCGTGCACTCCCTGCAGGAGTTGCTCGATATCGTGGACAGCAAGAAGGAGGAGGGTCTCGGCGAACGCGAGGAGGGTTAGGGAATCCGGGCGTCGGTCTGGACCGCTTGCGTGCTTCGCCGCCCTTGGGCGCTGATGAATCGCAAGGGGTTTTCGCAGGATCCTCGAGCGCGGATCTCCTTGAAGTCCGTCGTCTACGCGTCGAGCTTTAATTCCTCGCTGAAAAACACATCGATTACCAGGCGTTTCACCCTGAGAGTGTGACGCTTTCCGAGGCTGATCGTAAAGTTATGGAAGCGGCGGCGATGCTTCTCGCCGCGTTCTTTCATACGATGGCTTCGCCAAGTCAACGAGTTCGCCGCCTCACGTGCGCGGCGGACGCACGCCTCGCCCCGGATATCGTCGGGGCGCTGCATACGCGCATGTTTTGGGGTTATCCCGAGCGGCTCCGTGGAGGGCGAAATGCCTTCTCCGCGACCGCGATCGCGACGAGGTGGATCGTGATCGCGGCGATGGACGTTCGCCGAACGGCGACGCCTGCTCGCTACGGGACCGCGTGCAGCGCCCTCCGTTACCTGTGAGGGGGTAATTATGAGCGGTTCCGCTGATTCGAGTTTCAGCATGGCGAGAAGATGGGTCATCTTCGCATCGGTGTTCCTGATCGGTATTCTCGCGGCGTTCTGTCAGTTCAAAGCACCTCCGTTCTTCGCGACGGAGTTTCCCGCCGAGTTGGGTTTCACCGATGCTTCCATCGGCTGGGTCATGTCGATGTTCTCTCTCATCGGCGTGGTGTTGGCGTTTCCCGCGGGAGGCATTCTCGCTAAGCTCGGCACGAAGAAGAGCCTCACCATTACGGCTGCCAGCCTCTTGATCGGCTCGGTCGCAGGAGCGCTTGCCCCTAACTCCGTCGTCATGCTGGCCTCGCGTTTCGTCGAGGGCATCGGCATGGGTCTGATCTCGGTTGTCGGCCCTGCCGCGGTCGCCTCCATCATCCCCCAGCGCAAGCAAGGCCTTGCCATGGGCATTTGGAGCGTTTGGTTCCCCGCAGGCGTCGTGGTGGCGTTCAACACCTGTCCGCTCGTCTACTCGCTGGCAGGAACATGGCGCGGCGCATGGTGGTTCGCCGCCGTCCTGACCGCCGTGGCCCTCGTGTTCATGCTGGTCGTCTATGCCGACCCGCCGCAGGAGAAGGCCGAGGCGGAAGCTGCTCAAAGCGCCGCGTCCGCAGGCGGCTTGAAACCTGACATGTTCAGCATCGTGATGATCGCCATCGCATTCGGCTGCTGGAACATTTTCAACGCCGGTGCCATCGGTGGTTTCTATCCTGCGTTCTTGGCCGACGCGCATGGCCTCGGCACCCAGATGTCGAGCACCGTCTCGAGCATTACGAACATCCTCGTGCTGTTCCTCGGCCCCATCTCCGGCATCGTGTCGGACAAGTTCAACATTCACAAGGGCTTCATCGTGGGGGGTCTGTTCGGCGCCGCGGTGCTGCTGACCTTCGGCTTCGGCGACAATATGACGTTGGTCTGGGTGTTCGTGGTGGCGCTGAGCGTGTTCTCGGCGTGCTGCGCCACTGGCACCTTCTCGAGCGTTCCGCTTTACGCTAAGGATCCTTCGAAGATCGGCCTCGGCATGGCCATCGTCGCGTTCTTCCAGAATGCGGGCGGCATGATCGGCGCCGCGGCGTTCGGTCCGCTGGCCGCTTCGATGGGCTGGAGCATGGCTTCGCTGGCGTTCTGCGTCCCCGTCGCCATCATCGGCGGCATATGCGCCGTTCTCATCAAACGGCAGGGCGGTAAGAAGGAAGCTTAGTTGCCCTGTTGCGCCGACTTGAGCTCGGCTCATGCGTTTTGCGCCGATCGTGCTCGATGGTGCGCCCAGCCTGCACGTTTCCGCCCCCGCTTCTCTCGATTGAGAAGCGGGGGCGGTTTTCTTCATGAGGCTTAGTTCGTGTTGCGCCACGGCGCGGTTTCGAGGTCGCCGTCTCCATCGACATCGCGGCTGCCGCCGTGACCCGCGAGGTGAAGGCCAACCGGACCGTCGCGGAGCCGAAAAGGCGGCGCGACGCGAACCTGGTCGCGAGGTGCGTCCGCTACGCTAGCTGCCAGATGAGCGGAGGCTCGTGCGGCAACCCCACCTCCAACCGCGCAAACGATTCCGCGCTCGCGCTCTCAAAGCTTATCTGCCGGAGCAAGCGTGCTTACGCCTTACGATATTTCCTTCCTCGACCAGAGCCTTCTTTCACGACAAGGCCGCGGGAAACGAGGCCGTTCAGAAGGCGGATCGCCTTGTCTTTGCTGAACCCGGTTCGAGCCTCAAGCTCCTTGCGCGACAGGAGCAGATTGCGGCTCATTTCATCGAGCATTGCCGATTCGTCAGCCGTCAACTTCGCAGCCTGAGCCGTCCCGAAAGGCAGCGTCACCGCGAGGGAGTTTTCGCGAATCTCGAAGATGGGCTTTGCCGGCAGATTCCCATAGGCCTCATTGATGCGGGCGATGCCGGTTCCGAATTGCTCGATGTAATCGAGCCGGAAGAATATGTTCGCGACAATCGGGTTTCTGGGAATCGATATGCCGCCGCCAAGGTAGTCCTCCGCAGTGACCCCGCTCGGAAGCCCTCCCGGCGACACGATGACGACCCTGTTTGAGTGAATGGAAATGGTAACGTTGGCGGCAACATCCCAGGTACGATGAACAAGGGCGTTCGCTACCGCCTCTCTAAAAGCTTCAAACGGAGCGCGCTCCACCCTTTTTCTCGCCGCCTGCGAAACCGTTTCGTACGTGCAGTATCGCTCGTACATCTCGAGCGCGGCATCATATTGCCCGAGAATCGATTCGCCTGCAACGGTTTTTCGGTCGAGCAGTTCGCTGATGTTATCGCCGAACTTCACGATATCGATTCCTGCGAGCCCATTCCGATCTGAGAAAATCTCCGCCGCTTTGGTATAGGTTCCATCCGTGTTAAGAAGGCCGAGGGTTCGCAGGGAGTTTTCATCGAATGCGGTCAACCCGAGATGTTTCATGAGCCTTTGTGACAGCAACGAGAACGTTAGGTCGGTTCGAGACGAGGCGATTTCGTCGAACGTAAGGTTCTGACCCGTAAGAACCAGCCTTCCGAACTCGGTCCGGTCAACCTCCACGGTGGCCGAATCGGCCCTGCGATAGGCTTTTTTCGAGTAAAGGTACGGTTTCGACTTTCCCTCCGCCACGGTCAGCAAAACCGTTCGGTCGTTTTCGTCGATGTCGAGTGAAAAATGCGGAACGGGGTCGAGCGAATCGTTGATCATGTTCTCGATTCGCAACGCATCCGCTGTAGGGTCGGAAAGGCCGATCGTGACACCCGAATCGTCCACTCCGAACACAATTCGCCCCGTACCGTAGTTGGCAAACGCGCTCACTGTCTTGAGAAACGTTTTCGTGATGGATACTTTGAACTCAAGATCGTTAGTCTCACGCATTTAACACCTCTTTCGCCGTCATCATAATACAACGAAACATCTTCTATTGTATATTGATATGCAACGAATATATATTCGTTGCATTTGTAATTACGGCGAAGAGAGACTCAGCAGCTCTTGCTTTGTTGCAATCCCCCCCATCCCGCTTGTTGCTCGCTCATAGGCTGTAAGCACTGTTTCGCTTAGCCTTGCAGGCGACAGCCTGCAAGGCTCCTTTGAGGCGGGCCCTCCAGGACCCGCCTCAAAGGAGACCCGAACCTTGCTCCAACGTTCCTTCCCGCCCGTCAAGCCGACGGGCGGGAAGGAGATTCGAAATGTCAAGATCGAAGGTAAAGCACCTTTCCAAGCCGAACAGGGAGTTCATCGAGGGCGGCGGGACGCGGGTGTGGTCGGCTTAATGTTGGGTGGAGATCGGGTTTCGTTCTTCATCGTTCCGCTCAGCGCATCCCTCGTGAAGTTCCCCTGTTCGATGTGGAATCGGGTCGGGAGGGTCGATATAATAAATAGATTATCGTAAGGTTGCGGCATGCTGGCGCATGCTGCGGCAGGGGAGAGTTTTCAAGGATTGCGCGAAAAGGAGCAAACAGACATGGCCTATTACTACGATGAGCCGTCCCGCACGTTCAACGAGTACTTGCTGGTGCCCGGGCATACGCCCTCGACCTGCGTGCCGACTGCCGTCAGCCTCAAGACGCCGCTGGTCAAGTACCGCAAGGGCGAAGAGGAATGCCCCCTGTCGCTGAACATCCCCATGGTCTCCGCCATCATGGCCGCCGTGTCCGACGACCGCATGGCCGTCGCGCTGGCCACCGAGGGCGGCTTGTCGTTCATCTACGGCAACCAGACCATCGAGGACCAGGCCGCCATGGTCAAGCGCGTCAAGGATTACAAGGCGGGCTTCGTCATTTCCGATTCCAACCTTTCCCCCGACATGACGCTTGCCGACGTGGTGGCCCTGCATGAGGAGTCCGGTCACTCCACCATGCCCGTCACCGAGGACGGCACTGCCACGGGCAAGCTGCTCGGCATCGTGACCGAGCGCGATTACCGCCTGTCTCGCATGAGCCTCGACGAGAAGGTCGCCGACTTCATGACTCCGCGCGAGAAGCTGGTGGTCGCTCCCGCCGACACCACGCTCAAGGTCGCCAACGACATCATCTGGGACAACAAGCTGAACTCCCTGCCCATCGTGGACGCCGACGATCACCTGGTCGCGCTGGTGTTCCGCAAGGACTACGACTCCCATAAGTCCAATCCCAACGAGATGCTCGACTCCCACAAGCGCTACATGGTCGGCGCGGGCATCAACTCCCGCGACTACGCCGAGCGCGTTCCCGCGCTGGTGGAGGCGGGCGTCGACGTGGTGTGCATCGACAGCTCCGAGGGCTATTCCGACTGGCAGAAGATGACCATCGAATGGGTGCGCGAGCACTACGGCGAGGATCTCAAGATCGGCGCGGGCAACGTCGTCGACGCCGAGGGCTTCCGGTTTTTGGCCGAGGCCGGCGCCGACTTCATCAAGGTCGGCATCGGCGGCGGTTCCATCTGCATCACCCGCGAGACCAAGGGCATCGGCCGCGGCCAGGCCACGGCGGTCATCGAGGTGGCTAAGGCGCGTGACGAGTACTTCAAGGAGACAGGCGTCTACGTGCCCATCTGCTCCGACGGCGGCATCGTCTACGACCACCACATCTCGCTGGCGCTTGCCATGGGCTCCGACTTCGTCATGCTGGGCCGCTACTTCGCCCGTTTCGACGAGAGCCCCTCGAACAAAGTCATGGTGAACGGCTCTTACATGAAGGAGTACTGGGGCGAGGGCTCCGCGCGTGCGCGCAACTGGGGTCGCTACGACCTCGGCGGAAAGAAGTCGCTCGCGTTCGAGGAAGGCGTCGACTCCTACGTTCCCTATGCCGGCCCCTTGAAGGACAACGTGGCGCTCACGCTGTACAAGGTTCGCGCCACCATGTGCAACTGCGGTGCGCTCACCATCCCCGAGCTGCAGGAGAAGGCGAAGCTGACGGTCGTGTCCTCCACCTCCATCGTCGAGGGCGGCGCGCACGACGTCATGCTGAAGAACAAGGATACTTACGCTTCGAGCACCTCGATGCGCTAGGTCTTAAAGCGGTTCCCTGAAATCCGCTTCCGTTTTCTGAACCGCCTCAAACGAATACCGTTCTTGACGTGTTTTCCGAGAGCCCTTGGATTCGATCGAACCCAAGGGCTCTTTGCTTGCTGTTCGGGAGATAAGCCATTTGGGCTCAAGCTTCGATGCGAACAACTTCCATGGCAATATAATTTGAGCCTCTTCGCTCTTAGACGAGCGACTCCCGTCCAAATGATTGCGGTTGAATGCGGGCGAGCTTCGGCACGACAGCTGCTTCGACTGCAAAATAAAACACGTCTTCCCTTTACAATGGAAGAATAAGTACGTTTCATTTAGACGGGAAGGGGTTTTCCGTACTTAGCAGAAGAGGTGTTTCGTCATGAAAAAAGAACTCTCGCTGCTTTGGCGTTACTTTCGGTGTTCCTGGTGCTGCTGGTAGGGTATTTATGCATGAAAGAAAACGCTGGAGCTAACTGGTATGCTGGCGGGTCTGGTTCGATCATGCATTACGCTAGCGGACGTGTTGATAAGATCGATCTCGGAGAATCGAGAATCGAGAATCGAGAATCGAGTTAGAAGTGCTGGAAAGCGATCCGTATACCGCAAGGCAAGACTCTTTGGTATTGAGCATAGGTGATTTTTGCCAAAGGACCTGCGAAAGGCTTGAGTGCGGCGACGAGGTTCGCGTGGGGTATCTTTTGACGCAGTCTCCTGGGTTTGACGGGGCTTTGTATTCTGTAGAAACGATATAGGCGCTTGATGTGGAGTCGCGCACGCCGCCATGCTGAAGGATGGCAGCACCCCTCCCTGGCCCTTTGGGAGCTGGGGCGGGGGGATCGTATGCGGGCATCCGACAAGCAGTCCGTCGAGGGCTGACATAATCATAATCGAGGATGCTCGTTTGGTTCGAGAACAGGTCGGATTAACTGTTTCTACTGCAATAGGCGAGACTCAAGATGTCTTTCGTAAAATGCATTGAGCTGTAAATTTGCAGAATCAACTTTTGTAAAAGACAATTTGAGCAAATTGCAGCAGGTGGAAAGAACGTGTTTGCCGAAGCGGTGTTGGGCTTTTCGCGCGGTTGCGATTCGATTCTCGTACGCCGCGTGGTTTGTCCAGAGCTTCAGGCGTGAAGAAGCCGGCTGCCGCAAAGAGCAGCCGGCTTCCGCTTTTCATCGGGTTAGGAGACCTCCTCTACCTACCCCGACTTCTCTGCTGAAGGCGCGTTTTGCATGCCTCCTAGCCTTGGTCGCTCGACGTTGCGGCCATGACCTCGGCGACGGTCGCGTTCTTCATGCGAAGCTCGCTGATGGCCATGCCACTCTCGTCGAAGTTCGTCAGGTTGTCGTAGTCGCCGTACACGTCGTCGGTTGCGGTACGCGTCTTGGACAACTTGATGGCCTTTTCCGCGTCGTAGGGGATCAGCTGCTCCTTGGGCGGATTGGGCTTGGCGATCCAGTTCGGCATGGTCAGGTCGGGCTCCGGCATCGTCTCGATCTTGCGCACGTCGCCGTACTTCTCGATGAGCTCGTCGATCGGGCCGAAGTCTAAAGCGCGCATCGGGCACGACGCGACGCACAGGGGCAGATCGCCTTTCTCCAGGCGGTCGATGCACATGGTGCACTTGCTCATCTTGGTGCCGGGCTCGTCGCTTGCGAACTTGGGCGCGCCGTAGGGGCATGCCTTGAAGCAGTTGCGGTCGCCTTCGCACTTCTCGGGATCGACCAAGACGGCGCCGAACTTGTCTTCCTTGAAGATGGCGTCATGCTCGCATGCCGAAACGCACACCGGGTTGTCGCAATGCCCGCAGTTGAACGCGAGAATGCCGATGGACGTGTTGGGGAACTTGTTCTTCTCCCACATGTAAACGCTCATCCACTTCTCGGGACCGGGCGCGATGTCGTTCCAGTCCTTGCACGCGACCGAGCAGGCCTTGCAGCCGTAGCAGCGGCCCTGGTCGAAGTAGAAACCGTACTGGGTCATGTTCTATTCGCCTACCTTCCTGATCTCAACGAGGCCGGCCGTCAGCAGCGCGCCGACGATGTGGGGCAGATGCGTGTCTCCGATGAGGAGGTTGCAGTTGCCGGCGGTGTCGATGCCGTAGGGCATGAGCTTGGACTTGCGCACGTTATCGAACTTGGACCACTCGCCGTGGCCGATGGAGACGGTGCCGGGGAGCAGCTTGGAGGACACGTATGCGGTGATCTCGACTTCGCCGAACTGGTTGTAGACCAAGACGCGGTCGCCGGTCTTGATGCCGCGATCGGCGGCGTCGGCGGGAGACATGCGCACCATGTGCTCGTAGCAGTCGCCCTTGAGCCACGGGTTCTGGTCGTTGGAGGAATGCTGACGGTACGTGGAGACGGGCGTGACCATCGACAGCGGGTAGTTCTTCGTCCACGGATGGTAGTAGCTGTCGTTGGCGGGGAGGTCCTGGTAGGTCGGCTGCCAGCGTGGGTACGCGTCCATCTGCCCGCCGTAACGGGTCTTGGTGAGGTCGTTGTTCTTGACGAACGAGCTTTCGAACTCGATCTTGCCCGAAGGCGTCTTGAACGGGGAGCGTCCCCACTCGACCGTGTTCTTGAACGGGTAGAACCACTCGCCCGGTTCGCCGGGAACGCGGATGATCGGCATCTTCTGGAATTCCTCCCATGAAGGCGGATCGATCTCGTAGTAGGCCAGCATGCCGTTCTCGTCCTTGGCCCACTCCTCGTAAGCCGGCTTGTAGATGCGCTCGATGACCTGCTCGTCCCAGTCGCGCCAGTCGGTGACGTCGAGCATCTTCGGGCAGTACTTGTCGGCGAAGCCAAGGCGGCGTGCGAGCTCCATCCACACCCAGTCCTTGGAGCGGATCTCTCCCGGAGGATTGACGCCCTTGCCCGCGAACAGGAAGTAGTTCATCATGCCGGACGGCGCGCCCCAGAAGCGGTTGATGCCGAAGAAGTGCATGTCGGTCGACTCGAACTGGATGACGGGCGAGGGCAGCACGATATCGAGGAACTCGATGGAAGGCTGATCGTGGAAGTACTGCCAGCCCCAAGAGAACTCCATGTCGGCGAAGCCCTGCATGCGCTTGGACACGTGATGCTGGTTGTTGATGTAGTTGTTCGGGATGATGGCCATCTTGAGGATGGGCACCGGGCTGTCGGCCGGGCAGCCGATGCGACGGCGGAACTCGTCCTCGGTGATCTCGCCCGCCAGGTAGAGCTTCTGACAGTGCATGACCTCGGTCACTTTGTTGTTGTTGTTCGTGATGGGGTTAACCACGTCGCCCTTGATCTGGCCGGTGTCGGGGATGGGCGGGAAGAGACGAGGCTGCGTCACCAGGTTCGCGCCGCCGCCTTCGCAGCCGCCCGCGATCGACATGTTGCCGGTCATGGCCTGCAGGAGCATGGCCACGGCTGCGGCGTAATCGCCCAGGTTGCGCTTGGAAACGCCGTACATCTGCTGCAGGTGGACGGGTTTCATGGAGGCGTAGTAGCGAGCGAACTCGCGAATGGTCTCCGCCGGGATGCCGGTGATGGGCTCGGCCCACTCGGGCGTGTGCTCGACGCCGTCGACCTCGCCGACGATGTACTTGCGCCACTCCTCGAATCCTTCAGGCTCGACCCATTTCTCAACGTACTCGTGGTCGTAGAGGTCCTCGGTGTAGAGAACGTGGGCGACTGCCAGGCCGAACGCGGTGTCGGTGCCGGGGCGGATGGGGATCCACTGGGCGCCCAGGCACTCGGCGCTGACGTTGTAAACGGGGTCGATGAGGATGAACTTGCAGCCGCGCTCTTGGGCGAGCTTCATGTAGTAGGGGACGTGGCCGAACCAGCTGACCATGGGATCGAATCCCCATAACACGACCAGCTTGGAGTTCAGCAGATCGGGTGCCTCGAAGCCGGGGTAGGCGTCGGAGGTGCCCTTGATCAGGCAGTCGGTCAGGCGAACGCCCAGATGGAAGTCCTCGGCGGCGGCGCTTCCCGAGGTGGAGTGGTCGCCCCAGCCGGTGATGGTGCCGGGCATGTACGATGCGAAGGGGAAGTCCGAGCTTTCAAACGCCACGTAGTAGCAGTAGTACAGCCACGGATGATCGGGGTTCTCCTTGGCCATCTGCTTCATCTTGTCGGCGATGGTGTCGAGGGCCTCATCCCACGAGATGCGCTCGAAATGGCCCTTGCCCGCGCCTTTTTCGCCGACGCGCTTCATCGGGTACAGCAGGCGGTTCTCGGAGTAGAGCTCTTGGCGCCAGGCGTGGCCCATCGGGCAAGCGCGTGCCTGAAGCATGCCGGTCTGGACGGCTTCCTCGTTGTCGTCCTCGCGCGCGACGCCGGGGTTAACCGAATCGTCGGGTTCGATGGAGATGATCTTCCCATCCTTCACGCTGCACTTGATCAGGCAGGTGGCGTCCCAGCAACCGTTGTTGTGGCAGGTGGTGTAGAAGTGCTCGACTCCCTCGTGACGCTCGCTCAGCTTCTCGACTATCGACTCTCTTGACATCGTGCCTCCTCTCTCGTAGCTACTCTCCCAAAAGATGCGCGCGTCGCACGTAAATCGGCGACCCGCTTCGTTCAGACTACTGAGGCGGGAAAGGAGTCCGCAAGGTCGTTTCCGTTTTTCCGATTTCCGCAAATGTTCGGGGCGGTATAACTTGCGTATTGCCCGCATTGCGGGTGGCAAACCGACCCGTTCCGGCTAAATGTTAGAATGGAGGTTAAGCCTGCTCGCCGGCCGCTTCGAAGGAATGCCGAGGCGGTGCGGACGGCGGCGGAGGTGCTTGCACACGCGAATCAGACGCGTGCCTGGCTTTTCGAAGGGGGTCGAAAGGAAAGGAATGGAGTACTCCGATTATTCTTATTCCGCAGCGACTCAAGCGGAGTTCTTCCGAGCGGAGGCGGAGCTCATCAGGCTCGGTGACAGACTTGTCCACAGCCCCACCGCGAAGTACATGAAGAGCACGCTGCTGGCCATTGACGCCGTGTTCGCCATCCGCATGTCCCATGACGTCGACCTCCCCGCGGTCTCGTTGATAACGGCGTTCGACTTGATTGGGTGGAAATATCACGGCGACGTGAGGAGAAGCGTCCGCGCCCGACTTCCCGAGTTCAAATTTCCCGACGGGTCTCATGAGGCGGCAGTCGAGGCCCTGCATTACATGCAGACGATGGACTGGGTGGTCGAGAACGCGCGACCCGATACCGTGGTGACGCTCGACACGGTCCTTCACCTTCACGACATGCTGATCAACGGCAGCACTGACGACAATCGCTACCAGGGGTTCAGAACGTCGTTCCTTCCTCACAAGAAAGGCTCCGACCCTGCGGCCATCCCCGCTGAGCTGAGCGATCTGTGTTGTTTCGCGAACTCGGAGATGTACTCGCCGCTCGGTCAGGCCTCCGTCATCCACCATGCGTTCGAGCGCATCGTCCCCTTCGACTCGATGATCGATCGCACGGGATTGGTGCTCTCCTTCATGTCTCTTTTCAGGCGGGGGCTGTTCCCGCATGGCTACATGGTTCCGATCTGCTGGGGTGCCTCCATCGGCAAGGAGTACCGCCGCAAGCTCAAGGATTCCTCGCGCGACCTCTCGTCACCCGAGGAGCACGAGCGATTCCGGGAGTGCTGGGCGGTGTACAACGCGCACAACACGTACCTCTCGGTAGCCATCTCCGATTCGTTTCTCTCGACGGCGGGCAAGCTGCGTTCGCGCTGGCGCTCGCAGGATCTTCAGATACCGGCGAACTCGGCGCTCGATCGGCTGCTTGATTTGATGCTGTGCATGCCGGGGCTGTCCACTATCCGGGCTTCGAAGATCATCGGGAAGAGCTACGGCGCCACCAACGAGGCCATGCGGCAGCTGGCGAAGTGCGGTATTGTGCGGGAGATCGCCCTCGACGGTCGGGAGCGCATCTTCATCTGCGATCAATCGGCTGCGATGATCTCGGAGTTCGTGGACAATCTGGTTGATCTAGGGGAGAAGGCCGAGGTGAACAGCGCACGCGGCAGGGGGTTCGCCGAGGCGGCGCGCGGCTGCGAGGGGCAGGCGGCGAAACGCGCGCATACGCAGCGCTGGTGATCCGCCGTGCGCTTCGCGCTGCCGGCAAGCGGGCTTTCGACGGCAGCGGGTTGTTGCCGATCGCGCCGGATGCGTTTTGGGCGTCGGCGGTCGAGGGCGGCGAGCAGAAAAAAGAGGGAGGCGGTTCACCTGCCTCCCTCTCCTCCGATACGGGCGATGCGCCGGCTGCGGTTTTCTTCGCCGCCGTCCGTGACTTTCGGTTATTTCGCGGCTTCGGCGGTGGTGTCGCTGTGGAAGTTGGAATAACCGCCGACGGCCTTGGAGATGAACCTGCCCTCGGTCTTCGAGAAAAGAACCTGTGTGGCCATGAGGTCTTTGAGGGTCACGCCGATTTCCGCCATGGCTTCCTTCTGGCTTTTGCCCGCGTCGATCAGCGCGTTCAGCTCCTCTGCCTTCTTCGGTGACTCAAGCGCCATGAACTCTTCGCGATTCATGATGTACCTCCCCAGTTGGTCGTTGTACGCCGATACACCTCTCAATTATGGAACCTAAGCGGCGCTACATGAAGCATGTTTCCGTTTCGCGTGGTTACGGAAGGGTTTTTACGTTGATGTTGGCACTTAGAGTTACGCCGCAGGCTGCGCTTTTGGATGCGGACAGTGGAATTTCCAGGTTTCGCACAGGAGGGCTGGGCGCGCTTGTCGTTGTCTCATCCTCTCCTGACCTGATTGATTCAAGGAGGTGGGGACAGCCTATTGTAAACTAATCGGATATTCGATTATTGCAGTAGGGGGATTATGAACGATTGCGCACGGGCATCGCAGTATCGCGGAGGGTGGGATCGTTTCGTTGCGCTGACGGACAGGCACTTGCCGTCGCTGAAGTATCTCAGCTTGGCTTGTTACTCTGCCTGGATTCTTCTCATGATGACGGGTAGCGGCGCGACGAGTCATATAGATGTTCAGGGGGTTGGAAGCCCAGGAGAGCTTCTTTACAAGTATTCGGGCGTTGCGTTGTCGTTGTGCTTGTGCGCTGCCGGTTTGGCAGGTGATCGGATCGCGCCTCTTCTCGAGAAGCGATGGGTCGTACTTGTAGCGGGGGCTCTGGCATCTGCTTCGACCTTCGTCGTGTGCGGAGGAGGGGGCATCGTAGTTGACCCGTGGATGTACGCGCTGGCTAGCGCAGGGACGGGGGTGGGCACTGCGCTTGTATGCCTTCGGGTAGGTTGTCTTTACAGCACCCTTAACGGAGCGAAGTGTTTCTTCACCGCCGTCGCCTCCGGGCTTCTTTCGAACTTGTTTTATTTCATGTGCGTGGCGCTGCCAATCGAGGCCGCGGTCGTGGTCTTGTCGTTGCTCCCCTTCGTCGCGGCGGCTCTCGGCTTGATCCAGCGGAACGAAGATGCCGAAAGCTTGTCTCGCGACGCGATCTCGATTGACACGTTGCCGCGTGGTTATTTTCTCAGGTTCACCATCATGATCGCGTTGTTCGCGATCGCGATAGGGATCATGAAGGGGCTTGTCGTACTTTTGCAGCCGGTCGAAACCGTCGCCAGCCAGTCTTTGATCGTCGTGTTCGCAAGTTTCGCTCTCGTGCTGGCGATTGCGGTAGGTGTTGCGCTCCGCCTTTCGGTTCGCGCTTTCGACGTCAGCAAGATCTACTACCCGACAATCATCGGCGCGTGCCTGGGCGCTCTTGTCGTGCTGGTGCTCGGTGGAGGTTTCGGCGCAGTTCAAGGCATCGTGGTGAACACGATCTACAACGTGTTCGCGATTATCGTCTGGATGCTTCTCTCGGAGCTCTCCAGCCGAACGAGCCTGAGCCCGATCAAGGTGTTCGGCCTGGGGAGAGGCATGTCCGCAATCGGCACGACGCTCGGGTGGTATGTAGCGTCCGGGGCGGCTTCCTCCGCAGAGGACACGACGCTTTTCTTCTCGGTTCTCTTCATGCTCATGTTGGTGGTCATCCTTGCGGTGGTGGTGCTCGTGTTCGACGAGCGCACAATCAGCCTTGCTCTTGAGAAGGCCATCAAGGACAAGGAGAAGGCGGCGGGCGCATCGGGGCCCGATCCTTCGGGCGTGCCCTCGGAACGTGTTTGCGACACGCCCGCGTCTGCAACGTGGGAGGAAGCGTGCGAGGCGGTGTCGTCGCGATTCGGTCTGACGGCTAGGGAGTCGGAGGTCGCGGCCCTTCTCGGGCGCGGGCGTACCGTGGGCTACGTCGCTGACGAGTTGGGGATTTCGCATAACACGGTGAAGGGCTACATCAAGAACGTGTACGCGAAATGCGACGTCCATTCACGGCAGGACCTCATTGACCTCATCGAATCGTTTCTCTAACCTGCGCCCGCCTTGCGCGCGGGGTTCGGCGTGGGATTCCGCTCGGCGCTGCTGCCGGTTTATCCGGCTCGCTTTACGTCAGGCGACTCTTCCGCACTTGGCTCGACTGGATTCGGCGCCTTCAGCTTGAACTGCGTTCTCCCCTCAATAACCCCTGATCAAAGCGCACCCCCCGTTTCGGGTCGTGTGTGTGAAACGGGGTCGTCGCTGCTGAAACCCCCCGAACTGCGGGTTCTCTCTTCTCTGCCTTGGAACTACCATTCACCCGTGTTCCCCGTCCTTTCGGCGGAGGAATCAAAAGGGTTAGCGGAATGAAAGAGGAGAGAGCAGATGCTTGACGCTGACAAGGATTACGTTGTCGAAGAGGATGGCGTTTACAAAGTTCGCACATGCGCGTGGTCGCCTCCGGGGGATCATCCCGTAGGATGCGGTATGTTCCTTCATGTGAAGGATGGCAAGCTCGTGAAGGTGGAGGGCGATCCCGATCACCCGATCACCCACGGCAGGCTTTGCCCGAGGTGCATTGCCCTCGACGAGGTCGTCTACAGCGAAGAGCGCCTTCGCCATCCCATGATCCGCGCGAAGGAAGACCGAGGCCGCGATGCGTGGCGCCAGGTGTCGTGGGACGAGGCGTACGATTACATCGAGACCAAAGTTCGTCAAATTTGGGAGGACTACGGGGCGGAGACTATCTTCACCCTGACGGGGACTGGCCGCGAGTCGACGCTGTACGCCCCTGTGTACGGCCCTGCTGTTCTGAACACGTGCAACGGCGGCTCGACTTATGCGTTCAGCGGCGAGTCGTGCTACGGCCCTCGCGCGACCATCACCAACTACCTGCTCGGCGCTGGGTATCCCGAGATGGACTGGGCTCAGTATTTCCCGGATCGCTACGACGATCCCCGATATGAGGTTCCCAAGTACATCCTCATCTGGGGCAAGGATCCTCTGTACTCGAACCCCGACGGGTTCTTCGGCCATTGCGTCATCGACCTCATGAAGCGCGGCAGCCGTTTGATCGTCGTGGATCCCCGCGTCACCTGGCTCGCGACGCGCGCCGACTATCATCTGGCTCTGCGTCCCGGAACCGACGCGGCCGTCGGCCTCGCGATGCTCAACGTCATCATCGGGGAGGATCTCTACGATCACGAGTTCGTTGAGAAATGGTGCTACGGTTTCGACGAGCTGGCCGAGTACGTGAAGGGGTTCACCCCCGAGTGGGCGGAGCCGATCACGTGGGTCGATGCGGACATTATCCGCGAGGCGTCGCGTGCTTTCGCGAACAACGCTCCCTCGACGGCGCTGTGGGGCGTCGCCCTCGATCAGTCGAAGAACAGCGTTCAGGCAGGCCAGGCGTTTTTGGGCATCATCGCGATTTGCGGTTACTTCGACGTTCCCGGCGGCATCACGCTGCAGCAGCCGACGAGCTTCATCGGCAAATGGCGTTACGAAATGGGCTCGACCATCTCCGAGGAGATGGCGGAAAAGCACATCGTCGATCCCGATGGCAAGTACAAGCTGTTCAATCTCGGCGCTGCCATGGGAGGCGTGCAGGGAGACACCTTGCTCAACTATCTTGAGGGGACGCTCGATTCCTTTAAGGAGGTGCCCTACAAGCTTCGCATGTGCTGGATGATCGGCACGAACCCCCTTGCCTGCATGGCGGATCAGCCGAAGCGCTGGTACAAGGCGCTGCTCGATCTCGACTTCATCGTCGCCCAGGATATCTTCATGACCCCGTCCATCATGGGTTTGGCCGATGTCGTACTGCCGCTGGCCACCTTCGCCGAGCATGACGGCATCGTGACCCCGCATTTCGGGCGCAACCAGCACTTCGTGGGCGCTATCAACAAGGCGCTCGATGCCGAGGATACGAAGA
This sequence comes from uncultured bacterium, assembly GCA_937890835.1. GTDB lineage: Bacteria > Actinomycetota > Coriobacteriia > Coriobacteriales > Eggerthellaceae > CALADF01. The sequence goes on from CALADF010000032.1 coordinate 38,707, forward strand.
GCGATCTCGAGATCCTCATCGACATGGGCAAGAGACTCCGTCCCGAGATCTGGGAGGGGATCGATTCGGTCGACGACTTCTTCAACTCTCAAATGGCGACGGTGTACGACTTCAATTTCGACGATCTGAAAAACGAAGTCGCGCATCAGCTGCCCTATGAGTACCGCAAGTACGAAACGGGCGGCCTTCGCCCCGACGGGGAGCCCGGGTTCGACACGATGACCGGCATGATCGAGCTCAAGTCGGTCATGTTCCCCTATTTCGAAGAGACGGAGTTCCCCTATTACGAGGAGCCCGAGTTCAGCCCCGTCTCCCAGCCCAAGGAAGTCGTGGACGAGTATCCCCTCGTTTACACCACCGGCGGTCGAAACCTGAGCATGTTCCATTCCGAGCATCGTCAGATTCCGTCGATGCGCGCTCTCAATCCCGATCCGATGGTCTCGATTAATCCCGAGACGGCGAAAAAGTACGGGATTGAAGCAGGGGACTGGGTCGCCGTCGAGACCATGTTCGGCCGTTGCGTTCAGAAGGCCAAGATCACGCAGATGGTCGGCCCGAAGCTCGTGCACCTCGAGCACGCATGGTGGTTCCCCGAGCAGGACGGAGAGGCTCCGAACCTGTTCGGCGTATGGGATGCGAACGCCAACAACCTCATTCCGCATGAGAGCGTCGGCAAGACCGGATACGGTGCTCCGTACAAGAACGGCATCTGCAAGATCTACAAAGTCGAAAGCCTTAAAGGGTAGGAGGTGAACTATGAAACGAGCGATGGTTATCGATTACAAATACTGCACGGGTTGTAAATCCTGCGAGGTGTCTTGCAGGAAGGAGAAAGGGTTGTCCCTGGATAAGTGGGGGATCCAAGTGCAGAGCTTTGGGCCTGAGAAGCTTGGAGAAGGCTGGTCGTGGGACTACGTGCCCGTTCTCTCCAGCCTGTGCGATCTGTGCGCCGACCGTATCGAGGAGGGCAAGAAACCCACCTGCGAGCTGCATTGCCTCGCGTCGGTCATAAAGGTTCTTCCTTTGGAAGATGCGGCGCAGTATATGGATGAGCTGGGCGATCACAAGGTCGTCTGCTATCTGCCTTAAAGGGGTTGCGGTGCTTGTGGCCGGGTGCCTTCTCTCCGGGTGCTCGGCCTCGGCGCCGGTTGTCTTCGTAGTAACGAAAAAGGGGGAATTATGCTTCAAACAGTAGAGGACGTCGCTCCTAAAAAGGGTAAGGGCGGCATCCACTATGCATTCGTGATCTGCTTGGGCGGCTTTTTGACCCAGGCCATCGTTTTGAGCTGTCAGCGTTTGCCTGCGGTTTCTCTCGAGTCGATCAGGGAATCGCTCGGTGTGAGCTACGCTGACGTCGGGCTCATCACGTCCGTGTACATGCTTTTCTATGCAGGTCTCTCCATCGTCTGGGGAATGCTCGGCGACAAGATCGGCACGCGCAAGGCCATGACCATCGCTTGCTCGCTTGCTTCGCTGGGAACCATCCTCTTCGGCCTGTTCGGCGGCCTTGGCCTTGGAATCGCCATTGTGACCTGGGCGATCTCGGGTGTCGGCTGCGCGGGTCTGCTCATGGCCATTCTGCCGAAGATCGTTTCCAGGTGGTTTGCCCCGCATCGCAGGGGCTTCGGCATGAGCCTCATCACGCCGGGCGCGAACTTCTCCGCCATGATCCTCGGCGTCGTCGCTCCTATCGTGATCGGCTCTTTCGGCTGGCAGATGGGCTACGTCATCTTCGGCGTCGTGTTCGCGCTTATCGCCGTGTACGTCGGCGTGTTCTTCCGCGAGGGGCCTGAGGAGAAGGGGCTGGCTCCGTACGGCGCCCCCGAGGGCACCCAGGCGGCTCCTGAGCCGGTCATCGTCTCCGACAACGAGAAGGCTCCTGCGAAGAAGGAAAGCGCCCTGGCTCGCGTCGTCAAAATGCCCATCGCATGGCACTTCGGCGTGTTCTACATCGTTTATCAGGTCGGCTACATGGCCGCGACGCAGTACTATGTCGCTTCGATCCAGTCCGTGGGCTTCGATCTTGCCCAGGCGTCGCTTGCGATCACGTGGGGCGGGTTGGCTACCATCATCTGCGAGCTGATCCTCGGAACCCTTTCCGACCACTTCGAGCGCAAGAACATCATCGGCATCGTGGTCGCCATCAGCGCGATCGGCGGATTCGGCTACTACTTCTACCTGATCAACACTCCCGCTCCCTCGCTCATGATGTGCTATGTGTTCGTGACGATCATCTCGGCTTCGACCTCGGTCATCACGGTTATCATGACCGGCGCCGGCGAGTACTTCTGCGATGAGATCCGCGCAACGGGCACGGGCTTCATCGGTACTGTGAACCTGGTCGGTCGTTACCTCGGTCCGTGGATCGCCGGTATCGTCATCGACATGACGGGCGTCGTCGGCGACTCGTTCGCTATCGTCGGCGTGTTCATGGCGATCGCGGCGGTGATCGCGTTTACGTTCCCCAAGGTCGCAAAGGTTCGCGTGGGTGCTAACGCGTAGTCGGGTGCGGTAAACGGATCGGAGGCTGCTATGAGGCGGAACAAGGGATTCACGACCATGGTGGACCTTGACGAGTTCAAGGCGACGCAATGGACGTTTCTCACCAACGTGAAGATGAAGTGGCAATACGACGGGATGGCGTACATTTTTCGCGAGGCCGGCATTCCCCTGTACGGAATCGATTTGGGCTCCATGAAGATGAACCATCCGGTGTTGACGCTCGCCGTTCCGACCAGCAGGGACAAAAACTACGGTGTGAACATCTACGTTCCCGTCGATCGCAAGAAAGAGGCGTCCAAGCTGATCGCGGATGAGAAGAAGCTGGGCGAGTACGCGGAGCTGGAAGAGGTCGAGGGCCCCGCCCATCACAAGGACTTCAACGAGCAGGCTCGCGCCGCACTTGATGCCGCAGCGGACGCTCGGAAGAAGGATTCCGGCTTGCGATCTGCGCTGAGGAGGGTTTTCCCATCGGCCTCGCGAAGCGCCGCCTCCTAAGCGCCGTCTCTTAGGCTCGTGGTGCGCGAATCGCGCATCGCCTCGCCGCTCCGGGATTCTCGGGATCTCGGAGCGGCGATCATGCTCGAACGTGAAAGAGGGAGCGACCTCTCGGTTCGCTCCCTCTTTTTTTTGCGTGCTTACGTGTTTGCGGCGGCCGGCGGCATGCTTCGTGCGGCAAGCCCGGGGGAGCGACGCTGCTCGGGCCTCAGGATCGCGACACCGCCCGCCCCTAAGTGCGCCGCCTATTTCACTTGCACCAGCGAGAACACCTCGACGTCGGTTTCTTGGGCGATGGTCTCGCGTGGGT
>CALADF010000033.1 GCA_937890835.1 uncultured bacterium
TGCACCAGCGAGAACACCTCGACGTCGGTTTCTTGGGCGATGGTCTCGCGTGGGTTCAAAAACTCGAGCTCCATGAGAAATCCCATGCCGACGAGCTTCGCCCCCGCGCGCTTCACCAGGCGAGCTTGCGCGTTGGCGGTGCCACCCGTTGCCACCAGGTCGTCGACGATCAACACGACGTCGTCGGAGGTGATGGCGTCGACGTGGATCTGCAGCGTGTCGGTCCCGTACTCGAGCTCGAACGACTCGCTGAACGCCTCGCGCGGCAGTTTACCCGGCTTGCGGGCGGGTACGAACCCGGCATTGAGAGCGCGGGCGACAGGCGCGCCCACCATGAAGCCGCGCGCCTCCGCGCCGACCACCTTCGTCACGCCGCGTCCCTTGAAATGCGCGGCGATCGAGTCGACGACGGCGGCGAAGCCGTCTTTGTCGGCGAGCAGGGGCGTGATGTCCTTGAACACGACGCCCGGCTCCGGATAATCCGGAAGGTCGACGATCAGTTTCTCGAAATCGAACTCTGCCATGCTGGCGGCTCCTCTCTTTCGGCGGCGGGCCATCCCGCCTCCCTCACGAAAAAGCGCCGCTCTCGCAAATCACGTGCGACGTGGCGAGAAGCGGCGCTTATGGGATCGAGTTAGCGCTTCAAGCGCGCACCCGATAATTCTACGCGAAAATCGAAGGCGTTGCCCAGGTCATGCGCTGACCTTAGGCGCGTTTCAGCGTTACCCCAGAACGAACATCAAGAGGAACGCCAGGGCCGCGACCCACATGAGCGGCTTGACCTCGCCGGCCTTGCCCTGCGCGACCTTGATGATGCAGTAGGAGATGAAGCCCATGCCGATGCCGTTGGTGATGGAGTAGGTCATCGGGATGCCCACGATGGTGATGAACGCGGGGAAGGCGCTCTCGATGCTCTTCCAGTCGATCTCTCCCACGTCGGTCATCATGAGGTAGCCGACGACTACGAGCGCACCGCAGGTGGCGGCGCCGGAGACCATGCCGACGATGGGGGCGAAGAACGCGCAGACGATGAACAGCACGCCGATCACGATGTTGGAAAGGCCCGTGCGCGCGCCTGCTGCGGCGCCCGAGGTGGACTCGACGAAGCTCGTGATGGAGCTGGCGCCGAGGAAGCCGCCGACCGCCGCTGCGGCGGAATCGACCATGAGGATGGGCTGGACGTCCTCGACGTCGCCCTTCTTGTCGACGAACTTGCCCTGCTCGCCGACGGCGACCACGGTGCCCATGGTGTCGAAGAAATCGCTCATGAGCAGCGAGAACACGAACATCAGAAGCACGGGCTGCACGAACACCTGGATGATGGCCATGTTGCCCGAGGCCGGATCGGTCTGGAAGGGCGCGGCGAACGCGCTGAAGTCGAGACCGAAGTTCCACTCGGTGGGAAGCGGCGTCACGCCGAGCGGGATGCCCACGATGGTGGCCACGATGATGGAGATGACCAGGCCGCCCTTCACGTTGAGGACCTGCAGGATGACGGCGAGGGCGATCGAGACGAGCGCGACGATGCAGATGGGCGAGGAAAGCTCGCCGAGCGCGATGAGCGTCGACTCGTCGGCGGAGATGAGGCCGCCGCCCTTCAAGCCGATGAAGGCGATGAACAGTCCGATGCCGATGCCGATGGCGCGGCGCAGACCGACCGGGATGGCGTCCATGATGGCCTTGCGAAGGCCGCACAGAACGAGGATCAAGATGATGATGCCCTCGAGGAACACGACCGCCATGGCGACGCGCCAGTCGACGGCGACCTCGCCGAGGCACAAGGTGAACGCGACGATGGCGTTGATGCCCATGCCCGACGCCAGCGCGATCGGGCGGTTCGCGATAAGACCCATCGCGATGGTCATGATGGCGGCGCCCAAGCACGTCGCGGTGAGCGCGGCGTTGAACGGGATGCCCGCCGCCTCCATCATCGACGGGTTGACGGCGATGATGTAGGCCATCGCCAAGAACGTGGTCAAACCACCGATGATCTCGTCAGATACCGAGCTTCCGCGCTCGGATATCTTGAAGAACTTATCCAATGCTCTTCCTCTCTTCTCAACAAAGCTGCACGTCGCGCGCGCATGGCCGCCGGAGTGGCTATGCGCGCGCGAGCTTCCCGAAGCATTCTATCAAAACGACGAAAGGGGAAGACGTGGATGAGCTGGGAGAGAGGTGGCTTTTCGGAACTTCGCGCTCGTCGGCGTTCGTTCGCGCTTGCTCGCGTGCGAAACGCCAGGGGCGGGTGAGCGCTCCCTTTTTCGCCGGAAGGAGCGGACGCGCCTGCTCGCGTTCGCGTGCAAAGCGTCGGAGGCCCGAACGTGGTAATGCATCGAGCCGCCGCGCATGCGTTCGCGTTCGGAGAAATGCGGCTTATCGCTCCCCGACGGCCTCGGCGATGAGCGCGCGCAGCTCGTCGATGCCGATGCCCTTCTCCGAGGACGTGATGACGACGGGCGTGCCCTCCGGCAGGTCGAGCGTTTTCACGATGACGTTGCGCTGCTTCATCATCTGCTGCTTGGAGAGCTTGTCCGCCTTCGTCAGCGCGATGGCGAAGGGCAGCTCGGCGTCGATGAGGAACGACACCATGTTGCGGTCGAGCGCGGTGGGCTCGTGGCGGATGTCGATGAGCGACACCACCAGCGCGAAGTCGCGGTCCTGGTTGAAGTAGCCCTCGATCAGCTCCGACCAGCGGCCAAGCTCGCTTTTCGACACCTTCGCGTAGCCGTAGCCAGGCAGATCGACGAGGTTTTGACCGTCGACGTCGTAGAAGTTGATGGTCGCGGTCTTGCCGGGCGTCTGCGAAACCTTCGCGAGGCCCTTGCGGTACATGAGCTTGTTGAGAAGCGATGACTTGCCGACGTTGGAGCGTCCTGCGAACGAGACCTCGGGGCCTGCGGATGCGGGGAGCTGCTTGGAGGTGCCGTATGCGGCTTTGAAACTTGCTTTGTGAAAATTCATGGGGATGAGCCTTCCTGGGATGATGAACCATGGTACCCGATGATGCGCGGGGTCGACCTTGGATACTCTGCGGTTTTTCACGCGTCGCGCGATCCCTCGCCGTCGCCGTGCTTAAATGTCCCGGAAAACAATTGGGCGGGAGACGGAGGCGCTATGGCGGATGAGACGATACGGGCTGCGCGTGGGGAATTCGACGAGGACGGTGCGTTGCACCTGACGGGTTTTGACGCCATGCTCGGCCGTGCGCGCAAGGATTGGACGGGAGCGACGTTCAAAAGCGCACCTGAAGGCATGGAGGCGAGGCGCGCTCACACCACCTGCCCGCATTGCGCGACGGACAACCTCGCCGACGCGGAAACTTGCTGGAATTGCGGTGCGGCGCTGTAGCGCCCGGCGGCGCTGCGATAAAGTGAAACTGCCGTGATCGAGGGTGCGCGCTCCGCACGCTTTCTCGGGTCGCCCGCGCAAGCCGGCACGCCCCGCTCGCGGCGGGGTCGCGTCAGGGGCGAAGCGGCGTTTCGTTCCATGATGAAACAGGAGGCTTTCCCATGGGTATATTGGATAGCGCGCAGGATCTGCTGAACCGGGGCATGGCCGCCACGGAGCGCGGAACGCGCATGGTCTCGCTCAAGGCGCAGCTCGGCGATGCCGAGCGTCAGCGCGACAAGGCGCTGCTCGCGTTCGGCGGGAGCTTGTACGAAGCGGCGAAATCGGACGCGTCTTTGCGCTCCGGTCGAGAGGAGCTTTTCGACGCCGTCGAGGACGCCTATCGCCTCATCGACGAGATCTCCCACAGCATCATCGCGGTCGAGGACGAGGGTCGCGCTGCCCGCGCGGCGGCCGAGCAGGCGAAGGCGGAGGCCCAGGCACGCGCCGAGGCGCAAGTGGAGGGACGTGCTTTCGCGTGTCCGGCATGCGGCGCCGCCATCGAGGCGGGGTATCGTTTCTGCTCCTCGTGCGGCGCCCCGCTCGCGGTTGCGGTGCAGGATCCCCTCGATCCGGCTTCTCGTTCGCAGGCTGCGGACGAGCAGGCCGCAGGGTCGCCGTCCTCCGCTCCGGAACGCGAAGCCGGGGCCGAGGAGGGCGCCACGTCGCCGAGCTCGCCTTTCGCCCCTCTCTACGACCCTGCCCCCGAACCGAGCCGCGAGGCTCCTGCCGAGATAGCCCCCGAGCGCGTGACCACCGTGGTCGATAAGTAGGGCATTTGCAGGAGCAATGCCGCTATAATGCAATGTTACGAAAACGGCCGCCCGCGCTCTTCGCGGGCGGTTCGCGCAATCCTACGCCGCAATATAAGGAAAGAGCATGAAAGCATACAACCCGCACGAGATTGAACCGCGCATCCAGGCAGCCTGGGACGCGCAGGGGCTCAACGCCGTCAGCGAAGATTCCGACAAGCCGACCAAGTACGTCCTCGAGATGTTCCCGTATCCTTCGGGCGATATCCACATGGGGCACGTGCGCAACTACACCATCGGCGACGTCATCGCGCGCTACGCGAAGATGCAGGGCTTCAACGTGCTTCATCCGATGGGCTGGGACGCGTTCGGCCTTCCGGCGGAAAACGCCGCCATCAAGCGCAACAGCCATCCGGCGAAATGGACCTACGCCAACATCGACACGCAGCGCGAATCGTTCAAGCGCATGGGCTTTTCCTACGACTGGGATCGCACCGTCGTGGCATGCGATCCGGAATATTACCGCTGGGGCCAGTGGATCTTCCTGAAGTTCTGGGAGCGCGGATTGGTGGAACGTCGCAACAGCCCGGTGAACTGGTGCCCGAGCTGCGAGACCGTTTTGGCCAACGAGCAGGTCACCGAGGGCCGTTGCTGGCGGTGCGATTCCGAGGTGGAGAAGCGCGACCTCACGCAGTGGTACCTCAAGATCACCGACTACGCGCAGGAGCTCCTCGACGATCTCGATCAGCTCGACGGCTGGCCTGAGCGCGTGAAGCAGCAGCAGGCGAACTGGATCGGCCGCTCCGAAGGCGCCGAGGTCGATTTCGTGCTGTGCGACAAGGACGGCAACGTTCCCGCCGAGCCGACCGCCGACGACGTCATCACCGTGTTCACCACGCGCGCCGATACGTTGTTCGGCTGCAGCTTCTTCGTCTTGGCCCCCGAGTACAAGGGTCTGGCCGACCTGGTCGCCGGCACCGAGTACGAAAAGCCCGTCGCCGAGTTGGTGGAGGCTGCCAAGAAGGTGAGCGCCGTCGAGCGCGCTCAGGGCGATCACGAGAAGCACGGCCAGTTCACGGGCCGTTACGTCGTCAATCCCGTCAACGGCGAGAAGGTGCCGGTGTGGGTGGCCGACTATGTGGTGGCCGATTACGGAACGGGCGCCGTCATGGCGGTTCCCTGCGGTGATCAGCGCGACTTCGAGTTCGCTCGCAAGTACGATCTGCCCATCGTTCCCATCATCTTAGGCGATGACGATCCGCTGTTCGATCAGCTGAAGGACGAGCAGAGCCGCGTGGTCACCTCGGTTGAGTGGGAGCGCGCGATGGAGGCCGAGGGCACGCTCGTGCAGTCCGGCAAATACACCGGCATGACCGGCGGTAAGCACTCCGAGGGCGAATCGGCCATCGTGGCCGACCTCGAGGAGCGCGGCGTGGGCCGTCGCAAGGTGGAGTTCCGCCTGCGCGACTGGCTCATCTCCCGTCAGCGCTACTGGGGCAACCCCATCCCCGCCGTCCACTGCGATCATTGCGGCGTGGTGCCGGTGCCCGTCGACCAGCTTCCGGTGCGCCTGCCCGAGGACATCGACCTGGCAGCCGGCGAGACGCTCGCCACGCACGAGGGCTTCGTCGCCACCACCTGCCCGGTGTGCGGTGCGCCCGCGCGTCGTGAGACGGACACCATGGACACGTTCACGTGCTCGAGCTGGTACTACATGCGCTACACCGACCCGCACAACGACAAGGCCCCGTTCGATTCGGCGAAGGCGAACGCATGGATGCCGGTGGACCAGTACATCGGCGGAATCGAGCACGCCATCCTGCACTTGCTCTACAGCCGCTTCTTCACCAAGGTCCTGCGTGACGAGGGAATGCTCGCCTTCGACGAGCCTTTCACCAACCTGCTGTGCCAGGGCATGGTGCTCGACGAGAACGGCGACGTCATGAGCAAGAGCAAGGGCAACGTCATCGCTCCCGAGGACATGATCGCGAACTACGGCGCCGATGCCGTGCGCGCTTACATCCTGTTCATGGCCCCGCCCGACAAAGAGCTTTTGTGGAACGAAGACGGCTTGGCGGGCATGTACAAGTTCATTAACCGCCTTTGGCGTCAGGTGAACGATCTCGCAGGAACCGCAGGTGAGGAGACCCTGTTCGCCGGCGGCGAGCTCGATACCGACGCGGTGCATAAGCTTTCCAAGACGCTCATGCGCGAGCGTCATCGCGTGGTGGGCAAGGTGGTCGACGACTTCGACCGCAACAACTTCAACACCGCCATCGCCGCCATCATGGAGCTTGCGAACGCGACGGGCGAGTACCTGCGCAAGGTTTCGCTCGAGGCGCGCCGCTCGTGCGATCACGCCGAGGCGTTCGACCGCGATATCGCCGAGGTCATCGTCAAGCTGATGGCTCCCATCGCGCCCCACTGGGCCGAGGAGCTGTGGCAGACGGTGCTGGGGCATGAGGGCTCGGTTCACGTCGAGGCGTGGCCCGCGTTCGACCCCGAGCTCGCCAAGGCCGATGAGGTGGAGCTCGCCGTCCAGGTGAACGGCAAGGTGAAGGCGAAGATCACCGTCGCCGCGGATGCCGCGGAAGACGAGGTGAAGGCCCTCGCTCAAGAGGCCGTCTCGCGCGCCATCGAAGGCAAAGAACTCAAAAAGGTCGTCTACGTTGCCGGGCGCTTGGTGAACATCGTCGCTAAGTAATCTGTTCCGCCCGTTGCTGACGCAACGGGCGGATACGCCGACGCTGCGAAGAGCCCGGGCACCCGTTCTTGCCCCTTGTGCAGGGCTCGGCGTTGGCAAAAGCCAACTTGGCCCTGCGGCGGGGCAATCCCGGGCACCGGGGCCCTTCTCGCTGACGTTGCGGCGACCTGCGGCTTCCCGTTGCGGCTGTTCGTTTCGCCCGTGCTGACGCAGCGGGCGGAACTGCTCGACGCTGCGGCTTTCCGCAGCGGCCCGGCTGGCGCTCCAAGCCCTCCTCGCGTACCAAAGTACGCTTCGTCGGGCTTTCACGCCATCCGAGCTCGCCGCGGAAACCCTCGCTGACGCTACGAACGACCGGTGAGATTTCGCGCTTGGCTGTGTGAACTCGATGCGAAACTCTTATGAGGGGTCGCCCTGCAAGGCGGCCCCTCTGCTATTCTCGTCGGCATGGCATTTCGGAGGAAAGAGAAAAAGGACAGAGGGGCGCTCGCGCGTGCTTTGCTCGTCGTAGTCAAGGCGGCGCTCGCATGCGTCGTCCTCTCCGTTTCGCTGGTCGTGGTCGCCAACGTCTACACTGTCGCCACGACGCGTGACGACCTGCACACGGTCGACGCTTTGGCGGATGCCCACGCCGACGCCGTCGTGGTGCTCGGCGCCTCGGTGTTCGCCGACGGAACCCCTTCGGACATCCTTGCGGACAGGCTCGAGGTGGCGGTCGATTTGTACCTGGCGGGCGCCGCCGATGCGATCATCGTCAGCGGAGACAACCGCGATTCCCACTACAACGAATCGGATGCCATGAAGGATTACTGCGTCGAGCTGGGGGTTCCCGCAGACGACGTCTTCGTCGACCATGCCGGCTACGACACGTACTCCTCGATGTACCGCGCGCGTTTCGCGTACGGGGCTGATGACGTCATCGTGGTCACGCAGGCGTATCATCTCTACCGCGCGCTCGCGACGGCGCAGGGGCTCGGCATGCAGGCCGAGGGCGTCCCCGCCGACAAAGGCGCTTACGACAACCAGCTTTCTTACAGCCTGCGCGAGGTCGCGGCGCGCACGAAGGATTTCGTGCAGACGATGCTCCGTGTGGTTCCCGCAGACGCCGATCAGCCGATGACCCTCTAGCCCGCACGATTCGATTGCCCCGGCAGGTCGCCTGCGGACTAGGACTATACTTGCTTGCGTGAATATCGAGTGAAAGGCGGCATGATGGTTCAAAAGGGAAACGATGCACCTCTTTCGGTGGAGGAGAAGCGCGCACGGCTTGCGGGAGGGCGGGAGTCGTCATCGCCGGCGGATCGAATCGGGGGCGGCAGCGTCGGCGACAACGCGGCGGGTGCGGGAAGGTCCCCGCGCGACGTGCCCGCCGAGCCCGCGGCCTCGCGTAAGGCGCTCGCGTTCAGGGCGGGGCTTTCCGTTGCGGTCTGCCTGCTGGCGATGGTTCTCGTCATCGTCGTCGCGATGGTCGTAAGGGGCTGACAGCCGTCATCGCCGCCCTGCCGTCATGGGTTCGCCTGCAGCCTGCTCGCCGACATCGTCGCGCGTCCGGGAGCTAATCTCGGCACCCGAGCCGTACCAGCGTTTTCCGGGTGGTACACTCACGCTCATGCGATACATGAATTGTCGCGCGACGCAGACACTCGCGAACAGAAGGGGATTTCAATGTACAAGATCCATTGCCTCAACAATATCTCCGCTGAGGGCTTGGCCCTGCTCACCGAGAACTACGAGCTCACCGAGAACATCGAGGAGGCCGATGCGATCCTCGTGCGCTCCGCGAACATGCACGAGATGGAGATCCCCGAGAACCTCAAGGCCGTTGCTCGCGCAGGCGCCGGCGTCAACAATATTCCGCTCGATGCGCTCGCCGAGGCGGGCATCCCCGTGTTCAACACGCCCGGAGCCAATGCCAACGCGGTGAAGGAGCTCGTTATCGCCGGCATGCTGCTCGCATCGCGCGATATCGTCGGCGGCATCGACTGGGTGCGCGACAACGCTGACGACGAGAACGTGGGCAAGGCGGCTGAGAAGGCGAAGAAGGCGTTCGCGGGCGGCGAGATCTTCGGCAAGACGCTCGGCGTCATAGGCCTTGGAGCCATCGGCAAGCTCGTCGTGGCCGCCGCCGAGGCGCTCGGCATGAAGGTCGTCGGTTGCGATCCCTTCCTCGACGCCGAGCGCGCAGCCGCCATCTCCGAGACGATGACGTTCACCTCCGAGCTGCCCGAGTTGTTGGCGGCTTCGAGCTACGTCACCATCCACGTGCCCGCCATGGACTCGACGCGCGGCATGATCGACGCCGCGGCTATCGATCAGATGAAGGACGGCGCGGTGTTCCTGAACTTCTCCCGCGACGTGCTGGTTGACGATGCTGCCATGGCCGCCGCACTTGAGAGCGGCAAGATCTCCCGTTATGTGACCGACTTCGCGAACCCTGCGGTCGTCAAGATGGAACGCGCCATCGTGCTGCCCCACCTGGGCGCCTCGACCGCCGAGGCGGAGGACAATTGCGCCAAGATGGCGGTTTCCGAGATCATGGACTACCTGGAAAACGGCGTGAAGACCCACTGCGTGAACGGCCTTTAGCCGTCTTGCGCCTTCGCGGCCGGTTTTCGCCTCGGTGGATTTGAACGCGGGCTCGGGCATGGTTGCTCGAGCCCGCGTTGTCGTTCGCGGGTCGCGCGTTTCGCGAACGAAGGGAGGCGACCCTTTCGGGCGAGGCTGGCCTCCCCTCTTTTAAAATCATCGTCTGAGGGTGGTCTCCGCTGCGAGACGCTCGCGTGCCGTTTCCGCGGCGAGGCGGATGCGGTTTTTCCGGTTGAGCGCGGACGCTTCGGGGTCGTAATCGACGAAAGTGATGCTCATCAGGGGAAACAGTTTTTTGATCTCATGGAGGGCTCCGCGGCCGTGAACGTGGCCCTTCAAGCATCCGAAGCTCAGCAGATAGATGATATCGCGTATGCCCCCATCGTCGAAGCCGGCGAGCTGATCGAGGTAGCGCACGTCCTCCACGCAGATCAGCTTCGGCTCGGGTAGCACGGGCTCGCAGCCGAGCTCGATGAGCATCTCGACGAGGTCGTCGTTCATGAACGGGTCGAAGCACAGAAGGGGGTTGCCGACGATGCCGACCTTCGGTTTCGGTTCGTCCGGGCGAACGGCCGCGCCCGCTCTCGACATCGTCGCTTTATCCCCGCAACGCTTCGCCGCGGCCTTGGCCGCTTCGTCCCACGAGGCCGACCAGGAAAACGAGGGCGCCGCGCCGGTCGCTCGCTCGACCATGCGGGGGATGGCTTCGGTGAGGCAATCGAGGCAGGTAGGCGGGAGCTCGATGTGCTCGACGCCCGGGTTCTCGCGGATCAAGCGGATGACGCGGGCCGCCATGACGTCGGCCGTGAAGCACACGTCGCTTGCGGTGTCGCGTCGCGCGATGGAGAGGTCCTGCAGGTCGAGCGGAGGCTCCGTGAGGATCTTGCACGGGTTCACCTTAGGCGTGGAGCTCGGCGTGCTCGCTTCTCCTCCGCCTTCTCGCGCCGAACACGGCGAGGGCTTTCCGCATCTGCTCGAAGCCCCTCTCCGCTTGCCGCTTTCAATGGCCTCGGCGAGCGTGCGCAGGCGAATTCGGATGTGCGCGGTATCGGTGATGTCGTCGATTTTGAGGGTCGTGCAGGGTTTGCCCGCTTCCTCGAGCACGCCTCGGGCCTCTTCGATGGACATCGCGTCGAATCCGCAGCCGAAGGACTGCAGGCATATCATGTCGATGCCGGGGTTCTCCGCGACGAACGTCGCCGCGCGCACGAGTCGCTTCGCGGGCTTCCAGGGGTACGTTCCCGCGTATTGGCGCTTGCGCGCTTCGCGGAGGTGGTTGGTGAGTCCCGCCATGCACAGCACGGTGAAGCCTTGTCGGAGGAGCTCCTCGTCGATGCCGTGCATGAAAGCGACGTCGTTGTGGTAGGGGCGGCCTGCGAGCAGCACGGCATGTCCCGAGGGGTCGCGGGCAAGTTCGGCGAGGGCTTTCTCCGTTTCCACGACGAGCGTCTTCTCGAAACGCTGCTGCTCGCGGAGGGCGGCGGCGATAGCCTCGTCGAACCGCACGCGCGAGATCCTCGCGCCGACCGTTCGCGCCGCATGGTCGAGCGCTCGGTGAAGTTCTCCCAAGGACCTCTCGTCTTGCGCGATGCGCGTCGGCTTATAGCCGATCAAAAGCGGGCTGATCAGCGGAGGTTCTTCGACGTTATCCGAAAGCGCATCGGCGTATTCGCAGGAGACGGGGCAGTGGTTGCCGCGTTCGAACTTCGGCATGAGGACGAAATCGGCTCCCTTTTCCCGTAGGCTGTAGAAGCGTGGATGGGCGATCTTCGCGGGGTAGCAGACGCCATCCGATGGAACGCTTTCCCATGCCCGGATGGGGCATGCCGTCATATCCTCGCAGTCGGGCGTGAGCACCGAGAAGCCGAGGCCGACTATGAGCGTATGCCAAAACGCGGTGTACTCGTACGTTTCGAGGGCGCCGATGACGCCGATCTGCAGCGAACCGAGCATACCCGGGGCTTTTACGTCTCCATAGCGCGCGATGAGCTGCTGCTCGCAGGCGACGAGGTTGACGGGCTTGAAGCCCGATTCCCCTCGGAGGATACGATGCTCGGGGGGTTCGCCCGGGAGAGCGTGATGGGAGGCTCGCTGCCCGAAGCGCGCCGTCGGGTCTTCGACCGCCGGCTCTTGCGTCGTCCGCAGGGCCTCATCGACCCCCCGAGGGCATCGGTTTCCCGATACGTACGCCCGCCCGCCGCCGAAGAAAGTGACGTCGAGCGCGCAGCGGTTCTCGCAGCCGCTGCATCTCGTTCGTTGCTTGACGGGCGCGAAGGCCTCGAGCTCTTCTCGGCTTATGAGCGTGCTCATCGGCGCGGGGCTCGACGGTTGCGCTTTCCGCCCGTCGGCATTGCGCGGGTCGCTCGCTTCGTCGGGCGCCACGGGGGCGTTATGGTGCCGGGTGGGCGTCGTCGCTTTATCGCGGGCTCTCTCGCGGGCGATGAGAGCGGCGCCGATCGCACCTGCAAGGTGGGCCTGGTCGCATCGCGTCACCTCGGCGCCTATGGTGAGCTCGAAGGCTCGTAGCACCGCGTTCGATTTAAACGTGCCGCCCTGCACGACGATGGCGTCGCCGAGCGTGTCGATCTTGTTCGCTCCTATAATGCGGAAAAGCGCGTTGTGCACGACCGAATAAGCGACGCCCGCCGCGATGTCTTCAAGCGAGGCTCCGATCTTTTGGGCATGGCGAACGCGCGAGTTCATGAAAACCGTGCAGCGGGTTCCTAGGTCGACGGGTCGTTTCGCGCGGAGCGCTTGCCGCGCGAACTCGTCGGGCGTGATGTTGAGCGAATGAGCCGTTGACTCGACGAAGGCTCCGCATCCGCTCGAGCACGCCTCGTTCAGCACGGCGTCGACGATTCGCCCGTCGCGCACCCAGAGCGCCTTCATGTCCTGACCGCCTATGTCGAGTAGAAACGACGCATCAGCTCGCAGGTGGAGCGCGGCTCGCAGGTGGGCCGCCGTCTCGACCACGCCGCTGTCGACCCCCAGCCCCGCGCGAACGAGGTCCTCTCCGTAACCGGTCGCGGTTGCGTGGGCTATCCAGGCGGCGGGGGCGTTCGATTGCTCGCGAGGACGGGGAATGGCGTCGCGAAGATCGACGAGCATGTGCGCGAGCGTGCTCGGCATGTCTCCCTTGATCGGCTCGTAGGCGCTGTGGAGCAGACGGGCCTCGTCGTCGATGACGGCCAGCTTGACGGTCGTCGAGCCGGCGTCGATGCCAAGGTAGAGCGGCCCGCGTGCGCTCTCGAGGGGTGCTCGCTCGAAGGAGACGTTCCGGTGTCCCTGCTCGAACCGAGCGAGGTCTTCTTCGCTCTCGAACAGGGCGCCGAGCCTGCCGAGGTCGTCTTCAGGTTCGTCGAGGGACGCGATTCGCGCGAGAAGTTCCGTCAGCGTCTGCGTTGAGGGGTTCTCGCGCGTTGAGAGGAGGGCGGTGTCGCGCGCGGTGAGAAGATGTGCGTCGGGTGGCTTGACCCCCGCGTCCTCGGCGAGCCCGAGCCTTTCCCTGAAACGTGCGACGAGATAGGGCGCGTGCTCCAGAGGGCCGCCGAGGAAGACGATCGTGCCTTTCAGGGGACGTCCGCATGCGAGCCCTCCGATCGTCTGCCTCACCACGGCGTCGTAGGCGCTCGCCGCGATGTCGGCTTTGCTCGCTCCCGCGTTGAGCAAAGGGCGGATGTCGGTTTGGGCGAACACGGCGCATCGAGAGGCGATGGGGTGGATCGTGCGGGCCTCGAAGGCCAGATCGCTCATGTCCGAGGGATCGACGTCGAGTATGAACGCGATGGTGTCGATGAATCCTCCCGTGCCTCCCGCGCAGGTCGTGTTCATTCTCTGCTCGACGTCGCCGCTCAGATAGATGATCTTGGCGTCTTCGCCGCCGAGCTCGATGGCGACGTCGGCGTCGGGGCGGATGTCGCCGACGGCATGCGCGGTGGCGATAACCTCTTGGACGAACGGGAGCCGGAGCGTCTCGGCGATGCCGATGGCGGACGATCCCGTGATGGCGACATGGGCGGCGACGTCGCCGAGGCGGCGCCTCGCGTCTTCTATCGTCGCAGCGAGCGTGCGCACGACGTTCGCTTGATGCCTTCGGTAGGCGGAGAAGAGCATAGTTCCGCCTTCGTCAAGGATAATCAACTTGACGGTTTTAGAGCCTGCGTCTATGCCGATCCGATAAGCCATGTTGAAAGTTCGTCAGCGTCGTTTCTGATCGGAGGAGAAGGCGCCCTCGGGCGCGGGCTCATCGCCGTGCTCGCCATCGAGATTGCGGTCCTCCACCATGTTGAGCAGCTCCTGCTGCGTATGGATGTCGAGCTTGCGATAGATATGGTTGATGTGCGTTTTGGCGGTGCTCTTCGAGATGCACAGCTTGTCCTGGATGAAAGCTGCGTTATGGCCCTTGGCGAGCAAGAACATGACCTCGGTCTCGCGACGGGAGAGCAGGTAGCAGTCGGCTATCTCCTCGCAGCGCGCGTGGAAGCGACCCTTCGCGCGAATCTTGGCGTCGACTTCCGCTGCGCCGATTTCCTCGCTGTCTGTCTCCTGCTGCGGCTCGTCTTCGACCTGCTGCTTCTCGATATGCGTCTGCAGCGCATCGTAGCCGGGCATCTTGATCACGTGGTTGGGGTCGACGATGGCGCGAACCTCGCGGCGGCGCGGCAGCAACGAATAGGCTACCGCGAGGGCCAGCATGAGGACCAAGGCCCCTTCGGCGTTGCCGAACACTCCCGTGATCGTGTTGTCGCCGGGGATCTGCGCGAGCCAGGAGCCGACGAGCGAGCCGAGCTCGAGCAGGCCGCGTCCGAGACCGAACATGAAGATGGGCGAGAGGCGGAACTCCTGGGAGAGGTCCGCGATGAGAAACCACATGAGCGTTTCAAAGCAGATGTATCCTGCGATGACGAAGAAGCCTGCGAGCAGAGCGTAATCGCCGAAAAGATGCGGCACGCAGAACACCGCCAGGGCGATGGCGGGGAGAACGCAGCGAAAGATCATATCCCAGTACGACTCGTTCTTCGAGATGGCCATCGTCGCGATGATGGCGGCGAGGCCCGCGCAAGCGGCGGCTCCGATGACAAGCTGCGCCGTCAAATCCTCGTAGGGGAGAAGCCCGCTGAGGCAGACGTGGCGCAGAGCGCCCAGAACGAAGCCGAAAATGACGATGGGAAGGCCGAAGCGCAGGACGAACGCTGTGCGGTGGATGGGCAGCGGGTGGAAGATCGGCATCTCCTGGCGGCGGTAGTAGGGGATGGGCGTGAGCTTCCAGAGGATAAGCGACGCCGCTATGGGCAAAACGCAGGCGAGAAAGCCCGAAAGAGGCACCGGGGCCCAGTGAATGAGGATCAGATAGACCGCCACGCCGATGACGATGGCCACCACGGTGTTCAATATGATGGTGGTGAACTCGTAACGCGCGAACGCGGTGCCCCACAGCACGGTCATGAGGCTCGCGCCCATGCCCATGAGGGCGCCGGCGACTACGGCAAAGGCCGTGCCCGTCGGCTCGAGCCCGGTTCCGTAAATGAGCAACGTGCCCATGCTCGCCAAGCAGGTGGCGGTTATGAGCGCGTTTTTCCCGACGTAGAATTTCAGCAGAAGCTGATTGGAGAAGGCGAGCAGAAGCAGACACGCGCCAAGCGTGAGGAGGAACGTGTCGAACACGATGGGCAGGCAGTGCTCGGGAAGAACCGGGGTGCTCGGGAGAAGGGTCGAGGGCGCGAAGACGTAGCCCATGCCGAAGATGACGAGAAAGATCCAGGCTTGGAAGACGCCGAAACCCACCGAGAGGGAGTTGAGGTCGCCCGTTGCGTCCGAATCGTCCTTTCCGTGTGCGATGCTGATGGTTATATGCGGAAAACGCTCTGCCACGCGGGACCCCTCGAATCTAGCCGTCGTCATACTGTCGTCACGACGTTTTCTCATAATAAAACGCCATCTGAATCGCGACTATGATACCCCACCTCGCAGCCATACTCGACCGAAAATGACTTTCGCGGGGCATCGACCTCAAAACGCCTCCCACAGGCCCTCTCACGAGCTCCCGAGGATGGTTATAACGCTGAACAGGGGATTTGTATTCAGGTTGAAAGAAATCAACCTCACGGGTTGAGGTCGAAAATTATAAAACGACCTTATGGAACGAACCTAATACCGTTCACCTTACCTATATTGCCGCTTGTCTGATCTTTTGCAAAAGAGACGACCTCGCTAACACGTACGAAACCAGGTGAGGAAACAGGGATCCGAACCTCGGAAAAAAGACGTGACGGAGGGGGTGCGCGACCGATCTTGTCTTCGGCCGCGCGCATAGAAGGAACTATCAACGTGAGGTTCTGAGCGGCGATCCGGTTGTCCGATCGGATCACGGCGACTCGCAAGGGTCGCACGCTTCGGGGAGGGTCTCATGGGTCATTCGCGCAAGCTTCCAGACGGCTGCGCATGACATAGTAGGAAGCCCGGCAGGCAAGGCGAAACCGAGCTTGCATGGGCGAGTCGACAAGGAGGATTCCTTATGTGTTTTAGACCGGCAGATGCCTCCGCAGGTGCGGGCCCGAACAAGTGCCCCGAGTGCGGCAAGACCATCCAGATGATGGGCGGCATCGTTTTGAAGTCCTGCCCCTTCTGCAAGGCCGACTTCAGCAAGTACGTGAATGCTGACGGCACCCCCAAGGCTGCCCCCGGCGCCCCCGCGGCCCCGGCTGCCCCCGGCGCGCCGAGCGCTCCGGCTGCCCCCGGCGCCCCCAAGGCTCCCGGCGCGTAAGCCGACTTAACCCGAGCTAATCGGTCCCGCGTGCGAAAGCACGGAAGCGAGCTTCCCCGCTCGCCGCGAACAGGGAATTCGCAAAAGCCCATACGGCTTTACTTTTTGGCTTCAGGCGTGCCGCCTTTCAGCTAGGGACGAAAGGCGGCGGCCGCTTCGGAAACCACATCCGCGCGGCTAGCTTGTTGATAGCGCGTCCTTCACCGGTCGCGCGAAGAGTTTCACGGAACGTAGGAAACGTGGAGAAAGAAGGAAAGTATGGCATACGGTAAACAGTGGCAAACCGTAATGGAGGACGGCACTGTCGTCACCCGCTCCAACACCTGGTCCCCTCCGGGATCTCATCCGGTTGGATACGGCGTTAAGGTCGTCACCAAGGATGGCGAGCTCATCCGCATCGAGGGCGACGACGACAACCCCATCACCACTGGTCGTGTTAACGCCATGAACCTCGCCCTGCGCGAGTACACGTATGCGGACAACCGCATCATCTACCCGATGAAGCGCGCGTTCGAGGATCGTGGTAAGGACAAGTGGGAGCGCACCACTTGGGACGAGGCTCTCGACACCATCTGCGAGAAGGTTCGTTACTTCCAGAACACTTACGGCCCCGAGTCCATCGTCTGCTTCGGTGGCACCGGCCGTGAGGCTTGCATTTACTACTACGCGCTGACGTTCTCCGTTCTGCAGTCGCCCAACTGCTGCTACACGCAGTCCGGTTGGTCTTGCTACGGCCCGCGTTGCTCCATCGCCGACTATGTCCTCGGCGCTGGCTACCCCGAGCTCGACTACGCAGGACATCTGCCCGGCAGCTACCATGACCCGGCGTACACCCTCTCCAAGTGGGTTGTCGTTTGGGGCAAGGAGCCTCTGCCCTCCAACGGCGACGGCTTCTTCGGTCACTGCCTCGTCGATATGATGAAGCTTGGCACCAAGATCATCTCCATCGACCCCCGCATCACCTGGGTTGGCGCTCACAACGGCAACATCAACCTCCAGGTTCGTCCTCAGACCGACACCGCTCTTGCTCTCGGTATCATGAACCTCATGTTCGAGAACGACGAGTACGATCATGAGTTCGCTGAGAAGTGGATCTACGGTCTCGACGAGATCAAGGCCCGCGCTGCTGAGTACCCGGTCGAGAAGGTCGCCGAGATCACGACCGTCGACGCCGAGGACATCAAGCGCGTTGCTCACATCATCGGCACCGAGCGCCCGATCGGTTGGGCTTGGGGCCTCGCCTTTGACCAGAACAAGAACGGCGTTCAGCTGTCCCAGGCGTTCATCGTGCTCGCTGCTCTGGCTGGCTCGATCGACCGTCCCGGCGGCTTGACCCTCGGTCCTCCGTCTGCTCTGCTCGGCAAGTGGCGCATGAACCAGCGCGGCGCTATGAGCGACGACGTCTGGCAGAAGCGTATCGGCGCGGCTGCATGGCCGGGTCTGTCCACGGGCATGGCTACCACCCAGCCCGACGAGACCCTCAACACCATGGAGACGGACGAGCCCTACGCTCTGAAGATGGGCTGGTTCAACAGCTCCAACTTCCTGACCCCGACCTGCTCCGCTCAGCCGAAGCGTTGGCACAAGGCTCTGCAGAAGCTCGAGTTCGTCGTCGTTCAGGACATCACCATGACCCCGACGGCCATGGCTGTGGGCGACTACTTCCTCCCGATGGCCACCTGGGCTGAGCATGACGGCATCGTCCTCACCCACTACGGCCGCAACACCGTGTTCATGGGCCCCATGAACAAGGCTCTGCAGGTTGGCGAGTGCAAGTCCGACATCGAGATCTGCCTCATGTTCGGTCAGCGCCTCAACCCCGAGTGGTGGCCGTGGTACAAGCCGGCCGACGGCAAGTCGCTTGACCTCGACGCTCTGCAGGTTGCTGTTGAGCAGTTCTTCAGCGATCAGCTCAAGGAGCTCGGCTACGACTGGAAGCAGTTCCAGGAGCTCGGCATCTACCAGCCCGGCGCTCATGGCTTCGAGTACGAGAAGTACGAGAAGGGCCTGCTCCGCTTCGACGGCAACCCCGGCTTCAACACGATCACCGGCCAGATCGAGGCATACTCGATTCTGTACGAATCCTGGGGCGAGGATCCGCTGCCGTACTACGAGGAGCCGAACTACTCCCCGATCAGCAAGCCCGACTTCGCTGGTCAGTACCCGCTGATCACGACCTCCGGCTCGCGTCGTTACAGCTCGTTCCACTCCGAGCATCGTGCTGTTCCGTCGCTGCGTCAGATCGATCCGTGGCCGTGGGTTCAGATCAACCCCGAGACCGCCAAGGAGTACGGCATCACCGACGGCGATTGGTGCGAGGTTTACAACATGTTCGGCGAGGCTCGCTTCAAGGCTGAGGTCACCCCGATCATCAAGCCCGGCATCCTGAACTGCGCTCATGGTTGGTGGTTCCCTGAGCAGGACGGCGAAGAGCCCAACCTGTTCGGTGTTTGGAAGTCCAACTTCAACAGCCTTGTTCCGCACTTCAACGTTGGTAAGCTTGGCTTCGGCGCTCCCTACAAGGGCGTTATGTGCAACATCAAGCGCGTCCGCAGCCTCGACCAGGACTAACCTGAAAGGAAGTGACATTCATGGCAGATCAGAAATACGCTTTGCTCGTTGATTACACCTACTTCTCCGGCAACCATGCCGCAGAGATCGCCTGCAAAGAAGAGCTGGGCCTTCCTCTCGAGCAGTTCGGTATCAAAGAGGTTCAGGTCGGCCCCTTCAAGAAGGGCGAGGGCAACGACGGCGACGCATGGGAATGGTTCTACATCCCCTGCCCGACCTCCATCTTCTCCGATCACTGGGGAACGGGCGGCGACAAGGCCGGTCAGCGTCCCCTCGCTGTTCAGGTTGAGGAGTCTGCCTCCATGTACTACGGTACCCTGGAGGATATGATCGCTAAGATGGCTGAGTTCGACCGTCCGATGGTTCTGTTCCAGCTGTAATCTTAGGGGTGTTATGATGAACGTGGCCGTTGGTTCGCAGCGGATCGGCGGCCACGTCACCATGAAGATAAACACAAGGAGGGAATATGAATCGCGACGAATTCTTCGCAATGGATGCCGCCGCAGCTACCGAGGTTCTCAACGGTCTTGTGGCTGAGGGCAAGAGCAAGGACGAAGTGCTCGCTGAGTGCGGTCTTGTTCAGGCTGACATCACCAAGGCTCAGATCTTCTGGGTGAAGGACAAGTTCATGGCTCGCGGTTGGGGTGGCTACACTTCCACGAAGCGTACCGGCAACGAGGCCGGCGACACCGGCATCGGCGTTGGCAACAGCGACCCGACTCAGGGCTACAAGGGCGTCTAATCGATCCCTTCAGCGCTTTTGAGGCTCGCTTCGATGTTGAATCGGAGCGAGCCTTTTATTAGGGCGGCATGGCGTCAGCGCGCGGGAAGCCTGGCTTTTTTCGCAAGCAGGTTTTTCGGACGATAACGTCTCGCTTGTGCAGAAATCTGAGGTAATGCTAAGGCAGGGGAGGTTTCTTTATGGCAACTGAAGAGGAGATCTTGGCGGAGGTCGAAGAGCTCGGCAGATTGGCGCCCGAGCAGGAGGACATCCTTTACAACATCTCGTTGAAGCAAGACGAGCTGGGCCGTCAGGCTACCAACATGCTCGTTGAAAAGATCGTCGATAATCCGCTGTATCAGGATATGCTCGATCGCGAATACCTGACCTACGAGGTGTTCAACCACGGCGGCAAGCATGAGATCGCCTGCTTGTACGTGACGCTCAAGGGGCTTCGTTACTGCATCATCTACGCTGACGAGCTCTCAAGGCGCAGGAAGCTCAATCCTGCCGGCGCTCCGTGGGGCTCGGTCGTCGGAGCTTAATCGACGTTTCATTTCGAGGGATCCGCTGCGTGAGCGCGGGTCCTTTTTATTTAGTCTCAACTGCGTATAATTTGAGTCGAAGGACAGGCGCTCCTTCGGGTGAGGACGAGGCGTCGCTTCGCGCGGGGGCGGCTCGGCTTGCGTCGGCTCTGTCCTGCGCGGGCTGCGGCCCGGCTTGCGTCGGCTCCGGCCTGCGCGGGCGGCGGCCCGGCTCGCGTCGGCTCCGGGTTGCGCTGGCCCGGCTCGCCTCGCGGGGGCGTCGTTTCGGTTCGTTATCGTCGGAAAGCGTTGGCGTGGTTGTTCTTCTTCGAAATACCGTGAAGCCGAAAAGGCAGGTGCTGGATTTGGGTGTTGGCTTGGATCTCGATCTCAGTAAGCTCGATGTCTGCTTCGGGGGGTTCACCCCTATGGCGTTAAGCGATTCGAATGCGTCTCGCGAGCAAGTGCAGGCGGCCGAGGAGCGTGCTCGGGCGCGCAGGGAATCGCTTGAGCGCGCCGCTCGTCTTGACGCCTCGCGCGAAAGCGACCTCCGAAGCTTCGACGATGGACGCGGGAGCACGTGGGCGTACGTGGTTCTCGACGATTCCGAGGTGCGTATCGTCGGCTGCGACACGCGATGTGAGTCCTTGCGTATTCCGAGTGAGATCGAAGGGCTTCCCGTCGCGGCTCTTGCGGCGGATTCGTGCGCGCATTTGAGCACGGTGACCGAGATCGAGTGCCCCGACACGGTGGTGTCGATCGGGCTCTGCGCGTTCCGCTTCGATGGCAACCTCAAGCGCGTGGTGCTGCCCCGCAGGCTGGCAACGTACGACTCCGGCTGGTTTCGCGGTTGCTCGAAGCTCGAGGAGCTCGTGTTGCCGGGGGAGCTCGAGCGGCTTGACGCGAGCCTGTTCGACGCGGAATCGCTGCGCGTGGTGCGAATCGGCGCGGCGGCGAGCGAGCTGGCGCCCGGCATGTTCGGCAAAAGCAGGCTCGAAAGAATCGAGGTCGACCCCGAGAACCCGTTTCTCGCGAGCGATGGGCTCGCCGTCTACGACAAGGGCAAGGCGGCGCTTCTCGCGCTCGCTGTGCCGTGCGAGCGCTACGAGGTGGCGTCGACGTGCGTTGGCGTGGCCAAGAAGGCGTTCTGCGGCTTCTCGGGGTTGAAGGACGTGACGCTTCCCGCCGGTATCGAGGTCATCGGGCCGTTCGCCTTCGCCCATACGGGGCTCGTCTTCTTCCGAGCGCCTCGCTCGCTTGCGCATATCGGAGAGAGGGCGTTTTTCGACGCGAAATCGCTTCGCGAGGTTGATCTCGGGGATGGCCTCAAGACGGTGGCCTGCCATGCGTTCACCTCGACTGCGCTGCGCGAGCTCGAGATGCCCGCGTCCATCGAGGATCTCGGAAACCCAGTGGCTGATCGGTGCGGTCTTGTCTATTCCGGCGCCGACGCGACGTTTCGCATTGCGGAAGGCTCTCGCGCGCTCCGACTCGACGAGCAGGGCGCTTTGTACCGCGTGTGCGACGACGGGCTGCACCTCGTTCGGATGTTGGATCCCGAGGCGCGCTCCCTCGTCGTCGACCCCGAAGCGACGGTGATCGATGCGAGGGCCCTTTTCAAGCATGGAAAACTCGAGGCGGTGGAGCTGCCGGAGGGGCTTCTCCGCATCGAGGACGAGGCGTTTTCCGGCTGCGGAGGCCTTTCGCACGTGGGGGTTCCCGAAAGCCTTGTCCACATCGGCTCTGAAGCGTTCTACGAGACGGCGATCGAGGAGTTCCGCATACCTCGTTGGCTGACCGAGATAGGGCCTCGAGCGCTCGTCACCTGCGGGTCGCGGCATGCCGACGCGGCTTCGACGCTGCGTCATGTCGAGGTTGATCCCGACAACGTTCGGTTCCGCAGAGAGCCCGGCATCGTTCTCGAGCGCACCGGCGAGGGCCGCGATCGCGTGGTCTTGTGCACCGATGACGTCGACGAGGTTCGCGTACCTGAAACCGTGACGGAGATCGCGCCCTATGCGTTCAACGGCGTTCGCAACGTCAAGCGCCTGTATCTGTCTGAGGCCGTTCGAAACGTGGGCATCCGGGGGCTTGCCGTGGGCTGCAGGCTCGAATTGATCCATATCGATCTCGAAGATTCAGTTTGCGGCGAGACCGCTGTCGACGTGCGCTTCCCCGACACCGATCGGAGCCGGCAGCAGATGATGCTTGCGCTCGGCGTGCCCGATTTCGTGAACGTAGAGGCCATCATGGGTCACTACGATGCGGCGGTGGTCAACGCCAACAGCTTCGACGCCGAGAGCTCCCGCGGCATGGAGCTCTACGAGCAGGCGGCGCGCATCTTGGCGCGCTTGAAGAAGCCGGTGTATCTGTCGGACGTCAATCGCAGCATGTGCGATCAAGTTCTCGAGCGGGGGATCGGGCCGATCTGCGTCGAAGCCGCGCGTCATGACGATCGCGGCATGATCGACGATCTGGTGGACGCGGGGTATCTCAACGCGGGCAACATCGTCGCGATCATCGAGCGCGTGGGTTCCGTCCAGGACGCTTCCATAACGGGGTATCTGCTCGAGGTGCAGCGTGAGCGCTTCGGCACGCGCCGCGCGTTCGACGATTTCGAGCTGTAGGGAGTGCGCCATGTTGGATTCTCGAAGCATCGCGGAGGAGAAGGCGAAGCGTGCAGCGCGGGAGGACGAGCTCGGCGCGGACATCATCGACGAATGCCGTGTGCAGCTCATGCTTAAGTTCCGCTTTCTCGACTTGGCTTTGTGGAAGATGGAGCTTGCTCCCGCGCGCGTCGGCTCTCGCTATCCTCTGGCGACCGATGCACGACGCGTGCTATACGACCCTCCGCGCGTCGTGGCGCGGTTTCAGGAGTCGTTCGAGGAATCGGTGCGCGATTACCTGCATCTGATCATGCACTGCATATTCCGCCATCCTTTCGACAAGCATCGCGATTGCCGCGAGGCGTGGGAGCTGACCTGCGATATCGTCGTGGAGAACGCCGTCATCGAGTTGTGCGGGGGGCGGTTCGCAAGCGAGCTCGACGACGCGCGGCGCGAGGCGGTGAGCGAGATCCGGATGCTGGCGGGAAAGATCGTGCCCGGTGCGGTGTACGCGCTGCTGCGCAACGTGGTGAAGACCCCCGACGGGCAAAGTTATCGCGGATTGGGAAAAAGCGTTCTGGCCGATTGGCGCGCGTTGTTCGAGCGTGACGATCACGGGGCGTGGCCCGCTTTCGCCAAGGGCGGCGATGCCGGCGAGCAAAGCGACCCCGCGAAGGACGACGATGCGGACGAAGCTGCTGCGGAAGACGCCATTAGGACGGATTCGCCCGACGATCAGACGCAGGAGCAGCCCGCCGGTGGAGAAGACGTCGAAGCGGCGGAAGACGAGCAGCCGGCCGACGAGGGGGCGCGGGAGAGCGCCGAGGATGCAGACGACGCGGAATCGCGGCCCGACGAGCGCCCGCAGGACGCCGAGGATCAGGAACGGCGCGAGCGCGAGTGGGAGGATGTCTCCAAGCAGATCGAGATGAACCTCGAGACGTTCTCGCGCGAATGGGGGGACGAAGCGGGCAGTCTTGTGGCCAACCTCGCGTTCGCCAATCGCAAAATCCACGGTTACACCGATTTTCTCAAACGGTTCATGACCGCATCCGAGGAGATGCGGCTCAACATGGACGAGTTCGATTGCATCTACTACACCTACGGTATGGACCTGTACGGCAACATGCCCCTCATCGAGCCGCTCGAATATAAGGAAACCGAGCGCGTCCGCGAGTTCGCCGTGGTGATCGATACGTCGGAGTCCGTCAGCGGCGACCTGGTGCGGCGTTTCCTGCGGCACACGTTCAGCATCCTGAAAAGCTCCGAGGCTTTCACGCGGGATGTGAACATCCACCTCATCCAGTGCGATGCGAAGGTCCAGGCCGACACCAAGATCAGAAACCTGCGCGACGTGGACAAGATGATGGAGGGGTTCGTCGTGCGCGGCTTCGGAGGGACCGATTTTCGCCCGGCGTTCGATTACGTCGAACAGCTTCGACGGCGCGGGGAGTTCAAGAACCTGAAAGGGCTCATCTACTTTACGGACGGCTTCGGGCGCTTTCCCGAGAAAACCCCCGATTTCGACGCGGCGTTCGTGTTCATGGACGATGGCGATCAGATACCCGCCGTTCCGCCCTGGGCTATGAAAGCGGTGATAGACGAGGAACAGCTCGATTCGTTCGGATAGCCGTGCGGCGGGCGTTGCGCCGTTTGGGAGTTGAGATGTGGTCGCGTGACCTGAAAGGGAGCCATTATGAATATAAAGGCGGCAAAACAGCAGATCAAAGATACAGTTGAGGCGTATCTCACGACCGACGAGGCGGGGATGTTCGTCATAGACCCAGCGCATCAGCGGCCGATCTTCCTCCTCGGCGCGCCCGGCATCGGCAAGACCGCGGTGATGGAGCAGGTGGCAGCTGAGCTGGGCGTGGGCATCGTGTCGTACTCCATGACGCACCACACGCGTCAAAGCGCGCTCGGACTGCCCCGTATCGAGCATCGCGAGTTCGAGGGGTTCGAGTTCGACGCCTCCGAGTACACGATGTCCGAAATCGTCGCGGCGCTCTACGATTACATGGAACGCACGGGTCTGCGCCGGGGCATTTTGTTCCTCGACGAGATCAACTGCGTGTCCGAGACGCTGTATCCGTCGATGCTTCAGTTTCTGCAGTTCAAGACGTTCGGCAAGCATCGCATTCCCGATGGTTGGGTGGTTGCGTGCGCCGGCAACCCGCCCGAGTACAACCGCTCGGTTCACGAGTTCGACATCGTCACGCTCGACCGCCTGCGCGAGATCGACGTCGAGCCCGATTACGGCGTGTGGAAGGACTACGCCGTGCAGGCGGGGCTCCATCCTGCGGTGACGACGTTTCTGGAGACGAAGCGGGATTGCTTCTACAAGGTGGAGTCGAAGCCGGGCGGGGGAAAGTCGTTCGTGACGGCGCGCGGTTGGGAGGATCTCGCGCGCGTTATCTCGCTGTACGAACAGCTCGGCAAAACCGTGAACCGCGATCTCGTCGTGCAGTTCCTGCGCGATGACGAGGTGGCCGATCAGTTCGCCGTGTACTACGCCCTGTTCGAGAAGTACCGCTCGGACTACCAGGTGGGCACGGTTCTCGAAGGCGAGGCGAGCGCGGCTATCAAGCAGCGTGCGAAAGACGCCGCTTTCGACGAGCGCCTGGCGTTGATCGGGTTGGTTCTCGATGCGCTTTCGGGGGAATGCGCGCGTGCGCTCGATCGGGAGGATGTGGTCGTCGAGTTGCGTGATGTCCTGCGCGCGGCGAAGCCCGAGCTGCTTGCCGGCGCGTCGGTTGAGGCGGCGGTGTCCGCACGGGCGACGGAGCGTGAGTCGATGCTGGCGCGCAAGGAGGCGACGGGCGTGGCGCCTGCGAGCTTCGTGCGCAAGGAGCGCTTGACCATTGCGAAGCTGAAAGACCTCGTGCGCGCGTGCGCGCTCGAGGAGAAGGCGGGAGGGCCCGAGGCGTTCTCCGTCATCCAGGAGGCGTATCGTGTTGAGGTGGCCGAGCTGGAGCCGCTTGCCGACGCGGTGAGCGCGAAGATGGACAACGCATTCGACTTCGTCGACGAATGCTTTGGGACGCGCGAGGTGCTCGTGTTCATGGCCGAGCTAGCCACGCGCAAGCCGACGACGCGCTTCATCGCGCGCTACGGAAACAGCAGGTACTATGAGCGCAACGCCGAGCTTCAGGTCGACTCGGCGCGCATGGGGCTTGTCGAACGCGCGAGCCTGCTCGACGGGTTGGAGGAGAACATCAAGCTGGCCGAGTCTCGAACGGTCGACATGGGGTCGTCCGCGGGGCTTCGCGGCGGATCGGCCTCGGACGGCGTGGCGGTTGCCGAGAACGACGGGCGTGCGCATGACGACGCTGCGAGCGTTGGCGACCTCGCGGCGTATTACGGCGGAAAGCAGTTCGAGTACGGGTTCGCAAGCTTGTGCAAGATGGTTCTCCCCGCATCGGAGCTGAAGGGCAAGCGCGTGCTCGACGTATGCTGCCGTCGTGGGAAGGGCGTGTACAAGCTCAGCTCGATGGTAGGACGCGACGGCTTCGCGACGGGCGTTGACTGGAGCGCCGAATACGTCGCGGATGCGCGGCGCGGCATGGACCACGCTTGGCGCAAGAGCGGCCTGCCGGGTAACAACATGGAGTTCTTGCAGGCGTATCCGGAGGATCTTATGGCTGCGGGCGTCGGCACGGCGACCATGGACGCCGTCTACATCAACAACGTCATGACGTTGCTCTGCGATCAGCTGCAGGTTTTGAAGGAGATCGCGCGCGTGCTGAAGCCGGGCGGTTTGTTGGTCCTCGAGACCGTGTTCGCCGATCGAAAGCGCGATGAAGATGTGATCGAGCAGGCGCGCCGTCTAGGGAACAGCATCCAGGCGGCCCGTACGCGCGAGGAGAATCTGACGTGGCTTATCGCCGCGGGCTTCGATGCGCCTGAGATCGTCGAGGAGTACGAGGTCGATCCCGCGCGGGGGTTCGAGGCCGATTGCGTCGCTGCGATGGCGGAAGGGGACGCCGACGTGCGTTACTCTGCCGTCGCGATGTACGTGCGGAGAAAATAGAGCGCGTGCGCCGCGCGAGGCGCTCTCGCGCGGCCCCCGGCCTCCGCGGTCGGCGGGTGGGTGATTTCGAAGAATGCGGTATCGCGGCGCGCGCCGCGGAAGCGAGAGAAGGGAAGATCGTGGAGGTTTCCATCGAGAGAAGATTTCGCGGATCCGTGCGTCTGGTAACGCTTCATTTATGGCGTGTTGCGAAATCGACCGACATCGAGGAGGGGTTCGCCGAAGCGCATGCGCTCGGCATGATCGATGCGGGCAACGAGGCGTTCATGAGGCGCTGCTTCGATCTGGCGCAGCAGCTCGAAGCGGGGGAGACCCCCTCGGAGCCGATCACGCTCGAGATGGTCGACGAGCTTCAGGCGTGTGCGATCAGGCTGAACTCGGCTGATCCGGCGTAATCGGGGTGCGTTGCGGCGCCGCCGGAGGCCTGCGCTGCGTCCGCGCCGAGGGTGCGTCCTCTGTTCGATTTATTCCCCGAACAGCTTTTTCTCCGATATGATGCCGCGTACTTTGCCGTCGCCCCAGCTGTCATGGGGAAGCGAGCGCATGGTTGTCGTAGCTTGGGATCGGGCGGCGAACATCTTGCAGAAGCCCGACAGGCCTATGAGAAGCTCCTCGACGGTTCCTTGGTGCATATCCTCGAGATAAGTTTTGAACGCGGGATAGACCTCGTTCTTGCCGCTCGTCTTAAGCTTGGGCGCGGTTACGGCGAGCCATCCGCGGATCGCGGCGGCGAGGCGCGTCCCGTCGGCGTCGGCAGCGTAAAGCGCCTCTACCGGCGCCCAGTACGTTTCGTACAGTCGCGTTTGCTCCTCGTAGCCGATGTTGACGAGCAGGAGGTTGCGAACAAGGTCGGCGGTGGTGAGAGGCATGCCCTTCGAGTTGAGGCTTTCGAATATGAGCTGAGCCCGGTCGCCGTCTTCGAGCTTCGCCGACACCACGTAGAGCCTGCAGATCCCTTGCCAGAGACGTTCCGCGTCTTCGGCGGTAAAGCCGCGCATCTTCATGCGGAATCGTTCGTAGGCGTTCGTGACGTTGAGGGACAGGTCGTCTCCCTCGGGGAGATCCGTTTTATCCACGATTGCGCTCATCGTGCCTCGATCGATGCGACCGAGCAGAAGTTTGGGCGCATCGGGTTTTGAGGCCACGTGGAGGTATCGAAGCGTTATCTCCTCGACGCTGATCGCTTCGAGTTCGATGTCGTTTTCGATAAGGCAATCGCGCAGCGCGCAGAGGAGCAAGGTTATCGTGGCGGCGCGCTGCTGCCCGTCGATGATGTCGAGCCGCTCGCAGCTGCATCGCGGTTCTGTTTCCCGTGCGTAGAGAACCGTCCCGATGAAGTGCGCGCGTCCCGTGCGGCCGGCGCGCAAGGCGTCGTCGTAGAGCGTGTCGCACTGGCGTTCGGTCCAAGCGTAGACGCGTTGGTACACGGGGATCACAAGCTGGGCCTCGCCGGCGCCGATGAGGTCGAGAAAGCTCTCTTGGTCGGTGATCATGGTGGTCTCCTTACAGGGACTCGTCGACGGCGTTCATGCCGCGACGTATCTTCTCCGCTGCTTCCGGGTTCGCTGCCTGCTTGGTCTCCAGGTGGGATACGAGGGTTTTAGCCCCGTTCGTCGCCCAGTCGAACGAAGATCGGTATTTCTTCACGGCGTGGTACCGGTAGTTCTCGGCCCATACGAGACTGAAGTTGCGCAGCTCGGCGAGAAGGCTCTCCGTGGTTCCCTCGAACTCGTCTTCGACGTATTGCTTGAACACGCTGTAAACTTCGGCGGCTCCCCTCGCGCGGATCCTCGGGAACCTCACCGAGAGCCATCCCTGGATGGCGTTGTCGAGGCGCAGGGAGCCGGGGTCGGGGGCGAACATGCCTTCGATGGGCGCCCAGTACTCGTCGTAGAGCCTCGTCTGCTCGGCGTGGCTTTCCGACAACAGCAGGTAGTTGCGCACGAGGTCGGCCGTGGTAAGCGGTGCTCCCTTCGAGTTGAGGCTTTCGAAGATGAGCTGAGCGTCGTCGTCCCGGCTGACGAGGGCTTCGATGACGTGCAGCGCCGATATGCCGCGCCAGAGGATTTCGGCGTCGAAATCGTCGCGATCCATCTGCTCGGTGAAAAACGACAGGTTCGAGACGATGCGCGCGGAAGGCCGGGCGGGAAGGTCGTCTTCATTGACCAGGGCGTCGAGCGTGGCACGGTCGCCACGCGAGAGCGCAAGTTTGGCGGGCGCGCGATCATCTTCATCGACGCATCGTCTTGAGATAGCGTCGTCGTTCGCGGCGATCAGATAACGCATCCGTATCTTTGCCGCGTTTGACCTGTCGGCTGCGGTTCCTTTTTCCTCGAGATGCCGCACGAGGGCGACGAGGAGAAGGGTGAGCGTTGTGAGACGCTGTTGGCCGTCGACGACGATGCGCCGAGATTCCTGGTCGACGTCATCTGCGGCGTAGAGCAGCGTTCCGACGAAATGCCTGTCTCCCGAACGTGCGGCGCGCGCTATATCGAGCCAAAGCTCCTTGCATTGACGCTCTTCCCAAGTGTAAGCGCGTTGGTAGGAGGGTATGACGTAACGTGCGCCCTCGATGCCGAGCAAATCGATGAGGGCGGTGTTTTTCGTTTGCATGGGTACTCCTCGGCCGCGTGTCGCTGCTTTACGATGCTGCGTCTCAGTTTAAAGTTCGAGTCGTCGGACTGTCGAACGAAACAGCTTGTTTTGTATGATAGTCAGGTTGTTAAATCTTTCAGCGGTACGCGCTCATGGTAGGCCGGGTGAGGATTCATGGCAGATGCTCGATTCGATAAAAGCGAGAAGGCGATCAAGGAGGCGTTCGTTCGTCTTTCGGGGGAAATTGGCGTCGGTCGTTTCGGCATGACGCAGCTGGCTCGGGAGGCGCGGGTAAGCCGGTCGACTCTCTACGTCCACTTTCGCAATACCGAAGAGGTGTTCGAGGCCCTGGTGGACGACTTCGCCGAAGGCCTCAAGCCGCTCGAAGCGCATCTTCATGAGGGCTGTGCAGCATGTCCGACGGTGCCGAAGCCGTTTTGCGTGGCTGTTCGTGAATCGGTCGAGCTGCGCCCGCTGTTGAGGGATCCGCGGTTTTTGCCGCTGCTGCTCGATAAGATCAGCGAAGAGGGGTCGTCCCTGGATTCTCGAAACGTTTACCGCTCGCTCGGTCTTGGAGAGGTGCAGGCGCGCTCGGTCCTGCTGTTCCAGATGAGCGGGTGCTATGCGGTCGCCTTGTCGGATATTCCGGCGGAGGAGTGGCGGTGTGTTCAGCAAGAGCTCGATACGTTCATACGCGGCGGAATGGCTTCGTTGCGTACGCGGGCGCGGCGCGCAACGTAGGGGAGCTGCGTTCTCGCCTGCCTTTGTCGAGGGGTTGATTCGCATCATACCGACGGATGGAATCGCGCGGGTCTATCGGGGAAACCCTCGTGCGTGCGCTACAATATTCGCTATGCAAAAAGCGTACCGAGCGTGTTCGACGGGGATGGTCGGACGCGTTTTCGGCAAAACGCCGTGGACGATTCGATTATCCAGGGGGAATCACCGTGCAAGTGAAAGACACGATGCGCGAGGATGACGGGCAGCGCCAGGAGGTCGTGCTCACCATCACCGCAAGCGTAGAGGAAGTCGCCGATAGCGCGAAGAAGTTCTTCGCGGACATCGCCCAGCGCGATCTCAAGGGCTTCCGCAAGGGCAAGGCTCCGCGTGCCATCTTGGAGCAGAGCGTCGGCGGGCATGCGAATGCCATGGGAGGCGTCGCGGAGACGTTGATCAACGAGCTTGCCTTCGCGGCCATCGACGACGCGGACGTTATCTTCATCGACGAGCCTCAGTTCAACGTGACCGACGCCTTGGAGGAGGGAAAGCCCTTCACCTTCACGGTGTCCGGCCCTGTGGCTCCCGTTATGAAGCTGACCGGCTACGATCCTGTTTCCATCGAGATGCCCCCTGCCGAGGCGACCGATGAGGAGGTTGAGTCCCAGCTGCGCGAGCTGCAGGATTACTACCACTCTTTCGAGGAGATCTCCGATGCCGACCATACGGCGCAGCTCGGCGACTACATGATGGCCGAGCTCACCATCGACAACCACGGCAAGGTCATCTCCGGCCTGAGCGCGACGACGCGTTTGATCGGCCTTGGGGAGAACACGATGCCCGCGTCGTTCGACGAGAAGGTCGTCGGTGCGAAGGTCGGCGACGTCCTCGACTTTGAATTCGAGGCGAAGGCCGAAGACGGTACGTCGGAGTACGGCGATGGGGAGCTTCACGCCGTAGTCGAGGTGAAGAGCTTCCGCCGCCGCATCGTCCCCGCCATCGACGATGAGCTTGCCGCGAAGGTGGGCTGCACGAACGTCGAGGACATGCGCAAGCAGCTTCGTCATGCCATCAACGTGCAGAAGAACAAGGAGCTTCCCGGGCTTAAGGTCGATCGCGTCATCGATGAGGTCATCGCGCGTCTCGACGGTGAAGTTCCCGCGTATTACGTGGACTTCATCCGCCAGGACGTTGGACGTGAGTTCATGCAGTCGCTGGAGAAGCAAGGCACCAACCTCCAGCAATGGATGATCGAGAACAGCATCAACGGCGATGACATGAAGACCGAAATCGCCGAGGAGGCGCTGCGTCGTGCGTCGATCGACTGCGCGCTCGAGGCGTTGTTCGCGGAGAAGGGCTGGGAGTTGACCGACGAGGACATCGACGGGATGTTTGCGGGCGAGGAGACCCCCGGCGAGACGCGCGCCGCTTGGGAGGCGGCCAATCGCATGGCGGACGTTCGCAAGATGAGTCGTCAGAGCAAGGCAACCGATTGGCTCGTCGAAACCGCCGTGGTAACCGTCGTCGACGGCGAGATTCAGGAGTAAACCACTCGGCGTGAACGTCGAGAGCGCGCTTTCTGTCGGAAGGCGCCGGATATGCGAAAGGAGGCTGCGCTATGCAGCTGGGATCTACGGTAACGCTCGTTTACACGGGAAAGCTCGATGATGGGACGGTGTTCGGGTTCGCCGATGCGGACAACCCGATGAAGTTCCAAACCGGCATGGACATGACCATCGACGGTTTCGAGAAGGCCATTCTCGAGATGAACGAGGTCGGCGAGAAGAAGAGCTTCGTCGTCAACGAGTACGAGGGCTATGGCGAGTACCTCGAGGATTACGTGGCCAAGATTCCCGCCGAGCAGATTCCCGTCATGGACATCACCGTGGGCAAACGCATCTGGCTTGCCAACAGCGAGGACGGCTCGCCGATGCCCGCTACGGTTCTCGAGATCGACGGCGAGGGCGTTGTCACGTTCGATCTTAACCATCCGCTTGCCGGCAAGGCGTTGAACTTTGAGGTGGAGTTGATCGAGATCGAGGACGCACCCGAGGACTTCGTCTCCGCAGCTGAGAAGGCCGCTCATATGAAGGAGCAGTCCAAGCTCCTCGGCGGCGTTCAGGGAGACGATTTCCGCTAGGATCTTTCACCTGGGTGCCGTGGCTTTCGGCTGCTCGAGAGCCACGGCACCCGGAGAGACGGTTGAACCGAGTAAGCGTGTTCGCCGCTCAAGTTGAAACGACGAGGGCCCTTCGGTGAAGGGCCCTCGTCGTTTCAGTGGTGCTTCTGAGGTGGCTTACAGCGAGACGAAGCTATCCGGGAACTGCTTGTTGGCGTTGAGGACGTCGACGCTCGTGTCACCGTAACGCAGCCACTCCTCATCGGTCTCGCGGCGCTTGATCATGGCGTTTTCCATGACCTCTTTGAGGGCCTTGGTTTTAAGCGCGTACTCCTCCATCTGCGCGAGACGTCCTTCGAGCTCGATTTGCTTGCGCTTACGGGCCTTGTCCTGGATGTCATCGCCGGGGATGATGGCGTAGAAGTCCTCCGCCTCGAGCGTGAGCCCTGCGTGCTGCGCGTAAGCTTCGAGAGCCGAGTCCTCGCGCAGGCTTTGGATGGTGCGCTCGCGCACGTCCGCGTAAAGCTGGGGCTTGGTGATGCCGCGCTTCTCGCAGAATTGATCGACGGTCATGCCGTTGCGGCTGATCATCTCCTCGAGGCGGTAGTTCGCTGCGTAAAGCGACTCCTCGACGAGGTCCGAGGGGAGATCCTCGACCAGGCGCTTGGAGAGCTCCTTGCAGATGACAGCCTGATCGGCGAGCTCCTGCACCTCGCGGTTGTCGCGGTACATGTTGTAGCGAATGAAGATGAGAAGCTCGTCGACGTTCTTGAAATCCTTGGTGTGGGTTGCCACCCAGGAGTCCGTCAGACGCGCCTTCTCTCCGCCCTTGCAGCAGGTCAGCTCGAGCCAGCGAAGCGCTTGAGCCTTGACGTCTTCCTCGGGGATTTTAACCTCTTTGGCAACGACGTAAACCGGGTCGTATGAGGTAAGGGTGAAGCGTTGGGTTGCCATTTGTTGTTCCTCCGTAGATCGTTAAATCACAAGATGGTATTTTACCGCTAATGAGAGGTTAATTCGCCGTGTTTCCCAAGTTCAAACGCCAAATCCAAGATTATCCGAGGTTTCTTCGAGAAGGGGTGCCGCGCTCTTGTGGAGATGCTATCCGGCGTTTGGAGGGCGGTGCCCGGAGGGGTCGGGCAAGATGATGGCTGCGGTATAATATGCGATACGAAACCGCTGGTAAGGAGAGTCTTTTGAAGAACAACAAGGTGTATTTCCAGAAGGACGCTTTGTCTCGCCACGAGGACTTCGACATGTGGTACGAAGACGGCGATTTGTTCCTGCGCTTTGAAGGCGATTGGTCTCAGGAGAAGTCGAAGAAGGCGGTCATCGGGAGAATGGGCGGCGAGATCGGCTGCATTAAGCCCGATCATAAAACTGTGAACTATTATTTGCGCGAGGGGCGCTGGGAGCACTGCCTGCATACCTACACCATCCTCAGCCATTACTACGTCGAGGGCATGTCCTGGGACATCTATTCGAGCATGGATGAAGTCCCGTTCGATTTCATCGACGAGAACAAAGAAGGCGGCGCGTCGCGTCCGGTGCATGTGAAGCTCGTGAACTTCCGCGACAAGGGCGAGTGCTATGAGATTCGCGTGAAGGATCTCTCCCATTTGCGCATCGCCTCCATCGCCGTGGTGGGCATCGCCATGAAGGAGGAGTTCAAGGGCTTGAGCGAGGGGGAGGAGTACACCGGTCCCTCTAAGCTTCAGAAGATCAAACAGAACGTGCTGGGTTTGCGCGGTAAGACCTACGATGAGGTCATGGCAGAGCGCGAGGCGGCGTTGGAGGCTTCTCGGGACTAAAACCGGGTTTCCGTCTGGTTTGGTTGAGCGGCGTGCGATGCGGCGCTTCGTGCCGGCTTAAGCGGTGCGTGATCGGATTTCGGCTAAGCCGAACGGCTTGCGACATCGCCTCTGCAGGATTACCAGGCGCTCGAGGGTCGATTCCTCGAGCGCAAGCGGCGTGCGGAATCGACCCTCTCATATGGCTCTTCGTGTTGATTTAAGCGGCTTGCCGGCGTCTGCCCCGCAAGCCGCTTTGCTCTTTGCGGGGCAGACGCCGGTGTTGGGCGAGCTGCTTGCAGGCATCGAAAAAGCCCCCGGCGATGATGTGCCGGGGGCTTTCGTCTTACCTATGCGCTTGCGCGCGAGCAGGTGTCAACGTGTGGCTGAAGCTTACGCCTTGGCCTTGTCCTTGGCCTTCTGGATGAGACCGAAGATGAAGAAGTAAGCGAAGGGAAGCAGAACGCCGATGGCCATGAGAGGCAGCGAGTAAGCGGCCTTCGACCAGCCGGGGACAGCCA
This sequence comes from uncultured bacterium, assembly GCA_937890835.1. GTDB lineage: Bacteria > Actinomycetota > Coriobacteriia > Coriobacteriales > Eggerthellaceae > CALADF01. Next base: position 34,387 of record CALADF010000033.1, read on the forward strand.
GCGGGCAGACGATGCAGAGCACCGCGAGGATCAAAGCGATGACGATCATGATCCAGAAGCGAGCGTTGCCGTCTTCCTCGGAGTTGCCGAGCCTCTCCTCCTCGGCGGCCAGCTGGTCCATCGTCTTGCCGACGGTTTCCTTGCAGAACAGGACGCAGCAGATGAAGCCGAGAACGAAGGGCACGATGAGGACGAGCACGACCATCGACCAGTTGGTGGCGCCGGCAGCGGTCTGGAACATCGCCATGCCTGCGATACCGCCGAGAACGATGGAGGAGGCGGAGCCGCCGAAGCGGGCGAACGCCTGGCACCACGAAACGCCGGTGTTGCGGATAGCGGTCGGGTAAGCCTCGGGCATCATGGGCTGGACGGCGGTGATGGCGAAGTTCAGGGCGAAGCCGAACAGCAGCATCAGGCCGACGCAGAGCACGAAGTTGTTAGGAGCGACGAACAGCGAGCAGATGACGATCGCGAAGATGCAGAACAACCAGGAGAAGGCCAGCGTCTTCTTACGACCCATCTTGTCGGAGACGAAGCCAACGGTGATGTTGGACAGGATGGCGCCGACGTTGTTCAGGGTCTGCAGCGTAACCGCGTCAGCGGAGGAGTAGCCGATGCCCTTGAACCATGCAGGCAGCCATGCGTTCATGCCGTACACGCAGAACTGGCCGACGAAGTAGGCGGTCCAGATAGCCGCGGTCGCGATGATGAACTTCGAGGAGAACAGAACCGTCGGGCCGACCTTAGCGGGCTTCGGCGGAACGACCAGCAGGGCGGGGTCGTACTCATGAGAGGTGTGACGCGTAGCCTGCTCGATCTGGGTGAGGCGCTTGCAAGCCATCTCCTTGTTGCCGGAGTTGGCGTACCAGTGCGGGGTCTCGTGCATGGCGAAGATCAAAACGATGCCGTAGACGATCGGCAGAGCGCCGATCAGGTAGCAGACACGCCAGTTGGTGAACATCTGGGCGGTGCTGCCGTCAGCGAGCGTGTAGGTGATCTGGTTGCAGAGGCCGGGGATGATAGCGGTTTCTGCGTTACAGATCGGGTTCGCGACGAGGCCGGCGAGAACCCAGCCGACAACCATGAAGGCCATGCCGAAGGTGACGAAGATACCGCGCTGCTTGGAAGGCATGCTCTCGGAGAACACCGTGGTGACAACCGGGATGCAGGAGCCGACGCCGAAGCCGGCGATCAGACGGAACGCAGCGAAGAACACGAGGTCGTTCGCGAACGCCTGAGGCAACGTGAAGATGCCGTAGAAGATAACGGCGATGATGAGCATCTTCTTACGGCCGAGCTTGTCGGACATGATGCCGCCGACTGCGCCGCCGAGAACCATGCCGAGAAGGCCCCACGTGGTGAGCGAGCCCATGAGCGCGCCCGGGTTCGCGTTGTCGGGCCAGAAAGTCGACGCAACGAACAGGTTGGTCGAGTTGACGATCATGAAGTCATAACCGTCGAAGATCATAGCGAACGCGAGAAGCACGAAGACAACCCACGTGTGCGAGCTAATGCCAATGGAGTCAATGACTTCAGAGACTGTGAACTCTTTTTTGTCCATCAATACCCCCTAGTGAATGTGAATTGCGCATTGCTTTGTTAGACGTGAGACGAAAAGCAATGCGAGTAGAGATTTTGCATCCCCTGCGTAGTAGCAAGACAAGCTGCCGACGCACCTTAAGGATAGACACGGACACGTCAGTTCTCTCTCGACTGATGTCTCCGTAGTTCCGACTACCGTTCCCCAACGGCTTTCGCAACTGGCCCTAAGTCTGCGCTGCAGTCAGAAGAAACGACTACGCGCACCCTCCTTTCACGATTCTCTCTCCAAGATCGTGCCGCTTCTCATTGGAAGGCCCGTGCTGTGCCGGGGCCGTTCGCAAAAGAAACATACAAGATCGAAGATTATGGGATGAGTGGGGTGCCGTCAACGTTTTAGGGGTACGCTTTAATATGACAGCATCGAACCCAGAGGTTGATTTTCTCATAACGAAAATACAAAACCCCAGGTCACAGAGTTATGACTGATTCGACCTCCGTTTCACCCTTTCCGTTTGTCGAAAAATTAAGCCGACTTTTCGTATCGACTTGAATTTTCTCGAATATGAGTGCATGCGGTGTTTAACCTTCAGGTTGGCGTGTGCGCCGGAGATATCGAGCTGGTTTCGACTGCGTGCCGGGGGCGGTGGAATTGTCGCTCTTGGGCTTTTTCCCCATGGTCGGATGAATCTGTGGTAGTATCGCAGACGTTGAAATTAGGTCGGCTGGCGCAGCGGGAGCGCAGGTGCCTTACAAGCACAAGGTCGGGGGTTCAAATCCCTCGCCGACCACCACGGAACAACGCCACGCCAAACCCCGAAAATAGGGCCTTGGCGTGGCTTTCTTTTTTGGCTTTGCTGACAAGTTGTTGCCAACTCTGTTGACGAACTGCCTTCAAAATATGTGTGCGATTTGCGAACCTCGAACCGTGTAGGCCATTGTTTCCCTTGTTTTTAGGATTCGGTCAAAGATCCGAGCATCGAAGTCCGAATTTGATTTCTCACGGCCCCGGTTTTGGTGGGGAGGTAGCGTTCCGTATTGAACTGCTCCCCAGAACTGCAAAGGACCCCGTTTCCTGAACACCAAAAGAAGTGAATCAAGCGGCCCGGCTGAGCCTGTACTCGACTGGGCTGCTTCCGTCTAGGCGCTTTCTGATGCGCAGACTTCCGAAAAACGCCGCTTGAGAAAACTCGCCGGCGCCCCGAGCGCTGCGCTTGCCTATCCGCGTGAGGGCGGGCCTCGAGGCGCGGGCTGAAAAGCGCACCCTGGGATCAGGGCCGGCCCGTTGCCTCGATTTCGCTCGTACGGGGTCGTAGTCCGAAGGCGTCGCCTGGGGATCGGGGTCAACTTGACGTCCTGAATTCGTGATTCTGCTGTCGGGATTGAGCCAGATTGGTGAGAGATACGGTGCATGGTCGATATCGATGCGGCGCAGGGACCTCGTCCTGTTGAGCTGCATCCGTCTTTCAGTCGAGCCGGCGCTGTGTCGATTCTCGGACGCGTGCGTGATCGATCGCGGACATGTTCTTGCCGGAGTGGTTTGCGACACTTTCCGCGTTGGAACAGGGCGTGGGAGGCGGCTATGAAGCTGAGTAAATCCGCGATCGTCGGTCTTGCGTGCGGGTTGCTGTGCGCGGCGTGCGTCGGACTGTACGTCGCGCAGGTCGACGAGGGGTTGGCGAGAGCTCGTTCGGAGGACCTCGCTCGTTACGGCGGGGAGCAGGTTGAAGTCTGCGTCGCCCGCCGCGACCTTGCGGCGGGCGAGACGGTAACTGAATCAGATATAGAGATGAAATCGTGGGTAGCGAGCCTGCTGCCCGAGGGCGCTGTGACGGATAAGTCGGAGGCGGTGGGGAGACAGCTTGCATCAGCCGTGCTTTCGGGCGAGGTCGTGTCCGCGCGTCGATTCGGATCCGACGACGCTGCGCTTGACGTTCCCGAGGGCTTCAGCGCGGTGAGCGTGCCTGCGCGTGGTGTTCAGGCGGTCGGCGGGGCGCTTCGCCCTGGGATGAGGGTCGATCTATACGCGGTGGGGTCCGCCTCGACGACCCAGGTGCTTTCGGGCGCGCTCGTGCTCGAGTCGAGCGCGATGGATTCAGGGGCGGGCGTCGTTTCCTCGTCGAACGAAGCGTGGGTCACGCTTGCTGTCGAGCCTCAAAAGGTTCAGGAGCTGGTGACGGCGGTGTCGAACCTCGACCTGTACTTCGCCCTTCCCGATGAGACGGATCGAAAGAACGCGTGAAAGGGATGGGTATGGATAAGATCATGTTGTGCGTCGATGCGGAAAGCGCCCGTTCTCCCGAGATCATCGGGCTTGACGGTGTCGATCTCGGGGCCCTTTCCTGGCTTATCGTATGCTCGGACGCTCAAGAGGCGCGTGCTCTCGTCAGCGCGGACGCGGATATCGGGGAGGTGTGGGTCGCTTCCTCTGATGACATGCCCGCAGTGAACCTCGCTGCGGCGATCAAACGGGATCGCCGGTCGTGCGCCGTGTTCGTCGTCATGTTCGAGGTCACCGGATCGGCGGCGAGCCGGGCTCGTGCTGCGGGGGTGAACGGCCTGCTGACGCGTCAGGGCTTCGTTCGGAGGTTCGCGTCTGCACGCGCGTGCAGACAGGGCGATGGCAGGAGCGCGCGGGCGGACGACGCCGCGGCGCTCGATGTCGGGACGCCTCGGACGGACGAGGGAGTGCGCCCGCTTGATCTCTTCGCTTTTTCGGAGGGGGCTTCCGGTTCTGTCGGCGGGGAGGTGATTGCCCGCGATCGGGGGCTTTTCCAAGGGAGAGCGCTTGCGTTGCCTAAGGTCTTAGATTCTCCACCGTTTCCGTCGGCAAGCGTTCCTTTCGAAGCCTCCGGCACGAGCGCTCCGGCGGAGGGATCGGACGGGGCGGTTGGAGCGGGTGGAGCGGGTGGAGCAGCGTTCGTCTTGTCCGTTGTGAGCGGTAGCGGCGGCGCTGGAAAGAGTTCCGTCGCCATGATGGCCGCCCATGCGGCATGTTCGCGGGGACTTCGTACCGTGCTCGTCGATTGCGACTTGCAATTCGGGGATCTTCATCTGCTCGCCGGGGAAGACCGCCCTCTGAGGATCGACGAGGTTCTCGCGAACCCGGATCGGGTTTCGGAGCTGTCGTTTACGAAGCGCGCGCCTACGCTGATAGCGGCTCCCGATAGACTCGAAGCGGCCGAGGACGTGGCTCGCGACCTGCCCGCGTTGTTCGACGCGCTCGGCCGTGTCTCCGATGTGGTTGTGGTGAACACGGGCGCGAGTTGGGCTGAGCATCATGCGGTCGTCCTCGAGTCGAGCTCGTGCGCTCTGTTCCTCGTCGATCAGAGGTTGTCTTCGGTGCGAGCGTGCAAGCACGCCCTCGATCTTTGCGGGCGTTGCGGGATCGCGACGTCGTCGTTCGCGTTCGTGGTTAACCGCTGCGCCCGCGGCGCTCTGCTCACCTCCATAGACGTTTCCTGCGCGTTGCAGGGCGCCCGCGTTTTGGAGCTGAAGGAGGGCGGGCCGGTTGTCGAGGAATTGCTCGGGGCGGGTTTGGCCGGCGAGCTTGCCGGGCTGCGCAACGATTTCGTTACGAGCGTCGATGCGCTGGTGGGGGCGCTTCTACCCGGCCAAACCGAAACCGTTGACCTTAAAGAGCGTCTCGGGGTGTTTTCCCCTCGACCGATGCGTCGCTTCTTCGGGAGAAAGCGCGCGGCTGATCGCCTGGATCCGACCACGTCGTCTCGCGGGGTCGGAGCCCCCGCGGGCGCGTGCGTCGCCTCCGAGGGCGGGGCGGGGGCGCGCGCATGACGCTGGCGGATCGCGTGAGGGCGCAGGCGGTGGGGCCGGATGCGGGTCGCGGTCGGGCAGGCGACGCCGAGACGCTCAGGAAGAACGTCGCTCGCCGTATGCCGTTCGAACTCATAGCGTCTATCGCGTCCGACAACCCCGAGCGCGCTCGCAACGAGCTTCGCGCCGCATGCCGACGCGAGCTCTCGGAACCCCGATGGGACGAAAGATCGCAGGAGGAAAAGAACCGTCTCGTCGACGATCTCATGGATATCGTCTTCGGTTTCGGCCCGATCGAGGGCTTGGTGTACGACGAATCGGTGACCGAAATCATGGTGAACGGCACGCGCAGCATCTATTACGAGAAGGAAGGGAGGTTGCACCGTTTCGACGGACGATTCGAAAGCGACGATCAGATACGTGTCCTCATCGATCGCATCATAGGCCCGTTGGGACGGCGCATCGACGAATCGTCGCCGATGGTCAACGCTCGGTTGCCGCAGGGTCATCGAGTGAACGCGATCATTCCGCCGCTGTCGCCGGACGGCCCTGTCGTGACGATTCGCGCGTTCGCGCGTCGCGCCATGACGCTTGAGGAGATGATAGACCTCGGTACGTTTGATGCGGATATGGGGCGGTTTTTCTCGTGGGTTATCCCCGCGAAGATGAGCGTGGTGGTTTCAGGCGGGACGGGCAGCGGGAAGACGACGTTGCTCAACGCGTTGTCCCGCTTGATTCCCCACGAAGAGCGCGTCATCACCATCGAGGACTCGGCGGAGCTGAAGTTCCACGATCACCCTCACGTCGTCAGGCTCGAGGCGCGCCCTCGAAATGCCGAGGGGGAAGGCGAGGTGACCATCAGGGATCTTGTCATCAACGCTTTGCGCATGAGGCCCGATCGGATCGTGGTGGGGGAGTGCCGCGGTGGCGAGGCGCTCGACATGCTGCAGGCCATGAACACCGGGCACGAGGGGTCGCTCACGACGTTACACGCTAACGCTGCGGCCGAGGTGGTCGATCGCATGGTCACGATGGTGCGCTATGTCGTCGATCTTCCAGTCGACGCCGTTGAGGCGCAGATCGGAAACGCGTTCGACTTCATCGTGCAGATGGTTCGCGCGCCTGACGGGTCGCGGTTCGTGTCCCAGCTCGCCGAGGTCTCGTTTGATCGAAGGGCGCGCGAATGCGTCGTCGACCCCTTGTACATGCGGGGTTTTCTCGACGAACGCGGTAAGTGGATGCGGGTTCCTTCCCGCATCGGGGAATTCGTTGAGCGTGGTGTCGCAGATGATGAGGAGGTGGATCGATGGAGAGCTTCAATCCTTGGGCGTTGATCGCTGCAGCTTTCGCTCTTGCTTCGGGGTTTGCATGGGCTCGCCTTGCGCAGCAGGCTGTTCGCCGGCGCAAGGTTGCCGCTCGCGCGACGTCTGACGCGGAGGAGAGCAGGGTTCGCGCGTTTTTTCGCGCGGGCGCGCCTCCGCTCCTGCCGCTTTCGCGTCGGATCCTTCGTATCCCGTCTGCAAGGCGAACCGTGCGGGGGCTGGGCGAGGAACTCGCATCGCGGGGGATGCTCTTGCCCTCCGAGGTGCTGACGTGTTGGTTGGTCCTCGTGATCGCGGTGCCCTCCGTGCTTGCGGGCCTGGCATCGCGCTCTGCGGTATGCGCCCTCGCTGTCGCTTGCGCCCTCGCCGTCGCCGTGTCGGCATCCGTTCGCTCTCGCGTCGAGAAGAGAGAGGAGCTGATGCGCGAGGAGGTCCCCGAAGTGCTGAGGACCATGGGGGTTTGCTTCAAGTCGGGCTTCTCCCTTGTTCAGACGATGCGTCAGGTTTCCATCGACTCGCCCGGGGATTTGGGCGCGACGTTCGCGGTGGCGGCTCGACGGTTGGAGATGGGGGCATCCCCCCGCGAGGCCCTGTCCGTTCTCGAGGAGGTCGAGGGCGTGCCCGAGCTGGGGTTCGTCGCGGTCGCTTTGGATGTTCAGCATGCGGGCGGCGGGAGCATCGCGCCCGTGCTCGAGGCGGCGCGTGAATCGGTTGAGGGAGAGCTTGACCTCGCGCGATCGTTGCGGGTCCAGACGGCTCAGGCGAAGCTGTCGGCAAGGGTCGTGACCGTCATGCCTTTTCTTCTGGTCGCCTTGTTCTCGCTCATGAGCCCGGGTTTTCTGCAACCCTTCTTCGGCAGCGTCGCGGGTTTGGGCCTTCTCGCGCTCGCCTTGACCATGCAGGTCGCAGGGGTTTTTGCCATACGAAGGATGCTCAAGATCGAGGCGGGGTGATGAGATGGCCGTCGTGGAGGCGGGTCTGGCTTGCGCGGGCATGCTGTGCGCAGCGGGAGCCGGGTATTGCGCATGGTCGACAGTGGAATCGGGGAATCGTCGGAGCCGTTATCGCAAGCGCGTGCGCTCCTTCGGGGCGGAGGGGGGATGGGCGGGCTGCTTGCCTTTCGCGACCGCCTCATCGGGCGACGCTATCGCTTTATCGTGCGCGGTGCGTGCGAGCATGCGCCGCGCCGCAGGTCGGGAGGGGGCGTTTCGCCTGCCCGATGCCATGCTGAAGTCGAGATGGTACGACGAGCGCGCATCTTGCGCGGGGCTCGCGGGCGTGGTGTCCTCCGCAGGGTTTTGCGAAGCGCGGATTCGTCTGGCGTGCGCGGGGCTGGTCGTCGGGACGACGGTGGGAGCGACCTTGTCGGCGGAGTTGGCAGCGCTGCTGTGCTTGACGGGCATGGTTTGGGGGTGGCGTCTTGCGGGGGGAGCGGTGCGCAGGTGCATAGCCGATCGCGCGCAGGAGGTGGAACGTCATCTCCCCGAGATGCTCGAGGTGATTGCCTTGGGCATGCGAAGCGGGTTGTCGTTCGATCGAAGCCTTGCGCTTTACGAGGACCACTTCGACACCGTCTTATCACGCGAGTTTCTTTCGGCCCACCGGCAGTGGACGGTCGGCCTGGTTCGGCGGGATGAGGCGCTGCGGGCTGTTGCGGATTCCTATGATTCCGCCGCGCTGCAGCACGCCGTCGAAGGGATCGTGCGTTCGTTGAGGTTCGGCTCCTCTATGGTTGCGGGACTTGAGGCTGCGGCGAGGGAAGCGCGGTCGAACTATCGAACACGACGTCAGGAGCAGATAGCGAAAGCGCCTGTGAAGATGATGATCCCGACGGGCACGCTCATTCTGCCTGCGATGCTGATCCTCGTTCTCGGGCCCGTGCTGCTCGAGTTGATAGGGGGATATCTATGAGAAAGGAGCAAGAAGATGGTTTTCATGAGGAATATCGAGGGTTTACGGGAACGCCTGCGCGCTTTGCCCGCGAGGCTCGTATGCGATGCGCGGGCGAAACTCGCTTGCGAGAGAGGGCAGGGCACGACCGAGTACGCGATTCTGGTCGGCGTGCTCGTGGTGATAGCGATTATCGCCATAACGGTGTTTCGTCCGAAGCTCCAAGAACTGTGGAACGCGATAGCGGAGGGTATCAACAGCTTGTAGGGGACGAACGAGGGCAGGCGTCGGTGGAGTATGCGCTCGTCGTTGTCGCGATGCTCTCGGTGGTCGTCGCCGTGGGCGCTATCGCCAACGTGCTCGAGCGGGGTGTATTCGTCGAGCATGCTCTGGCGAGCGCCGCTTATCACGTGACGGCTTCGGTTGGATGGATCGCGGATGTCTTTGGGTGTTGAGGGGGGGCGGATGATGCTTCGTTCTTGCATGGCGCGCATGCTGCGTGACGAACGGGGGCAGGCGACCGTTGAGGCGGCGTTCGCCGTTCCCGTGCTGATGGTGCTGGTTCTCATGCTCGTGCAGCCGGGCATCATCCTGTACGACCGCATCGTGATGGAGGGGGCGGCAGCTGCCGGCTGCAGGCTGCTGGCGACGCTGCCCGAAAGCGATGCGGAGCTATGCGAGGACTTCGTCATGAGAAGGCTCGGTGCCGTTCCGCCCCATGATTTCTTCCATGTGCACGGCGGAGGTTGCTCGTGGGAGGTCGAGCTGTCAGGTTCGGAGGCTTCCTCGAAGGTCGAGATCACGATATCGACCGAGGTGAAGCCGCTTCCCCTGATCGGCTTCGCAGCGGTTTTGATGGGTGCGGGCAACGATGAGGGCAATTTGGTCGTCGAGGTGACCTCGGCAATGTCGACCCAGCCTGCATGGGTGCTCGAGTCGCGGGGTTCGTCGAATCCCGCGGAGTGGGTGGGAGCGTGGCTTTCATGATCTTGGATGTCTTCAAGGATGAGCGCGGCGTTACGACGACGGGAATGGTCGTGTCGCTTCTGCTGTCGCTGGCGTTGGTGTTCACGTCGGCTCAAGTTTATCGGGTGAGCTCCGCATCGGCCGCCGTGCAGGAGGTGGCCGACGCCGCCGCCCTGGCGGCGGAAAACGAGGTCGCCGAGTTCATGATCGCGGTGAGGGTGTGCGATGCCGTCGTGCTCTCCCTTTCGCTTCTCGGCGTCGTCGTTTACGGAGCGTCGGTTGTCGCGATGTGCGTGCCTTCGGGGGCGAGCGCGTCGGCTAAGCTCATCGATCTTGGCGGCAAGATCGTGTCCGCGCGTGACGGCTTCGCCCAGCGCGCGGCATCGGGTCTGAACGCGTTGCAGAAGGCCCTGCCGTTCATATGCGCGGCGCAGGCGGCGTCGGTGGCGAAGGCGAACGACGCCGGGTCTCGCGGATCGTCCTATTACGCTGCGGCCTTGCTGGTTCCCTCCGTCGGGGAGGAGGTCACGCTTGCGACGGAGGGTCGAACGGGGCAGCTTGGCGGCGAGATAGAAGCGGAGGCCGATTCCATTCGAGACGCCGCAGCGCGAGCGGAGGAGATGGCCGCGCAGGCTCAGGAAGCGAAGCTGCGCGGGTTCGAGAGCGATTGTGGAAAGAATCCCGCGTACTGCCTCTATGAGCGTGCGGGAAGCCTCGCCGATCTGCCTCCGGAGCAGAATCCCCGTTACGAAAGCGTCGATGCCTGGTCGTTTGCGGTTCCCCTTGAGCGCGCTCGCGCATATTACGCTGCGCGCTACGAGCGAGAGGCGCCCGAGTCGGACAGCGTTGAGGATCAAGCTCGGTCGTTTTTGCGAAAGAGGTTCTACGCCTACGCGTCGGAGGAACTTGCCAAGGGGTACGTCATTGACGAGGCCGATAGGTTCGACGCGTCGTTTCCCCGGCTGTTCTCCAACATCGACGAGATGAGGGAGACGAAGCTCTACGAAGAGTCGGTCTACCCGGTGACGAAGGCGGAGGGGGGCGGTCTTGTCATGCACGCGTGGCCGGGGTGCCCCGGCGCAGCGGGGTATGCGGAAACGGGATCGCTGAGGCGTCTTGAGGAGCAGGGGGATGAGTTTCGCACCTGCGATCGGTGTGGTTTCACGTTGTCGAGTATGGGAAACATAGCGGCGGCTTCGACTTCGATTGACAACGGGTTCGAGCACCACTATGGGGCAATCGCGCAGGCCGCCGAGGACTACGCGAAGGCTCGTGCGCAGCTCGACCCGGTGTCCTCGGAGGTGAAGGATCTGGCAGGCGGTTTGATGGAGGAGTGCGCCGACATTGCGAAGAGCTTCGGGAGCTCGCGCATCGACGCGAATCCACCTGGAAGATACGGAGTCGTGGCTCTTGTCGTCGATGTGGGGCAGGTGCGGGCGGACGCGGGCTTCTCGTCCTCGTTCGTGCAGGGTGGTCAAACTCTCGGCGCGCGTGCTGCGGTGGCGGGCGCGACGATGATGCCGGATGAGTCCGAGGATTCCTCGTCGATCCTCTCGTCCCTGCTCGACGGATTCGGCTCGGATGCCGGCGCGGCGGTGGGCGCAGCCAGGATCGTGCTCGGGTGCTGGTCTGCGCTGCTCAGGGCGTTCAGCGACGGCCAGGAGGCGCTTGGCGAGGCCGTACGGTCAGCTCTCGATCAGTTGCCCCTGGCGAGTTCGAGCGGGCTGGGTTCTTGGGCGGCGGATCTCATGCGAGACGTGATGGAAAGCGTAGGGCTTCAGCCCGCCGAGCTCGACATCCTCAAGCCCGTGCTCGTCAACACCGGGCATGTCGCGGCGTTAGGGGAAGATTCGTTTTCCGTCTCGTTCTCCGAGGCGAAAGCGCGCGCGTTGTCGGTCTCCTCGTCTTCAACGGATTTGTTCACGGCTTTGGTTGACGGCGTGGAAGAGGAGGCTTTCTCCCTGGTCGAAAAGCTCGAGGGCGGTGTCGTGGTAGCGCGTATCGAGTTTCCCGTCGGGGATCTGTCGATACCGATAACGCTTGCTCTTCCATCGGGCGTCGCGGATGCTGCAGGCGGGTTTCTCGATGAGTGCTTCGCGGCGGTTCGCTCCCTCGCGGGCTCGGTTACGGGGATGAGGACATGGTCGTGAGGTTTCCGCGTTGGTCGGATCGTTCGGGACAGGTGACCGTTGAGTTGGCTGTCGTGCTGCCCGTCGTGATCGTCGTTGCGGTCATCGTGGTGAACGCCATGACGTTTTTCGCCGAGTGCGCGGAATTCGATCGCGTAGGGCGGAACGCGGTGCGGATGTGCGCCACGTCCCCCTCCGGGTCGGTCGAGCTTTCCCGGATCGCCGCCGAGGTGGAGTCGGCCGTGGAGGAGTCGATGGCTCTTGACGCCGACGAGGTGGAGGTGCTGGCGCGGCAGGTCGACTCGGGCCATGCGGCTTTTGAGTTGGTGCTGCGGTTTCGACCCGGGCTTTTCGGCATGGGGTTGCGCGACGAGGTCTTCGGGGTTCAACTGCCGGTCCTGACGCACGCGGTGGAGCTGACGGTCGATCGTTACAAGCCGGGGATGTTCGTTTGAAGCTGCGGGCGAGTGGTTTTCGGATTGCGCAAGATGAGGGGGTTGGAGCAGATGTTTTCGGGCGATGGGAGAACGTGCCTTCGCGAGACGAGGGGGCGCAACTCGGCCGGCGGCAGGCGTCGTGTCGGCCGCCGGGCCCCTCTCGGCTCCGGCGGTGACGATGCGGGCGAGGGTCGGCGGCGTGCACGGCGCGCGATGCGGATAACGCTCGCGTTCGTTATCGCCCCGTTTCCTTTTTACGCCCTTGCGTCGTTTCTCGGTTTGACGCACGCGGGGTCGGCGGCGAGTGCGATCGATCAGGTTTTCTCGGTCCTGCTGCCCGCCGCCTCGGCGGAAGATGCCGAGGCTTCTCGAGACGAAGTGGTTTTTGACGCGCTCTCCGGCGTTGGTTCCGAGGTGCGTCCGGGGACGACCGCGCCTGCGTGGTTCGAGCAGGAGGTCTGCCCCACCGCCGATCTCTCCGACGTTTTGGCTAGCGACGACTGGTCGGTGGTGGGCTTCTCGTCGGATCTCTCTCCTGGAGAGGAGCTCAGCCGGCTTTGCTCCTTGTTTTCCTCGCGGGGCTGGACGGGATTTGAAAGCGGCGTTGAGGGTACGGCGACGTTTGGCAAAGATGAAGGGACGTGTCGATGGATGATGGTTTCGTGCGTGAGCGCGGGCGACGCGACAAGCGTGGTCTTGCAGATGCAACGTTGATCGGCGGGGAGGTGAAGCTCGCCGTGACGCATCGGTCTCGGCTCGTGGGCCTCCTCGAGAACCCTGACGAGTTGAGCCCTTTGCTGATTGCGCCTTGCCGTGATGTTCATACGTTCGGGATGCGTGTTTCCCTCGACATAGCTTTTCTCGATGCGGACGGCGTTGTGGTGCGGGTGTCGCGGGACGTAGGGCGATGGCGAAGGATTCGCTGTCCTGGCGCGTCAATGGTCGTTGAACGCGTGGCTCGCAAAGGCCCGTGGCTTCAGGAGGGGGATAAAGTCGGCTTGAGAATGGCGGGGCCGGCGTTCCCTCACGGGGAAAGGCGGTGAAGTGATGAAGATTTGCCCGGTGTGCAAGTCGACGTTGTTCGACGATATGGATGTTTGCTACGGGTGCATGCACCGATTCGAGGGCGAGGATGGTTTGCCCGAAGAGGCTCGGAGCGTTTCGCTTGAAGGCAGTCCTCGTCGCGAAGGGTGCAGTGCCCGTCGCGGAGGGGAGGATCCTCCCGGCTTTCTCGTGAGGGTCGAGGTGCGAGATTATCGCGATGATCGGACGATGTGGTCGATGGAGCTAGTTCCTCGCACGACCCCGACCCATGGGGTCGCGAAGGGTGGAGGCGGTGTGCGAAACGAAGAAGGCGCGCCTGCGGGAGGCGCGCCTTCGCGGGAAGACGGTGACGGTGATCTGTTCGGCGATGTCGATTGAGAATGCCTCGTCTAGCCGATCATCTCGTTGTAGATGCGCTGGGCTTCCTCCTGGAGCTTCTCGTCGATGGCGATATAGGTGTCGAGGAGCTTGTCTCCAGCCTCGGTGAGCTGGCTTCCGTGGGCGCCGTCTCGGTTGAGCAGCTGGATGCCCAGCTCCACTTCCGTGTCCTTGATGATGCGCCAAGCCTTGCTGTAAGCCATGCCCATGCTCTTCGCTGCTGCGTTAAGCGAGCCGTGTTCGCGCACGCCGAGGCAAAGGTTGGCGATGCCCCTGCCGAACATGGAACCTTGTTCGGCATCGCCGCTTTTGACGGAGAGCCTGACGACGGTGTTGAGTGATTTCAGCTTGTTCATCGAGTCCATACGTGTCCCTTCGCATGTCTGACCGGCAAAGTCGAGCCGAGCGACCGCGGGGAGGCGGTAGGCTCGACGAGTCGTTTAGATGGGCCGAAACGGGCAGCTCGGTGTTTCAGGCCGCTTGCTATCGTCGCACATTTTCGCACGTTTTGCGGTTACTTGCTGAGAAAAACCATCGTTGCGGCCTCGATGCTCTCGACATCGCCGTCTATAATGGCGGAGAAGCGCACGTCCATTTTGTCGAGGGAGGACAATCCTGCGGGAACGTCATGCTTTCCCGTCTCGTCGGCGATGAGCTCGTTGAGCTGGCAGCCGGTGAGTTTTGCCACGTCATCGGGGAGCGGTTCGCCGGGTTTCATGTCGTGAAGCGCGCGGTAGACGTTGTCTCCGAACTTCGCCCAGTGCGCCGTGCTGGCGATGAGAACCGGGTTGGTTCCTCGGATGTTCCGGGCGACGGCGAAGGCGACGGCGGTGTGGGGGTCGATGAGGTAGTCGTAGGTTTCGAGCACGTCTTTGATGGTTTCGAGGCATTGCTCGTTGTCGATCGAGTCGGCGGCGAAGGTTTCACACAGACGCGCGAACGTTTTCTCGTCAACGCGGAAGCGGCGATTTTCGCCGAGATCCCTCATCCATGCGGCGATGCTCTGCGCGTTTCGGTCCGTCAGCTCGAAAAGCTGTCGCTCGAGGTTGGACGAGACTAGGATGTCCATCGAAGGGGAGGGGGTCAGCACGAAGGGGCGATCGGCGATGTCGTAGGTGCCGGTGTTGATGAAGTCGGCGAGCACGCGGTTTTCGTTGCTCGCGCACAAGAGCATGTCGATGGGCGTGCCGATCTGCTTGGCATACCACGCGGCGAGGATGTTGCCGAAGTTGCCGGTGGGCACGCAGATGTCGATGGGGCTTCCCGCTTCCACTTTGCCTGCGGCGACGAGTTCCGCATAGCTTGACACGTAGTAAACGACCTGCGGAAGGAGGCGTCCCCAGTTGATGGAGTTGGCGCTCGACAGCGCGACCTTGCGCTCGTCGAGGAGCTGCTGTGCGAAGCGGTCGTCGGAGAACACGCGCTTGACGCCGGTTTGGCAGTCGTCGAAATTGCCGCGCACGCCCCAGACCGAGACGTTGCGTCCGTCGGTGGTGACCATCTGCTTGCGCTGGATGTCGCTCACGCCGCCGTCGGGAAACAGCACGCCGATGGAGACGCCGTCGACGTTTTTGAACCCTTCGAGTGCTGCTTTGCCCGTGTCTCCCGAGGTGGCGACGAGGATGCAGAAATCGTGGTCGATCGCGCCTTCGTCTCTCAGCTTCGCGGCGCTTGCCGAGAAGAAGCGGGGCAGACACTGCAGCGCCATATCTTTGAACGCGCTGGTGGGCCCGTGCCAGAGCTCGAGGATGTGGGTGTTTTCGTCGAGCGAAGTTATCGGGCAGATGCGCTCGTCATCGAAATTGTCGCCGTAAGCCGCGCGCATGAGCGATGAGATCTGCTCGTCGCCGAGGTCGATGTTGAACGCTCGGTAAATCGCCGCGGCGCGTTCGCGGTAGGGGAGCTTCGCCAGATCGAGAATATCTTCGAGGGGCAGCTTCGGAAGCTCTTCGGGGACGTAGAGACCGCCGCCCTGAGCAAGCCCGTTGATGACGGCTCGCGTGAAGGGAACGGGCTCGGCGCAGACGCCGCGCGTGTCGATGTATCGGTTGGTGCCGAAGGCGTTCGCTCGATCGGTTTTTTGCAGCATGAATGAGGCTCTTTCTCCCGAGATGCAGTTGACGCTCAGTATACTAGAGCGCCGAAGAGTGCATGTTTTGCCCGCGTGATGTTTTCGCCCAGCGCAACGAGGTGAGGACCGTCGGGCGGCTTAAGGTGACGGAGGTGCTGTGCGGATGCGCACGTTTTCGATTCTCGGTGACTCCATCTCGACGTTTACGGGCTTCGTGCCCGCGGAGAACCACGTCTACTACGAAGGGGAGCGGCTCGAGGGCACGGGCGTCCTCGCAGTTGCGGACACGTGGTGGGCGAAGGTCGTCGATCGTTTGGGCGGCAGCTTGCTTGCGAACGCCTCTTTCTCGGGGTCGATGGTCGAGGGGGCGGGCTTTCCCGCGGCGTGCTCGTCCCGTCGCATCGATCAGGTCGCAGGTCCTGCGGGCGAGGCGCCTGACGAGGTGATCGTGTTCATCGGCATCAACGATTACGGATGGGGAGGCGCCGAGGCTCAGGCGGCGGGTCGCTCCGCAGCCACGCCCGTCGACCTGGATCTTTCCGCGCGCCCCGAGCGCATTGCCGGGCGTGCGCCCGCAGGTGCGGCGACAAGGTTCGGCTCGGCATATCGCGCCATGCTCTCGTCCTTGCGCATCGCATATCCCGATACGCGGGTGTGGTGCATGACGCTTCTTCCCGGAAGAGCGCATGATCTGGCGCGCCCTTCTTTCTGCTATCGCCTGCGTGGTCTCGACATCGAGGACTACAACAAACAGATTCGCGATGCGGCTCGTGCGACGTCGTGTTTCGTGGCGGATGTGGCGGCGCTCGGCTTCGATTACGACGCGAGCGACGGCACCCACCCGACTGCGCTCGGCATGAGCCAGCTGGCGGCGATGACGCTGGCGGCGATGGACGTGGAGGAAGAGGTGCGTGCGGGCGGGGATTTCGCTTCTGCGGTCGACCGGGCTCGGGCTGACCTTGTCGTGCGCGGGGCGGTTGAGGAGGACATGACGTCTCATCGTTTGTGCGACGAGGAGTGCTGCGTGGGCTGCCCTTATGCGCGTTCGACGGGAAATCAGTGGTCGTGCGTTTGCGAGAAGCCTGCGCCGGATGCGGCGCCTTCGATCTCGTAACGGTGGTCGACGTCGCTCGCGGCGCCTTCGCCTTCGTAACGGAGCCTGCGCGCGGACGGGCGCGGAGCCGACGGCTGGTTGGCGTGCTCTAACGACTCGGGGGACCGATAGCCTGCGCTGGATGCGCGCGAAGCCGGCGGTCGTCGCGTCGTCCGCGCATCCGGCGCGGTGATCTGCGCTTGGGCGCGCGCGGAAAGCGCGTCCTTGCGTTTCGCCTGACCACCCGCCCGCGCTCGCGCTCCGTTCGGGCGTCTCGACCGTTTTAAGCATTGCACTCCGGAATTTCTTCAAAAAAAGTTAAACATGGGTTCCTTTTCGGAAAAGTTTGCCATAGAATACTCTTGTTAACGGAACGGGCGTCGATGGGACGGAACATGCAAAACGCAATGGTTGTTGACGCGGGAATGTGCTCGAAGGGCGAGGCGGCGGTTCGTGTGCAGCAGATGCCGCTGACGTTCATGCGCGCAGGCGATTCGGCGCGAATCGTGAAAGTGCGCGGGCGCGGAGAAGTGCATCATCATCTGGAGAACCTCGGGTTCATCGAGGGGGCCGAGGTGCGCGTCGTGACCGAGCAATCAGGCAACCTGATCGTGGAGATCAAAGGCGCGCAGGTGGCGCTCGATCGATCGGTCGCTTCGAAGATCATCGCCTGCTAGGAGGGCGAAGCGGGACGTCCCAAGGTCGACATTCGAAACGCGGTTTTACGCCGGGCTTGAAAGCGGGACGCTCGCGTCGTCGTGGTCATCGCACGCCCGCATGCGCTTTACGGAGAAAGGTTTATCGGAACATGGAGCAAGATCAGAAGAGCAAAACGCTGCGCGACGTCGCGGTCGGCCAGGCCGCTGTCGTGCGTCGTTTGACGGGGGAGGGCGCGGTGAAGCGCCGCATCATGGACATGGGCATCACCAAGGGAACCGAGGTCTACGTTCGCAAGGTCGCCCCGCTCGGCGACCCCATCGAGGTCACGGTGCGTGGTTTCGAGCTTTCCCTGCGCAAGGACGAGGCCGAGCGCGTGCTTGTAAGCTAGCGACCTCGTCGGATCCTCGCTAGCGCCTTTCGGCGCTTTTTCAATCCCCCGTAGTTAACATACGTTAACTTCTTACGCCGCTCGGACGGCGCCTCGCCCCCGAGATCAACGCTTTAAGGAAGAAATGAAAGGAGAGTTGGGCCATGGGTTTCAACATTGCTCTTGCCGGCAACCCCAACTGCGGCAAGACGACCATGTTCAACGAGCTCACCGGCGCGAACCAGTATGTGGGCAACTGGCCGGGCGTGACGGTTGAGAAGAAGGAAGGCAAGTACAATCGCGACAAGGACGTGACCATCACGGACTTGCCGGGAGTGTACTCGCTTTCGCCGTACTCGCCCGAGGAGATCGTCACGCGCGATTACCTGATGAGCGGCGCGCCCGACGTCGTCGTCAACCTCGTCGACGCGACCAACCTCGAGCGCAACCTTTATCTGACCACGCAGATCATCAACCTGGGCCTGCCTGTCGTAGTCGCCCTCAACATGATGGACCTCGTCGAGAAGAACGGCGACCGCATCGATGTGGCAAAGCTCTCCGAGATGCTCGGGTGCCCCGTCGTCACGACCTCGGCCCTCAAGGGCCGCGGTATGCAGGAGGTCGTCGACGAGGCGCTCGCCGCCGCGAAGCGCGGCGCGCCGGCTTCATCGCCGTTGCGCTTCGGCGACGACGTCGAGCTCGCCCTCGCAAAGGTCATCGACGTTCTCGACGGCCGCGTGGGCTCCGATCGCGCGCGCTGGTATGCGGTGAAGCTGTTCGAGGGCGAGCAGCTCACCATCGACGCGCTCGGCCTTCCCGCCGCCGATCTCGCGAAGGTCGACGCCATCCGCGAGGCTGCTGAAGACGCCTTCGACGATGACGCCGAGTCCATCATCACCAACGAGCGCTACGACGCCATCGGCGCTGTTCACGATGCGTGCGTCGTGAAGTCGACGAAGGGCATGACCACCACCCAGAAGATCGACCGCGTGGTCACCAACCGCGTGCTCGGCCTTCCCATCTTCGCCGCGATCATGTTCCTCGTGTACTTCATCGCGGTCAGCGTCGGCGGCGGCGTCGTCACCGACTGGGCCAACGACGGCATCTCCGGCGACGGCTGGCTCTACACGGGAGGCGCCCAGTACGAAGAGGCCGTCGGCGCGTGGGAGGAGTCCGTCGCGGCGGCTGAAGAGTCGGGCGCGAGCGAGGAGGCGCTTGCCGTCCTCGCCGAGGAGGAGCCTGACCCCGCTGATTTCGGCCTGTGGATTCCCGGCCTGACGCCGGTCGTCTCCGACGCGCTTACCGCCATCGGCTGCGCCGACTGGCTGCAAAGTCTCATCGTCGACGGTGTGATCGCCGGCGTCGGCGCCGTCATCGGTTTCATCCCGCAGCTGATCTTGCTGTTCCTCATGCTGTCTTTCCTCGAAGGGTGCGGCTACATGGCACGCGTCGCCTTCATCATGGACCGCATCTTCAGACGCTTCGGCCTGTCGGGCAAGTCGTTCATCCCGATGCTGATCGCCTCGGGCTGCGGTGTGCCCGCGGTCATGGCCACTAAGACCATCGAGAACGAGAAAGACCGCCGCATGACCATCATGACCACCACGATGATCCCCTGCGGTGCGAAGATGCCCATCATCGCGCTCGTGTTCGGGGCGCTCGCCGGCGGCGATTACGCCTCGACGTGGTGGGTGGCGCCCGTGTTCTACTTCATGGGGCTCGCCGCCATTATCGTCAGCTGCATCATGCTGAAGAAGCTGCGCGCGTTCGCGGGCGAGGTGGCGCCGTTCATCATGGAGCTTCCCCAGTATCACATCCCGACGGCGAAAAACGTCCTGCTCGCCACGTGGGAGCGTGTGAAGTCCTACATCGTCAAGGCGGGAACCATCATCTTCCTGTCCTCGATGGTCATCTGGTTCCTCATGAACTTCGGGATGTACGAGGGCTCCTTCGGTCTGCTCGATCCCGAGATGGATGATTACATCCAGTACAGCCTGATGGCGGGTTTGGGCAACCTGCTCGCGTGGATCTTCACGCCCCTCGGATTCGGCGATTGGCAGGCTGCGGTCACTTCCGTCACCGGATTGGTCGCGAAGGAGAACGTCGTGGCGACGGTGGGCATCTTGACCAGCTTGGGAGATGCCGGCGAGGCCGATCCCTCCATGTGGGCCTCCTTCGCCACCATGATGGGCGGATCCTCAGTGGCTATCATGGCGTTCTGCGCGTTCAACCTTCTGTGCGCGCCGTGCTTCGCGGCCATCGGCACCATTCGCCGTCAGATGGCTTCGGCGAAATGGACCTGGGCGACCATCGGTTACCTGTGCGGATTCGCGTGGTGCGTCGGCTTGATGATCTACCAGCTCGGCGGGCTTATCACCGGCGAGGTCTCCTTTAGCGCGTGGACCGTCGTGGCCGTCGTTGTTGCCGCCGCCATGTTGTTCCAGCTGTTCAGGCCCACGCCGAAGTTCGAGGGGAAAAACGCTGCAGGCAAGCTCGAAGCCGAGAAGAACGCGGCGTAGAGAAGGGCGGAAGCGATGCGAGAGATCATTTTCACCCCGAGCACGATCGTGATGCTCGCCGGTCTGGTGGCGTGGGCCGTGTGGGCGGTTCGCCGCATGACCAACCGCGGGCTGTGCGACTGCTCGGATAAATGCGGGGATGGATGCGGCGGGTCGTGTTCGGCGGGGTGCGCATGCTCCGACGCCGAGAAGATGGTCGCCGATTTGGATAAAGCGCTGAAGTAGCGCGTCGGGTTCGAAACGCCGTTGTGAAGCGCTGCGGCGAAACGCTCCGAGCCTCCGCCGACGGTTTCACCGCGGCGAAACGTCCCGGCCCTTTGCCGAAGACCCGCCGTTTAGCGGGGCCGTCGGCAAAGGGCCCGCGGGCGGATTCCCGCAGCGTCGTTTGGCGGGGGGCCGGTGGAGTCGCCCGTTCGAGACGTTGTGGTACCATAGGCTGCACTCAACCTGATGGGAGGCCGCCATGGAGAAGATGTCCATGTCTCATGAAGATTACCTCGAAGCGATGGTCATGCTCGGTGCGACCACTGAGACATCGGTACGCTCGGTTGATGTCGCGGCCAAGCTCGGGGTTTCGAAGGCTTCCGTGAACAAAGCCATGTCGGTGCTGAAGGAGAAGGGGCTCGCGGAGCAGCCCTATTACGGGGACATCACGCTGACCGACGAGGGCTACGCCTACGGCACCTCGGTTCTCGAGCGTCACGAGATGCTCTTCACCTTCCTCACCAAGGCGATCGGCCTGTCCGAGGAAGACGCGGATCGCGAGGCTTGCCTGATGGAGCATGCGATCAGCGATGCGTCGTTCGAAAAGTGGTTTGAATTCGTTAAGAAGCTGAATCTCTGATAGTTGTGCAGGGGGCCGCGAGGCCCCCTTTTCTGTGGTATGCTTATTGCGCTCTTGGGCATACACACACCGTAAACGAACACCATGCAAAAGGAGCGCAATTCCCTTGACGAGGCAATCTCATATCGTTTCATTCGACGACGCCCGCCGTGCGCAACGGGGTCGCGCGTCTCAGCCGGTCCGTCCGTCCCGCCGCACGCTCGATTCGGCCACGGGGGGCGCATCGTCGGCTTCTTCGCGTCGAGTTGGATCGCCTTCGTCCGATCGCGCGGATTTCGCTCGTGACTTCGCGCGCGGCGCCGCTCGATCTTCCCGCGACGTCCGCATGGGCGCGGAGGGCAGGGCGCGTCGTAGCCAATCGACGGATGCGTTGACGGGCTTTTGCCGCGGAGCCTCCTCGTCAACACGCATTGACCTTGCATCCGGATCGGGCGCGCGTCGTCGCTCGGCGCCGGCGGAGCCGTTCGGCTCCCCTTCTCGCTCCGAGACGTCGCGCCGTAACAGGTTCGATCGCGCGGTGTTCGATGCGCGTGGCGTCGATGAGATCGAGGACGCCGCTTTCGAGGACGAGCCCGAGCGCGGGTCTTCGCTCGGCTCGAAGCTCCTCTCCAAGCGCGACAAGGCTAAACGCGCCCGTGCGAAGGAGAAGGCCGACAAGCGATTCAACCGCCAATACGGCTCCCCGTCGGGTCAGGGCGCGGAGCCTGTGGGTCCTCGCGCGGCCGTTTACAAAGGGGAGATGGGCACTCAGCACAAGAAGGCCGCGCGCATGCAGGACGACCCGTCGAGCGGCGGCAGCCGATCTTCGTCGGCGAAGACCTCCCCGAAGCGCGGGCGCAGGCTCCCCCGCTTCGCCGCGGCAGGGCTTGCCGTGATGGCGTGCCTGGTCGTGGGCTGCGTGATGCTGTACGGTCCCGCTCAGCAGTATTATCAGGAAATCCGCGAGCGCGATCGGCTTCAGGCAGAGTACGCGGCCATCGAGCAGCGCAACAGCGCCATTCAAAACGAGGTCGATTCCTTGTCGACGAGCTCGGGCGTTGAAGATCGCGCTCGTGAGGAGTTCGGCTGGGTGAAAGAGGGCGAGAGCATGGCAACCGTCACGGGGGTTGACGCGGCTGAGGACGATTCCACGTTCACCGCCAACATCGTCCCTGGGACCATCGAAGCGCCCGAGACGTGGTACTCGGAGATCCTCGATCCGATCTTCGGGGTGAAGTGACGCGACTCGGTCGGTCTGCTTTCGCGCTTTGCGATTGGCGGGCGTTCGGGCGAGTTGCGAACGAACGTGCGCACCATGACGGCGGCTTCGATTCGGGGCCGCCGTTTTCGATGAAAGGGGCTTTGTGATGAAAGCGGATGCCGGACGCTTCGCCGCCATCGATATCGGGACGGTCACCTGCCGTATGCTCATCGCCGACGTGCTCGGCGATCGCGTGGTTCCCGTGGCGAAGGGTTACGAGATCGTCAACCTGGGCGAGGGCGTCGACGCGACGGGCGTGCTCAAGCCTGAGGCCATGGAGCGTGTCGCGGGTGCGGTCGATCGGTATCTTGAGGTGCGTGCGTCTTGCGACGCCCCCGATCATCCGGTTCTCTCGACAACGGTCGTGGCCACCTCGGCTGCCCGCGACGCCGAAAACGCCGACGAGTTCGCAGATCTTTTGGCGCGTCGCGGCCTGGAGCTTGCGGTGATTCCCGGGGAGAAGGAGGCCGCGCTCTCGTTTCGCGGAGCCTCGGCGGATTTCGCCTGCTCTGACGAGGGCGAGCCGCCGATGATTCTCGTGGTGGACGTGGGCGGCGGATCTACCGAGCTCATCGCGGGCAGGGCGGGGGGCGAGCCTGTGCGGGCGCAGTCTTTCGATGTCGGCTGCAGACGCGTGACCGAGCGCTTTCTCTCGGCGGATCCGCTTGACGCCGAGGAGATGGCGCGTGCCCGTGCGTGGATGCGCGATCTTTTCGACGGGTTTTTCGCCCGCGAAGACCTTCCGCCGATCGCGCGCATGATCGCGGTCGCGGGCACGGCGACGACGGTCGTGAGCGTCCACGAGGAGATGGCCGTCTACGATTCCGACCGCGTTCACGGCTCGCGCGTTTCCCTCGACGAGCTGCGCGCCATCAACGCGCGGCTGTCCGCGCTTCCGCTTGAGGAGCGCGAGCGGGTCGTCGGCCTCGACCCGAAGCGCGCGCCCGTCATCTGCGCGGGCCTTGCTATTTTAGAAGAGGTCATGGGGGCGGGCGGCTTCGGTGAGTTCACCGTGAGCGAGTCCGACATCTTGCAGGGCATGGTTCTCGAAGCGGCTCGCCGCGAAGCGCGGCCGTAGACGGCGAGGGGAGATGATGAATTCAGCCCCATACTGGGCTTGCGTGGGATGCGTCAGCGGAATCTTAGGATTATCAGCCTGATGGCATCGCGTGATGTCATCAGGCTGAAGGGACGTCTTCTGCTTTGCTGTTGACGCCCGATTCTCTTTTTCCTGGAGGGAGAAACGCCACAGCTCCGCAGTTATCGCAAATACCCGTAACAGGATCGATGGGATTTCCACATTCAAGGCAAGGAATGCCCGCTGGTGGTGTGTAGTAAGGGCTGTCTGGATGATACTTTCCGCATCGTCCGCAATGCGTGCACGGGTAGCACATCTCATTTCCTCACTTCACATCAATGAGTTTGATTTCATACTCGAGCGTTTTGCCTGCAAAGGGATGATTGAAATCGATGCGCACTTGATCTTCGGTTGTGCTGGTAACCCATGCAGGATTACGGCTACCGTCTTGGGGGTTGCTCCAGTAGAGGAAGTCGCCTTCTTTGAGTTCGTATCCGTCTTTCAACATAATTCTGGGATACCACTGGGCTAGATTATCTTGATAGGGGCCGTAGCCAAGATCTGGCGGAATTTCGACAGTTTTTCTGTCTCCTTGCTCCATCCCTTCTAGTGCCTGCTCGATTCCTCGGGGGAGCTTCATGTCGCCGATCATGACGGTTAGAAAGTCATCGCCCATTACTTCGTCGACGATAGCCTCTCCCTTGATACCGCCGGAATACTGAATGCTGACGACTTTTCCCAGGCTCGCTTTCATCTTCTTCTCACTTTCGTTGAAAAAATGCGGGGGCTGAAATGAGCCCCCGCGAAACATGCTGGAACTTACTTACAGAGCAGTTCCTTCGTTCTCGTCGAGTTCCCCGACCTTTGTGTCGTGTCGATGGACGGCGTAAGTTGCTTTACCGGTTCCTTCAACTTCGATATGGGCGGCCTTGTGGGAGCTTGTACCCTTTGGAGCAAATGCAGGACGAGTGGCGATGGGATTAAACTCGGGTACAACTAAAAACTGCTTGGGCTTCTCGACTAATTTTGCCGAGAGCTCCTCTACTGGTCCGTAGCTGATTATGTTTGCGAGGCAGTGGTGGACGCACATCGGCTCCCTGCCGCGTCCGGTTCTTTCTGCGCACAGGTCGCATAAATCGGTGACCACGGGCCAATGGTTGAAGTTGTAATGCTCTTCGTCGATTTTCCAGGGACCATCGGTGAGTACTTTGATTCCCGTTTTTCCTACGGGGTAATCGTGTTCTTCCTGGCATGTCACCTGACATGATCCGCAGTTGGTACAGTACTCGTAATCAAAGAGAAGTCCGTATGTCGTCATCGCTTACACCAGCTTTCCGAATTTGTCCCAAACCAAGCTCATGTCCGTGTCGTAGCTTTCTGCAATCGGTTCGATTTTGCATACGAGGCACTTGTTGGGCGCGCCAAATCCCAGTTTGCCGAAATGGAAATTGGGGAGAAGGTTGTTGATGTTTGAGCGGAAATTTCCGTACAGATTAGGCTCGTTGCCATCCTCCTCGGGGAACCACCAGGCATGCTGCGCATGGATCGTTTTTTCGTCTACGATCTCACTCACGCGGGCTTTTTGGACGCACTCTCCAAAGGGGCTGGTTAAACGCACCCATTGACCATCTGCGATTCCGTATTTCGCCGCCGATGCAGGATTGATCTCGCAGATCGGGTCGGGATTGAGCTCTCGTAAACGCGGAATTTGACGGTGCTCGGAATGGAAGAACGCGGTGGTGCGTGCGCCAGTTGTCAAGATGAAGGGGTACTCCTCCATGAGTTCGGGATTTGAAGGGCCGAACTCTGGTTCCTCGTAGTAGGGGAGAGGGTCTTCGCCGAATTGATTGAACGCGGTAGACCACAGTTCGATTCGTCCAGTTGGGGTGGCAAAACCAGGCCCTCCGTCAGTTCTCATTTCACCTCGTTCATACTTGTAGTACTCAACGGGGATTTGGCACACCACGTTTTTCGCGACTTCTTCAAAATAGGAGCCATTCTCGCGTTTTCCAAGGCGCAGAGCCTCCATGAATTCTTTGGCACTACGGAACTTAAATTCATTCTCCCACAGTTCTGGGCGAAGCCTTCGGCCCAATTCGTAGCAGAGCTCGTAGTCGGTCAGGCAATCGCCCACCTCAATGGCTTTATTCATGAAGCCTGCGGTTACGGTGCACGGCGCATAATGGGTGAAAACCGTGCCCTCGCGTTCCGCAACGGTTTTAAGAGGTAGGAAGACGTCGCACGATGCTTCGATGGAGGGATTCATGAAGGTGTCGAAACCAATGCAGAACTCAAGGGATTTCACGATAGCGTCATGCCAGCGCTTGGGCTCCATAGAAGTGCAGCTCATGAGGTTGTTGCCTGCGTAAAAGCCCATTTTGATGGGGTAGGGCTCGCCGGTTTCGAGCGCTTTGAGCATCAGATCGGCATGGGCATTGAGAATGATCATGCAGTATGCGGGATACTCGGCGAGACCCACCATCTTTCTTTGCAGATCCTCGCCAACGCCTTTTTCGAAGCCAAAACCCGATTCGTTGTGACCTGCGCCCGTTCCTGGAAGAATTTGACCACCAGGAACGTCGAGATTGCCCGTGATTGCCATGAGGTCGACGGTTACTTGGCCTTGCTGCATACCGTTGGTTTTCTGATCTGCTGCGAGTCCCCATTGGATGGCGGCAGGCTTTGCCTTTGCGTACATACGCGAGGCCGCTATGATTTTATCCTCTGAAACTCCGCAGATCTCGGCAGCTTTTGCAGGGGGCATGTCCTGCACTCTCTCGGCGAGCTGCTCGAATCCGTAACACCAGTATTCGACAAAGTCGTGATCGTACAAGTCCTCGTTGATGATGACGTTGAGCATGGCCATGCCTAACGCGGTGTCGGTTCCGGCTCTAAGCTGAAGGAAAATGTCGGCGCGTGAGGCGAGCCAGGTGACGCGGGGGTCGATGACGATGAGTCGAGTCCCGCGTCTCATAGCGTCGACAACAGCATGTCCGAAGAAGCCGTCGGGGTTTGATTCGAGAGGAGCTTTACCCCAAACCACAAGCACTTCGGTGAGATCATATCGAGGGTCGTCCCATCGACCTGGAAGAGCTCCAGCGTAATCCCACTCAGGATAAGTCGTTCCTCCGATATAGGCGATTGCCGCCAGTCGTGGCGTGTAGCATGCATAGCCAGATTGCGAATAGCAGAAATTCGGCGTGCCGAAGCACATGGTTCCATAAGGAGCGAAGGTGCCGCCCTCGCGGCCGGTTCCCGCGAAAACGACGATGGACTCCCTTCCGTATTGCGCGGTGATGCGGTCGTATTCCTCCTTGATGATGTCGAACGCTTCGTCCCAGGAAATCTGCTTCCACGCGTCCGCATTGCCTCGCTCCTTCGGATCGCGCTTCATGGGGTGTAGGATGCGGGCAGGGTTGTAGATGTAGTCTTTAAGGGCGATACACCTCGGGCAGAGTCGTCCTTGTGTTACAGGATTGTTTTCGTCGCCCTCGACATGAACGAGCTTTCCTTCGTCATTGACGTAAAGCTTGAGCCCGCATCCAACTGGGTGACATCCCGGGGGAGACCAGGGGCTTGTGCGAGTGACGGTGAGCCCGTCTTCTTCCCAGCGCCAGGGTTTTCCGATGTCGTTCACATCGGAAAGAGTGTCGAGTTTAACGACTTCAGCCCTTTTTCGGAATAGATCTTCACTCATCTCGTCTTCCTTTCTCCTCGTTTATCCTTGGTGTAACGCCTTACGAGGCGTAAACCTCACCTGTATCTAGATCGGATCGCGTGCCCGTCATCGGGTCGGTGAGGACGTTGAACAGCGGGTCGTATTCCTTTCCTTCTGCCATGGCTTGATGAAAAGCTTCGATTGCTTTTTTCCGAGGGGATTCGACTTTTTCATACCAAGGGAAGTTTCCCGTTTCGGCGATTTGCTCATACGGCATCTTGTCGCCATCGCGAACGGGATAAATCTTGCATATCATCGATTTGATGGGTGATCCGACGCCCCCTTGACCTGTCACAAATGCTTTTGTGCAGTTGTTAGGGTTCGACTCGAACGTGCCGAAGAGGAACGGTGCGGCTCCCTGCGTCTCGGGGAACCACCAACCGTGTTCGGCATGAACGGTCTTTTCGTTGACGCGAGGTGTGATATTCGCGATCTGCTTGAAGCGACCGTGATCGTTTTCGATCCATACCCACTGACCATCCTTGATATTGTATTTTTCAGCGGTTTTCGGATGGATCATACAGAGCGGCTGAGGATGCAGTTCTCTCATCGTGGGCAGTTGACGATGCTCCGAATGGAAGAACTCAAAGCTTCTGCCGCCGCAAGTGAGGATGAGTGGATACTCTTTCATAAGTTCGGGTGTGGAGATGGGTCCCTCGGGGGGCTCGGTATGGAATGGCGTGGTTTCGAGTCCCCAATACTTGAAGAGCGCGGGGGCAAGCTCGATACGTCCTGAAGGCGTGCCATATCCGATGGATCCGTCGGGACGGAACATGCCTTTTGCTGCTTTATTGTAAGTCGAATTGAACTCGTCGTATGCATGGCCGAGCATGGAGGGGTCTTTAACGAGACTTTCCCAATCAGGCTCGAAAAGCGTTTTACCAGAGTTCTTTGCCCCGCCTTGGTCGGTTGCTTCGGTTGTTGCGGAGAACGAGCCTGTTCCGTCGTGTAGATACCAATTGAGCCAATCGATGTCAGTATCCCATTGCTCGAATACTTCGGGATTCAGCCGTTTACCCAGGTCGAGGATGATCTGCTCGTCGGATTTTGCTTCGTAGTAGTCAACCGTTTTAACCATTGCCCTGCACGGGCTCCACCATGTGCGGGCAGAGTTGCGCTCAGCGCTCATGGCGACGGGTAGTATGATGTCGGCGAGTGCTACCGACGTCGGAGTAATGTAGGGATCCGCGTTCACGATGAAAGGAATATTTTTCATCGCTTTCATGACTCGAGGTGAGTCTTGGCTTGGACATGAAAGCGTGTTCGATGACTGGATCCACATCATTTTAATCGGGTAAGGGAATCCGTCTTCGATCGCTTGCAGAAGGCCATCCGAAGAGGCGTGAGCGATGAAATCCCCTCCTTCGATCTTGAGCGCAAAGTTGTTGTTGAGCTTTTTTGCGCGCCATTCGGGAGGGGTGAGATTTTCTCCAGAGGCGTAGCCTGCGTTGATTTCAAAGGCGTTGTGGACAAGAATGTTTCCACCTGGTACGTCAACGTTTCCGCAGATTGCCATGAGGTCGCAGCCCGCAAGGCAAAGGGCCATTGCCGACAACTGTTGATCAAATGCAAGCCCCCACTGGATGGCTCCTGGCTTAGCCTGTCCATACAGTCGCGCTGATGCGCGGATGTCTTCGGGATCGAGGTCGCAGATGCTGGCAACATGCTCAGGCGTCATATCCTTTACGGATTCTGCAAGCTCTTCAAATCCAGAGCACCAAAGGTCAACGTAGTCCGCATCGTAAAGCTTTTCGTTGATTATGACGTTGAGCCATGCGCACGCCAGAGCGGCATCTGTTCCTGGACGGATCTGGAGCCAGTATTCCGCACGAACCCCCCACCAGGTCAGTCGGGGGTCGATTGAAATGATCTTCGTTCCCATCTGCACGCATTGCACAAGCCAATGTCCGATATATCCGTCGGCGTTGGAGGCAAGCGGTTCGTTTCCCCAGACGACGAGAACCTCGGGCGGAACCCATTCGGGGTTGTTGTAGCGGTCTGCGTGCGTCTCTGACGCGTCGACAATGGGGAAATCTCCGAAAGGCGCTATAGAACCGCAAATGCGGGGCATGTAGCACGCGAAGCCGGTAAAGCCGAAAGTGGATATGTTTGGGGTTTTGAGGGCGGCTTGGCCGAAGAACGGCACCTGCCAGTTGATATTTCGCCCCGTGCCGTGTACGCAAATGATGGCATTTCCGCCGTCGGTCTCCCAGATTTCTTTCACCCTGGCTTCGATCTCATCGTATGCTTCGTTCCAGGTTATGCGTTCCCATTTGTTTTCGCCTCGTTCGCCGGCGCGTTTCATAGGATATTTTAAACGGTCGGGATGATTGAGCGATTCTGTCAAAGTCAAGCATTTTATGCAGAGTTTGCCGTTTGTGCAGGGATCCAGGGGATCGCCTTCAACGCGTACGATCTTCCCGTCCTTTTCGTAAAGAAGGATTCCGCATGAGGTGTGACATCCAGGCGGTGAGTAA
Source organism: uncultured bacterium (assembly GCA_937890835.1). GTDB lineage: Bacteria > Actinomycetota > Coriobacteriia > Coriobacteriales > Eggerthellaceae > CALADF01. The sequence goes on from CALADF010000033.1 coordinate 63,933, forward strand.
TGGTACGTTCGGGTAACAGTGCAATCGCCTTCTTTCCAGCGCCATTCCCCTTCGTGGTATGCCTTGCGATCAACGCTATCGAGAAATTCTTGATAATTAGCCATATGTTGGCCTCCTTTCTCTTTTTGAGGGTGTCTGTCCAATTGGATTGTCTACTCCCAACGCGTGAGGAGTTTCTTCTTTTGAGAAAGCGCTATTCCTACGAGCACAGCGCACGCCGCAAGTATTGCGATTCCAGCGACGAACGAGCCAATGTAGCTTTGGGTGAAGTCGTAGCAGGCTCCTACTGCTGCTGCACCAAAGCATCCAATGATGCCCGACATACGCGAGTACGAGAGGATTTGCGCGAAGTCTTTCTTTCCGAATAGATCGGAGATGAGCGTTGGAACGGAGATGGTGATGATGACGGAGTTCATCCCGAAGACGAATGCCGATATGATCAAGGGAGCTTCGCTGCGGAAGAAGATAAACCCCATAAGCGAAAGTGCCGTTATCCCAAGGGTGATGTAGGTGGAGGCTGCTACTCCGATTTTGTCGGTAATCCATCCCATCACAAGAGTTGCTATGGTGTATCCGAGTTGCGCGACGGATAGGATACTCGCTCCGAAAGCTGCTGAGTAGCCTATCGACTCCGCAAAGCCTGGGAGGTGATTGTTGTAGCCACTAAACAAAGCCTCGATTCCCGCATAGATAAAAACACATACAAATGCTAGCGTGGCGATTGCTTGCTTTGAGGACATGCCTGATGGCACGTCCTGGGGATGTGTGTTGGCGAGGGTTTCAGAAGATTCGGCCCCGTAGGGTTTTAGACCTAGATCGGATGGATGGAGTCTAAACACGAACATTGTCCAGGGCAGCACCAAGGCACAGATGATAAGGGCGATCGTGGGGTAAGCCAAACGCCACCCGATGGCCTCGATAAGCGCGTTGCCAAGAATGGGAAAGATCACGCCACCTATGCCTGATCCGCACATAGCAATGCCGAGAGCGGTGCCCCTGCGTGCAACGAACCAGTTTTCAATGAGAACGGTTGAGGCTACGACGAAGACGAGGGCTCCTGCGATTCCGAGCGCGACACCTGCTGCGTACCACTGCCAGAGTTGGGTGAAGCAACCCATGGCTGCTTCGGTTGCAGCTATAACGAGGAAGCAGCCTGTCAGAAATTTGCGGAAATCCCATCGAGGTAGAAATTTTGCCACAAGTGGATAAGTGAAAGTCGTTGCTATGAAGTAAAACGTGAGATAGAGGGCTAATGCGCCTCGATCGAAACCCAGGTCGTCACAAACAGGGACAAAGAAGATACCGCCCGAATTCATGATCGCGCCGAGTGCGCCTGCCTGTAAAAAACAGCATCCAATCATGATCTTCCATGCGTAATGGATGCCCTTTGTTTTGCTCATGAGTAAGTCCCCCTGATATTGTGTCTGAGTTCTTTTGCCTGTTTTTGACGGAATGAGAACTCGTTCGGCGATGGTTTAGTTGGGCATGAACCACATGCGCCCTGGTAGATGAAGTCCCGTTTCTCGCGAGAAAGCTCCTAGGCGCAGGGGTTTTATCAGATTCATTTGCCCCCCTTTCGTATTTGCCGATCAGACGGTATCGGCACTTCTGAGATGCGCCCTTTCTGCGCCATACGAAATCCTTCGGTAGAAAGGGCGCATGAATTAATCTCTTCCTGGGTTGCTAAGCTAGCCAGTGTGAATCGCGTGTTTTCTTGGCGAGGGTGCAAGAGATGAGAACGAGGATGAGTGTGACGACAAACACTGCTGCTCCGACGGTGAATGCTCCGGAATAGCTTCCCGTTGAGGTGTAGAACATGGCGATAATGGGTGCGCCGAACGCGCCGCCGAGACCTACTCCCATCATTGCGTAGGATAAGATCTTGTCAAACGAACGCTCCCCGAAGTTGTTTCGTACGAGCATGGGGACGGAGATGGTGACGATGGCGTTGTTCATGCCGAAGAAGAAGGCTGTAATTGCCATTGTGATCTCAGACTTTGCGACGAACGCCCATGATAGGAACATGGCTATGGTTAGGAGGAAAAGACCAATGGTGACGGACTTGAATCCGAGTTTATCGCAAAGGTATCCGCCAGCAAACGATGCGATAATGTACCCGATTTGCAGGAAGGTCATAAGTGTTGCCGAGAACGTTGCGGCATCGGTGCCGAGGATCTCCAGGCAGTTTGCTTGGATGTAGGAATTGAAACCGCCGGGGAACGAGCAGCCCACGCAAGCAATGATCATGATAATGAACGCAGCAGATCCGACGGCGTACTTTAGGGGGACGCCTGGCTTTGAGCCTGAAGTCTGGGCGTTGTCGAGCATGGGGCCGTAAGGTTCAAGGCCGCATTTTGAGGGGTCGGTGGAGAACACGGTCAGAGAGAAAACGAGGATGAGCAGGACGAGGACAGCGTTTACGTAATACACGCCTTGCCAGCTAATAACTTGGAACAACTGGGTGAACACCAAGGGAAACACAGCACCGCCGACGCCCGAGAAGAGATTGGCTATTCCTAGGTAGCGACCTGCTACTGCAGATCCAAACCAGGAATTGACAAGCAGCGGGCAGGCGTAGATGAAGAACTGACCGCCGAACAATCCCATTACTACTCCGAGTGCTGAGAATTGCCAGGTCCAATCGGGTGTTGCAAATGTGAATCCGACGAGGCATAGGGCTACCACTACGACGTCTATGGACAAAAACAGCTTGGTGTTCTTCGGGAGCAGGATGCCTCCGAGGAATGTTCCGACGAGCGCCGCAATACCGTACATGCTGATCCACATGACATACGAAACCATGTTGACGCCTGCAAGTACTGGAACAAATGCGAAAAATGCCGATGATGAGTTCAGCACGGTCCCCAATCCGACCATTTGCATAAGACAGCAGCCAACGAGAACGAGCATTGCACGCTGCTTGCTTTTTTGTTGGAGTTCGGACATGTTCCCTCCTCTTTAATCCGTTTCGGTTTTGTTATGGCTTTGCTATCGCGTGAAAAGAGCCCATCGCGATTTCCCGTCCATTTTCTTGACGAGGTCTTCTGCTTCTCCGTAGTACATGCACCAAGCTTGGCAATGCTGAACGCACATGGGCATCTTTCCCTCGCTCGTGCGGTCTTCGCATAGGTTGCAGGCTTTGGTTACGACGGGAAGCCACGTCCACTCCCATGCCTCCTTGGGAGCGTGCCCTTTTAAAGACGAGTATTCAAAGGGTCCCGTTTCGCTTAGTTTTATTCCGAATTCTCCCTTCGGGAGATTGAGCTGCTTTTTGCATGCGACCTCACATGAATGGCAGCCGGTGCAATAGTCGTAATTGATGAGGATTCCCTTGGTCATGGCTCTGCTCCTTTACGCTTTCATCGGTTCGTAATCGTTGCGCCAACCTCCTCGGTTGACGATTTGCTCGCCGGGCATAACGTCGCCTTCGGAGACTTTGTAGATCCGGCAGCGTGTGCATTTAATCGGGGACCCGATGCCTCCTGGGCCAGATTGGAAGTTTCGGGTGAGGTTGTTGACGTTGTAGTCGAAGCAGTGATGCAGGTTCGGGGCGGCCCCTTCGGTCTCGGGCTTCCACCATCCGTGCTCTGCGGAAACGCAGTCGTCTGGCATTCCCGGGAAGATCTTCACCATCTGCATGCAACGACCTTCGTTGTTTTCCATCCAGATCCAATCACCATCGTGGAGATCGTATTCTTCGGCGGTTTTCGGGCTTACTTTCACGAGGGGTTCTGGGTGGAATTCCCGCATGGTCTGAGCTTGGCGATGCTCGGTATGGAAGAACTCGTAAGAGCGGGCACCGTTGATCATGTAGAACGGAAGATCCTTCATTATTTCAGGTGTTGTTTCCCATGTTTCGGGTGCGGGTGTGTAGGTGGGGTAGGGAGGGATGCCCCAAGCTTTGAAAATTGAAGGAACCAGCTCGATGCGTCCTGAAGGTGTGTTGAATCCGATTTGTCCGTCGGGACGAAGCATGCCTTTTTCGTGCTTTGCGTATGTTGCGTTCCAGTCGTCATATGCATGACCGCCAACGTTTACCAGTTGACTAAAGGTGTAGGGACATTTGGTGGTGATGGACGGTCCGCCCTCCTCGACAACGGAGGAGTGGCCCCAGTTGTCGTCAGTTGCTGCAGAGAAGTTTGCTTTCTGGACCTTGCCGTCAGGACCGACAACGGCTAGGTCGGTGAGCAGGTAGTCGTTGATGAGGTCTTCCGCAGTCTCCCACCGAGCGAATAGCTCGGGGTTCAGCCTCTTGCCGAGCCAGAGGGCGATTTCTTCATCTGACTTAGCTTCATAGAAGCTGGTCACTTTCTTCATGGCTCGCAGGGGAGTCCACCAAGTTCGAGCCGAGTCTCTTTCGACTGACATAGAGATGGGGAGGACGATATCTGCTAGTGCGATCATAGTGGGGGTGATGAATGGGTCGGCGTATACGATGAATGGAATTTTGCTCATGTATTTATACGCTCGAGGAACTTGCCCTTCGTGTCCTGAAAGGGCGTTGCAGCTTTGGGCCCAGAGCATTTTGATGGGATAGTCTTCGCCTGTTACGGGAATTTTACCCGCCTCTAAAACACTGGCCATTGCATCGCAGTTTGACATTCCGACGAAGTCAAGGCCTTCGTCGCCAACCATCCATTTACGGAATTTCCTCGCGAGCGCTTGGGGGTCGGCGTAGAGGTCGACGGAGGAGTATCCCGCATTGATATCAAATGCATTATGGGCGAGCACGTGCGTACCGGGTTTTTCGATGTTTCCGCAGATCGCCATGAGGTCGCAGACCGCCTCGGTCCAGTGCATTGAGGATGAGGTGCCTGCGTCGAACACGAGGCCCCACTGAATAGCTCCCTTGTCGGCTTTTGCGTACATGCGCGCCGAACCGACAATATCGTCTACGGGGACAGAGGTGATCTCAGAGGCCCATTCGGGAGTGAATTGCTGACAATGCTCTTTCAGCTCCTCGTAGTAGGCGCACCAACAATCGACGAAATCGTGGTCGATAAGGTCTTCATTCATGATGACGTTGAGCCAAGCAAGCGCGATGCAGCAGTCGGTGCCAGGGTGAGGGCGCAGCCAATAGTCGGCTCGGGCTCCCCACCAGGTGAGAACGGGATCAATAGAGATGATCTTCGTTCCCATTTGGACACACATATTAAGCCAATGTCCCAGATACCCGTCGCCATTTGACTTGAGCGGTTCATTTCCCCATACGACAAGAACGTCGGGATTGCTCCACTCATCGTTTGCGTAGCGATCGGGAAGCGTTTCGGAGGCATCTACGATAGGGTAGTCGCCAAGAGGGCCTGCGGCTCCGCAGACTCGGGGCATATAGCACCACCAGCCGGAGAAGTAAATGCCTCCAACGTTTGCGGTTCGAAAGCATGCTCCGGCAATGAAGGGTACCTGCCAGTTGATGTTTCTGCCCGTTCCATGCCCGACGAGAATGGACTCACGGCCGAGGCCTTTTCCGTCTATCTCCTCTTTGATGTACGAATCGATGATATCGAGCGCTTCGTCCCATGAAATGCGTTCCCACTTGTTTTCCCCGCGCTCTCCCGCTCGCTTCATTGGGTATTTGAGTCTTTGCGGATGGTTGACCATTTCGTCGAGGTCGAGGCACCGCATGCAGAGCTTTCCGTTCGCATATGGGTCAAGAGGGTCTCCCTCAACCTTTTCCAGAACGCCGTCCTTTGTGTAGAGGAGCACTCCGCAAGAATCGTGACAACCAGGAGCCGAATAGTTGTAAGTTCTTGTAACGGTGTATCCATTCTCCTCCCACGTCACCTCGCCTTCGTGATAAGCGCTGCGGTTGATGCCCTCAAGAAATTCTCGATAGTCGGCCATAACCCCCTCCTTCGTTTGTCTTAAGCGCCTGTAAATGGCGCCTATGGCGTATTAAATGGGGGGATGAGCGTTCGACGCTATCGTGGTAAGCGTCGATTTTGCTGAATACCTACTTTTTTACGATCCTTGACCTGGGGATACGCAAGTGAATCTGGCAGATGACTTGACTCGGCAAAAGACGGAGGGCCGTTTCCCATCCCTATTCTTCACCGTACAGCTTTGTGCTTTCGATGGCATCGATCAATTCCTGGCGAGAATGAACTCCAACCTTCCTGTAAATGTTGCGGATGTGCGTCTGGGCCGTGCTGAGCGAGATGGAGAGAGCCTGCTCGATGCTCTTCGCGCTTCTCCCCTGGGCCAGAAGAATGAGGACTTCATACTGACGTTCGGACAGATCGCATTCTTTGCTTATGGCGTAGCATCGTTTCTCCCAGGAGCTCTCCCCGACGTTTCTACCTTCGTCGTTGCTTTCGAGACCAATCTCGGGAAATCGTGATCGATGGAAGAAGGAGAAGATGAAAGAGTAGACAATCGCTAGAGCGATTGAGAGTCTCAATGCAAGAGCCCAGTCTAGGCTTGCGGAGGCTCCTAAAGAGAAGCCGCAGAGGAGTCCAATGGCCGTTGCGGCGTATTCCGACCTTCTTGCTTTGGCAAAGACGCGGAGAGGGGATAGCCTGGACATGCGAACGTGCCCTATCATGGCGAGGTACTCGATAAGAGTTGTCGCCACGAAGGACAAAGAGAGTGCACAGACGGATAAAACCTGCCCGACTTCGCCAAATGCGAATAACCCGCAAAAGGCTCCCATTGTTAGGGGAGGGGTGAGGGAAGAAATGCTTCTCTCTGATAGGAACTTCGTTTTTGAGCCGAGAAGAAGAAGCGCTATTGCTGTGGCAGCAGCAGTGGCGAGACACGCGATTTGAAGGTTCGAGCCAATCGCGACACCGCAGAGTATTCCGAAGCCAAGGTTGTCCATCGATGACTTTACGGTTGAAGTGAAGTGAATCTTCGAACGATTGTCGGAATCGTCGTTGGCTATGGTGGGGAATTTCCCCTCGGTTGCTTTCTTTGATTTGACGACGGCCATCGCCCCTGTCGAGGTCAGGCAAAGTATGCAGGTTGGAAGCGTGGCTAACGTAGAAGGAAGTAATGAACCCACGAGGAGCAATAGGCAGGAAGTCGCAATGCCTATGGAGACGATAGTAGACGCCAATTTGGCCTTTTGTGCACAAATCCAGCAGAACCAGTAGCAGAACAGACCGCTTATTCCGAACGCGGTTACTGCGGAGAGGAGAAGCGTGAGTTCACTTGGGAGTATATGCGCAGCTGTAAGGATTGTCGAGGAGGCTGCACTTACGGCGGCACCTACGAGCAGGGCTCGGTTTTTGTTTTGCGCGATTTTTTCTTGCAGCAAGCTGACGACCAGGAATCCAATGGCGAGCGCAAATGCTGCGACGAATTTTGTCAGGATTGTGTTGACTGGTAAGGAGTGATCGGGGGGGGGGCTCACTAGCAAAGAAACAAACGCCCCGATGGCGCTTGTCAGCCCAAGAAGACCTATTAGCAACTCAACGGTGATGGTTGCTTTCAGCAGCGTATGGCTGTCTTTGCTGATCATGCAGTCCCCCTCCTGCAACACGTTGCCGCCAACGGCGGTGTGGTTCGCTTCGGCGGACGCGAGAAGGCTTTTCCGAAAGAGAACCCACGCCCCCTAAGCGCGCTGGCGGCTGCGCCGTCGTCAGCCTCGGATGATACCACGCACTAGATACGCCGTAGCTGAAGGTCTAGTGCGGGTGGATCGGGTTGCTTCCCTCGTCGAAGATTCGTTGCATGCATTTATGCACACCCAAGGTTCATCTAGATCATTATGCGAGGTATAAGAGATATTCCATCATAATACGGGCGCGGGTGTTGGCATCGTCGAGGTCGAATCCGAAGCGTTCTTGAAGCTTTTCTATGCGGTATAGCAGTGTGCTGCGTTGCATGCAGAGCTCCTGACGCGTTGCGCTCACTTTACGCTCGTTCTTCAAGAAAAAGTACAAAATTTTTAAATCGCTTGTGTTGTGCTGCTCGTCGTAGCGAGCTATTCGGTGAATGATGCCGTTTTGCGCGCAGTGTCCAATGAGATAGTTGCTTAGCCGTGCCGTTTCTGCCACATACGAAGCGAAGCAGTCTCGAAAGCGAGAGATGGGGGATCCAGCCTTGTCTTTTTCAAAGGAAAGCGCGATGGAGGGGTTTGGATTCGTGACTATCCTTATGGCGTTTCGCGTTTGCTCGAATGCGAATGCGAGCCCTTCTATATTATCGAAAGGTTCCGAAACTCCTATTGTGCATGAGTGCGCGTTTGCATAGGTTCTTAACCGAGCCTCGTGCTTTTCGGGAAAGTCAACGTTTGCGCTCAAAGCTAAAACGTATGTACTATTGATACCTACATGATATTCTGGAAACGTTTGTTTCACGTGGTCAGCGTAATAATTGAACAGCTGATTCTCGCATGAGCTTCCAGTAAAAAGGAAGGCCAACAGCAAGAAATCCCCCCTCCTTTCAAGGCCGACGCTCTCTAGGCGTTGCGTCAGGTCACGATCTTGGATGGGTCGGTGGGCAATGAGGTCACCGAAAAGACGCGATGGTTCACTAGCTACGTGGAACCGTTCGTTCCAGTCTCTCTTCACGCAATAATCGATGTGTTCAAGGAGAAGCTGAAAAGCGTCAACCAGCGCTGGGGAGGGATCTACGTTGTTGCATTGCATGACTGCGTGAAGAAAATAGCTGCCCTTCATGCGGAACACGTAATCGATTGTCGGGTGTGCCGTGATGCCAGTTGGTTTTATCTTAATTCGATTTTGCGTTTCCCATTCTCTTACGACGCCGTTTTTCCTGAACCTCTCAATGACCTCTGAAGGATGGTATCCGAGGCGCACGAACTCCTGCGATACTGGATCATCGCTGGGGATGCTCTGCGTGTAGGCAAGTAGTCTGAACTCTGAGTTCGAGATGGAAATAAAATTGCCCAGAATGCGCTCGCTGCAGTTGAGCAAACTTTGATAGGTTCCGCCCTGCAGAAGCACTGTTTTCATTTGCTGAACCCATGAATTGATGGTGAAAAAAAGCTTCTGCAACCGCACAAGTATTTCGGTCGGTTTTTTATTGGAATGGCAAAACACGATGTGGCTATGGGGGGCATTGCAGGTGTCGAAAGGGTCCTCTTTTCGTAAGACGCATAGGCACCAAGCATCAGTCTGATCAATCATGAAGGACGCGACCTCGTCGGGACCTCCGCAGTATAACGTGTCAGGCGTAGCGGGTGTCTGTAGAAGGTTGAGCTCGCCGTCTGAGGTGGATGTCATGTTGTCGAGCAGACCGACGTGGGAGAAGCGCTTGGAGCGGTCTGGCGATATGAATTCAAGGCTGCAATCGTTCAAATAGCTAGCAATCATATTGATGGTCACCATAAAGGAGCCTCTTCAAGTAATATGCTAATAATAACTAAATAATACGAATAATTGGTTAATTTTACCATATCTTCCTTTAATCAGTCTTTCTAGAATGGCGGCGTCGTGATCAGCGACGGCGATGGATCGTCCGAGGAAGGAGAGGGTATGCTGACTCTGCGCGAAAACCTCCTCGAGTGTATTAGAGGAGGAAGTCCAGACCGCTACGTAAATCAGTTCGAAGCTTTTTCTCCGATGATTCCTGGCAACCCGCTTCTCAACCCTGCATTGAATAGCGACGGACTAATGATTGATGAGTGGGGGCTGCTTTTAGAGTCATTGATAATCAACCAGGCTTCTTTCCCGTGCATGACGCTGAACACATCGTGTGCACCGACGTTACGGAGTGGCGTAGCCAGGTCACTCCGCCGGGGGATGTTGACAACCCGGCACTTTGGGAATCAGCCGTGAAGGCGGCGGGGGAGGTTGATCGGCGCGAGAAGTTTGTAACGTGCGCAATGATACCAGGCGTTTTCGAGAGAGTGCACCATCTTCACGAGATTACGGAGACCATGGTGGATCTCTACGATGAACCTGGGGCCATGCATGAGCTTATCGACTGTGTCGTCGATTGGGAGATGCGTCTTGCCGAAGCCATTTGCAAGTACGTGAAGCCAGACGCCATCTTTCACCATGACGACTGGGGTACCCAAACCTCTACGTTCATAGCGCCCGCCATGTTCGAGGAGTTTCTTCTCGAGCCGTACAAAAAGGTATATGGGTATTACAAGAGCCATGGCGTGGAGCTTATCGTTCATCACTCCGACAGTTTCGGGGAGACGCTGGTTCCTTATATGGTGGAAATGGGAATCGATATCTGGCAAGGAACGCTGCGCTCATCTAACGACATTCCCCGACTCGTTGAGCAATATAAGGGCAAGATCGCTTTCATGGGCGGTATCGAATCGCAGGTTATTGACAAGCCCAACTGGACAAAAGAGGAGGTGCGGGCGGGGGTGGATGCGGCCTTTGATGCCATAAGTTGCAAGACGGGTTTCATCCCGTGCCTTACAGCTGGTGCTGAGGTCGGTGGATATCCAGGCGTTTACGAGTACGTTGGCGAACTGATCAACGAGCGCTCGAAGCGCGATTTCTCGTAGCCCTTCGACGTTCGTGCGTTTTCGGTAGAAGATAACGACAAGAAACGGGAGTAGCAGAGAAAGGGAGGAGAGGCTCCGTGGGAAAAATAACCGAGCGTGAGAACTTTTTTCGGATGATGCGACGGGAGAAGCCGGAATTCATGCCGCATCAGCCGAGTTTGCTGCAAATGGTGCTTCCAAGCGCTATTGGTGATCGTGCACCAGGCTGCGGTACGGGTTATGACTGGTTCGGCGTCCATTGGACCGAAGACCCCGATATGCCAATGATGCCCATGGTTACGCCAGGTGTTGAACCAGTGCTTGAGGATATTGAGGATTGGGAGGAGGCCGTTAAGTGGCCTGATCTTGATGCTATCAACTGGGAAGAGTGCGCAAGGAGGGATGTGCCAGCGAAGGATCCCTCGAAAGTCCTGTGCGCTATGATGGTATCGGGCCCATTTGAGAGACTCCATGACCTCATGGGTTTTGAGGGGGCTTTGTGTGCTCTGGTAACCAATCCCGAGGAATGCGAGGCATTCTTTTCGAAGTTGTGTGACTTCAAAATTGAGCAAATCAAGCGGCTGAAAAAATACTACGACATTGACATGGTTCATTTTCAGGACGACTGGGGAACTCAGAACGATCTTATGTTCCAGCCCGAAGTGTGGCGTAAGCTTATCAGGCCGCATGTGAAGCGCGTGGTGGATGCAGCGCATGAGATTGGTGTGCTTTTCGACCAGCATAGCTGTGGCAAAATAGATCGAATTGTGGATGAAGTTATCGGTATGGGCATTGATGTTCTCGATCCCGTTCAGCCAGTTAATGATATTCCGCACTGGATCGAAAAATACAAGGATGAGGTCATCTTTATGGGCGCCCTTGACGCGCAGAACGTTATCGACGATCCCAATGCCACTGACGAAACCATAATGGCTGAGGTAAAGCAGAAGATTGATTTGTTCGGCAAAGCGGGAGCTTACTACATTCCCTTCGCCGTGTCGCTCACCCCTAACGTAATGAAGGCTCTTGATGACTGCTTTATCTACGGGCGTTCGTTTTATGGCAACGAGTATGTCGATGACATAGAAGTTTTTAAGAAGGATATGGCGCTTCGCGCGGACGAGCCTATGAAGGTGGGAACGGTGCCAGGCGCCGATATGAACCAATGATCACGATGGTTCGCCAGCAATATCGTTGGGGAGCGTTCTGAATAGAGCAAGATTCCCTGCAGAAAAACCAATGATAAGCTACCGTTGGAGGAAGCAATGAGCATTTACGACGACATATCCAGTGCTGTTCAGCGTGGTAAAAAGAAAGAAGTCAAGCCTTTGGTTCAGCAGGCTCTTAGTGAAGGGTACCTAGCGACCGATATCCTCAACCTAGGTCTAGTGCCAGCTATGTCGATCATCGGTGAAAAATTTAGTGCAGGCGAGGTGTTTGTGCCCGAGATGCTGGTGGCGGCTCGGGCGATGGCGGCAGGCACCGAGGTCCTTAAGCCTCACCTTGCCGAAGCGGGTGCCGAGCCAAAGGGCAAAGCCGTTATAGGTACCGTAAAGGGCGATATGCATGATATCGGAAAGAACCTCGTTCGCATGATGATAGAGTCCAAAGGCTTCGACGTTACCGACCTGGGCGTTGATGTGGCTCCTGAGCAGTTCGTTTCTTTTCTGCAGGAACACGATGACATCGACATAGTATGCTGTTCGGCTCTTCTGACTACAACCATGCCTGAAATTGCAGCGACCGTTAAGGCAATTGAGGAGGCGGGCTTGCGAGACGAGGTCAAGATCATGGTTGGCGGCGCTCCTGTTACACAGGCCTATGCTGATGAAATCGGAGCCGATGCGTACACCCCTGATGCTGGCGCGGCGGCCGTCAAGGCATGCGAACTCGTCTCCTAGGTCTTAATGTCGGCCTGCAGAGCGTTGAGCTTTTTGCGTATTGGTTGTCACGAAGGAGCGTATCACGGTGGATATGGGCAAATGGATGACAGACGTCATTGCGGCTGACAGGAAGAGGGCTATTCCGATATTGTCCTTTCCTGCCATCCAGAAGATGGGTGTTACCGTTGCGGAGTTGATTGGAAGTGCCGAGATTCAGGCTGAAGCGATGAAGGTTGCGGCCGATTGCGTTGATGCTGGTGCGAGCGTGTCGTTCATGGATCTGTCCGTGGAGGCCGAGGCGTTTGGTTCGAAGATCGTTGTCTCGGATGACGAAGTGCCCACGGTCATTGGCGCAATAATCGACGAGGATGCCGATCCCGAAGATGTGTCCGTTCCGAAAGTTGGCGACGGGCGTACGGGCCTTTGCGTTGATGCCGTCAGAAGAGCTGTTTCGATGATTGAGGATCGGCCCGTTCTTGCTGGCGCCATCGGTCCTTTCTCCCTTGCAGGTCGTCTCATGGACGTGAATGAGGTGATGGTGCTCTGCTATGAGGAGCCCGAGCTTGTTCATGCCGTGCTTGACAAAGCCGCCAAGTTTATTATCGAGTATGTTGAAGCCTTCAAGGGAGTAGGTGCTAACGGTGTGATTTTGGCTGAACCGCTGGCGGGTTTGCTTCCCCCCGATTTCCTTGCCGAGTTTTCGACCCCTTATGTCAAACGCGTTGTCGAGGCTGTGCAGGATGATTCCTTTATCGTGGTGTATCACAATTGCGGCAGCTCAGTCGTGAAGTCCGCCGAGGCTGTGATCGCTACTGGGGCCGCTGGTTTTCACTTTGGGAATGCTGTCAATATGTCGGATATCGTGCCGCTCATTCCTGCCGACTGTTTGGTCATGGGTAATGTTGATCCTGCGGGAGAGATTAAGAATGGTACGCCGGAGTCTGTGCGTGCGAAAACGCTCGAAGTTATGGAGTCCTGCTGCGGGTTTCCGAATTTCGTCATTTCCACCGGCTGTGATATCCCCCCGATGGCACCTTGGGAAAATATAGAAGCTTTTTTTGCTGCCGTTGATGAGTTTTACCAAAAGCGCAATTAGCCGTAATGAGGAAGGGGAAGGCAACGCTTCCTATAGACGGGAGAAGGTGCCGTTTCTCGCAACGCGTGCTGCCGATCTGATGTCAGGGGCAGGATAGACGAGGTGTGTAAGCTTTACCTCAGCTTGGTCAAGTGCCAGGTGCTTAGCCCGCTCCTGGCACTTGATTGCTGTTGCGTGCAAGTGTTAAGCAAGAGGTGCGATGTGGCTTGGTTCAGGAAGCTAGGATTTTCTCCTCCGTTTGCCGAGCTTGTCGCTAAACCGTTTGAAAAGCATCTTGCCCTGGTCTTGCCCCGATTTTCAGTATCTGTTAGGGCTTTTCTATCTAAGTGTTACGGGTTGACGAAATAGTGATTATTCCAGTCGCTCTTCCGGGCACTTTCCTTTAACTCAGACAGACTATTGATCGCGTTGTGCGGGTTTCTGATGGGCCCTTCCTTGCGTTGTGGTCGCGGTTCGCGCGGCTTGCTAAAAGTCTTCCTTTCGTTGATATAGGCATCGAGTCATTTTTCATTCTAGGGATTCTTTACTAATACTCGATTTGCAAAAAAACGACCATATTTTAATGATTTTTTTCACGTGAACTATAATCAAAAAAATAACCGTAAATCAATTAGTGGTGATTGCATGTTGCGTGAGCTGAAAAACATTAGAAAAGCCCATGGCGTTTCCCAGGTTGAAGCGGCTGATCGGTTTGGTGTTCCTTTGAGCACGTATAGAAATTGGGAGCAATGCAAGAACATGCCCCGAGATAGTTCGGCGATTAAGGAGATGGCGGAATATTTCTGCGTTTCTTTGGAGGCGTTGCTTGGGTACGATATCGCGGAGTCTCGCTCCTCATTGGTCGATCAAGATATCTTTATGTTTGGGTACGTGCCGTTGGTTGACGAGATGTTGGCTGGCGAGCCTGTGCAGTCGCAGCGGGTTGATGAGAGCATGCCCGTACCGAGCGAGGTCTTGAGTCGCCATCCGCATGCGTTTTTGCTCAGGGTGACCGGCAACAGCGTTAATCGTAAGATACCGAAGGGATATTATGCATTGGTTGATCCCGACGAAAGGGAAATAAGCGAACGCGGTTTGTATGCGATATGCGTCAGCGGAGTCGGCGTGACGATAAGGCACGTGAAAAAGCTGGACAACGGCTATGAACTTGCACCAGAAAGCTACGACCCGACCTGTTTGTCGATCGTCCTGGACTACAACGATCCCACAGATGCGAAGAAGGGCGTTACGGTCGTCGGTAGGGTTGTGTACGCTGTGATGCCGTTCGATTACGAGGTGTAGGTGGTGCTTGATGTCGAAAGATGGTATAGTGCAGGACAACAGAGCCGAGGGTTTCCGCAGCGACGCGTGTGTAAAGCCCTCGGCCGTTTCTGCTTCTGCCGCCTTTCGCTCGATGGGGGAACCGCCTGATCCCATGACGATCGATCGAATGGTCTCAATGGCCAAGGAACAGGGCCTGTCTGATGCTGAGACGGATGCGGCGAGGTTCCTTTTCGGCAGAATTGGTTACCAGCACTTGTCTGGTTATATTTCGCTTGTGGCGCGCAATGATATCGGGGTTCCTACCACGCTGGGATCGGTATGGGGTTTTATGTGCCTCGATAGGGAGTTCCAAGCGATTCTCATGGAATCTATCGGCTACTTTGAGCTTCAGCTCAGGACTCAGTATTCCATTGAAATGACGAGCCGATACGGTGCTTTTGCCCACAGGAACTCGAAACTGTTTAAAGATTCGGGCAGATACGGGGGTTTCCTCTATGAGTATCGATCGATCTTGAAAGCTTGCGCAATGCGTTTGGGGTCTCAGCAGGAGAGAGCCATATCAAGATATTCGGATATGCCGTTATGGATGGCGGTCGAGGAGATGCCTCTCGGTATGGTTTCGAAGCTGTATAAAAACACGAGAAGTAAGGCGGTGCGAAATGCGATCGCCGCTTCATTCGGGGTCGACAAGGATCTTCTTACGAGTTGGATGACTTCTTTGACGTTCGTTAGAAACAGGTGTGCTCATCACGGTCAGCTGCTGGGCCTTCAGCTTCCTGTGATGCCTCGGAAGATAGAGTGCGTCAGTGCTGATAATGGGAATCCATTCTATATTGCGCTCGTTTTGATGCGCCTTATGGGGCCGAGTGTAGACTTTGATGATGGATCGCTATCACCCCGTGAAAGATTGTCCACTGAGCTTTTCACGAGGCTTCCGAGATATGATGATTTACTTGCGGTTGCTGGTGTACCGCACGACTGGAAGATGCTTATGGAGGGGCCGAGCGTATCGGGTGTAGGAATATAATTCTGGAAGAATAGCATCGCAGAGCGTTTCTGCATCCCCTCGTTTGCGGGCATGCCCGCTTGACGGCGTGTGACCTCCCGGTTCGAGTCCCCCCCGCAAGGCAAAAGGCTGGCATATAGGCAAAAAAGTGTGTCTGCTACCTAGTCGATGGCGTATGGGTACGG